>JBAWXZ010000011.1:0-117992 GCA_037143795.1 Eubacteriales bacterium | reverse complement strand
CTAGCGTTTACGCTACTTTTTTCTTATTTAAGACTTGACTTTATATAGTCAGTCTCACGTTGAAAACTAAAATATACGTGTTTTAAAGCATCATATGAATAATACCAGGGGGAGGAAATTACACCCTTCGACATTGATAATGTCATTTTTACTTTTATCCGAGAATATTGAATGCGGATGCTGCGCGAGAAAATATAGCCTTTGCTGCTGACACACCTAATATAAACACAAAAACCGGTCAAATATCCGGCCGGTTACGCTGCTTGCTCTTGTCTGATCAAAGCGTCCAAATAGAATCAGACAGTCTATGCATCCATGTTCCTATTGATTTGTTTTTATGTGTTAAAAATACGAATTTGAATCATCAAGATCTATTGATATTATACCGCAAAATTGGTGCGTTGATTTGATATATGTTAAATGTAATATGAATCGTAATGGTGCTGCTGTTGCTTAATTAGCATGTTCCGGGGATGAAGTCCGCCAAATTTACAAAATACTTCTTAATTGATCAGCGCTAATCAATATATATCTGCTTTAATAATGCTTAAAACTATAATATAATAATTCAAATGGATCATTAATACCAGCTCCTAAATATAAATTTCACCCGCCAAAGAATATAGAATTGAGCAACCAATGAAAAATGCCAGGAAGTTGAAATCAGCAACACAATAAGACTTTGATTGGATGTGCTCTATGAAAAATGTTGTTATTGGTAAGGCAGAGAATTATTATCATATCCTGATTGAAACAAGCCTGGATCCCTTTATTACCATAAATCAGGACGGAATAATCACAGATGTAAACAGGGCGACTGAACATGCAGCAGGCCGTTCAAAAGAAGAGCTCATTGGCACTGATTTTTCAGCCTATTTTTCCGAGCCGGAAAAGGCAAGGATCTTTTGCAGAAATGTTTTTTTGGGTACTAAAGTATATGAATATGAACTTGATCTGAAACATATTAACGGGAAAATCACTACATTTGTATATAATGCAGCCGTATTTAAGGATGATAAAGGCAACGTACTGGGGGCATTCGCATCTGCACGCGATATAACAGCAAGCCGTAAAGCCGAAGATGAATTGAAGTATTTGAAGAATAATCTTGAGATTTTAGTCAAACAAAGGACAGAGGAATTATCTGTTTCTAATCGAGAGCTTGTTTTTCAAAGCGGGGAGAAAGCAGACCGGGCAGCCGAGTTGCTGATTGCCGACAAGGAGCTTACCTTTCAGAGTGCTGAAAAAGCTGACCGTGCTGCAGAACTAATCATTGCTGACAAGGAACTGACCTTTCAAAGCGGGGAGAAGGCAGACCGTGCTGCTGAATTACTCATAGCTAATAAGGAACTCGCCTATCAAAATTATGAAAAAGAAAAACGTGCGGCCGAGCTGCTCATCGCCAATAAGGAATTAGCGTTTCAGAATACTGAAAAGGAGAAGCGGGCAACGGAGCTGTTAATAGCAAACAAAGAGAAAGAGAAACGCGCAGCAGAATTACTTATTGCCAACAGGGAACTAACCTTCCAAAGCGGGGAGAAAGCAGACCGGGCAGCTGAATTAATTATTGCCGATAAAGAGCTGACCTTTCAAAGCGGGGAGAAGGCAGACCGAGCTGCTGAGTTACTTATAGCGAACAAGGAACTTGCCTTCCAAAATGAAGAGAAAGAGAAACGGGCGGCCGAGCTGCTTATTGCCAATAAGGAGCTCGTTTTCCAGAATAAAGAAAAAGAGAAACGCGCGGCTGAGTTGAATATTGCTTATCAGGATCTTGCGTTTCAAAAAGAGAAAATTGTTAATCTAAACAACCAATTGGAGTATCGGGTCATTGAGAGAACTGCACAACTTGAAGCTGCAAACAAGGAATTGGAAGCACTTTCATATTCTATCTCGCATGACCTTAAAGCACCCTTAAGGCATATAACAGGTTATGTTTCTCTTTTAGTAAAGAAATACAGGGATTTGTTTCCGGAAGAAGGACGTCATTACATTGATAATATTTCTCTTTCTGCCAGTAATATGGGAGAATTAATTGAGGGTCTGCTTCAATTTTCAAGAACGGGCAGAATCGAGATGAATAAGACATATATCAGTATGAATGAAATTGTAAGTGCGTTGATTCATCCAACACAGGAGCAGGACACTGAACACAGAATAGAATTCAATGTTGATCCTATGCCTTTTGTGTTTGCTGATCTTGAGATGATAAAATCAGTGTGGAGCAACCTAATTGAAAATGCTGTCAAATTTACCCGTAATAAGGATTATGCTAAAATATCTATAGGAGCCGAGGAAAAAGAAGACAGTATAATTTATCATATAGTGGATAATGGAGCAGGTTTCGATATGAACTATGCGCCGAAACTATTTGCGGTATTTCAACGACTGCATTCGCGTGACGATTATGAAGGGACGGGAATTGGTTTGGCAACAGTTAAAAGAATTATTGAAAGACACGGAGGTCAAACCTGGGCAAACGGAAAGGTTGGAGAAGGTGCATCCTTCTATTTTTCCCTGTGCAAAAGAAAGGAAGGTGAATAGTATGGATCTAAGGACAATTTTATATGTTGATGACAGCCCTTTGGATGTTGAACTTACAATCGAAGTACTCAAAGACAATAACATAATAAATCCGATTGCTGTGACAAATGACGGTGTAGAAGCACTGGAATATTTGAGATGTGAAGGAAAGTACAGGGAAAGGACATCAGGTAATCCCGGAATGATTTTACTTGATTTGAAAATGCCGAGAATGGACGGTCTGGAATTTCTTGACATAGTTAAAAAGGACGTCAAATTCAAAAAAATACCTGTTATTATGCTGACATCTTCGCGTGAAGAGAAAGATCTGATTAAAGGGTATGACCTTGGCGTAAATGCCTATGTTGTCAAACCGGTTGACTTTGTATCTTTTGCCGAAGTAGTTAAGGAAATCGGAATATTCTGGGCAATTATAAACGAGCTTCCAGCGGGAAAAGGATGAAATTATGAGGCGTAATCATGAAAAAAAGGATCTTCTGAAAATTCTCTCCCTGGAAGATTCCCTTATGGATTCAGAACTCATTTATGAACATCTTTGCGAGAATTTTGGTGCAAAAATACAAATGGATAAAGTGATGACGGAAGAAGAATTCGTTTTTGCTATATCCTCGAAGAATTATGATGTAATTCTTGCTGACTTCAAGTTGCCCGGATTTGATGGTTTTGCTGCATTACAACATGCAAACCTTATTTGCCCTGCCACTCCCTATATATGTGTGACGGGTTTTATCGGGGAGGAAGCTGTTGTGGAGCTTCTTAAAAAGGGTGCTACAGATTATGTTTCGAAAGACAAATTAGGTCGGCTGGTATTTTCAATAGAAAGAGCATTAAAGGAATCAAAGGAACACGATATTCTGAGGATGTCCCAGCAATCCGTTGCAGAAAGTGAGGAGCGCTTCAGAGCGACCTTTGAACAGGCAGCTGTCGGGATAATACATGTTTCACAGGATGGTAAATTTGCAAGGGTAAATAAAAAATACTGCAGTATTCTCGGATATTCCCAGGATGAATTGCTTGGAATGTCATTCAAGGAAATTACGTATGCTGATGATATGGCAACAAGTGCGAATAATTTTGATAAACTTATAAATGGTGATACCAATACATATTCAACGGAAAAACGATACATAAAAAAGGCTGGTAATGTTCTTTGGGCCAATTTAACGGTTTCAGCAATTTTTAAACTTTCAGGAAAGTTCGCATATGTTATGGGTATAGTTGAGGATATATCAATACGCAAAGAAGCAGAGGCAGAACTTGTATATCAAAACATTGAGAAAGAAAAAAGAGCAGCTGAGCTGATTGCAGCCAATCGGGACCTGGCCTTTCAAAACGAAAGAATTTCTTATCTAAGTTACCATGATTATTTAACAGGGCTATATAACAGAGCTTTTTTTGAAGAGGAAAAAAATCGTCTCGATACACAAAGGCAGCTTCCGCTATCCGTTATTTTAGGGGATATTAATGGATTGAAACTGATAAACGACGGTTTCGGACATGCCAGGGGGGATTCGGTTCTTATCGATATATCGGGTATTCTGCAAAGCTGCGGCAGGGAGGAAGATATTATTGCACGAATCGGAGGCGATGAATTTGTAATTCTTCTTCCTCATACAGACAGTGCATCCGCGCAGCTTGTATGCAAACGTATATATGATTCCTGCAGGGAATTTGCGTTGGAAGGCAAAGAGATTTATCCCAGTATTTCATTGGGTCATGCAACAAAGACAACAACAATGGAATCAATGGATGACGTTTTGATTGCAGCAGATGAATCGATGGCCAGACAGAAGTTACTGGACAGCAGAAGTGCCCATAGCTCAATTATTTCATCAATAAAAGTAATTATGTTTGAAAAGAGCCATGAGACAGAAGAACACGCTGAGCGGTTAATAGAATTATCGCGGTCAATAGGGCTTGCCATGTCTCTTTCCGAGGATCAGCTAAATGAACTTGAACTGCTGTCTACGCTGCATGATATAGGCAAAATGAGTATTCCCGCCAGTATTTTAGCTAAGCGTGAAAAACTCAGCAATGAAGAATGGAGTGAAATGCGGAAGCATCCTGAAGTGGGTTTCAGGATTGCACAAGCATCTTCAGAATTAATGCCAATTGCAAAGTACATACTTTATCATCACGAAAGATGGGATGGCAAGGGATACCCGCAGGGGTTGGAAGGCAATAATATACCGCTGCTGTCACGTATACTGGCTATAGCGGATGCTTACGATGCAATGACAAATGACCGGGCTTATCGGGCAGCAATATCAAAAAATGAGGCAATAGGAGAAATAAGAAAACATTCAGGAACGCAATTTGATCCCGATATTGCAAAACTTTTTTTTGACATTGTCAAATAACCCGGTCGGAATTATGGAAATACAATAAAAATTTCAGTTTATAACAGGAATTCATAAAATTGCCGGCTAATTTTGGTACACTGTTAGTGCATTAAAGGGAACAGGGTCCGACTTTCGTAAATTCTTTTTATGAAAACGGATCCATCAGGTTTTCGGACCTGCGCCGGCAGAGGGCTGAGACCACATTTTGTGAGGCCTTACTTCCGCGTCAAGAAAGGATTTGTTTGTATGAATATCAGAGAAACAGAACAACTTGCCATAAATACGGTACGCGTATTATCCATGGAGGGCGTGCAGAAAGCCAACTCCGGGCACCCGGGTCTTCCGATGGGATCAGCTCCCATGGCGTTTGAGTTATGGGCTAATCATATGAATCATAATCCGGCAGATCCTGAGTGGATTAACAGAGACCGTTTTGTTCTGAGCGCCGGACATGGCTCGATGCTTCTGTATTCACTGCTGCATTTGTTTGGTTACGGCCTGACTACGGAAGATCTGCAGCAATTCAGGCAATGGGGCAGCAAGACACCTGGTCATCCGGAATACAGACACACAAGAGGTGTTGAAACTACAACAGGTCCACTGGGACAGGGTTATGCAAATGCTGTCGGTATGGCGATGGCTGAGGCGCATCTTGCAGCGAAATACAACACCGGTGACCATAAGATTATAGACCATTATGTATATGTGTTATGCGGTGACGGCTGCATGATGGAGGGTATTACGAGTGAGGCCGCCTCCCTTGCGGGTACCTTAAAACTCGGTAAGCTGATTGTTCTGTATGATGACAATGAGATTTCCATCGAGGGGGATACAGACGTATCATTCTGTGAAAATGTCCGGATGCGCCACGAAGCATATGGGTTTCATGTACAGGATATTGCCGACGGAAATGACACAAAGGCTATATGTAAGGCTATCGAAGCGGCAAAGGCTGTGACCGATAAGCCGTCCCTTATTGCAATTCATACAAAAATTGCATACGGATCCCCGCTTGAAGGAAGTGAAGCTTCCCACGGATCCCCGCTGGGCAGGGACAATATTGAAAAGACAAAAGCATGTTACTGCTGGCCGGAGGAGTTGGGTGCATTTGATGTTCCCAAAGTAGTTTCAAACTACATGGAGGTCAAAAAGCAGGAACTGGCTGACAAAGAGGATGCGTGGAATAATTTGTTTGATATCTGGAAACAGGCGAATCCTGAGAAGGCGGAAGATCTGCGCAGGAGCTTTGATCAGGAAATTCCTGATTTGGAAAATGATCCCGGATACTGGAATTTTTCAGGCAAGAGTGCAACCCGCGCCACCAGCGGTAAAGTACTGAACTATCTGGCAGGCAAGCTTCCGAATCTGTTCGGCGGCAGTGCGGACCTTGCACCGTCGACAAAAACGGAACTCAAAGGAAAAGGTTTTTTCAGTGCCCTGAATCCGATCGGCCAAAACATTCATTTTGGCGTGCGTGAACATGCAATGGCAGCTATCACGAATGGTATCGTTGTCCATGGAGGCCTTAGGGGTTTCTGTTCGACGTTCTTTGTTTTTACCGATTACATGAAAGGTGCAATGCGTCTAAGTGCACTGATGGATATCCCGACACTTTATGTAATGACGCATGACAGTATCGGGGTTGGAGAAGACGGACCGACTCATGAGCCGGTTGAACACCTGGCTGCACTGCGCGCTACCCCGAACATGTATGTATTCAGACCGGCAGACGGTAAAGAGACTGCAGCCGGATATCTGGCTGCACTTAAGCAGAATCATCCGATGTGTATGGTACTGAGCCGTCAGGATCTTCCTTCTTATGTGAAGAGCGGCCCGGACGCCATGAAGGGCGGGTATGTTATTTCCGATGCGGAGGATTTCAAAGCCGTTGTTATTGCTACAGGTTCCGAGGTGGAGATTGCGGTCGCTGCACAGCAGATACTTGCTTCTGACGGAATTCCGGCTCGCGTAGTATCAATGCCTTCGATGGAACTATTTGATGAGCAGTCCGATGCGTACAAGGAATCCGTTCTTCCTAAAAGCTGCAAAGCCAGAGTCTCAATCGAGGCCGGTGTATCAATGCCCTGGTACAAATATGTAGGGACAGAAGGCATTGTAATAGGAATTGATCACTTCGGCGCATCTGCGCCTGCAGAAATCCTATACAGGGAATTTGGATTCACGGCTGAGAACGTGGCAGAAAAAGTTAAGAAGGTAATTTAATTATCAGGTTATTGATTCTAGCCGTGCTTTATCGCTTCCTAAAAAACCATAGAGACTATTTAGTCTCTATGGTTTTTTGTTAAAACAAATCTATTTTTAAAGGAGATTGCAGGATAGCTCATTTATTGAATTCCCGTCTGTGACACAAAATCGGATCAAACGAAAAAAAGTTTTAATAATTATTCGAAAAGCAGTTGTAAAATGCTGCTATGCGTATATAATGAAATTAAGTTAGTAATGGATACAAAATAGAAACAAATACAAAATACAAACAATTAACATATACACAAAAAGTACAAATAACATCACATGATAGAGGTCATGATGAATAGAGCATAAACAAATTGTATATAGACTGATCCTGCATTGAATGGATTTCAATAAACTGACGTTACGACGCTCGAATGTGAATTTTCGAGAAGGCAGTCAGGTAGATAGGTTTGAAGATCCGGTGACAGGACCGGTGTGAGGGTAAGATTATGAAAAACACAAATTTCAAGAGAGGATATCTATTTGGTATAGCAATGTTAGTAGCTGTTTTTGCATTCAGTTCATATGCGGTGCTTGCAGCAAACATACCATCAGGCATGAGTTACTCTGATTACAGCGGCAACTACAGCGGTGTTTACAAAATTGATGGTTATGCCAATGAGACAGTCTATTTTAAATCAGATCTGTCAGTAAGTTCGAGTCCAACAGGCAGGTATATAGTTTTCACAACAACGGGACAAAAGTATGTTTCCTTCTCTGCAACCAATGTTTTGGTATCAGGCGTATATGTGAAAGGCGGAGACGGTTACAGACTCTACACATTCAATCCGGAAGTAAGTTCTGCGAGTAATTTGCGGGCTCCATTGAATGGCGGCGGAAATATCCCGGACATATCACATTATGGTCTTGTAACAAAACCTGTGGATTACACAGAACCAACGGAGACAACGGCTCCGACCGAGACAACGGCTCCGACCGAGACAACGGCTCCGACAGAGACAACGGCTCCGACAGAGACAACGGTTACGACCGAGACAACGGCTCCGACAGAAACGACAGCTCCGACTGAGACGACAGCTCCGACTGAGACAACTGCCCCGACTGAGACAACCGCCCCGACTGAGACAACCGCTCCGACCGAGACAACGGCTCCGACCGAGACAACGGCTCCGACCGAGACAACGGCTCCGACCGAGACAACCGCTCCGACTGAGACAACCGCTCCGACTGAGACGACATCGGCGACAACATCGGCGACAACATCAGCGACAACATCAGCGACAACATCAGCGACGACTGGAATCGTACTTGGAGTATTCCGGGATCCAACTCCTCCAACAACGGTTTCTGCACAAGCAGTCAAATCAGAGGTAAAAGGTGTAACAAAGACCGGAGAGACTGGTTTGTCGATGACAATCGGCGCAGGTATAGTTTTGCTGGTTGCTTTTGGAGCAGTGGGTACAGTATATGTACTTAATCGCAAAAAGAGTCAGGATTAATCCGGTTGCATATGCAAAATTAAATTAAAAACTTACAGGGCTTCCCAATTGGGAAGCCCTTTTTTTGATATCAAAAATACCGGATCTGCATGTGATTTAAGATATATAGATACTGCATATTGATTTCTTTCCAGGGCGAAAAACGATATAATATGAGGAGACCAATTAAGGGGGATCAGCATATGAATGTAGATCAGGCAGCCATGACAGAGACAGCAGACCAGGAGAAAGAGCTCCAGTTTGCGGGATTTTCGAATGAAGATGCTTGGGAAATCGGATCATTGATGGTAGAAGCCGCTAAAATCCGGTCACTTGCTATCACCATCGACATATGCCGAAGCAATCAGCAGTTATTTCACTATGCAATGCCGGGTTCAAATCCTGATAATGATGAATGGATCAAACGTAAAAATCGCCTTGTAGGCAGATTTTTTCATAGTTCATTCTATATGGGTTGTTATTACAGAAACCTGAATACAACAATTGAGAAGAATTCCCTTTTGTCTGAATCCGAATATGCACCCCACGGCGGTGCATTTCCCCTCGCGATAAAAGGCGTCGGAATTGTTGGCACGGTAACAGTATCCGGACTTGCACAAAAAGAAGACCATGATTTTGTTGTAAGTGCCCTGAGACAATATTTTTCTTTGGGACATGGAGGAAACGGGAAGAAATAACATGATACTGAGCTGATTTTTCGACAGGCAGATCAATTGCCGGCAAAATGGATGGTTAAAATAGGAGGAATCTGTATGGCTGCCAATACCACCTTCTATCTGAGTAGAATCCTCGGCAAACGCCTGTATTCGGAATACGGGCTGTTTTTGGGAAGAATACTGGACATCGTAGTCGATATCGGCTATAAACGTCCTAAAATCGTCGCACTTATTGTCCGTTCAGCGAAGGGTTCGGTAATGCTGGACTTTAAGATGATGCATCTTGAAGAAAACAACGGTAAGTACTCGATGGTATGCTCTGTACCGATCCCTTATATTCCTGACGAATCACGTTGTATGGAATTAGGGAAAACAGTCCTGGACCGGCAGATTGTAGATATTGACGGGCGGAAGGTTGTGCGTGTTAATGACCTGCGTCTGGTTGTTCTTGCCGATGGTGCATATCTTGTGGCAGTTGATGTTGGAATGGAAGGACTATTGCGCCGCCTTGGTGCAGCAAAGCAGATAACATGGCTTTTGAAGCCGTTTAAAATCCGTATTCCCAACCATCTGATCATGTGGGATGAAGTTGAAACCGTTGATACCGGTCATGCCGGGATCAGACTTTCAACTGAATATTCGAGTATTGGTAAACTGCATCCTTCCGATGTTGCTGATATAATAGAGAGCCTTGATTGGAATGCACAGATGGCAATATTCAATTCACTCGATCACGAAAAAGCTGCAGATGTACTGGAGGAACTTGAGCCGAAAATTCAGGCGACGATGCTGAACAGACTACCCCTCGAGCATGCTGCGGACCTGCTTGAATCAATGCCGTCCGACGAGGTTGCGGATATACTTGACGGACTCAATGAAGAAAAAGCGCAGGCACTGCTCGATGAGATGGAGGATGAAGCATCCGATGAAGTTCGCGAGCTGATGGAATATCCCGGCAACTCAGTTGGAAGTATTATGTCCAAAGACTACATTGCCTTCAATAAGAACCAGACGATCGAGGAAGTCTTTACAATTCTACGTGAGATAAAACCTGAATCCGATTCCATTTATTACCTGTATATTGTTAATGATTCGGAGAAATTGATGGCAACTGTTTCGATAAGGGATCTGATCATTTCTTCACCTTCCTTACAGTTAAGCGAAATTATGAACACGGAAGTATTTACTGTGCTGGATACGGATCCGATTAATACCATTGTCGAGAACATTGATAAATACAATTTGCTCGCTGTTCCTGTTACGGACATTTCCCAGAAGCTTGTAGGTATTGTCATCATCAACGACGTCGTTTTCAACCTGATAAGGACAAGAAAAAGAAGATGACGGGAGGCGGCAGTCATGATGATTACAAAGATAAAAAGAACGAGAATGGTTACAAACATCCTGTTGTTTCTTGCCGTTCTTGGCCCGGGGATCATAACCGGCAGTGTTGATAACGATGCCGGCGGCATCACGACGTATTCAGTTGCGGGCGCAACCTA
Source organism: Eubacteriales bacterium (assembly GCA_037143795.1). Lineage (GTDB taxonomy): Bacteria > Bacillota > Clostridia > Saccharofermentanales > Saccharofermentanaceae > Firm-13. Next base: position 107,238 of record JBAWXZ010000011.1, on the reverse strand, counting down.
TGGTTATAAGCTGATTTGGACACTGATTCCTGCTTTTGTGGTCTTGTTTGTGGTTCAGGAAATGAATGCGCGGATGGGGATTGTCACCGGTAAAGGTCTTGCCGATCTGATCAGGGAGACGGCAGGTGTCAAATTGACTTTCTTCATTTTCGTTGGACTTCTGGCCGCCGATATTTTAAATACGACAACGGAGTTTGCCGGCGTTGCCGGAAGTATGCAAATATTTCATGTCAGCAAATACGTAACGGTACCGCTTGTCGCCATTGCGATCTGGGTTCTTGTTGTTAAGGGCACTTACAAATTGGCTGAACGTATTTTTCTGATTTTCAGTTTTGCATTGTTATCCTATATTGTTTCTGCCCTGCTCAGCCACCCGAACTGGGGAGAGATTGGTACATCAATCGTGCGCCCTGATTTTTCCGGATACAATGCAAATATGTTTGCGATGGTTATAGGAATTATCGGAACAACTATTGCACCATGGATGCAGTTCTACATGCAGTCTTCCGTTATTGAAAAAGGGTTGACCATCAGGGATTATAAATTTACCGTTATAGACGTACTGGTCGGCTGCATTGCAACCGTAACCGTTGCTTTTTTCATTATTGTGGCATGTGCCTCAACACTTTTTGTAAGCGGTCATACAATAAGGGATGCAAGCGATGCTGCCGATGCACTGGCTCCTTTAGCCGGACAGTTTGCCTCGGAAGTTTTTGCCTTCGGACTATTTATTGCATCCATATTTTCAGCAACAATACTGCCTGTTGCCACGGCTTTCTATGTCTGCGAGGCATTTGGATTTGAAGCGGGCATTGACAAAAAATGGAAAGAAGCACCTCAGTTTTACTGGCTTTATACGATTATCATTGCCGTTGGTGCAGGAATAATACTGATTCCCAACGCACCTCTTATCAGTATCTCCCTGTGGTCGCAGCGAATTAACGGTATTCTTCTTCCTGTTGTCCTTATTTGTATGATGCTGATTATCAATAATAAGGAGGTAATGGGTAAACATGTTAATAAACTTCCGGGTAATATAATCGGCTGGTTAACCATTGTTATTCTGGTTGTCTTATCAGTCATTCTTCTGGTTACATCGATCTGATGCTGCCGCTTTTTTGTTATGTTTGAACACGAAGGACGGCTTGCGATGACGCTTCGGATAAGTCCGGAAAAATTGATGTAAAACAATGTATATGAAGCTATAGAAATAAGGTACAATAAAAGAAAAGGGGCAAATTATGAGCGTGTGGAGCATCCCCAAACGTAAATCATATCGACCCAATTTCATTTATATTGTAATAGCCTGTTTTGTGCTTTTTGCCGGTATTTCCTTTGTTCATCTGTTCGCCGCCGGTGATTTCGCACCTGTATCCCAAACGGCATTTCCAGCCGGAATAAGTAAACATGCTGCATCTGACCTCACAACGGTCGATTTTCTTGACGTCGGTCAGGGGAGTGCTGCTTTAATCTCTTTTCCTGACGGTAAAACACTGATGGTTGATTCCGGACCGCCTTCGAGCAGGAATACACTGCTGTCTTATTTGAACGACAGGGATGTTGACGCACTTGACTGTTTTGTAATAACCCATCAGCATGGTGACCATGCCGGCAATGTAGATGCGGTGTTGGATGCCTGTTCAGTCAAGGATATATTGTTTCCGGTCGTACCCGTCAACCTTTTGATAGATTCTGATAGATTTGAAGGAATATACAAGGATATCGCTGATCATGGATTGGTGCTGCATAATCCATATCAGGGTGAAGTAATTCTATCCGGGGACGGATACTCTGTTACTGTGCTGTCAGATGACACAGGTAATTATAAGACCTTAAACGACTACTCCATCATTCTCCGCGTTGTCGTAGGTGATGTATCCTTTTTGTTGATGGGAGACGCGGAAGCAGCCACGGAACAGCAGCTGCTTCATTCCGGTGATAATCTGCACAGTAATGTGCTGCTGGTGGGGCACCATGGCAATAGGAATGCAGACTCGATTCCATTCCTTACAGCGGTTTCCCCGGACACAGCCGTAATCAGTGTCGGCGAGAATAACTTCGGACAGCCTTCCAGTGCTGTCTTAAACCGCCTGTCGGAAAATGCTGTTACTGTATATAGAACTGATGAGAGCGGTACGGTGTCAATTGAGACGGATGGACACACGCTTCAGATTTACAGCGGCATTATTAAGTAGGACTAATATCCAGATATCGTTCAATCATTTCGGATGTGACCTTTTGCCGGCTGATCATTTCACTGTAAAAGCGGCCGCTCCGGCGTACTGTGCGTTTCTGCGTCTCAAAATCACATTTGACCAGCCCGAATGGAGCACTTTCTCCTTCGGCCCACTCAAAATTGTCCATAAACGTCCAGTGGTAGTATCTTTCGACAGGCAGTTTTCCGTCGGTGATTTGCCGCAGATGATCATAAATATATGCAGATCGGAATTGATCCTCTTTGTCACACGTTCCATTTTCGGTTATCCAGATCGGAGCATGGTATTTTTTGAACTGTTCATTACAAAGTATTGAGAGACCCTCCGGATAGATATCCCAGCCGAGATCATTTCTGGGACGATCGGGGAGGTCTTTTTCCTTGAAATTTTTAATAACGCTTCTTGTATAATAGTTAATACCGATATAGTCATAATACCGTCCCTTACCAAGCGGTGCTGTGCATCCTATCGGGAAAGCAAGCTTCCCTGTGGACATGGACTTTGTCAGGGCCCCCTGAAAAAGATATTTCATTATCAGAGCCTGGCATGCATAAACAGGATTTTTACTATACGGAATAAACACGCGAAGGTGATTTGCAAAACCGACACGGACTTCCTTGCTTCCATAAAGGGCGTGAATATCGCGGTATGCATGAAGGTGGCAGAGTGTCAGGTTTTTCATAACTTTAAAGGACATTAGCAGCGACTTTTTTCCGGGCGGCCATGAACCAAAGACATAGCCGTTGACGGCATAAACATTGGGCTCATTGATAGTCACATAGTCATCACAAATGTCCGATATATGGCTGACAACGTAAGCTGCATATCTTTGAAAAAGGCCAACGGATTCCCTTGTCTCAAAAGCACCCATTTCTTCAAACCAGACAGGATTTGAAAAATGGTGCAAAGTTACAAGCGGATGGATGCCGTATTGAATCATCCTTAAGATTTCCGCGCGGTAATGATCCATCGCTTTGTCGTCAAATACGCCTTCTGAAGGCTCTATCCGGCTCCATTCAATTCCGAACCGGTAATCACGGATGCCCATTTCCGACATCAGCTGCAGATCTTCATCATACAGCAGCCAGTGCTGATTTGCGCGAAATGGCGAGGAACCGTCCCTGATATGTCCCTTTATCCGGGACCAGGCATACCATGAATTATTTGTATCTGAGCCCTCGATCTGGGTAGCCGCTGTGGCACAGCCAAGTTTCAAATTATCAGGTAAAGAAAAGGGGACAAATCGACTCATCTTTCTCCTCCTCATACGGGCAGGCAGATGCAGTTCAATAATGATTTGATATTTCTATCTTACCACTGTGTAACACAACAAAAACAGCATCAGGCATCAGACAATTAAGGAAGTGTATAAGATCCGGATATATTACAAATCGAAGTAAAATAATGTTGACATTTCCCTGTTAATGAAAGACAATATATATTTAATATATATCATAATATTGAAGTTCCAGCTATATCATAATGGAGGAAATAATGAAAACTGAACGAATAATCAGCTTAGCGGCTGTGGCCGCTGTCCTTATGATATGTACGGCATCCTGCAGTAATTCCGAAACCTTTAATAATTTATTGAGCAGGATTTCCGGTACGAAAGCCGTACCTGCAGGAGAAGACTATATAGATTACCCCAACAGCAAGCGATCCGATGTGCTCAGTGCATATCTCGGAGCTAAGCTCAAAAGCACAGAAACGACAGTCCATCTGGACAACATCGAACTTACATATTATGAGGTTGACTCAGAGTCAAATACCTATACGGTCTATATTGATAATCACGATCCCGACTATTTTTTTGACGGTATCGTCAGATTGATGAGTGATGATAAAGAATATGATATTAACATCGACATGATTGCACCTGACAATTATGAATGTTTCGATCTTGAAATTGAGGGCGTCCCGGATGATTATCAGTATTATGCTGAGGGCGAGATGTATTCCTGGAACGAAGGTCTTTCCATTGATTATTCGTTTGAGGAAGAAGCCCTTGAAAATGATATGGAAAAATTAGTTATAATTGATGAACCCGTAATCGATGAAGCGATGCTTAAAGACTTTGCCGATTATTTTTATAAAAGAGATACTATTTATAATAACGTTCAGTCGGTCACATACTATCTGGTTACATCCGATGATTATGCCGCTGACGGTCAGAAAGGATCTGTGGTGTCAATGTATATTGACACACAGATCCAAAAAGCCGAAGTTGCCGATTTGGCCGGGACGATTGTGCTTAGCATGAGTTTCTGACTTATTCTTTTGCGGTCTGTCTGAAGTCATCAAATATTTTTATTTGCAGGCACTGTCAAATGCTTCGCGGCTGTCAACAAAGGTGAAATCAACTGAGTAGGTGATTGCTTCATCCGGGTTGATAAACTTCAGCTTACCTTGTTTTCGCACGGCGTCCCTTCCGTCGGCAAAACAGTTCCCGGGTTCAAGACCCAAAACATAATCCCGCTCGCCCATCATTTTCCACTCGAGAAGGCAGTCAAGTGAGCGGGGATCAAAGTGCATGGATAAACCTCTGTTAATTACAGGGTTATAGATGCCTGCGCTGGCATCATTTCTGTCACCGAAACTGTGATAGTAGCACTGTTCGACAAAGTTCCTCTGCGGAGTCAGAATTTTGTTCCATGTATCGAGATCTTCCGCTGCCCTTGCGTTTCTGGGTACAACCTGCGTTGATGCGACATGCAGGACACTGTTTTCATCAAGGAGCGGGTAACCAAAATTGATGTGATAAAGGTACATAAGCGGGGAAATGGTATCGCCGTTGTTTTGAATGGTATCGGTCAGTTTAATCATGTTTTCGAAAATGGAGACCCGGATCTCACGCTGCAGTACTAGCTTCTCCTTGAAGATACCCGAAGCGTTGATCGTTGCATGAATGTGTATATATTCTTTGTCGATTGTGTAGTATATGTTTTCGGCCGGTGTGTTTCCAATGTCACCATGGAGACCAAATGACTGGCCTTCATCTACAGACGGAGAACCAACAGCAGTAAGGCCGCAGGTCGTAAGAAACCCTGCAGTAAAGCTTTTGAGAAAACCTAATCCCTGATCATCGTAATAGGTGGGGGCAACATACCCGCAGGGAGAAAAATACCCCAGATTATCGCCTTTGAGTGATATGCGGTAAATGTCAGCGCACCTGTCCGCGCAGACTGTCAGTGCAAGGCCTGCCGCGTTTTTTACTTCAAAGAGACGCAGACCGTCTCCTTTTCCGCCGACAAGTCGATGTTCCTCAACGCCATAGAGCTGGGATGGATGACCTACATACTTTTGAATACTCATTTTACGCCTCCATACGTTACAAATATTTTTATTATGAAATCAACGGGCGTACTGCCCGATAGATCTTTCTGTACTTCTCCAAAAGAAACATACAGGCGGCACGGATCCTTCTGATCTTTATGCCTGCTTTGCAGTATCTGAAATGTTATTAAGCATTTATTAGCTTACTCCTTCCATGTGTACCTTGTAAATATCTGCCGGATTCTCTGGAATGCCTTGATCCGCCATCCCGGTGAGGTGCTCGCTGAGTATGCGAAAAAGAGTCGTCCCATAGCTGCACGGAAACTTTTTATCGAAACCGGACTTCCTATTGCAGAAATATCGAAAAAAACAGGGTTTTCGGATTATAATTATTTCTGCAGGGATATTAAAAAAGCCGGGCTTCCCGCGGGAAAGTATCGTGCACTGCACAAGGAGGACAGATCCTTATGAAAGTTATTAAAAAAGATACTCTTTCCCAAATAGGGAATTCCGTTGTAAACTGCTACCTTGTTGAAGAGGCGGACAGTCTGACTCTTATCGATACCGGTCCGGCATTTTTTGCAAAAGAGATTATTAGGCAGTCACAGCTGCTTCGAAAACCGATAGGGAATATCCTTCTGACGCACTCGCACATGGATCACATCGGCGGAATGGACAAACTAATCTCCCTTTTGCCTCCCGGCCCAAACCTGCTGCGCCTTCCGCGGGACGGTGAGCGTGTCGGATCACTCGAAGCAATAGCTACACCGGGGCACACAGAAGATTCCCTGTCATTTATTGACCTCCGAAATCGATATCTTATTGTCGGTGATGCCATGCAGACTGCCGGCGGAGTTGCTGTCGCGGGGAAAATACAACTGCTTTTCCCATTTCCAGGCCTGGCGACCCAAAATAAAAGGGAAGCGGTTAAAAGTGCGGAAAAACTGCTGGAGCGATCTCCGGCACTTCTTGCCCCGGGACACGGTGCGATGCTGGCCAACCCGCAGAAAGCTATAAGAATGGCAATTATTGAAGCACAAAGGGCACTGAAATGAAGGAGGGTATCATGAACAAGTTACTTGTCGTCGTGGACTATCAGAATGATTTTGTCGATGGCAGCCTTGGGTTTCCCAAAGCAGCAGAGCTTCATGAAAAGATTTGTGATAAAATTCTGTGTTACCGGGCGCAAGGGCAGCCGATTGTGTTTACACTTGACACACATGAGCCTGATTACATAGAGACGCAGGAAGGAAGAAACCTCCCGGTTCCCCACTGCATTCGCGGTACAGCAGGACATAATCTTTTCGGACGTGTTAATAGCCTTTCACAGGGCTGTGAAAAATTCGAAAAGGGTACCTTCGGGTCCGATCTTCTTTTTACTTATCTTCAAAAAAGCATATTTGAAAGCATCGAGATTGTCGGACTTGTAAGTAACATCTGCGTCATTTCTAATGCTGTTCTTGCTAAGACCGCATTACCGGAGGCACTGATTCTGGTCGACGCTGCCTGTACGGCCAGTTTTGACCCGCTTCTGAATGAGAAGACATTGGATATACTGGAAGGGCTGCAGATAAAAGTCACGAACAGATGACAATTTTTCTCGCTCCGCGTCCTCGGGGGAAGCGATGATGCTTTTCTCGCTCGGTCAGGTCCTCGGATTGCTATGCAATCCTGCGGAATCTACTCAAAAAGCATCTTTGCTTCCCGGTTCGGCGTCCTGCGGACACTAAGGAAGTCACTGAGAAAAATGTCATCTGTTCCGCAATGGTGCTGCGCACCGAAGAAATAACTGTATTTGCCTGGAGATGTGAACTATATGTTTGATACTAATAACCTGGTTGATAATAAAGCACTTACTGAGCAGATGAAGATTCTGAAGAATGGTAATTCCCTGTCAGGCAGCAATGCTTTTATCAATGCGCTCCTTAGCGCCCGGTTTTTGCTGCCGGCAAAGATTTCCTGTCCATTGTCACAAGTTACCCGTCCGCCGGAAGTGCATAAAGCGGAAAATATACAGAGCATCGTAGTTAAGAAAGACACTGTAATAGCATATCCATCCTATTCGGACACTTCAAATAATCATTACATGATGATTTTTACGGACTGGGACGAAATTCGGCGTTGGCCATCATTCGAACCGGATCAACAGACGGTCGTGCTGACATTTTTTGAAATCTGTAAATTGTTTGCAGAAGAGCCGGATATGTATTCCGGGTTTGTTATAAATCCTTACGGCCGCTGTCTTGTCGTTACAAGAAAAACAATTTCCAAAATCAGAAGCAGACTGCTGGAAGCTGCCGGAATTCCTATCCGTCCGCCAAAGCGGGATAGCCGGATTTTTCTCGCCGACCTGAAGATTTTTCCGCTCGATCTGGCTGTCGCTCTGAGAAGCCGTATGCGAAGCAGATCCGATATCATGACAGCGTACCTTTTACTCATGATACAGGATGGCAGGCAGAGCTTCCTTGTGGTTATTGATGGCTCCGGGAATTATACCGAGTTATACAGCCTTCTGCATGACATAAGTGTGCCTTACTTGAAAAAAGGTCAGGAGATTGTTTTTATACCGGCTGCCAGTTCATTGGGGCAGCAGGCAATTAACGGAAAGACTCCCTTTTATACAAAATGGAAGAAATGATATTTCTATAAACAAAATAGATATACATTTCAGCGGCTCTCTTCATTGTGATTCTTTGTGACAATTACGCTGCCGCAATTGATGTCTCCGGTGACAAATAGGGTTGCGACTTGTTGCTCTGTATGTTACAATCACTATTCGGTAAATTTAATGCGAAGTGCAATTTGGAGGAATAATTATGGCTTCTTTGTTGGAGAAAAAAGAGAATAATGTGGTTGTTTTGACCATTGATGTAACAAAAGAGGATTTTGCTGTCGCAATTCAGCAATCTTTTCAAAAAAACAAAAATCGTTTTCAGATTCCCGGCTTCCGTAAAGGCAAGGCTCCTTACCACATGGTTAAGCAGTATTACGGCGAGGGTGTTTTATATGATGACGCCATTGATTTTGCTGTAAGTCCTGCATATGCTGCGGCTGTTAAAGAGCACGGCCTTAAGATCGTTTCGAAGCCTGAGCTTGATATTCTTGATATCGGTGCAGAAAAGGGTTTGAAGTTTACTATTACTGTTACTGAAAAGCCTGAAGTTACTTTGGGTGCATATTTGGGTGTTGAAGCTCCTTACCATTTCCACGACGCTTCACAGGAAGATGTCCAAAAAGAGCTCGATCGCGTTCTTGAGCGTAATTCGAGATTGGTCCCCATCGAGGATCGTCCGGTTGCTGCTGATGACACGGTTACCATTAACTATGAAGGATTCCATGATGGTGTTGCCTTTGAAGGCGGTAAAGCAGATGGTTATGATTTGAAAATCGGTTCCAACAGCTTTATTCCCGGTTTTGAAGAGCAGCTTATCGGTCATTCAATCAACGAGGAGTTTCCTATATCGGTAACTTTCCCGGAAGAATACCATAGCGAGGAACTCAAGGGTAAGGAAGTCACTTTCCAGATCAAGCTTCTTGCAATAAAGTCCCGTGAACTTCCGGTTCTTGATGATGAGTTTGCTAAGGACGTAAGTGAGTTTGATACACTCGAAGAATACAAGGCAGACATTCTCGCCAAGAAACAGGAACAGGCAAAGGTTCATGCTGTTGCTGATTTCCAGAACGCTGTAGTCAAGGTAGCCTGCGACAATGCTGTCGTTGAAATTCCTGACTGTATGGTTGATACCGAAGTGGACCAGCTCGCTGATGAGCAGGCAAACCGCATGAAGTATCAGGGAATTGAACTTGAACAGTATTTGCAGTATGTCGGCCAGACAATGGAAGATTTCCGTGCCGGACTTGTACCGGTTGCAAAGGTTCGTGTTAAGAGTAATCTTGTTATCGAAGCGATTGCCAAGGCTGAGAATATCGTTGCAACTGACGAAGACGTTGATGCCGAAGCTGAAAAGATGGCTGCTCAGTATAATATGAAAAAGGAAGAGCTTCTTGCCAGACTCGGCGGAAATGACGGGTTTATCCGTGAAAGCATTATTGCACAGAAGGCTGTTGACCTGATTACCGAAGCCGCAATCAAGGTTGATTTCCATGATCACGGGCATGAAGGTCACGGCGATGATGATACAGATGAAACCAACTCTTAACATATTGTTAGTATTACATGATTGAACCCGACCGCTACATCGGTTAACATGTTAGTAGCAGACAAACTGCGAGGCTTCGTTTTGAAGCCTCGTTTCTTGTATCTGAAATAGCAAGGAGATTTCTATGACTGAAGAAGATAAGAACAAACAGGAGAAGCGACTTAAAAGCGCAGACGGCAAGCCTCCGATCGTCAGGTGTTCGTTTTGTGGAAAGACCGAGCATGAAGTTGCAAGACTATTTGCCGGTCCGTCCGTGTATATTTGTAATGAGTGCATTAACCTTTGTGATTCCCTGTTAGCGGATGATGAAGAGTTGACAGCTCCTCAAAGCAGGGACCAGAAGATGGATCATGTACCGACCCCCGCCGAATTGAAAAATTCGCTTGACCAGTATGTAATCGGCCAGGATCAGGCAAAAAAGGCATTATCCGTAGCAGTTTATAATCACTATAAAAGAGTTTTTTCAAAACAGGCAAAGAACGATGACATTGAACTGACAAAGAGCAACATTCTGATGGTTGGACCGACAGGATGCGGTAAGACGCTGCTGGCGCAGACCCTTGCGAAGGTGCTTCATGTTCCTTTTGCAGTGGCTGATGCAACTACGCTTACAGAAGCCGGTTATGTCGGGGAAGATGTTGAAAACATTCTGCTCAAGCTTCTGCAGAGTGCGGATTTTGATGTTGAACAGGCACAGCGCGGTATTATTTATATCGATGAAATCGATAAGATTACAAGAAAATCTGAAAACCCTTCAATAACAAGGGATGTAAGCGGTGAAGGCGTCCAGCAGGCCCTTCTCAAGATACTGGAAAGTACGATTGCCAGCGTTCCCCCGCAGGGCGGAAGAAAACACCCGCATCAGGAATTCATCCAGATTGATACGACGAACATTCTTTTCATTTGCGGAGGCGCATTTGACGGTCTTGAGAAAATCATTGAGACACGTATCGGCCAGAAGGCTTTTGGTTTCGGTGCTGATGTGCATACGAAGAAGGACAGAAAGAACGGCGAACTTCTCAAATATCTTATGCCTCAGGATCTTTTGAAATTCGGACTTATTCCGGAGTTTGTCGGACGTGTGCCGGTTTCCGTTACCCTGGAAGGACTCAATAAGGAAGCGATGGTACGCGTACTGAGAGAACCTAAAAATGCACTTCTTAAGCAGTACTGGAAAATTCTGAACATGGACGGTGTTGAGCTTGAATTTACTGACGAGGCTGTTGAGGCCATTGCCGCCCAGTCAATTGAGCGCAATACCGGTGCCCGGGGTCTTCGTGCTATTCTCGAAGAAATTATGCTGGATATTATGTATGAGATTCCGTCCAGAAAAGACATTGAGAAGTGTATTATTACTAAAGAGAGTGTTGTGGACAGAAAACCGCCGGAACTGATTCTTGGCAACAAAGCCAAGAAACGTTCACGCAGCACCACGGAAGACATCGGCGCCTGATTTTCAGAGTGTTCCTTTGTCTTTCCGGACCTGCACAGTACTGTTCGGGAACGGAGCTAAGTATTATGGCAGACCGGCTCACACAGAAAATTTCTCGCATTAAGGGTCTTCTCAAACAAGTTGATTCGGGTGGGAAGCTATCAAAAGATGTTTTGGACAAGGAGATCTGCTCCCTTTGGGAGTGGATTCTCTTTTTTCAGCATGAACGGCTGATTCACCTGCTTGTAACGCTTCTTTTTGCATCCCTGACCTTTCTGAGCTTTTCTGTTTTCCTGATCACAAATTATTTGCCTGTCGCTGTAATATTCGGAATATTCCTGATTATGCTGGTTCCCTATGTTTTTCACTATTATCATCTGGAGAACGGTGTTCAAAAACTATATGATCTATATGATCAATTAAAAGCTTGTAGGGAGGATTGCCATGAGTAAGTACTCGATATGCCTTGATATCGGAGGAACAAAGGTCCTTGGAGCTATTTTTGATGAAAGTCAGGAAATTGTGTTCCGGCTCAAAAAGAAGACTAAGGTCAAAGAAGGGGCACAAAACGTTGAGGATACTATCGTAAGTGTTGTCGATGAACTCCTTTCCGGTTATGGGATTACTCTTGATGACGTACTGGCAATAGCTGCAGGTGCTCCCGGTGTTATTAACCAGGACACGGGAGTCGTGCTTTATTCCCCGAATCTTCCCTGGGAAAACTATGAAATCAAGCGCATCATCGAGGATCGTTTTCATGTACCGTTTTTTATCGGGAACGATGTGAATGTCGGCATATACGGGGAGTGGAAATATGGTGCTGCCAGAGGCTTAACACACGTTGTCGGCCTGTTCATAGGAACCGGCATGGGCGGCGGACTGATTCTCGACGGCAAGCTTTATTCAGGGTATAACTTCAAAGGCGCCGAACTCGGCCATATGATATTAAATGCGGAAGGACCGCGGTGCAACTGCGGTCAAAGGGGCTGCCTGGAATCATTTTCCAGCAAGCTCGGGATGACTGACTATATCCGCCAGCAGATACAAAGGGGGCGCAGTTCCCTGATGGAAGACGCAATTGTGGACGGAGTATTCAAAAGTAAGGCGATGAAAGCGGCCTATGAGGCGGATGACGATGTCATGCTTGAGGCAATTGACCGTGCATGCCATTATCTGGCGATTGCAAGCGGATCGCTTGTGAACATCTTCAGCCCGGAGATGGTGGTCTTCGGCGGCGGAGTGATGGAAGCCCTCGGGGATGCATTCCTTGAAAAAATTATAGATCAGGTTGATTTGTACTGCATGCCTTCCATCCGGACATCCGTCAAATTTGCAAAAGCAGAACTCAACGATGACTCGATTCTTTATGGCGCCCTGGCGCTCATTAACGAAAACCTGAATCAATAAGGAGGTATGTATGATCCAGCATGTTGTACTCTGGAAACTATTGGAAGGTGCCAACGGCAAAAGCAAGGCGGAGAATTTTGAGCTGATCCGCGAAGCACTTTCCGCTTTACCTGCGCTCATTCCCCAGATCAGGAGTCTCCTTGTTGTAAAAAATGAAAATCCCACAGAAAAGAACATGGACGTTGCCCTGATCACTTCCTTTGATAATCTGGAAGATCTGGATATTTATGTCATACACCCGGAACATGTCAAAATTGGCCGCTTTATCGCTACCGTTGTATGTGACCGGTCTGCGATCGATTACCGGATCTGAAATCCGGTGTGTGAATTAGGGCTTTGGCAAATCGTTTTTGTGACGCACCGGCTTTGATCACATTTGTATGTGAGTCCTGGGATACCTTTTTCCGACCTATTGTGCAGTGTTACCGGATCTCTTTCGATGAAAGGGATCCGTTTATTTGAGAGCCTTTTAATCAAATCATCATATGTGCGGTTGACAGTCTTTCTTACCTTACCTATTATTAGAGTCATGCAAATCGTTCAAAATATCTAGAATATGTCAGGAGGCAGCCTTATGACAGATCAACTGCAGGAAATGGGCGAGCGAATTAAAGCTTTGCGTGAAATTGAAGAACTGACACAGGAGACGATGGCCGAAAAGTGTGAGGTCAGGCTTGAAGAGTATATTTCTTATGAAAAGGGAGAGAAAGACTTTTCTTTTTCTTTTCTGTATAACGCTGCTAATGCACTGGGTGTTGATGTTGTAGATCTGATGAGCGGGGATTCGCCGAAGCTTTCAACATGCTGCATGGTTAAAAAGGGCGGTGGTTTTGATGTCCATCGCCGGGCAAATTATGATTACAAACATTTGGCTTTTACTTTCCGGCATAAAATGGCTGAGCCATTTATGGTCACTGTTGAGTCCAAAGAAAATGCAGTTCCTGTTCTGCATGCCCATGCCGGGCAGGAGTTTAATTACGTTGTTGAAGGACAGATGACATTTTACATCGGAGAAATCTCGTATGAATTATCCGAGGGTGACAGCATATATTTTGATTCAGGAATTCCGCATGCGATGAAAGCGAATCAGGGCAGGTCCTGCAAGTTTTTAGCGGTCGTCATCAAAAAGGAGAATTAATATGCCTATATATGAGCAGTTCATCGGAAGACATAGAGATAATTATGCAACACTTGAGGATATACAGAAAAACTACAAGGTTACGTATCCTGACACATTCAACTTCGCCTATGACGTTTTTGATGTCATTGCGGCGAGGACGCCGGACAAGCTTTGTATGCTCTGGGTTTCCAACGACGGGGCTGAACGCCGCTTTACATTTGGAGAGATGGCTAAGCTTTCCAACAAGGCTGCTAATTTTTTTGCCGGACAGGGCATTGTAAAAGGCGATCTGGTTATGCTGGTTCTCAAACGCGGGTTTGAGTTCTGGTATTGTATGCTGGGCCTTCATAAGATCGGTGCAATTGCCGTACAGGCAACTCACCTGCTGATGTCAAAGGATTATGTATACCGTATGAACGCCGGCAGGATCAAGATGCTCGTAATGACCGGTGACTCAGACTGTACGGAACACGTGGATGAGGCACTTGATCAATATGAGACACTCAGGACCCGTTCTGTAACACGCGGTAAGAAAGTACCCGGATGGATTGACTTCGATACCATGCTGGAAGCACAAAGCGATGTATGGGTCAGACCTACGGGGGAAGCCGATACAAAGGTAACCGATCCGATGATCATGTCCTTTTCCTCAGGAACCACAGGATACCCTAAAATGGTCCTTCATGATTTTTCGTATCCCCTCGGACATCTGATGACCGGTGTTTTCTGGCATCGCGTTGAGGATGGCGGCCTTCATTTTACTATTTCGGACACAGGCTGGCTGAAATCCCTCTGGGGCAAAATGTACGGACAATGGCTTGGTGAAACAGCCGTTTTCACTTATGATTTCGAAAAATTCCATGCCGGTGATATTTTGGGCAAAATAGCGAAATATCATATAACAACCTTCTGTGCGCCGCCGACAATGTATCGTTTTATGATTAAGGAAGATTTTTCGCCTTATGATTTGTCTGCCCTGAAGCACTGCTGCACTGCCGGTGAGGCACTAAACCCTGAAGTCTACAGCCAATGGCACAAGAACACGGGCCTTAAGATTTTCGAAGGATTCGGACAGACAGAAACAACACTTGTCTGCGCAACACTCTTTCCATGGATGCAGCCGCGGCTGGGTTCGATGGGCCTTTCTGCTCCTGGATACAGCATTATCATTGCAGATGAAGAGGGTAATGAGGTGAATTCCGGTATTACGGGTGAAATCTGTATTCGTACCGGTAATGTGCACACAAAGAAGCCTCTGGGTCTTTTCTGTGAATACTATTATGATGAGCCGGCGACCATGCGTGCATGGCATGATGGTCTGTACCATACGGGAGATACGGCATATCGAGATGAAATGGGGTTCCTCTGGTACGTTGGCAGGACTGATGATGTCATAAAAAGCTCCGGCTATCGTATCGGTCCGTTTGAGGTTGAAAGTGCTCTGATGGAGCATAAGGCTGTCATGGAATGCGCGGTTACGGGTATTCCTGATCCGGAACGCGGTTTTGCCGTCAAAGCAACCGTTGTTCTCTGTAAAGGATATACAGGATCCCCTGAGCTTACAAAGGAACTTCAGAATTATGTTAAACACGTTACCGCACCATATAAGTATCCAAGAATAATTGAATACGTTGATGAGCTTCCCAAGACAATCAGCGGGAAGATCCGACGCGTTGAAATCCGTGAAAAAGACAACGGCAAATAATTTCTGACAAAATTATGGACTTTATAGTATAAAATAGATCGTAAAACAACCTGGAGGGCATATAAATGGCACGATTAGACAATATCAATAAGGCATTTGAGCCGGCAGAGGCAGAAGCCAGAATGTATGCCGACTGGCAGGAGAAGGGATATTTCCATGCTGTCCCGGATCCGGAAAAAGAGCCGTTTTGCATTGTCATGCCGCCGCCGAATATTACAGGACAGCTTCATATGGGACATGCGCTTGATAATACTCTTCAGGATATCCTGACACGCTATAAACGCATGCAGGGATTTTCTGCGCTATGGCTGCCCGGAACGGACCATGCCGCGATCGCAACGGAAGCCAAGATTGTGCAGTCCATGAAAAAGGAAGGCATTACCAAGGATGACATCGGCCGGGACAAATTTCTGGAGCGGGCATGGGAGTGGCGCGAACTTTACGGAAGCCGAATTGTCGAACAGCTCAAACGACTCGGTTCTTCATGTGATTGGGAGCGAGAGCGATTCACCATGGATGAAGGCCTTTCTGATGCCGTAACGGAAGTTTTTATCCGCTATTATAATCAAGGCTTGATATATCGCGGTGAAAGAATCATCAACTGGTGTCCGCAATGCCTGACATCCATCTCGGATGCAGAAGTTGAGTTCGAAGAACAGGACGGATTCTTCTGGCATTTGAAGTATGCGCTTTCCGATGGTTCCGGTGAACTTATACTTGCTACTACAAGACCGGAAACTCTACTGGGAGATACTGCGGTTGCCGTGCATCCGGATGACGGGAGATATTCCCATTTGATTGGAAAAACAGTTATCCTTCCTTTGGTCGGCAAAGAGATTCCGATCATCGCCGATACATATGTTGAGAAGGAGTTCGGAACCGGTGTTGTGAAAATCACGCCGGCACATGACCCCAACGACTTCGAAGTGGGACTCAGGCATAATCTTCCTGTTGTAAACATCCTGACCGAAGATGCCCATATGAATGAAAACGCCGGGGTTTATGCGGGACTTGACCGATACGAAGCAAGAAAAAGAATCGTTGCTGACCTGGACAAACAGGGGCTTCTGTTGAAAACTGAACCTCATAAGCACAACGTCGGAACATGTTACCGCTGTAAGACTACGGTAGAGCCCCGTGTTTCATTCCAGTGGTTTGTACGCATGAAGCCACTTGCGGAGCCTGCGATTGCAGCTGTCAGAAACGGGGAGACCAAATTTGTTCCGGAGCGTTTCGAGAAAACTTACTTTAACTGGATGGAAAATATCCGTGACTGGTGTATTTCCCGCCAACTGTGGTGGGGACACAGAATTCCGGCCTATTATTGTCAGGACTGCGGAGAAATTACCGTAGCAGTACCGGCACCGGAAAAATGTTCAAAATGCCAAAGCACAAGTCTCAGGCAGGATCCGGATACGCTGGATACATGGTTTTCGTCGGCACTCTGGCCATTTTCCACTTTGGGCTGGCCTGGAAAGACAGAGGAGCTTGCATACTGGTATCCGACAAGTGTACTTGTGACAGGCTATGACATCATTTTCTTCTGGGTAGCCAGAATGATATTCTCCGGATTAGCCTGTATGGATAAGGTTCCGTTTGAACATGTGCTTATTCACGGAATTATCCGTGATCCCCAGGGAAGAAAAATGAGCAAATCTTTGGGCAACGGCATTGATCCCCTGGTCCTTGTTGACAAGTACGGCGCAGACTCCCTTCGTTTTGCACTGGTTAACGGAAATGCCCCCGGTAATGATCAGCGATTCCAGGAAGAAAAAATCGAAGCAGGACGTAACTTCACCAATAAGATCTGGAACGCAATGCGCTTTGTGCTGATGAATTGCGAGGATGAACTTTCGTTTGAGAATATTGACCGGGCACGCTTCACCATTGAAGACAAATGGATTCTATCCCGTCTGAATGCTGTAGTCACAGAGGTGACGGCCAATCTTGACCGTTTTGAATTCGGTGTTGCCGTGTCCAAAATCTACAGCTTCCTCTGGGAAGAATATTGTGACTGGTATATAGAAATTGCCAAGGCACGTCTTTATGACAGGGACTCAGAAACAAGACTTGAAGCGCAGTTTGTGCTGAATGATGTTCTTGCCAGGGCAATGCAGCTTCTTCATCCGTTCATGCCGTTTCTCACGGAAGAGGTATACAGCTGCCTGGTTCTTGACAGTCGTGCCGACTCAATTATGATTTCCAACTGGCCCAAAGCGAATTCGGCAGATGAGTTCCCGGTTCAGGAGCAGCAAATGGAGCTCCTCATGGATGCTGTCCGTGCGATTCGGAATGTTCGTGTCAATATGGGCGTTGCCCCATCCAGAAAGGCAAGTATCATACTTGTGACTGCCGATGAGTCCGTAGCAGATATGTTTGTCAGCGGAAAAGGATTCCTGGAACGTCTGGCCAGTGTCAGCGGCCTTGAAATAAGGCACACAAAGGAAGACATTCCGTCAACTGCAGTAGCCGCAGTATTCGGCGGCGGAGAGATCTATATTCCCCTGGAGGATTTAATAGACATAGATAAAGAGCTGGAACGCCTCGATAAAGAGCTGGTCAATCTGAAAAGAGAGCTTGACAGGGTAGACGGCAAACTCTCTAATGAGACTTTTGTCGGCAAAGCACCGGAGAAAGTTATCCTTGCTGAGCGTGAAAAGCAGGTCAGGTATCAGGAAATGTACAAAAACATCCAGGAGCGTATTGATCTGCTCAAGTAAATGAATAAACAGGAGGAATAAAATGACTGACGAGGTTTCTTCCGATACATGCAGCACGGAAAAAACAAATGATCCGATAACCGGGGAACAATCTCCGGAGAGTATCACGATATCTCCTGATACTTTGCCGAAAGATACGGTACACTGTTATCCGGCACGTAAATCGCTTATTTTTCGCCGCCGTATCTGTTCTGTTATTCTGGGTCTGGGTTTTATTGCTCTTACAGTATATTTTCTCCTGCCGGAATCCAGAAGTTTTGGCCTGGCAGGGTTTTCGGCGGCAGGTGTCATTATCTGCCTTCTGGTATTCATCCAATCGGTTTTGATCGCGTCATACAGGGTTGCGCTGGATTACGGCAAAAAAGAAGTCGTTCTTCGTTACCAATTTCAAAAGATCCGTATTCCTTTTGATGATTTTGACACGCGTGAGGGAAAACCGGACCGTGCACAGGAGTTGATGCCGTTATTAAATATGAAAGCTGTCAAAGAAGTGGTCAGGTATCTGATTCTCGATAATGTCCGCGATTCGGCCTGTTATCAGACAACCTCAAAGGATCTGTCAGGTCCGGCGGACTTTGATCAGCTCAAAATGGAAGCTGAAAATGTCAGGGATGTTTACCGTGGCAAACCGGATGCTCCGAAAGAACCGGAATTGGAAGAAGACGAAATGACGAGAATTATCAACTCGGCACGAACAGATAAGCCAAAAAACATTGACTAACAGGGTACAAAAAACATACAATAGGTTAGGTGCAGACGAACGGGTTTGTACATACGTCATTCAAAGGAGTGAATTATTATGCCATTAGTAACAACAACAGAAATGTTCAGGAAGGCTTATGAGGGCGGTTACGCTATCGGTGCTTTCAATGTCAACAACATGGAAATCATTCAGGGAATTACAGAAGCAGGCAAAGCCCTCAACGCGCCGCTTATCCTTCAGGTTTCTTCCGGTGCGCGTAAGTACGCAAATCACACATACCTCGTTAAGCTTGTTGAGGCGGCTGTCATTGAGACCGACCTTCCTATCGCCCTGCATCTTGATCACGGAGACACATTTGAACTCTGCAAGAGCTGCATCGACGGCGGATTTACTTCTGTTATGATCGATGGATCACATCATGGCTATGAAGAGAATGTCAAACTGACAAAGCAGGTAGTTGAATATGCTCATGCACACGGCGTTGTCGTGGAAGCTGAACTTGGACAACTTGCCGGTATAGAGGATGCTGTCAACGTTTCAGCTGAGAACGCCTCCTACACAGACCCTGCACAGGTTCAGGACTTTGTTACGCGTACAGGATGCGATTCCCTGGCAATTGCCATCGGTACTTCACATGGCGCTTTCAAGTTCAAGCCCGGCACAAAACCTCAGCTTCGTTTCGATATTCTCGAAAAAGTAGAGCTGCTTCTCCCGGGTTTCCCGATCGTTCTTCACGGTGCATCTTCTGTAGTTCCGGAGTTTGTTAAGATGATTAATGAAAACGGCGGAAATATGCCTGATGCAATCGGTATTCCTGAAGAAATGCTTCGTCAGGCTGCCAAAATGGCCGTATGCAAGATCAACATTGATTCTGACATCCGTCTTGCGATGACCGGAACAATCCGTAAGTATTTCAATGATAACCCTTCGCACTTTGATCCCCGTCAGTATCTTGCACCTGCACGTACTGCCGTTAAGGATATGGTTGCGCATAAGATTCACACTGTTCTTGGCTGCGAAGGCAAGGCATAATCTCATATTTATTATTTATCAGTATTTAGACAAAAGGCATTTCATTTCGTGGAGTGCCTTTTGTTTTTCTTATACTTTCTATGATATAATTGATATGTATTTTGTGCGCGATACAATATGGTATTGTCTGCAATTGTCACTTTTCTGCAAAAATGCAAAAATGCAAAAATGACAGGACACATTTACTGAAGTAGATTATCAGGAGAAGGATATGAAAAAAAGAGGCAGTGATGATTTTCCGTTCGATGATCTTGCAGGTCCGCGAAAATCACCGTGGAATGATTCCGGCGAACAACCGGAAGTGAGATATGACAATAATCCTGCCCAAAAACCTGAGTCCTACAGGCCGGCAGGCAGTATTCCGGTGCAGCCATCAGTACCTCAGCGATCTGTATCGGGAGTCCTCCGGAACGAACAGCAGAGGCCGCAGAAGCTTCAAAACCCTGAATACCAGCAAAAAGCGCAGCCTGTTCGAACTCCTGAATATCAGCAGAAAGCAAAGCAAGTTCGACCTCCTGAATATCAGCAAAGTGCTGCCAGGAATGGAGGCAGTATTTATTCCCAGGAATCGAGTGATAATGCACGGGTTAACCAGGGCGCTTCGGTTCCGGAATTTGAGATGCGTACTCCGCGTCCCAGAACACTCAATCGCCAGATTCAAATACTGACATTCATTTCAGCAGTATTGCTTATAATAGTTCTTCTCCTTGGTTATTTTGCTTTTTTTACCGGTAAGAAGGACTCACCATCTTCATCATCAACAGCTACTGTAACCGTTGCTACTGTGGCAGGGTCACAGGGAGCTGCAGCATCCGTTACACCGGTTGGTTCTGAAACGGCCGTAACATCTGCAATTGCAGCGGATATAACCGTAACACCTGCAGCCACGGTCAGTAATGATCCGAATTCCTTAACCAATCTTCCGCCCTCAAAAGAACATCCCGTCATTGCCCTGACTTTTGACGATGGACCATCAAATACCTTAACACCGAAATTGTTGGATATACTGGAAGCCAAGGGTGTGCATGTTACTTTTTTTATGCTCGGTCAAATGGTACTTGATGCTGATCCGGCTATTTTGAAGCGCATGGTGGCAGACGGGGACGAACTGGGAAATCACTCCTATGATCATTCGATTTATACGAAATTAACTGAGGCTCAGATCCGTGAACAGCTCACGAAGACCAATGATGCCATTTTTGCTTCTGCCGGGGTATATCCAACGGTCATGCGCCCTCCGACGGGCGGCAGTAATGCAACTGTACTGGCTATATCAAAGGATATGAACCTTCCTGTTGTAAACTGGTCATATGAGAGCTGCCCGGAAGACTGGCTTAAAGAACATCAGGATCCTGCCTTCATTTCACAGTATGTAGTTGATAAAGCTGCAAATGGACACATTGTTCTTTTACATGATATACATACAGCAACGGTCGACTCGATAGCGGCAATGATTGACGGACTTACTGCTAAAGGTTACCGTTTTGCGACTGTGTCGGAGCTGCTTGCCGCACAGCCAAAAGGGGAAGAGACAGGCGTCCTCTATTGCTACGGTACTTTTTA
Organism: Eubacteriales bacterium; assembly: GCA_037143795.1. Taxonomy (GTDB): domain Bacteria; phylum Bacillota; class Clostridia; order Saccharofermentanales; family Saccharofermentanaceae; genus Firm-13. The sequence goes on along the minus strand of JBAWXZ010000011.1, from coordinate 85,904 downwards.
ACAGGGATTGAATTACTCTTCATCATCTTCTGACAGATTGATGTATTCGTCATAGACCGAAGATAATTTTTCTGTATTTGCCGCATATTCCGCATATTCTTCGGGACGCGTTTCTTTTGAAAAAGACGACTCCATTTCTTTTTGCATATTTTCCAATTCTTCAATTTCTTTTTCAAGCGCCCTGAGGCGTTCTTTTCGAAGGGCTGCATCACGGCGTTCTTTGGTGCGGTTTGTGCCCCTTGATGAATATTTTGTCTCAGGCAGAATTTCAGGTGAATTTTGGTTTTGGGATTTTTCGGGCATGGACGGTTTTGTCAGCCGGCGTATCAATGCAGCTTTTTCGGCTGTGCGGTACTGCGAGAAATTCTCATACGGCAGTACTTGACTGTCAATAAATCCCAAAACACCCTTAGAGCATTTGTCGATAAAATAACGGTCATGACTGACAGCAAGGACAGCACCCGTGTATTCAGCCAGAGCACCCTCAAGTATTTCACGTGACTGTATATCCAGATGGTTTGTCGGTTCATCCAGAAAAAGAATATCAGGACTCTCCTGTAAAAGACAGCAAAGATAGAGCCGCGACCGCTCGCCGCCCGAAAGAACTTTGATTTTTTTGTATACGTCTATTTCACGGAATCCGAACCGGGCAAGAAGATTTCGAGCCTGTGTCTCGGTAAGTTCGGTTCGTGTGAAAAGCTCGTCGAGTACTGTACGTTCTTCGTCGACAAATGGAATAAACTGACCCATGTATCCGCACTCGGCCTGTGAGGAAATCAGCACATCGCCGTCAAACTCAGCAACCTGACCTAACAGTATGGAGAGAAGAGTCGTTTTCCCGCAGCCGTTCGGCCCGACAAGAACAAACTTGTCGGTAGCTTTGATTTGGAAATTCACATTTTCAAAAAGCGGTTCGCAGTCCGGAAAAGCTTTGCCAAGATTTCGGGCCTGCAGAAGAATTTTATCCGGATCACCGTCACGCTTTTCGGGAACGAAAGTAAAACTCATGCGCATCGGACCGCCGGAAAGCTTTCTTTTCTCTTCGGACAGGCGGTCGGACAGCTTCGAAACGACTTTTTCCCTGGCATGGTAAGCTGACATTTTGCGGTGTGAAAGCATAGTCTGGGTGACACCGGCCTGCCTTTCAACTTCCTTTTCCAATTGGGAAACAAGTTGGCGCTGATCGCTGATAAATTGTTCCTTTTGCATGCAATAGGCAGTATAGTTGCCTTTGTATGACTTAATCTGGCCGTTTTCCAGTTCAATCACATTGGATGCGGTCCGGTCAATAAAATACCGGTCATGTGAAATAAGCAGGACGGCTCCGCTATATTTCTGAAGATATTCCTCAAGCCATTCCATCGCCTGCGTATCGAGATGATTGGTCGGTTCATCAAGAAGGAGGAGGTCGGGGCGCTGTACGATAAGGCGGGCAAGGGAAACACGCATCCGTTCGCCTCCTGAAAGGGAGGTGACCGGCCGTAAAAGATCATCTGATGTGAGACCAAGTCCGGCAAGCACTTCGCGCATACGCTGTTCAAAGTCGTAGCCGCCGCACGCTTCGTAGCGTGCAGTAATTTTGGCATATTTTTCAAGAAGCGAAGTCATATCCTGACGGTTGGGGTCTGAAAGCTGATGCTCCAGATTTGCCATCTCATCTTCGAGATCAAGAATTTCGCGGCTCTTCAGGGCATTATCCCCTGCGTCCTGATCTTCCAGATTTTGTGACAGATATCCGATGATTACATGGCTGTGCTGAATGATGCAGCCATCATCCGGGGGAACCTTTCCTTCAATCATACGAAAGAGAGTGGTTTTACCGGCCCCGTTGCTTCCGATTAACGCCATGCGGTCGCCGGCGTCTACGGTAAATGAGACGTGATCAAGAAGTTTTCGGCTGTGATAGGTTTTTGATATCTGCTGGACGCTTAGAAGTGGCATTTTGTCCTCCAAAAAGGGTTTCGGGGACTATTATAGCAGAAAACAATAAGAAAATAATGGGCTCGTGTTCTTGTGCCTTTGCCAGTATACCAGTATTCTGAGATTACAATAACAGTAAGCCAAAGATGGACAGGCTTTTTTGATATCATCAGCCCGCCTATCCTTATTAAGTACATTTGAAAGAAAGGAATGAACCATGACAGCTAATATGACAAAAAGACCGGCTAGTGTCGAGATACTGGACACAACCTTGCGCGACGGCGCGCAGGCAGAGGGGATTTCTTTCTCTGTAAATGATAAATTCGCCGTTTATGAGGCTCTTTCAAAAATTGGTGTGAAATATGTGGAAGCAGGAAATCCCGGCAGTAACCCGAAGGACAGGGAATTTTTTGGATCCTTTGTACAAAAGACCGGAACAGGTACCCGGCTCTGTGCTTTCGGAAGCACAAAAAGAAAAGACAAGACATGTGAAGAGGATGTTCAGATTCAGTCGCTTCTTTCGGCAGGGACCAAAACAATAGTGATTTTCGGAAAAGTATGGGCGATGGAAGTCAGCGAGATTCTGCGTGCTTCATCCGAAGAAAATATCAGTATGATAGCTGATACGGTTTCTTATTTTGCAGAACGCGGAATAGAAGTGATTTTTGATGCGGAACACTATTTTGAAGCTGCCAAGGATAATAAGGAATATGCGCAGACATGCCTTTTGGCAGCTCAGAACGCAGGAGCTGCCTGTGTGTGCCTTTGTGACACTAATGGAGCAACTATGCCGGAACAGGTATCATATCATGTAACGGAAGTGGTCCGCCTGATGGATCCGGACCGTTGCAAAGTGGGTATTCATTGCCACAATGACTCGGGGGTTGCCGTATCCAACACACTGACAGCTGTCCTTGCAGGCGCGAGCCACGTTCAGGGGACTTTCAACGGAATCGGTGAGCGCTGCGGCAATGCCAATCTTTCAACGATTATTCCGAATCTTCAGCTCAAATATGGAATCAATTGCATTCCGCCTGAAAAAATGGACCTTCTTACTCCGCTTGCACGCAAAATTGCTGACATCGAAAATGTGAGTCTGCCGGGAAGCGCCCCATATGTAGGGGTATCAGCATTTGCACATAAAGCAGGCATGCATGTTGATGCCATCAAAAAAAATGCGAGCACCTTTGAGCATGTCTCACCGGAATCTGTCGGAAATTCAAGAAGACTTCTTGTCTCCGAAATTGCCGGTAAAGCAGCTATTCTTGAACTGATCAGGAGAATTCAGCCGAATATTGATAAGGCCTCCCCTGAAGTTGAGCTTGTACTTGGACGCGTCAAGCAGCTCGAACACGACGGATACAGTTTCGAAGGCGCAGAAGCATCGCAGGAGCTTCTGGTTTGCCGCGAACTTGGACTGTACAAGCCGTTTTTTGATCTCGAACGCATCACTGTCAACTCTGAATATCCGCATCAGGGTGACCTGTCGGCATCTTCCTTTATTAAAATTCATGTTGACGGTAAAGTGGAAGTCACAGCCGAAGAAGGCGACGGACCTATTAATGCTATTGATAAAGCCCTGCGAAAAGCGATGGAAGTTTTCTATCCCGAGCTTAAAAGGACCCGCTTGTCCGACTATAAGGTACGTGTCCTCAACCGGCACGCAACGGCTTCCCGTGTGCGCGTTCTGATCGAGACGACAGACGGTACCCGCACCTGGCGCACAGTCGGTGTATCAACCGACATTATCACTGCATCATACCAGGCACTTGTCGACTCGCTTGAGTATCCTCTCATGCTGGCCCGTCTTGAAAATATCTGATGACTAATCCTGGATTTCTGCAATGTTCCTGAACTGTTGTGCGGAATTATCCCCGCTGAAATTTGCGTATATTATAGGAGGTAATACCATGGGAATGACAATGACACAGAAAATACTGGCCCGGCATGCAGGTCTGGACAATTTAGAGCCGGGACAGCTTATCGAGGCAAAATTGGATCTTGTACTTGGGAATGACGTGACGACACCGCCTGCAATTGATGTATTTGCACAGACTTGTGCCTGCGGCGTTTTTGACAAAAACAAGGTCGTACTGGTTCCTGACCACTTTACCCCGAACAAGGATATCAAATCGGCAGATAACTGTAAAAAAATCAGGGAGTTTGCCAAAACACAGGGTCTTGAACACTATTATGAAATCGGCGATCCCCTGATGGGCGTGGAGCACGTTATATTGCCGGAGAACGGGCTCGTGGCCCCCGGTGACGCAATCATCGGAGCTGATTCGCATACCTGCACATATGGGGCCCTCGGCGCTTTTGCGACGGGTGTCGGGTCGACGGATCTGGCTTGCGCCATGGCAACGGGAAAGACCTGGTTCCGCGTTCCAGAAGCGATCCGTTTCAACCTTACGGGCGAATTACCCCTTAATATCACAAGCAAGGACCTCATATTATATATCATTGGTATGATCGGAGTGGACGGCGCCCTGTATGAGTCGATGGAATTTACAGGCCCGGGTGTCGATACACTTTCGATGTCTGACCGGCTGACCATATGCAACATGGCTATTGAGGCAGGCGGCAAGAACGGAATTTTCCCGGTGGACCAAAAGACTCTTGATTATCTTGAGAAATTTGCACCGGAGCGTTTTGCCGATCATTCCTATACTGCTTTTTCAGCAGATAAGGATGCTGTATATGAGAGAACCTATGACATTGATCTTGCCGGCGTTCCGATGACTGTTTCTTTCCCGCATCTTCCGGAAAACACCAGGACAGTCGGAACCTTTCCTGAGGTTGTAATTGATCAGGTTGTTATCGGATCATGTACAAACGGACGCCTCGAAGATTTGCGCGTTGCAGCGCGGCTTTTCAAAGGCAAAACAGTTAAAAAGGGCGTGCGCTGCATAATCCTTCCCGGATCCCAGCGTGTGTGGAAGGAAGCCCTGAAGGAAGGCCTTCTGGAGGTTTTTGCGGATTCGAACTGTGTTGTCTCAGCTGCAACCTGCGGACCCTGCCTCGGCGGGCATATGGGTATCCTTGCAAAGGGTGAGCGGTGCGTCTCTACAACCAACCGCAATTTTGTCGGCCGTATGGGACACCCTGAATCCGAGGTATATCTTTCAAGTGTGCCGGTTGCTGTTGCTTCTGCAATTTTCGGACGTATCGCAAGCCCATTTGAATTGGACTGACCGCAGCCAGGTTATTATCAGTAATAGCAGGAGGAAAAAAATATGTATGCAAAAGGAAACGTTTTCAAGTACGGGGCGAATGTTGACACAGATGTCATTATTCCCGCCCGTTATCTCAATACATCCGATCCGAAAGAATTGGCTGCGCACTGTATGGAAGACATTGACACGACTTTTGTCAGTCGGGTACAACCCGGCGACATCATTGTGGGCGGCCCGAATTTCGGGTGCGGTTCTTCCCGTGAACATGCACCGATTGCGATCAAGGCCAGCGGGATTTCCTGTGTGATTGCCCCGTCATTCGCCCGTATTTTTTACCGTAATGCAATCAATATGGGACTTGCCATTATGGAGTCGAAGGAAGCCTCTGAGGCAATCGGGGACGGCGACATTATCGAGGTCGATTTTGAAACAGGAATTATTAATGACATTACCACAGGGCAGACCTTTACCGCGAAGCCTTTTCCTGAATTTATAAGCAAAATCATCGCGGCGGACGGACTTGTCGGTTATATTTCTCAGAAATAGACAATAAATACACCGCATAAAGAACTGCACTAAAAATCATACGGGACGCTGATACAACGGTCCGTACAGGAGGACATTTGAAATGGGATCTTATAATATAGCAGTTATTCCGGGAGACGGCATCGGACCGGAAGTCACGAATATGACATGTGAGGTCCTGGAAGTGATCGCACAGAAATACGGTCATACCTTTCATTTTAAAGAACTGCTCGCCGGCGGAAGCGCTATCGATGCGACGGGGGAAGCCCTTCCGGCATCTACACTGGCTGCATGCAAAAAGAGTGACGCTGTTCTTCTGGGTGCTGTCGGCGGACCGAAGTGGGATACACTTCCCGGAAATCAGCGCCCGGAACAGGCACTTTTAGGACTTCGCGCAGGGCTTGGCCTTTACGCCAACCTTCGTCCCGCCGTACTTCACAAAGAACTTTCCGAGGCCTGCCCGCTTAAGGACACCTTTGTGGCAGATGGAATAGATATCATGATTGTCCGTGAACTGACGGGCGGCATCTATTTTGGCGAAAGGGGAAGAAGAGACGGCGGGAAAACATCGGACGGGAAGTCCAGAGGCCAGGAAGCTTATGATACGGAGAGTTACTGTGAAGTCGAGATTGAGCGCATAGTACGTGTTGGTTTTGAATTGGCAATGGGAAGAAAGAAAAGAGTTGTCAGTGTTGATAAGGCGAATATTCTTGAAAGTTCACGCCTCTGGAGAGAGGTAACGGATCGAATTGCCGTGGAATATCCCGAAATCGAACTGTCATATATGTATGTGGATAATGCATCAATGCAGCTTGTAAGACATCCAGGTGATTTTGATGTTATGATTACATCAAACATGTTCGGCGATATCCTGTCGGACGAGGCGGGAATGATTACCGGTTCAATCGGTATGCTGCCTTCCGCATCCCTCGGTGTGCCCGGCAAACCCGGCATGTACGAGCCCGTGCACGGCACAGCGCCGGATATAGCCGGACAGAACAAGGCAAACCCGCTGGCGACAATACTATCCGCTGCAATGATGCTGCGATGGTCGTTTTCCCTGGCAAAAGAAGCAGATGCAATCGAAGCAGCTGTTGCGATGGTCCTTTCACAGGGATACCGGACAATCGACATTGCCTACTCCGATGATCTGGTTGTCCTGGGCACAAAGGAAATGACTGCAAAGGTTATAGCGTCAATTGTTTAATGCCCCGTCAAGGGGCCGAACCTGAACAATAATTTGAGGGAGAGCGGGATTTTTTTCACTCTCTGTTTTCACAGCATAAATCCTGTCCTTACGACAGGCACAAAGAGAAAAGCAGGTGGCATTATGAATAATGAACGCAGCGGACAGATGACAAAAGACCCGAGCCGGGCGGCACACAGGTCACTTTTCTACGCGCTTGGCCTGACTCCTGAAGAATTAAAACGCCCGATGATCGGTGTGGTCAATTCTTTCTCGGAACTGATTCCCGGACATATGCATCTTCGCGAACTGGCCCAATGTGTTAAGGACGGAATTCGTATGTCGGGCGGCGTACCATTTGAATTTCCTGCAATCGGTGTCTGCGACGGTACGGCAATGAATCACGTCGGAATGAAATATTCGCTTGTCAGCCGAGATGTAATTGCCGATTCCTGTGAACTTGTACTGATGGCACATCCGTTGGATGCAGTTGTATTTATTCCGAGCTGCGACAAAGTCGTACCCGGTATGCTGATGGCTGCTGCCAGACTAAATATTCCGGCCATATTTATTTCAGGGGGCCCGATGCTTCCCGGAAATTACCACGGTCAGAGAATCGGATTATCCGATATGTTCGAAGCGTCAGGTAAGTATGCAGCCGGAAAAATGACTGCTGAAGAATTATCTGAAATGGAAATAGCATGCTGCCCGACATGCGGAAGCTGTTCGGGCATGTATACAGCCAACACAATGAATTGCATTACTGAAGCACTTGGTATGGCTCTTCCCGGAAACGGAACGATCCCAGCAGTGTTCTCGGCCAGACGACGTCTTGCCAAACAGACCGGAATGAGAATCATGACACTGCTTGAGGAAGGTAAAACCGCCAGGGACATTATGACCAAAGACGCTATTTTCAATGCACTGCGGGTAGATATGGCACTAGGCGGTTCGACCAACAGTGTACTGCATCTTCTTGCAATTTCGAGAGAAGCCGGATATGCACTTACGATGGAGGATATTTCGCATGTTACCGATACAACACCGCAGCTAAGCAAACTGAACCCTGCAAGTTCTGTTTTCATTACGGACTTGAACGAAGTAGGAGGAATTACCCAGGTTCTTGCTGAATTGGCAAAAACAGGCCTTCTTTCGATAATGAATCCTTCCGTGGACGGAACGATTGCAGAACGTATTGAAGGCAATCCGGGAGCAGACGGAAGAGTTATCGCATCGATTGATGATCCGATTGCAAAAGACGGAGGACTGGCCGTACTCAGAGGAAACCTCGCTCCGGAATATGCCATTGTCAAAAAGGGTGCCGTTCTTCCGGAAATGATGGTTCATCAGGGGCCTGCCCGTGTGTACAACTCGGAAGAGGAAGCAACAAGCGCCATTTTTGCCGGTGAAATTAATCCCGGAGATGTCATAGTTATTCGTTTTGAAGGTCCTAAAGGCGGCCCCGGTATGAGGGAGATGCTGACCCCGACCTCTGCAGTTGCAGGTATGGGGCTCGATACGAGCGTTGCACTTATTACGGACGGACGTTTTTCGGGAGCCACACGGGGATCGTCAGTCGGGCATGTATGCCCCGAGGCCGCTGTCGGCGGACCTCTCGCATATGTAGAGAACGGAGATCTGATTTCCATTAACATTCCTGACCGCACACTGACACTTAATGTTGACGAGCAAATACTGGCCCTGAGAAAACCCGCAGAAGTCCCCGATCGTCTGCTTACGGGCATTCTTGCACGGTATGAGGATCTTGCGGATTCAGCGGCAAACGGGGCCAGCATGAATCATGTAAAAATCTGCCGGATATAAAAATTGCGGAATTTGATCATTCTGTGTGAATCCGCATAGATAGGGCGACAGCCCCGGATCAGAATAGGATACAGGTGAAGAGTATGAATGGTGCAGAGACGATTGTTGCATTTTTAAAAGAAAAAGGAGTGAATCCTGCGTTCGGATATCCGGGAGGACCGATACTGGTTCTCTACGATGCCATCTATCAGGCTGACTTTCCCCATGTTCTTACAAGACACGAGCAGGGTGCTGTCCATGCGGCAGAGGGTTATGCCAAGGTTACCGGAAGACCCGGTGTCGTAATTGCGACGTCCGGACCCGGTGCGACGAATCTTGTTACAGGAATTGCAGATGCTTTTCTGGATTCCGTACCGTTATTTGCCATAACGGGTGCCGTTGCACGCAACTGCACGGGCAAAGATGCTTTTCAGGAAGCGGATATCACCGGTATTACACAGCCAATAACAAAATATAATTATCTGGTTATGGATCCGGCTGAACTTCTGCCGACACTTGAAGAAGCGTGGAACCTTACAACGGACGGCAGGCCCGGTCCTGTACTTGTAAACGTTCCCAAAGACATACTTGCAGCGCAGATACCTGAAAATCCGCCTTCTGCCGTAAGTGTCATGAGGCATCGTCCTCCGAGGAAAAAAATTGAAACCCAGGTAGTTTCCGTGTTTGAAGCACTTGAACGAGCCAGACGCCCGCTTCTCCTGCTGGGCGGAGGAGTGATTATTTCAGACGGGGCCAGTGCCCTGATGCAGAAATTTGCGGAGGCGACAGGTATTCCGGTTGCAACCTCCATGATGGCAAAGGGCGTAATCGCAGAAAATCATCCGCAGTATCTTGGTATGGTTGGTATGCACGGCACGCCGCAGGCCAACTCTGCCATAGGAAACTGTGATCTGCTGATTGCTGTCGGCTGCCGTTTTTCTGACCGTATTATAGGTGATCCCGACAAGTACAATCAGAACAAAACGCGGGAAGTCATTCATGTTGACATTGATCCTGCTGAAATCGGCAAAAACATTCGTCCCACTGTAGAAATTGAAGATGATGCGGCAAACTTTTTTGCGCATGTTCTACGGCATATGCCGGATTATGACTTCATTGCGGCCTGGTCCGAATGGATATCAAAAATGCAGGCGAAAGCAGAACGTTTCCGTGAACTCACAAGTGAACTTGTAATGCTCAACGATAAACTCCTGCCCGAAGCAGTTGTACATGAGATATCTGAGGCCTACAAAGGCAAAAATCCAATTCTTGTAACAGATGTAGGGCAGCATCAGATGTTTGCCTCCCAGTACTTTTCAATCGAATCACCGCGTTCGTTCCTGACATCGGGTGGGCTGGGAACAATGGGTTTCGGCCTTCCTGCAGCAATCGGTGCAGCCATAGCTGCACCTGATCGACCGGTTGTTCTATTCGTCGGCGACGGCGGTATTCAGATGACCATCCAGGAATTCGGAACGCTGCAGAATCTCGGAATCAACGTCAAAGTAATTATTATGGATAACCAGCAGCTCGGCATGGTCCGGCAGTGGCAGCAGCTTTTCTTCGGGAAAAGATACAGTCATTCCATTCTGGACAACAATCCGAATTTCATTCAGATCGCCGATGCATATGGAATAGCGGGTGGAAGGGCGACAAACGCACTGGAATTCAGGGATAACCTTGCAAAAATGCTTTCCACTGAAGAACCATACGTGTTACATGTTATTCTTGATGCTGAAGAATTAGTTTATCCGATGATACCGCCCGGGAAGAATCCGGAAGATATAATCATGCCGGGGATGTGATGCCATTTGCTCGCGCTGGACGCGGGGCTTTCGCCCCGCTAAAGCGCGCTCGCAAACGGCATCACATCCCTCGTGGGCGCTCCGCTGAAGCGGTCGCGCAAGGAATGCAATGCTCGCGCTGGACGCGGGGCTTCCGCCCCGCTAAAGCGCGCTCACAAATGGCATCACATCCCTCGTGGGGCGCTCCGCTGAAGCGGTCGCGCAAGTAACGAGATATATTTCCTTAGCGCCCAACGGGCGCCTGGCAGTGAGCGGGCCTATTACTCGAGCGACCTTACGCAGGCCGAAGGCCGAGGACATGGGAGCGAAAGTAATAGGCCCGCTCACCCGAGGACATGGGAGCGAAAGTAATAGGCCCGCTCACCCGAGGACAGGGGGAGCGATCCATATATGCTTCCTCTCTGCGCTATGTCGTTGTATAATTGAGTCGGGATACAGTTTTAAAATAGATCGTGAGGAGAAGGAACATGCTGTTTGTCTGTGATATCGGAAACACAAATATTACATTTGGTGTTTTTGACGGAGATACCATGGTATTTGACTCGAAAATTGCTACGTCCTATGAGAAGAGCGTAGATGAATATGCAATTCTTGTGAGCGGTGTTTTTGCGATGTACCATGTAGCATTATCGGGGATTGACGGTGCAATCATTTCTTCCGTTGTCAGGCCGCTCAATTCTGCTTTTAGCCATGCGGTTGAGAAAATCACACTGATAAAACCATTGCTTGTTGGCCCCGGCGTTAAAAGCGGATTAAACATTAAAACCGACATTCCCTCGCAGATGGGTGCGGATATTGTAGCGAATGCAGTTGCTGCAACTTCCCTTGAAAAATGCCCGCTGGTTATTCTGGATCTTGGAACAGCTACGACACTTACCGCAATCAATGGGTCCGGGGAACTGTGCGGTGTGCTGATCTACCCCGGTGTCCGTTCTTCCCTGGATGCATTATCCGCACAGGCAGCAGAACTTCCACGCATTTCCCTGGATAAACCCAGGGTTTTACTCGGCAAGAATACCATTGATTCCATGGTAAGCGGCAGTGTATACGGTAATGCTTCCATGATTGACGGTTTGCTTGACCGCATTGCAGAAGAGTGGGGGACAAAAGAACTGACTGTAATCGCAACCGGTGAATTCGCTGATGTCATTCTGCCGTTTTGCAGGGGCGGACATAAAATTCGTGTAGAGCCAAACCTTACCCTTCTTGGTTTGAAGAAGATCTATGACGTTAACTATCGTCATAAAACATGATATAGAAGCGATATCGCTTTTATAAATAGAATCACAGAGCGTTGCACTTATGAAAATGAGGCGACAGCAAAAGGAGCGAAGACTATGAACACACAACCGGATTTCAATTCAATCTCAGAAACCCACAAGCAGAACCCCCCGTTGTCTGATCCGAAAACAACCGCACAAACAACCTCACCAACAACCACAAAACCAATTCCGAAAACAAATGAAAAAACACTGCGGATGGTACAGACGGCCGTACTTGCAGCAATCCTCATTGTCATGGCGTTCACACCTCTCGGCTATCTGAAAATCGGCACGATTTCCATTACTTTTCTTTCCATTCCTGTAGTCATCGGAGCAATTATGATTGGGCCTGCATGCGGTGCAATACTTGGCGGCGTGTTTGGTATTACCAGTTTTATACAGTGCTTCGGCATGGATCTGTTCGGAACGACTCTTTTGGGGATTAATCCAATATTCACTTTTATAATGTGCATGGTTCCGCGCATACTGATGGGGATCTTTGTAGGACTCATTTTCAGGGCTTTGTCAAAAATTGATAAAACAAAAATCTGGTCATTCGCAGTGGCATCTCTAAGCGGAGCAGTCATTAACACTGTCCTTTTTGTAGGGGCGTTGATTCTATTCTTCGGTACATCTGAATATATTCAGGGATTCGGTAAAAATCTTCTGGCAATTTTGAGTGTACTTATTACAATTAATGCAGTAATTGAAGCGGCTGTATGCATGGTGGCAGGTACAGCAATTACAAAAGCACTCTCCAAGGCAATGAAAAAAACATAATGCAGCAGCTGCCAATATTCTGTTAGTCCCGAATTATCCGTGAAGATGCGTATAAGAAATGCATCTTTCAGCGGACAGAAAAAGATGCGGAAATCACTCTGCAATACAAAACAGGACCTGTGTGCGTTCTCACACGCTGCTTCCAAAGGGGCTTGGGCCCGGGAGAGCGCGGAGAATATACACAGGTCCTTTATTCAACGGGAAAAATTCTGATTATTGTGCTTCCGATTCCTGTTCCTTAAGTCTCGGGACCGGTGTCGGCCTGTTGAACCGGTCCATTGCCACGAATGTGAGATGAGCGACATTAACTTCTTCCCTGGCACCGCTTAAGTCTTCCACATAAGTCGATATTTTAACTTTTATGGATGTTCTGCCGACATGCTCCACTTCTGCTATCAGCAGAAGTGTTGAGTTAAGCTGTGCGGGAGCCTTAAATGACAAATTATCTATCGCTACTGTAGTTACCTCGGTGCCTGCATGACGACGGGCACATATAGCGCCTATGGTGTCAATCATCTGCATCAGTGAGCCTCCGAAAAGACGCCCGGCTCCATTGGTATGTCTGTACATTACAATTTCAACATGCTCCGTGTACGAATCCTTTCGGGAACGAACACGCGAAAACCTTGATTCTTCCTGTTGTGACAGTTCTTCCAGCAAGTCGTTTAATCGTCCCTCTATAGCCTCCTTGGAAGCCTTAATATTTTCACCGGAGGCGGGAATAGACGAATTAGTTGTATTATTCATAAGTTTTCCTCCTGGATAGATAATATATACTTTTTCCGTATATTATATCAGACACTGCAATTGTCGGTGCATTTTGCAGCAAGATGAAATTTTGCGGTCTGATATACATATTTATTCAAGTAAAAATCAAATCAAAGGTTCAGTTCGGCACTTCCCGTTGTATAATTAAAAGAACCTGACATATTCACCTGCATTTGGGGAGTATAACTAATATGCCAAAAAAACATACAATAGCAATTATTGATGTAGGATCCCTTTCGATTCGTCTTAAAATATTCGAGCTTGCTGTTAAAGAAAATCCGAAGGAAATTGAATCTGTCAGAAGATTCCTTTCGTTAGGAGCGGAGACATATCGGCGGGGAGTGATCGCTGCTGACCAGATTGCAGAACTGTGTGAAATTCTTGCCGGTTTTGTTCTCAAAATGAAAGAGTATAGAATCAGTGATGCAATATGTGTTGCAACCAGTGCTTTTCGCGAAGCAAAAAACAGGGACTTTGTTGTAGAACAGATTCGTCTTCGTACGGGCATCGTAGTCAAAATACTGGATAATGCCCAGGAACGCTATTTTCATAATCTTGCCGTTAAAGAATTGATGAATGGCATTGAGAAGATCATTCAGTCAGGTACCCTGATTCTCGATATAGGTGCTGGCAGTATTCAATCCACAGTGTATGACAAGTCGGAATTTGTTTTCAGTCAAAATATGCTTTTGGGATCGCTTCGTGTCAGTGAACTTCTTTCGGACCTTGAACGCCAGACAGCACATTATGCCAGTGTACTGGAAGAATTCATCTCGCATGATCTCGAGGATTACCATGCCGTCGAACCCAAAGGAATCAATTTTCAGAATATGATCGCTTTTGGGAGTGATATAGGCTTTATTAAAGGACTTAGCGGGTTATCACCGCGTGAGTACTGTTTTCTTCCCAAAAAACGTTTTCTGGAGACCTATGAGTATCTTTTGAAGACAAAGCCTGAAGACCTTGTACTCTCAAAAAATATTCCGTCCGCGACAGCAAGTCTGCTGCTGCCAACCGCGCTGATTATTAAGAAGAACCTTGAATATACCGGACTTGACGGTATTCACATGCCGGCTGCTTCACTTTGTGACGGTGTCATGTATCAGTATGCATGGGAGAAAATGAACTTTCTGCTGAAGATGGATCCTGTTAATGATACAATTTCGGCCGTACGGCATATCAGCAAGCGATATCGTTACGATAAAAAACACGCCGAGCAGGTTGAAAGGAATGTGCTGACTATTTTCGACAGCACAAGGCGTCAGCACGGTATGACGGACCGGGACAGACTGCTTTTACAGTTAGCCGCTATTATGCATGAAGTCGGAAAATACATACATGTGACCAACCACAGTTCGCGATCCTATCAAATAATCCATACCACGGAAATCATTGGACTGAACAGGGATGAACGCGAAATCGTTGCATACACGGCACGGTTTTACACGCAGCCGGATTTGTTTTCAGATCGATATTTCCAATATCTTCCTGTGGATCAGCGGATTACAATCTCTAAGCTTACCGCAATTCTTCGCATGGCCGATGCAATGGACGCGTCGCACAGACAGAAGCTTAAGAACTTATCCATTGTAAGTCTTGCTGACTCGCTGAGTATTAGTTTTGACTGCAATGAGGACCTCACATATGAGCAATGGGCATTTGGAATCAAGACAGATCTTTATAAGCAGGTATTCGGAGCCACACCCGTACTAAAACCGAGGAGGCAGGCATTATGACTACAAAGAAATCCAAAGATAAAAAAGGATCAAAAGGTGCTCGGCAGGAGACTCTGCACATGCTGTCGGACAACGCCGGAATCAAGGCGGATGCAACTCGCTTCTATAATCGCGAACTGAGTTGGCTTGAGTTCAACGACCGGATCCTCTCAGAGGCAAGGGACACCAAGAATCCTCTTCTCGAGCGAGCTAAATTCCTTTCAATCACAGCATCCAACCTTGATGAATTTTACGTAGTCCGCGTAGCCTCACTGAAGGACATGGTAAATGCACAATATTCCCTGAAGGATTTTTCGGGGCTTACACCAACCGAACAGCTGGAGGAAATTTCCCGGAAAATCCGGCACAGCATGGCACTGCAATATTCAACGTATGCACGTTCCCTGATCCCGACACTGTGGACCCATGGGATTCGCATTCTCGATTATTCGGAACTGGATGAACAGGGAAGGGAACAGGCGGACGAATATTTCCGGTCAACACTATATCCGATTCTAACACCGATGGCTGTGGATTCTTCGCGGCCTTTCCCTTTGATATATAACCGGAGAATCAACATATGTGTTTTGATTAATACAAATCAAGATGCAAATTCCGGGGATTTATCTTCCGTTGGCGGTGAAGCCGGAAATTATCAGTTTGCGACACTTCAGATGCCTTCGGTGGTACCGCGCCTCTTCAAGGTTAAGCTGCCGGATGCTGTCGGGTTTTTGCCGATAGAGCAGATTATAAATGCAAATCTTAACAATCTTTTTACCGGATCGACGGTTCTTTCCTCAGGGTATTATCGCATTATGAGAAATGCAGATCTGGATATTGATGAGGATGAGGCGGAAGACCTTTTAAAAGTCATTGAAGAACAGGTTCGGATGCGCCAATGGGGCGAAATAATCCGGCTGGAAGTCGACGAGCATATAGATCCCAGATTGTTATCGTGGCTTACAGATTCGCTTCAAATTGGCGAAAATGATATTTTCAGCGTAAATGGTTCCCTGGATCTGACTTTCCTGATGAGAATGTACAATTTAATCGCAGCAGATTTCCCGGATCTGTGTTATGCGCCATACAAGGCACAAATTGCCAGCATGTTTGACGAAGGCAATATTTTCGATCAGATACGGTTGAAGGACAGACTGGTGCATCATCCTTATGAGTCCTTTGATCCTGTTGTCGAGTTTGTCCGGGAAGCTGCCCGGGATCCAAAAGTTCTTGCAATAAAACAGACATTGTACCGTGTAAGCAGCAGTTCGCCGATTATTCAGTATCTTGCAGAGGCCGCACAGAACGGCAAACAGGTAATGGTACTCGTTGAACTTAAGGCCAGATTTGACGAAGAGAACAACATCAACTGGGCAAAAATGCTTGAGAAAGCAGGATGCCATGTTATATATGGACTCGTAGGCCTCAAAACACACAGCAAGATCACGTTGGTGGTTAGAAGCGATGATGACGGTATTCGAAGGTACCTGCATCTCGGGACCGGCAACTATAACGATATTACAGCGGCTATATACACGGATATTGGTCTGTTTACCTGCTCAGAGACATTTGGCGTTGACGCATCCGAGTTTTTCAACATGCTTTCCGGGTACTCGGAGCCACCGGAATGGCGCAGGCTGATTCCCGCTCCCTTATGGCTCCGTGGATTTCTGGAGAAGAAGATCCGACGGGAGATTATGAATGCAAGGGAAGGCAAAAAGGCATCGATTGTCGCAAAGATCAATTCACTTGTGGATGGTGCAATGATTGAGCTTTTGTACGAAGCCTCCCAGTCAGGCGTACAGATTGACCTTATCATACGTGGAATCTGCTGTCTTCGCCCGGGCGTGGAAGGTTTGTCAGACAATATTACTGTTCGTTCAATTACAGGGCGGTATCTGGAACATTCGCGGATATTTTATTTTTTCAACGAGGGATACGAGGACTTGTATTTGTCATCAGCTGATTTGATGCCAAGAAACCTGGACCGGCGTATTGAGCTGTTATTTCCGGTAGAGGACCCGGATTGCCGGAACCGTATTCTTGAAATACTTCAGGTTGAACTGGAAGACACGGTCCGAAGCCATTGGCTCCGGTCGGACGGCACGTATCATAAGCTTGATTTGCGGGGAAAAGTCAAGCTTGACAGTCAGATTGAGCTTTGCCGTATGGCGGTCGAAGCCGCAGAGAAAAGAAAAGAAGAAGAAGACACCAGATTGTTTATTCCTGCCGAACCGCTTGATGAATGAAGAGCGCAGGTGCTATTTGCCTGGACTTGTTTATACGGAGGAAGAAAGATGAATGCTGAGGTTTTTCCATTTTCCGGTATTAAAAAAAATATGCCAAGTCATGGAGAGGTCTTTAAATACAGATTAACTCATTCATCGGGAGCCTTTTTCTCAGTTATCAATTATGGTGCGTCGATTACCTCAATATGTGTCAGAGACAAAAACGGGGATTTGGCGGATGTCATTCTGGGGTTCTGCTGTCTGGAAGATTACATACATGATGGTTCCTGTCATGGTGCTGTCGTCGGAAGGCATGCAAACCGGATTAAAAATGCAGCGTTTTCGTTAAACGGTAAAGAATATTCACTACCCAAAAACGACGGTCCCAATAATTTGCACGGCGGATTTCCGTCATTTCAGAACGTATTCTGGGAAGGAAAGGTCCTTCTGCAAAGTGAAGCAGAGACCTTTTTACTGAATTCTAAAATTCAGTCGGACTATCAAATTGAGGGTGATGCCGTTCTTTTTTCATATCGTTCGCCGGATGGAGCCTGCGGCTTTCCCGGAAATCTGGATGCATCCGTGATGTATGCCTGGACAAA
Organism: Eubacteriales bacterium; assembly: GCA_037143795.1. GTDB lineage: Bacteria > Bacillota > Clostridia > Saccharofermentanales > Saccharofermentanaceae > Firm-13. Next base: position 68,134 of record JBAWXZ010000011.1, on the reverse strand, counting down.
GGATCTGACGCTGCTGATTGTATATCGGGGAGAAAGCGATGCTGATACACTGTTCAATCCGACCAACCACTCGTATTTTAACCTTCAGGGTCATGACAGCGGAAGTGTAGGACGCCAACTTCTTTGGATTGATGCCGACAATATGACCAATAAAGATTCCGAAAATGTTCCGGACGGCACGTTCAGTCCGGTAAAGGGAACTATATTCGATTTCTCTGCGCCGGCTCCCCTTGGCCCTACTATGAAAGACAAAAACCCGCAGCTTCTGTCATCCAATGGGCTGGACCAGAACTATTGCCTCAAGACAACTCATTCACAGATGAGCCGGGTTGCCAGACTGTCCGACCCGTTCTCGGGAAGATCAATGGAAGTAACAACCAATTTCCCCGGATTGCAGATATATACCGGAAATCACATCGGCGGATGCTGCGGGAAAAGCGGAAATGAATATGTCCGCTTCGCAGGTGTGTGCCTGGAGACACAGCTGTACCCGGACGCTGTACATCACAAGGATTTTCCGAGTCCGGTCATTACGGCACATGTACCCTGTTTTTATGCGACCGGGTATCGCTATTTTGTCGAATCATAAAGTTCGTAGTATTGGTATTTTTCGTATTTGTCCAGCCATGCCTGCATATCTGCCGACAGATTTTTGCTGTCGGCGTTATAGACGCTGCCATCCTTACCGACTAAATAATTCTCATCGAGCGCAGGAATATCGGCGTGCATTTCAAAAAGGAACTGCTGCAGCTTGGTTCGCTGCACTCCCATAATGTCAGACAGATAGGTTGAGACATAGTTGGTGCTTATATAGGGTTCTTCGATTTTGGCAAGGTCTGAGTCGGAAATATCGTAGTTTGCCCACACAAGAAGCTTTGTTTCATATCTCTTGAGAACATACTGTGGGTCATCCTGATCTGTGTTCATTTTCAAATATTCCATAAAATTATCCGTCAGGTTGGGAAGATGATCCCCGAAAAGTACTATGACTGTGGGGTGATCGACATTTTCAAAATAGGTGATCAGCATTTTTAAAGCATCATCTGAAACGCGGAGCAGAGAAAGATATTCAGAAGTCTGAGGGTATTGGGAGACAAGATCCGGCGAGATGGAGTAGGGAAGCGTTGCAGCGGTCGAATATCCGCCATGGTTTTGAATACTGATCAGATATTCGAGCAGGGGGGTGTCAGGATTCTCTGCCTTATGCTCTTCGTATTGGTCGATAATATATTGATAGGCGGATTCATCACTTACATAAGACCGATACGTATTGCTCGTTTTTAAAGCATCCTTGCCGACAAAACTATCAAATCCCAGCAACGGCATCACGTGGTTCCGGTTCCAGCCGGAAAGATCAAAGGGGTGGACGGACTGTGTCTCATATCCGGCATCTTTAAGGATCGAAGCAATGGAGGACACATTTTTTCTAATATACTGTTTATATGGATATGTTCCGGTCGGGAAAAATTGAAGAGTCATTCCCGTCAGCACCTCGAATTCTGAATTTGCCGTATTTCCGCCAAAGGCAGATGTCAGAAGTGTCTTTTTGATTACGTTATCCCCGGAAAGCGAATCCCAATAAGGCATCACAGGCTCTGAAGTCTCAAAATCTCCCAGGTTACGTAAATCTGAAAATGCCTCGCTCATAACCATTATTACATCAGGCTTCTCCTGGTCAGGGACGACTGAAGCGGTCGGCTCCCCGAATAAACAAAGCTCCTTTTTTGCTGACTCCGCGGAGTATCCGTCCGGTACTTCATGAAAGATAAAGCGAAAGTGATAACAGAAATTCATCAAAACACCATTCTCATAATTGTAATTTACCAGAGTATAGTAAAAACGAATATTTGTTTTCATCTGGGAGTCTTTGCTCATAACGAACTGAGTCATATACAGGGATCCGGAAACAATGATAACAGTAAGAAAGACGGCTCGAAGCCATACTTTGAATTTGGGCTCTTTGCCGACGAACGAGAGAATCACCATTGATGTAAACATTAGAGCTGCGCAGACGACTTCCTTAGAAATGACAAAATCGTATGTGCGGCTAACCTTTGCAGCCAGGGAAATACTGCCAAGGTCCCAGGGATAGATAATTGCATTACGAAAAATAATAACATAATGCTCGGCGATGCCGAAAATGAACACCACTGTATTCAGGATGAGCGAACTTACCCTGAAAAACGGGAGTGCGTATAAAATCAAATACGGAATAAGAAGCAGCAGGTAATTCCAGACAAATCGGATACCGATTGCATGGAACCAGTCTGCTCCGAAAAAAACAGATTCATCGAAGTTTTGCTGGTATGCCGACAGGCATTGCAGAAGAACGACTCCGACAGCAGGAAGAACAAGAAGCCTTATCACCGAAAGTACATATGGTACTTTCGGCCGAGTCTGACTCCAGGATATTATTGTCATGATAATTGACCTCCAAGGATGGATATATTAGCAGTTATACCCGGAAACTGTCCTTTAGTGAGACGGAACGATTAAAGACAAGTCTGCCGGCGGCAGACTCGATACTGTCTGCACAAAAGTATCCAAGTCGTAAAAACTGAAAACTTTCTGCCGGCTGAGCCGATGCAAGTGAGGCCTCCAATTTGGCTCCCGAAATAACGTTGAGTGAGTCGGGACTTATGTGTTCAAGATAATTGCAGTCTGCCAGATCGGGTTCAGGAGTGTCAAAAAGACTGCCGTAAAGACGTATCTGCGCATCAACAGCCGTCCTGGCATCAACCCAGTGAATAGTGGCTTTGATTTTTCTGCCGTCGGTTGTGTTTCCGCCCCGGCTGTCAGGATCGTAGGTAGCGTGAACTTCTGTTACTTTGCCGTCTGCATCCTTGGTAAAGCCTGTGCATTTAATCACATAGGCCGACTTCAGACGTACTTCATTACCAGGGAAAAGACGGAAATATTTTCTGGAAGGTTCCTCCATAAAGTCATCGTTTTCAATCCATAATTCCTTGGAAAAAGACACCTTTCGCGTCAGGTCTTCAGGTTTTTCAGGATTGTTTTCTACTTCGAATTCATCCGAAACACCTTCCGGATAATTATCAATTATGAGCTTCACCGGAGATATTACCGCCATAACACGGTGAGCATTTGAATTAAGATCCTCGCGGAGACAATGCTCAAGAAAGGCATAGTCAACAATGCTGTTAACCTTGGAAACGCCGTTCCTTTCGTGAAAAACACGGATGGAAGCGGGTGTGTAACCGCGCCTTCTCAGTCCGCACAGTGTCGGCATGCGAGGGTCATCCCAACCGGAAACAAAACCGTTTTCCACAAGATTTCGCAGTTTTCTCTTGGAAAGCACTGTGTGGTTAATTCCAAGGCGGGCAAATTCAATCTGGCGCGGTTTGCAGGGCACGGAACAGTTCTCGATGATCCAGTCATAAAGGGGGCGGTGGGACTCGAACTCGAGGGAACAGAGGGAATGTGTAATTCCTTCCATGGCATCTTCGATCGGATGTGCGAAATCATACATGGGATAGATACACCATGCATCACCTGTCTGGTGGTGGCTCATGTGGTTGATCCGGTAAATAGCAGGGTCACGCATGTTGAAATTGCCGGATGCAAGATCAATACGGGCACGGACAGTCATGCGGCCATCTTCAAATTCGCCTTCTTTCATACGGCGAAACAAATCAAGGCTCTCTTTTGCCGGGCGATCACGGAAAGGACTCCGTGCGGGATTGGATAGATCCCCGCGCATTTCCTTCATCTGATCAGCGGTAAGTTCACACACGTAAGCCAGACCTTTCGTAATCAGTTCTTCTGCAAATCGATACATCTCGGGGAAATAGTCCGAGGCATAATAGAATCGGTCGCCCCAGTCATATCCGAGCCATTTGATATCTTCCTTAATAGCATCAACATATTCTTCATCTTCCTTGGTCGGGTTGGTGTCATCCATACGAAGATTGCATAATCCGCCGAATTTTTCCGCTGTATGAAAATCAATATACAGTGCTTTTGCATGACCAATATGCAAATAACCGTTCGGTTCCGGCGGGAATCTGGTGTGAACTGTCATACCCTCAAACCGGCCGCCTTCAGAAATATCCTCACTTATAAAATCAAAAATGAAATTGCTGTCATTTTCACTCATATTATTCACCTGCTTCTTTCAATGAAATTTAGACTCTTATTCCTGCTGTTAATATCACCGCCGTATCACCCTCATTGTGTCAGCCGTTGTCGGCCCAGGGAGATTCTGCGCAAAGATTCATCTTTCCCAAGAAGAAGCAGAATTTCAACAGCACCGCCGGGAGTGACGAGTGTACCGGAAACGGCAATCCGCACAGGCCACATGACCAGTGCATTCTTGACTGCGAGCCGTTCGGCGAGTGATGTCAGGCACAAAGATACGGATTCATGATCCCATGAGGGAAGTGATGACAATTCGCCCTCACAGATCCCGAGCATCTCAAGAGAGTTTTCAAGCGTAGTTTTACTCTTTTTGTGAACATAGATTTCAGGATCATAATCAGGAAGGGCCTTAAGAAATGAAAGCTTTTCTTCAATCTGGGAAAAACGTGTGATCCGCGGCTGAAGGATCTGTGTCATAAGGGGGTATACTTCAGCACGTCCCGGAAGAAGATCCTCATACACTGGAAGCGCATGGGAAAGGAACTCTTCAGGAGACATAGCGCGGATATACTCGCCATTAAACCATTCCAATTTGTCATAATCGAAAATAGCAGGCGATTTGCTGATTCCGTCTATGGAAAAAGTATTCACAAGCTCATCAAGTGAAAAAATCTCACGTGTATCTTTCGGACACCATCCAAGGAGTGCGATATAGTTGATAATTGCTTCCGTCAAATATCCGTCTTTCAGAAGATCTTCAAAACCTGTTGCACCATGCCGTTTTGAAAGCTTTGACACCGTTCCGTCTGCACCTTTACCCTGAATGAGCGGAAGGTGGACATAAACCGGTATTTCCCAGCCGAAAGCGTCATAAAGCAAATTGTATTTGGGGGCGGAAGAAAGGTACTCGCTGCCTCTTACAACATGTGTGATATTCATCAGATGGTCATCGATTATATTGGCAAAATTGTATGTGGGAAATCCATCCGTTTTGATAAGAACCTGATCCTCGAGTTCCTTGTTCGGAACGGTTATGTCCCCATATACGCAGTCGCAAAAAGTAGTGGTACCGGTAAGCGGCATGCGCTGCCTTATTACATAAGGAACTCCTTCTGACAGCTTTTCCTGTATTTCCGCAGCAGGTAAATCCCGGCAATGCCTGTCGTAACCGGCAATATCCGGTCCTGAGGCCTGTGCCCTAAGAGAGTCCAGGCGATCTTTTGTGCAAAAGCAATAATAAGCTTTTCCCTCGGAGACGAGCTGTTCCGCATATGGCTTATAAAGCTGCATACGCTCACTCTGGACATACGGTCCGTATGGTCCTCCGATATCCGGGCCTTCATCATGCTTAAGGCCTGCCTTATTAAGAGTGTTGTATATTATATCCGTAGCACCGTCAACCAGCCGCTCCTGATCGGTATCTTCTATTCGAAGAACAAAAGTGCCGCCTGCGGACTTGGCAATCAAATACTCATAAAGTGCAGTGCGAAGATTTCCTACATGCATAAAACCTGTAGGACTCGGTGCAAAACGTGTGCGGACAACAGAATGAAGAGTGCTATTTTCATTAGACATATTTATAACCTCGTATGAACTTTTTTAATTTATCCATGTTAACACAAATTTGATCACACGGGTATCAAGAAGGCTTCCGGAAACTCAATGAATTAACATCCATAATGGAAAAAAACACAGGAGACATGTCAGCGCCTGACTGATTTTCCTTTTTTGAGCTGCGATCTGATCAGCCGTGAAAACATGATGAATAATAATCGGAGTACGGAACCAAGGAATAAAATAAAGGAAATTGCAATAATGACGGAGAGATTTCTGTTTGCTTCAAGCAGCGCCATTGTATCGGAAAGAAAGTCGGATTTTGTCCACATGCTTTCTGCTGCGACAACTTCCGTGTCGATCTGCGTACCGTCTTCGAGTTCAAACCGAACCTGCCCGAGTGATTGACCGATACTTACAGGCAGTGTGACAGTCTCAGACGGGATAAATGTTGCATTTGGCTTAATAAAATCGTTGCCGATAGGATGGATATAACGTACCGTCAGCCCGAATTCCGCAGCCAGAGGCTCGGGGATGCCTGTAATGGATACCTGTCTGTAAGCATCGCCTGCAGCTACAAGATCGGATACTTCATAGAAACTGTAGATTGAATTGATCGACTTATATAAGTCCTGATATATGGAATCGTCCTGTGATCCGCCTAATATAATGGCTATTTCAAAATCGTCAACCGCGGCAAAAGCCAGGATACAGGATGCGGAATCATTATCAGAGCACTCAAAACGTGCAGCGCCTTTAAGCTGCGGGTTGAGTCCCCATGCTGCGCTAAGAGTACTGGTCAGTGTTTGCGGAGTACCGTCGGACAGAAACATGAGTGTTTTGTATTTGGTGAAAAGACCCTGGAATTCTGTCAGGCTCAACGCATATCGGAAAAGCAAAGACAGATCGAAAACCGTTGTATATTGCAGTGCATATGAATTATAAGGAATTGAGTCCGGTGAAGTCGGATACGATTGTACGACACTTGCACCGGATGTGTTTGCAAAAAGTGTACTGCTCATGTTAAGTGATTTGGCCGTCTCATTCATCCGTTTTACAAAGGATAACTCGTCACTTGCAATATATTCAGCCAGTGAAAGGGCAGCTGCATCGGAATCCATATATATGATTGCAGTTACAAGATACTTAACAGAACATTTTTCTCCCTTTGAAAGGAACAGCGGATTTTTGGATTTCTCGTCAAGCGCCTGTGCATCACTGGAAATTGTGACCTGCGTGTCCAGTGTCAATGCCTCAATGGCAATAACAGCGGTCATCAGTTTTGAGGCGGCCGGATAATTGGCAGCAGTATATTGATTATTATTATACAAAACCATTCCCCGGCCTGTACTGACGATAAGGGAAGATTGTGAAGTTATGTCCATCACAGGCATTTTTGTTGTTCCGTTTGTTCCGGACTGCGATGTCGTGTCAGTATCGGTATTTGCTTCGTAGAAATAGCTGTCTGCAGCAAAAACAGGTAAACCTGCAGCCCCAAGACATAAAAGGACTGCCAGAAAAAACGAATAAAATCGAATCCAACGCATTTTTCGTTTTTTGAAGAAAAAAAATACAGTCATTACGGCTACTCCGATACATATCTATAATTGTTTTTATTATATCACGTTTGCAGTGAACTGAGGTTTGACTTGCACCTTCAACAGTAAAATGTTACATTATACATGTGTACTCATATAGGATAAGGGAGAGATGAAAAATGAGGATATCTACCAGAGGAAGTTATGCGCTTGAGGCTGTTATGGCGATTGCACTTTGTCAGGATGAACAGACCATAAGCATCCGGGAAATAAGCAAGAGAACGCAGATTTCAGATAATTACCTGGAGCAGATTTTTTCCCTCCTTAGAAAAAACAGGATTATTTCAAGTTCCCGCGGTGCATACGGCGGATATCAGCTTGCCAGACCCGCAGGTCTGATTTTGGTTGGCGATGTACTCCGGGCGACAGAGAAATCCATTTCTCCCGTTATGTGCATTGAAGAAAACAGCGTCTGCGGGAAAAGCTCCAATTGCGTGACCAGAACTGCCTGGAAGAAGCTTTTCGGGGCTATTTCCGAAACAGTTGATACGATAAGTATCGCGGATCTTGTCAGGGATTTTAATCGGAAAACCACAAGGGAAAGTGTTGATTACTCTATATAGAACCACGGATCATAATCGGGCGGGTGCCGGCGGCCGGATGATCCGGCTGTGTGAGGAGAGGATAAAATGAAATTATCTACCAAATGCCGTTATGGACTTCGTGCTTTAGTTGATCTGGCTGCTTTTTCTGACCACGGCCATGTTGCGCTTCATGAAATAGCCCAAAGGCAGGATATTTCTCTGAAATACCTTGAACAGGACTTCTCTGTTTTAAGAAGGGCAGGAATAGTAAAAAGTGTCAAAGGCGCTCAAGGCGGTTATCTTCTTACTAAATCACCGTCAGAAATACGATTGAGCGAAATTGTCTCCGTATTGGAGGGGGATTTGCTGCTGATTGAGATTGACGATCCTGAGCAGACCGATATCCGTTTATTCCTTACGCAGCAGGTATGGACAAGGTTAAACCAAAATGTAACTGAATCTCTGCATTCGATTTTCCTTTCAGATCTGGTGGATGACTATAGGATGCAGCAATCCGGTGAAGGAATGTATTACATCTGATCCCATGTCAATTTGCGGTTTTTCGAGAGGGACTGCCATCTTTGAGTCGAAAATGGTATGATAATAAGAGGCTGTTTTTTAGGAGGACTCATGGAGCTTACAAAAATCAATGCTGGGACAATGTATCCTGTAGAGTGCGGACAAGCGGTCGCACAGCTTTATCTTACCGATATTTTCAAGTCGCGGCTTGAAAAGGCCCAGGTTGCCGTCATCACAGACAGGGAAGTATCAGGATATTACATCAGTGATTTCGTGCGTCAATTTGAACGTATCGGAATTAAGCCTCTGGTTATCGTTATTGACGGCAGTCAGGCAGCAAAATCTTTCGATGTTGTCCGTGCGGTCTTTGAACGCCTTACTGATATTGAATTCTCACATTCTGATATCCTCTTTGCACTTGGCGGAGGCGGTGTTATTGATGTTGCAGCCTTTGTTGCCGCTACTTTCCGGAAGGGCATCGAGTATATACAGATTCCTACATCACTGCTGGCCATGATAGATTCTTCAACTGCCCGGGATGCTTTCCTTAATTTTCAAAGCCATAAGAATCAGATTGGAGTCACTTATTCTCCGATCCATGTAATTATTGATACAGATTATCTGCGGACTCTTCCGCCTCGTTTTCAGGCGAACGGAATTGCACAGGTAATTCAATACGGGCTTCTGGAAAATCCGGATTTGCTTGCTAACCTGGATAGTCCCAATGTAGACATGTTCAGTCTGGTTGATACCTGTATCCAGACAAGAAAAATCCTTCTTGATGCAAATCCTGGGTATCTTGCCTTTGGGCAGGAGATTGCGGAAGCCATCGAAGGACATTTCCGATTTCTTAAATATACACACGGGGAAGCAATGGCCCTCGGTATGATTGCATTATTTCAAAGTGATGCACTGCGGAAATTATATGTCAAGAACGGTCTGCCGACTACTGTGACAGGAGTTACAAAAGATACGCTTCTTAAGAGAATTACTAAAAATTATGAAAACAGAACAGAGCCGGTGCCGATTGTGCGCCTCGAATCCGAAGGCAAGCCGTTCATTGATATGATCCCTGTTGAAGAAGCGGCGCTTGTTTTTGACAAGCTCCTTTCCGGAATATGCCAGTAATGAGGAAGGGGCAATATATGCACTTTTGCCACGATGATGATTATCCTGAAGGGAGATCGTCGGTTTGCCATAAGCTTGCCGGCTTGTTTCTTTGCCTTGTATTTATCCTTCCCGGGCTTTTAACCGGCTGCGGAAGTGCGGATAAAACGGTGGAGGTTCTTGCGGATTATGGAGATTACGGCGCAAAGATTGCACAGACTATAGCCGAAATGTACCCATTTCGGAAAGCATATTCACCTGAAGAAAAAGAAGCAGGCGCCTACATTAAAAGCGAATTTGAAAAATTGGGATACAAAGTTGAAGAACAGACCGTTACATCTGCAGACCAGACCGGTACGTCAACCAATTATATTATCCGTATTCCGGGTGAGGGCCTTATGTTTCAGGATCTTCAGGGTAATTATATTCTAAAGAAAAGGCAGGTTATCGTAGGGGCGCATTACGACACCAAGTTCGGATCAGCGGATGCAGCTGCAATGCCGGATTATGATGGGATTCAGGATAATGCTTGCGGAATCGGGGCTCTTTTAACGCTTGCCAGGGAAATCAGGACAAACAGTATGGGATATGATGTTGTACTGATTGCATTTGGAGCAGGATCCGATTCATATGCCGGAGCCGCTGCATATGCTGCACAGATGACCGCTGATGAAATTGCTTCGACCGATGTCATGTACTGTGTCGAAAGCATTTATGCGGGTGATAAGCTCTATGCAAGTGCCGGATGGAATTCTCTTGTGCCCGGACAAAAATATGAAATGAGAAGAAAGCTTTACGAAGTTTATGATGTCGTCTATGAGAACCAGCTCTCCTATAAAAATGGTATCGATCTTCTTTATAACGAGAGCGGCCTGTCGTTCGATATTGATGGTAACGGTGCAGCCGATGTTTACCGCGAAGTAACAACAACTCTTTCCGATTATGTACCTTTTGACCGCGCCGGAGTTCCGATTGTTTTTTTCGAATCTTATGATTATAACTACACAAAAACTACAGATATGAAAGAGACGAAGAATTTAAAACTACAGACTGACAGCGGAATGATTCGCAGGACAAGCAGTGATTCACTCAAAATACTGGACGAAGCCCTGCCTGCTGATCAACTTGTTAAGCGAATTAACAATACTGCATTCATTATTTTAAAGGCGATTGAGAAGGGGGCGCATAATTCCCTGACCAAAGCGGCATATGCCGGTGGTGCTACGATTGCCCCTGTAATTCACGTTATTACAACAGTAACGCCGCCTGCGGGAGAAACCGCTTCAACTCCGGCAGCATCCTCCTGACCGATGAGATTCCGGCCTTATAAATATCAGGCCGGATATAAACTGCATTCGGAATAATCATGTATTTTCATAATCCCCGAAATAAAAATCAAACTTCAAAACGTCACCGGACTCCCACCGGAAGTTGATCGACTGAAACTCTCCGGGGTGAAGCGTGGATATTTTCTGCTGATGCCCGCAGTTTGTTGTATGCATAGGTTCGGCATCATCCGGAATATTGGACGAAAAAAATCCGATGAGTTCCTGCCCCTGCAGGGATACCCGGGCATTCGTGCAGTTTTCAGGAATCAGCACATCTACCCTGAAACGATGGGGTTCGTCAAGCAGAAAAAGAAATCCGACACATACGCGGTCTGGTTTTGGCCGGACGGATTTTTGAATCACCCGGATACTTTTCCCGTCATGTATGCATTCATAAATCTTATCCGAAAAATCTGATACGGTAAAACCTTCAAAAAGGTCTCCCATGATCAGCTCAACAACCGGAAGTTCACTGGAAATATTTTCGCCGGGTATATTTTCAATCATTCATTTTTCTCCGCTCTTTTTACTTCAATTAGAATACATGAATTATATCCGAAAATACCAACATCGTGCCAGTCTTTTTCCCGAAGGTCATTATCAGGCTGTTTTCAGTGGAGCAGGATGAATGAATGAGGTATAATATTTTTAAAAATATTATACCTGTGCAGTCTTTGCCGGTTGTTCGCTGCACAAGGGAGGTAACATGAAGGCTTTTTCTAATTTTGCAGGTGAGATGGAGAACATGCTCAGTTCCCGGATTTTGCCGTTCTGGCTAAAGCTTGTTGATAAGGAACATGGCGGTTTTTATGGATATGTCGGGAGTGACGGCATTGTGGACCCGCTTGGGCCCAAAGGAGTAATCCTGCATTCCCGTATTTTGTGGACATTGTCGGAAGCCTACCGCAGGACGAAAAAGCCGGAATATCTTGCAGCGGCAGATCATGCTTATCTGTTTCTTGTCAATCAGGCAATGGACAAAGAATTCGGCGGTCTTTATTGGATGATTGATGGCGAAGGTAAGCCCCTTGAACTATTCAAACACTTATATAATCAGGCTTTCGGTGTATATGCGTTTTCGAATTATTACCTGGCAGCAGGGAAAGCAGAGGCTCTTGAGCTGGCTATGGGCCTGTTTAATCTTATTGAAGATAAGTGGCGTGATGATAAGGGATATCTCGAGCAGCTGACCCGTAACTTCGGACCGATGAGCAATAGTGAGCTTTCAGAGAACGGGGTTATTGCAGAAAGAACCATGAACACGCTGCTTCATATTATGGAGGCATATACAGTTCTCTATGAGGCGACACAAAATGCAAATGTGAGGACCTCGCTGATTTTTGCCGTCAGACAGCTTACAGGGGATATGTATAATGCCGGAAAAGAGCGCCTTGAGGTGTTTTTTGACATGAATTTCAAATCACTTCTTGACCTGCACTCATATGGGCATGATATTGAAGCCTCATGGCTGATTGACCGGGCTCTTGACGTCCTTGGGGATGCCTCGCTTTCAGCCGTCGCCTCTCCGGTTTCCAAGGCTCTTTATGAACACGTAATTCGTGCGGCATATACTTCAAGAGGCGTCTATTATGAATCCCATAACGGCCGGGACAATACACAGCGTGACTGGTGGGTACAGGCCGAAGCTATTATTGGAGTTGCCAACGATTATCAGAAGTTCGGCGGTGAAGCGGAGCATCTGGAAATGCTTTATGAATTGTTGGATTATCTGACAACAGAAGTCATTCTGCCATCCGGGGAATGGGCCTGGACCACATACGAAGACGGATCGCATGATATAACCAGGGAGCTGGCAGGCCCATGGAAATGTCCCTATCATAACGGCCGTATGTGCATGGAAATTATGACACGGTTCGCTTGATTGACCGCAAAACGGGGGCAGTATGGATAAAATGGAAATGAATACCGATGTACAATCCAATATTTCAACAAATATTAAGGGCTTTATTTTACGGTTTGCCGTAGTTGAAGACGTAGAGACAATTCTGTTTTTTATAAATGAACTTGCAAAGTATGAAAAGATGGAAAATGAAGTGGTTGCTACAAAAGAAAAACTGCGCGAATCCCTTTTTGAAAAAGGGCATGCAGAAGTTGTTCTGGCGGAATATTTAGGAAAACCTGTAGGTTTTCTGTTGTTTTTCCACAATTATTCAACTTTTCTAGGCCAGCCGGGTATTTATCTGGAGGATTTGTATCTCGTGCCCGAGGTAAGAAAAATGGGATTTGGCAGAAAGATTCTGTCGTTTCTGGCACGGCTTGCGATTGACCGCAACTGCGGCAGGGTAGAGTGGTCCTGCCTGGACTGGAATATGCCATCAAGACATTTTTATGAAAGTCTTGGATCCGAGTCTAAGGATGAGTGGATCGGGTACCGGCTTACCGGCAAGGCTATGCAGGATCTTGCAGCAAAGGCCTGATATACTTTGCTGCAAAATACGGGGGCTATCATATATTCGACGCTCGAAATTCCGGCGCTCACGGGTACTCGTTAAATAAATCTTCCATTCTGCAATGATACAATTCGGAAATAAAGGGGAGCTTTCCAGATCTGGGAAGCTTCTTTCCAATTTCCCATTTAGAGATTGTCGTCTGGTCAAGCCCCATCATTTCGGCGACCTGCTGCTGGGTCAGATTTTGCTTTTTGCGAAAATATAAAAATCCATTCATGCTTTTTCTCCAGTATAGCTGTAAATCCGGTGCAGGACTAATATTCCTATTGCAATGCAGTATACATGCTGTTCAGTATATACGGGCGTGAAATAATGCAAAAATACAGGAAAATTATCCGGAATATGACTTAAAATCGTTGTGCGAAAATTATTGCATGGAAAAGGGGAAGCCTGTTGAAGTGCCTCCCCTCTGAAATTAGCAGTATGACCGGACTCAGACCTTGATTGTCCAGCCCAGCTTGTCTTCAAGCGTGCCCTTCTGGACTCCGGTGATTGTGTCATAGAAAAGCTGTGCAATAGGACCGATCTGATTATTGTTAATTACAATCTCGTGTTCTTCGTACTTGAGTTCACCGACAGGTGAAATAACAGCAGCGGTTCCGGAACCGAAGGCTTCAGAAAGCCGCCCGTTCTTTCCGGCTTCAATAATTTCGTCAATGGAGATTCTGCGTTCTTCAACTTCCATATGGAGGGACTTGGCAAGTTCAATGCAGGATCTTCTTGTTATTCCGGGAAGTATACTTCCATTGAGTTCAGGAGTGACAAGCTTCCCGTCAATTACAAAGATAATATTCATTGATCCGACTTCTTCTATATATTTCTGCTCAATTCCATCAAGCCATAATACCTGTACGTAGCCCTTTTTGTGAGCGATTTCCTGTGCAATAAGACTCGAAGCATAATTGCCGGCACATTTGGTGAAGCCTGTTCCGCCGCGGACCGCACGTACATAAGTATCTTCCACATAGATTTTTACCGGGTTAATGCCTTGCGGATAGTAAGCGCCTGACGGGGAAAGGATGATCATAAATCGATATGTGTCTGAAGCACGAACGCCAAGGTAAGGGTCGGTCGCTATGACAAAGGGGCGAATATACAAAGATTCACCTTCTCCGGACGGAATCCAGTCCTTATCAAGCTTTACAAGTTCTTTTGTTGCATGTACGCAGAATTCGGCGTCAAGCGGGGGGATGACAAGCCGGGCATCGGATGTATTGATTCGTTCGAAATTCAGTAATGGACGGAACAGATTGACACTGTCATCCGGACAGCGATAGGCTTTCAGACCCTCAAAAACAGCTTGTCCATAATGGAAAACCATTGCGGAAGGATCGATCAGAAAAGGAGCATACGGCTCAATTCTAGGATTAACCCATCCTTCACCATTGATATAATCCATGATGAACATATGATCAGTGAAATACTTGCCAAATGGCAAAGATTCGCCCGAAACCGGTTTTACCTTCGGAGCAGTGGTCTTTGTGATTGATATTGCAGGAAACATCTTGTATCCTCCTTCGCGCCCGGCGCTCTAATTGTATTTAGCATTATAATACGCTTTAGCTGTGTTGAACATGATAAATTTCCCTTAATACGTATGAATCATGTTCTTGTCAAAAATGCATAAGAAAGCTTCTGCAATCTGTATAATGAATAATAACCGAATATCCATGAACGAGTATTCCCGTTAAAATACAAGGATCTTTCATGATTTTCGGATTGAACAATTGTTCTTTTTATGATATTATTTTAGCATATATAAATTTGTATTTATCAAATTTTGAGGTGATTCCAATGGCGATTGAGAAGACTGCAGAGAAGAAATTTTATGAACCGCTTGAGAGCAGACCTTTTCGCATTGAAAGCGAAATGCGGCCGATGGGAGATCAGCCGCAGGCAATAGATACTCTGGTTCAGGGAATGGAAGACGGTCTTTCCGCGCAGACACTATTAGGAGTAACTGGTTCCGGCAAGACATTTACCATGGCCAATATAATTGAAAGACTGCAGCGCCCCGCCCTTGTCATTGCACATAATAAGACATTGGCCGGTCAGCTTTGTGCCGAATTCAAAGCTTTTTTTCCGGATAATGCGGTAGAATATTTTGTCTCCTATTATGATTATTATCAGCCTGAAGCTTACATTGCGGCTACGGATACATATATCGAAAAGGACTCGGCTATCAACGAAGAGATTGACCGTATGCGGCACTCTGCCACTTCATCACTTCTGGAGAGGCGTGATGTCATTGTCGTCGCATCGGTATCGTGCATCTACGGTTTGGGCGACCCGTCGGATTACCGGGACCTTATGGTCAATCTTCGTCCGGGGATGAAGAAGGACAGGGATCAGGTCATCCGTGAGCTCATCAACATCCAATATTCCAGAAACGATTATGAAGTAAAACGCGGATCCTTCAGGGTTCGCGGAGATACACTCGATATTTTTCCGTCCTCATCGGAAGAACTGCTTACACGTGTTAGCTTTTTCGGCGATATGATTGAAAAGATAACAGAGGTGGATCATCTTACAGGCAAAGTTCAGTGGACGAGAAATTACACGTCGATTTATCCTGCATCGCACTATGCCACAAGCAGCGACAAAATGAAAAAAGCGCTTGTCTCAATTGAAGAGGAACTCGAAGAACGACTGCCCATTATGCGGGCCGAGGGAAAGGTCATAGAGGCATATCGCCTGGAACAGCGCACCCGGTATGATCTTGAGATGCTCAGGGAGACGGGTTTCTGCAAGGGGATTGAGAACTATTCGCGGCATCTTGCTCAGCGTGAGCCCGGGACAGCACCCTTTACGCTTATTGACTTTTTTCCTGACGACTATCTTCTGATGATTGACGAGTCCCATGTCTCGATTCCTCAAATCGGCGCAATGTACAGCGGAGACAGGTCCCGTAAAGAGAACCTGGTAAAATACGGATTTCGTCTGCCCTCAGCATTTGACAACCGTCCCCTGCAGTTCCCGGAATTCGAGAAAAAAATGGGACAAACCCTCTTTGTCTCTGCTACGCCGTCCGTTTACGAGGCTGCACATAGTCAGCAGACGGCTGAACAGATTATCCGGCCGACCGGCCTGGTGGATCCGGATATTTCCATACGGCCCGTTGAGGGACAGATCGAGGACATACTTACGGAGATTCGTGCCAACAACGAAAAAGGAGAAAGAACGCTGGTTCTTACCCTGACCAAGAAGATGGCAGAAGATCTTTCCGCGTTTTTAGCAAATGAAGGAGTCCGCGTAAAATATCTGCATTCCGATATAGAAACGGTCGAAAGAATGAAGATATTACGGGATCTCAGACAGGGGCTTTTTGACGTATTAGTGGGAATTAACCTGCTTCGTGAGGGGCTTGACCTGCCGGAAGTATCTTTGATTATGATTCTTGATGCTGATAAGGAAGGCTTCCTCCGTTCGGCACGATCCCTGATTCAGATTATCGGCCGGGCTGCACGTAATGTAAACGGCCGGGTGATTCTTTATGCAGACAAAATTACCGATTCCATGTTTGCTGCAATTTCTGAAACAAATAGAAGACGGGACATACAATTAGCATATAATGAGAAGAATAATATTATTCCCACAAGCATAAAGAAAGAAGTCAGGGGTGTACTGGAGACAATTGAAGCCTTCAGCAAGGAAGAAGGCCTGGCTGCCGAAGATGTGGAAGGTATACTGGATAATAAAACGGCTCATTTGTCACAGCCTGAGCTTGTTAAGCTTTCAAAGAGGCTGGAGAAGGACATGAAGGATGCAGCGAAAAGCCTTGAATTTGAGGAAGCCGCCCGACTTCGTGATTTGTTGGTTACTGTGCGGGGCAGAATTATTTGATTGAATGAGGAGGAATGAGGGTGGCTTCAGAATCTGTACCCATGCAGGGGTTTGTACATCTGCACCTGCATACCGAATACAGTCTGCTTGACGGTGCCATTCGCATCCGTTCTCTTGCAAAGAGGCTCAAAGAACTGGGCATGAATTCCTGTGCGATTACTGATCACGGGGTTATGTACGGTACGGTTGATTTTTTCCGGATTATGAAGGAGGAGGGCATTCATCCAATTATCGGATGTGAATGCTACGTCGCACCCAGAAGCCGTTTCAATAAAGAAGGCGCCGCAGACCGTGAACCATATCACCTGATACTCCTGGCAAAGGATAATGAAGGGCTGAAAAACCTGAACCGTCTGGTATCAGCCGGTTTTACCGATGGGTTTTATTACCGTCCCCGTGTGGACCGTGAATTGCTGCAGAAATACAGCGGCGGTTTGATAGCATTATCCGCTTGCCTGGCAGGAGAAATTTCCCAGGCACTGATGAAGGACCAGTTTGATGAGGCAAGGCAGACGGCGCTCTGGTATGATGAGGTTTTCGGCCGGGGGAATTATTATCTGGAAATACAGAGCAATACGATTCCCGCGCAGGCAAGGGTGAATCAGCATTTGATCCGGATTTCACAGGAGACAGGCATTCCGCTTGTGGCTACCAATGACTGCCATTATATGCGAAAGGAAGATGCAAAGGCGCATGACGTCCTGCTTTGCATGCAGACAGGCAAACACATTTCGGATAAGGACAGGATGCGTATGCCGACGGATGATTTTTATATCAAATCCGAAGAAGAAATGCGTGCATTTTTCCCGAACATACCATCAGCCATCGACAACACGACTTTGATCGCCAGCGCATGCCAGGCGACATATACCTTTGGCGTCACACATCTTCCTTCTTTTGAAGCACCGGCTTCGTTTTCGGATAATGACAGTTTTCTTCGCTCACTTGCTGAATCCGGCCTTGTTCACCGGCTTCTGGATATCAGCGACCTGACTTCACACCAGGCATATCGTGAACGGTTGGAATATGAACTTTCCGTCATTTCCCAAATGGGGTTTACGGATTATTTCCTGATCGTCTGGGACTTTATCAAATATGCAAAGGACCACGGAATTATGGTTGGCCCCGGGCGCGGTTCCGGCGCAGGTTCCTTAGCGGCATATGCGCTTGGCATTACGAATATTGACCCTCTGCGTTATGGCTTGATTTTTGAACGTTTCCTTAATAGTGAACGTGTCAGTATGCCTGATTTTGATATTGATTTCTGCTATGAACGGCGGCCTGAAGTGATTGAATACGTGACAGCCAAATATGGTGAGGACCGTGTTGCACAGGTCATCGCTTTTGGAACACTTGCAGCCCGTGCCTGTGTCAGGGATGTGGCAAGGGCGCTTGAGGTACCATATGCAGAGAGTGACAGACTTGCTAAAATGATCCCTTTTGCAATCGGGATGACAATCCATAAAGCACTTGAACTGTCTTCTGATCTGAAAAATGCATATGATAACAATCCTGTATCCAAGGATGTCCTGGACACCGCGATCCTTTTTGAAGGCATGCCCCGGCACGCATCGACGCATGCGGCCGGAGTTGTGATTTCCAACGGGCCTCTGACGGATATTGCACCGCTTGCTAAAAACGATGAATCAGTCGTAGTACAATTCGATAAAAATAATGTTGAGGCGATCGGTCTTCTGAAATTCGACTTCCTGGGACTGCGTACTTTGACGGTCATGCGCGACACGGCGGAAATGGTACTGCAGAATCGCGGTATTGCTATAGATTATGATCATATTCCACTCGATGAACCAGCTGTTTATGAGATGATCGGCCGAGGGGATACCGAGGGAGTGTTCCAGCTTGAAAGCGCCGGAATGACAAATTTCATGACTGAGCTTGCCCCGACTTCCCTGGAAGATATTATCGCCGGAATCTCACTGTACCGACCGGGTCCAATGGACCAGATTCCCCGCTATGTAAAAGCAAGGCACGATCCCAAATTGATTCATTATGATCATCCTCTACTTGAACCGATACTCAACGTAACGTATGGATGCATGGTGTATCAGGAACAGGCAATGCAGATAGTACGTGATCTGGCAGGTTTTTCAATGGGCCAGTCTGACAATATCAGGCGTGCCATGTCCAAAAAGAAGCTTTCCACCATGGAAAAATACCGTGAAATGTTTATATACGGAGGGATCGACGAACTCGGCCGCACAGTGGACGGGGCTGTCCGTCACGGAGTTTCCGAGAAAACGGCGGAGAAAATATTTGATGATGTGACCCAATTTGCAGGATATGCATTTAATAAATCACATGCTGCGGCATATGCTGTTATCGGATATTTTACGGCATACCTTAAATTTCATTATCCGACTGAGTTTATGGCGGCCATGCTCAACAGTTTCCGCGGGAATCTTTCGCAGGCAGCATGGTATGTCGGCTGCTGCAAAAAAATGGGACTTCACGTGCTTGCACCGGATATTAACAGGAGTCAGGCGAAGTTTACCACTGAAGGTGAAGGTTATATTCGCATAGGTCTCTCGGCTGTAAAAAATGTCGGGGAAGCAGCGATAAATCAGCTGGTGGAAGAGCGGATGCAAAACGGCCTGTTTACCACCTTCGGAGATTTTTTGAGAAGAATGTTTAAATATGATATGAACCGCAAAATGATTGAGAGTTTAATCCTTGCTTCCGCCCTGGATGCTTTTTTGATACCGCGTTCCCAGCTGCTGGCAGCTATGGATCCGTTTTTTGCTCAGTTGGCTTCGTCCAGGAAGAACCTTATGGATGGTCAGATTTCGCTGTTCGGATTGACAGACGGAGCCGGGGATGTGACACTTTCCGAGCCTCAGTATCCGGGGACAGATGAGTTTTCGGTCTCGGAGAAACTGGCTAAGGAGAAAGAAGTCCTGGGACTGTATATTTCCGGTCATCCGCTTGAAGAGTATAAACAATCAATTGCCTATTCCACAAATACGGATAGCTCCGCATTTGTGATGGCATCAGGGGAAGAAGGCGCTGTAGCAGAACGCATTCTTTTAGATCAGGATATGGTCATCATGGCAGGTCTGCTGCTTTCGCGAACGACCAAGACGACAAAAAAACAGGAAATGATGGCTTTTCTTCAAATGGAGGATCTTCTCGGGGGATATGAAGTCATTGTTTTTCCGAAGGTATTTCAGACATATGCCCAGCTGTTACAGGAAAACCGGGTGCTGCTGATCAGAGGAAGGGTGAGCATCCGTGAGGATGAACAGCCAAAGCTGATTGCGGAAAGTTTTTCTGAACTCTCCAAGACGGCGACTGACAGAAAAGCAGAGCCGGTCAGCAGCAGGAAGGACAGTTGGTACAATCATACAAACAGAAAAGTTTCTCCGGTGGAAGCTGCTGCCTCGGTTCCGGATCAGAAAGAAAGCCCGGCCACGGATCAGAATAGTGGGCCCGACCAGGGATTGCAGGATGATCCGGAACAGGAACAATATGGGAATCCCGTTCCGGCACCGGCAGTACAGCGTCTCGGAATTCGTTATGACGGAAATCAAAATGATGCCGGATACATGAGACTTCTCGCAGCTCTTGCCTATTTTCACGGTCCGATGCAGGTTGTTGTCTTTTTATCCGGCTCCAAAATGAATGTTAAACTTCCCCCGGAATACTGGGTGGATCCGTCAAACGAAATTCTTAAGGAGATTTCTACAATATGCGGTAAAGATAATATGGCAATTTTCTGATGACTCTTTCGATTTTTTCCAAGTGCCTGTATAATATTAATAACTTTGAAAGACCGGATAATTTTGATAAATTGTGAAGCAGGAGTGTGGTAGTTATGATTGAAGAATACAGTGCGACAAATATGCCGAACATCAAGGAACTGATAGCTCCCAACTATGACAATATTCCTATGTCCGATCGACCTGTGATACGAGGAATCGGTGTTCTTACAAGCGGCGGGGATGCCCCCGGAATGAATGCTACGATCAGGGCAGTTGTACGTGCCGGGCTGCATACAGGCCATAAGGTTTTTGGTGTAATGCGGGGATACCACGGATTATGGAAGGGCGAGATTGAAGAACTGAATGGAAGGGACGTCTCTGAGAAACTGCAGCGGGGCGGTACCTTTCTGATGACGGCCCGGTCCAAGACTTTTGAGACGCCTGAAGGCGTCGTTAAGGGCGCTACGATGTGCAAGGTCTTTGGAATTGAATGCCTTGTTGTAATCGGCGGAGACGGCTCATACAGGGGCGCCCGCGATCTGGCACGCATCGGGATCCCGGTGATTGGCCTGCCGGGTACGATTGACAATGACATCGCCTCCACAGAGTATACAATTGGATATGATACGGCTATGAATACGGCAATGGAAGCTATTGATAAACTAAGGGACACCGCATCTTCCCATGAACGCTGCAGCGTAATTGAAGTAATGGGAAGAAAGGCAGGATATATTGCACTGAATGTAGGAATAGCGACAGGAGCCGAGGTGGTGCTCATACCGGAACAGGCGTTTGATTTCAACAAGGATGTCGTTAAGGTCATCCTCGACGGCAGGAACGCCGGGAAGCACCATTATATTGTTATTGTGGCCGAAGGTGCAGGAACCGCAATTGATATTGCCAGGCGCATTGAAGAAGCGACGGGAATTGAAGCCAGGGCTACTATATTGGGTCACCTGCAGCGCGGCGGCAGCCCGACGGTCAGGGATCGTTCCATGGCCAGCCTGATGGGAGTGCATGCAATCGAATGCATCAATGAAGGAAGACTCAACCGTCTCGTGATTTTCAAGGACGGAAGAATTACGGATATTGATGTTGAAGAAGGACTCAAATTAACAAAGACCATCTCAGAAGCAGACCTTTCCAGGGCGAAACTCCTGACTTGAGGATATTATGAGAGTGAAAATACCATGGACGATACCCAATATTCTTACAACTGTCCGGCTGCTTGCGATTCCGTTTATGGCGGTATTCATCCATGCAAGCGGACATCCCGGAGAAGAAGGGCATACATACAGCGTGGCAGCATTCTGCTTCTTTGTCGGTATCTGGTTCACGGATGCCGCCGATGGGTTTATTGCGCGCCATTTTAATCAGATATCTGATTTCGGAAAGATTTATGACCCTTTTGTTGATAAGCTTTTCCAGTTTACAACTGCATTCATGATGTTCCTGATTGGCAGACTGCCTCTGTGGGTTGTTATTTTTATCCTTGTCAAAGAAGCAGCGATGATTCTTGGCGGTGCATATATTTTGCAGAAGCACAGAATCGTATCCCACTCCAGGTGGTACGGGAAGCTATCGACTGTCCTTTTTGTAATTGCCCTGGCATCCGTGTTCTTTGTTCCGCATGATCTGCGTTATATTACTAATTTCATTTTTATACCGCCAGTACTCATGTCATCATTTTCTACGATTTGTTATGGTGTCACTTTGTTAAGGGACACATCAAAGCTCGGTGATGATGATTTGACAAAAAAGACCGAAACCGACGAGACGAGAGTCTGATAGGAATATTTATGTATACAACATTTGAAGAAGAGGACAGGAAAAAGCTACTAGAGGGCCGCTCCCTGACAACTCTTGAATTTGACAAAATCCGAACGATGCTTTCCGCTCATGCAAGAAGTATTTATGGTAGAGAGCTCTGCGAGGAGCTTTTACCTTGCTCAGACCTTCATACAGTTGAAACATGGCACACGGAAACCGACTGCACCGTCACCTATATTTTACGTGAAGGTCAGCTTCCTCTGTCCGGATTATCGGATATCCGCGAATCCCTTTCCCTTGTCGGGGCGCAGGGTACACTTTCCATGAAAAGTCTTCTTGGAGTTGCGTGCTTTCTGAGAGCTGTTGACCGTATATACGCTGTGTATCCCAAAAATAAGGATGTAGATGAAGGAAACGGACTGTTTTCGCGAATCCGTATGCTTATGCCGGCACCGGCACTGGAGAAGGAGATTTCTTTTTGTATTGCATCGGAAGATGAAATGAACGACCGTGCAAGTGAAACCCTGTACCAGATACGCCGCCACATAAAAGATGCCCAGGCAAGCGTCAGGGATATTCTTGAGCGAATTATCCGCCAGCACCCAACAGCACTCCAGGAGCAGCTTGTAACACTGCGCGGAGAGCGTTATGTAGTGCCTGTTAAATCAGAAAAACGCAGTGAAATACCCGGTATTATTCATGACACATCCTCGTCCGGACAGACGATTTTTGTTGAGCCGATGGCCGTTGTCGAAGCAAATAACAAGATCCGTGAATGGCTGTCAGAAGAAAAAGATGAAATTGAACGGATATTGCAGTATCTCTCCGGCCGCGTTTTTAACTTCAAAAGCGAATTGATGGTCGATACTAATCTGGTAAGTGAAATTGACTTTCTAAGTGCAAAAGCAAATTTATCAATCACCATGAATGCGTCAAAGCCGATCTTCAACCGGGAGGGCCGTATTTTACTCAGGAAAGCCAGGCATCCGCTGATTCCCAAAGATAGGGTCGTGCCGATTGATTTTGCGATTGGTACCACATACAGGACACTTGTAATTACAGGTCCCAATACGGGCGGCAAAACAGTGTCACTCAAGACCTGCGGACTTTTATGCCTGATGGCAATGGCAGGCCTTCAGATCCCCTGCCAGGACCATTCCGAAGTCTCTGTGTTTGATCAGATTCTTGCAGATATCGGGGATGAACAGAGTATTGAGCAAAGCCTGTCCACTTTTTCTTCCCACATGAAAAATCTGGTGTCGATTCTTGAAAAAACCGGGTCCTCCACACTGGTTCTTGTCGATGAGCTTGGCTCCGGTACGGATCCGTCCGAGGGAGCAGCCCTGGCCATCGCTATTTTAGACCATCTTCGTAAACAAGGAGCCGTAACGGTTGCTACAACCCACTATAAGGAATTAAAGGGATATGCCATCGAGACAGACGGCGTCGAAAACGCTTGCTGCGAATTTGACACGGAAACCCTTTCTCCGACTTATCGCCTTTTAATTGGCCTGCCCGGAGTCAGTAATGCCTTTCATATTTCAAGAAAATTAGGCCTTTCGCAGGAAATTATTGACGCAGCTCAGATGCTCCTTTCAGATGAGGGAATTCGATTCGAAGAACTTCTGTCGTCTGTAGAGAGGAATAATCTGGAAAGCGAAAAACTGAAAAAAGAAATCCGCCAGATGCGTGAACATGTGAAAGAGCAGCAGCTTTCCCTGCAGAAAGAACATGAAGAACTTGAGCAGAAAAAAGCTGCGATCCTTCAAAAAGCGCAGGAAGAAAAGAAAGAGCTGCTTTCCGATGCCCTTGAAGAGGCAGATCTGATACTCAAGGACTTGCGGCGCTCCATTCGTGAGGACAACCAGCAGGCAGCCGAAGAGAAAGTACAGTTGATCCGAAGAAATCTTCGGGCCGGTCTTTCCGACCTGGATACCGAAGCAGAGAAAAACCGTGCAAAAATCCCGGTTCCAGGAGAAATACCCAATGTTATCCGTCTGGGCGGCCTGTACTATTCACCGTCCCTTGGTGCATCCGGAACAATTGTACAGGGACCTGACAGCCGCGGGAACTGCGTCCTGCAGTCAGGCTCACTTCGTATAAACGTGACAAAGGAATCCCTTAGATATCCGATTGAAGGGCAGGAATCACAGAAGGCCAAAGAAACCGGTAAAGCACGTACGCGTGCGGTTCCCAAACCACGCAGGGAGGGCGGTGCAGGTGACATACGTATGCAGCGTGCAGCAAATACCATGCCGGAGATCCAGCTTCTTGGAATGACAGTGGATGAAGCGATTTCAGCACTCGACAGGTATCTGGATGACTGCGTACTGTCCAATATCGCAACGGTCCGCATAGTACACGGTAAAGGCACCGGAGCCCTGCGGTCAGCTGTCTCACAGCACCTGCGCCAGGACAAAAGAGTCATTAGTTTCCGTCTTGGAACGTACGGGGAAGGCGAAGACGGGGTAACGATAGCACAGCTGTAAAAGCGAATATCTTTCCGCGCTCCACGTCCTCGCCACGCTTACGCGTGTCTGCGGAAGTCGCCCGTAAAGACATTTGCTTTTACTCAAAGGCGCTGCGCGCCAAGGAAGGGAACTTTCCGCGCTCCACGTCCTCGCCACGCTTACGCGTGTCTGCGGAAGTCGCCCGTAAAGACATTTGCTTTTACTCAAAGGCGCTGCGCGCCAAGGAAGGGAACTTTCCGCGCTCCACGTCCTCGCCACGCTTACGCGTGTCTGCGGAAGTCGCACGTAAAGACATTCGCTTTTACTCATAGGCGCTGCGCGCCGCGAATCGGTGTTCGCTCAGCTTATAAATGCCTTGAATAATGATGGTCCGGACTCATATCGCAGACCGGTTTTTTCAGCTTCGGTTTCACAGTAATTAGCAATACCAGTTTTTGAATTGACACCGCTGCTGTATAGAAGGAACGGCACGGGTGATTCGCTGTGCGTTCTAAGCGAAACAGGCGTCGGATGATCCGGAAGGATCATTATCCTATAGTCTTCGCCGGTATTCAGACGATTCTCTTCAAGATATTTCCAGACAGGGCCGGCGATATATTCATCGATTTTTTCGATTGAAAGCACTTTCCCCGGGGCGTCACCATGATGTCCGCATTCGTCAGGCGCCTCAACATGAAGATAGATATAGTCAAGGCCGCTTGAAAAGCCTTTGACAGCGGCGGCAGCTTTTCCGGCAAAATTTGTATCCAGCCGGCCGGTTGCACCGTCAACTTCAATTACTTCAAGTCCTGCACAGCGGCCTAAGCCGAAAATAAGATCTACAGCTGAGATGACGGCACCTTTTCGGCCGTACGTTTTTGTGAAATCAGCCATCGCCGGTTTGGTTCCCTGTCCCCAGAGCCAGATCGAATCGGCTGTGTTCAGGCCTTTTTCACGACGGCGAATATTAACCGGGTGGTCTTTCAGTATCGCACATGAAGCACGCATCAGAGACAGTATACGTTCAGCTCCATCTCCGGACGGAAGAAATTCTTTGATTGTTTTGCCGGAAATGTCGTGCGGAGGGGTAAGAATTGTGCTGCCGGGCCCGTTATGCCAGACCATACAGTGACGATAACTTTTACCGGGGAAAAAATGCAGGTCTACGGATGACAGCGATTCCTCAATTGATGCGATGAGCTCCGACGATTCTTCCGTAGAAATTTCTCCGGAAGAGTAGTCAAGCATAGTCATATCCCCATAGTCAATTGAAGCGGCGCCTGTCTGGGAAAGGCTTACCAGATTACAGCGGAATACCATGTCGGTCGGAGTCATTTCGATCCCCAGGCTAAGCGCTTCAAGGGGAGACCGCCCTGTATAATAGATATTTGGATCATATCCCATAACGGACATATTGGCAGGTCCGCTTCCCGGTTCCATTCCTTCCGGAATTGTCTGAACCATTCCACAGGCGGCACTTTGTGCCAGCCGGTTAATATTCGGTTTTGAAGCGTACTGAAGCGGCGTCATTCCGGACAGCTCCAAAATGGGAAGATCAGCCATCCCGTCACCTAATAATATGAAATATTTCATGCGTATGTATTAAAGGGCCATCATCAAATGAAGGCCTCTTCAATTCCCCTTATCTGCCGCCTTTAACAGGCTGCGTTTTATCAGGTGTAATCTATAATTAATCAAATTCGACGGACACGCCTTACAACAAACCCTGCTTCAGAGCGCTGGCTGCCGTCATTTTCGCGAAAACGGGCGATTGCAGCAGTAATGACCGCGATCAGTGCGGTGTCAGTCTGCGTATTAACGTGTGCCTGTTCCCCGGACACAATACCTTTTGATTCCTTGTCGGAGCGGCGAAAAAATGAAAACATAAACATCTGCCTCCTGTACGTTTGATGGCATGTTTGCTATGCTGATTACAAATGCTTCAGTGAAAGCTTTTGCAGTGGGCAAAAAACCCTCTGACATCTATTAAATTACAAGGCGGCGGTTACGTCAATCAAAACAACGATGAAAAGGAAGTGCAATGTGCATGGAAATGATACAAAACGAAAATATTGGTGATATTTCCGAAAAATCTCCCAGGCTCTTTATTTTTGTAGGAGCCTACGGCAGCGGAAAATCAGAGGTCTCCGTACACTTTGCCCGCAAACTTCGCAGGGAAAACCCGGATAGAAAAGTACTGCTGGCGGACCTTGATATAATAAATCCTTTTTACCGCTCTGCAGACGCCCGTGGGATTCTTGAAAAAGAAAATATACGTGTTATAGCACCTAATTATGCAAATACGAATGTAGATGTCCCATCTGTTTCGGGAGAAATGTATTCGATATTTGATGACCCGGAGTATCTGGGGGTTTTTGATATAGGCGGAGAAGATATGGGCGCAAGAATTCTTTCGAGCATGCGAAGCCGGTTCCAAAACATCTCGTATCGTGTTTATATGGTGGTCAATACACTCCGGCCGTTTACTTCGGATGCCCAGGGCATTGCTGCGATGGCACAGGAGCTTTCTGCTGCTGCCCGTCTTCCTGTCCATGGCTTCATCGACAATTCGAATCTGCTGATGGAGACATCATCCGATGAACTCGTTCATTCCTATTCGATTCTTGAGGGTGCCTCGAAAATCACGGGAATTCCTATTGCATATGCCAGTGGCCTTAACGATTACCTTCCTAAAGATTGGACGGATTATACAATTAACGGAATACCTCTATTGAGAATGGAGAGAACAGTGTTGTATAATAACTAATAAGTAATTTATCCGGCATTCAAGGAGCATTAAAGATGGATCCTCTTGTTGTAACTCTAATTGTGATCGGAATCGTGCTTGTGGTTGTCGGCACTTTAGTGGTAAATGTGCTCCGTGTTATTCGTTCTCTGCGCAGTGCCGCTAATTCGAAGGCAGTGCAGATTGTTAGTGAAATAGCCGAAGAGCTTTTATCCGGTAACGCAGGTAACATCCCGGCAGATCTTTTGAATTCCCGGCAGCCGCGGTCTGTTTCCGACATGACTTCCGTATATGCTCCCATGCTGGCCAGGGATTTTCCGGATCTGAATTTGAATCAATTGATTTCATCCGCTGAAAATAAACTGTGTTCAGCTTTATATGCTATACAGGAAGGGTCGGCTGATGGTGCGGGACTCCAGACCGGAACAAGTGAATATGCAGCGGAAAAGGAATCCAATCGGGATGATGAAGAGAAGGAAGACCACCTCTTTCTTGGTGCAACCCCGGATTTTGCGGCTCAAATCCAAAGACAGATAGCAGCCCTTACAGCAGAAGACAGGATAGAATACTTTGAAAAAATTAAAATACACAGGACCGGTATTAAAGCGTATCAGAAGAATGCAGGAACTTGTGTGATAACTCTTCAGACAGCCATTGAATATTTGCATTACATCAAGCAAAATGGGGTTGTAGTATCCGGCAGTCAGCAGACAGTCGAACAGGACCGGTATGATCTATCGATAATATATGTTCTGGATGAAAGCCAACTGCCATCATCATCAACAAACGCTGTCAGCGTTAACTGTCCGAACTGCGGAGCACCGGTCAAAGGACTCGGAATCAGACACTGTGAGTTTTGCGGATCCTCCATACAGGCAATTGATATCCGGATATGGAGAATTAACCAGTTTATCCTAAGCTGAAATAAATAAATTATTCATTCGTAAATGCGAAAGCAGGAAATGGGAGGAAAGAAAATGGGACTTATCAAAGCTTTGGGCAACGTGATAGCAGCCGGATCTCAGGCAGTAACTTCCGTTGTGGCTGATCAGTATCTGGAATATTTCACATGTGACTCGCTGGGAACAGATGTTCTGGTGAAGCGCGGAGCCAAAAAAATCAAAAACGGCAGCAACAAAGGAGATTCTGACGTTATAACAAATGGTTCCAAAATTGCTGTTCCGGAAGGAACGGCACTGCTTCTGATTGATAATGGAAAAGTTACGGATTTTACAACAGAATCGGGACTTTATACATGGGATGCATCTTCAGCTCCTTCAATGTTTGGTTCAGAAGGTCTGAAGACTGGATTTGTTGATTCCTGCAAAGAGATTCTAAACCGTTTCAAAGCCGGCGGTGTCATAAATTCGGAGCAGAGGGTATATTTTGTCAACATGCTTGAAAATGTTGACAATAAATTTGGAACAGCGTCTCCGATGCCTTATGATGACCCGACATATATGGGTATATATATTCGCCTGAATGGTACGTTCTCTTTCAAAATAGAGAATCCCGTAGCATTTTTCCAGGCAATCGCAGGCAATGTAACTGATATTTATGACAAATCAACGCTTATGACACAGGCAAAGACAGAATTCACATCCAAATTCGTCGAAGCACTTAACAAATGCGGAGCCGGCGGAGACGGTATCAAGTATAATCGTCTTCCTTCGGAACAGACACGTTTTACAAAATACATGAATGAAGTGCTGGATGAAGAGTGGCTTCAGGGCCGTGGTATGGTGGTTGTATCAGTCGCAATAGGCGGAATAACTCCCGATGACGAATCCAGAAAACGCATTCAGGAATTCGACCGTGACATTTTGCTTTCAAGAAACCCGGATATGCTGGCCGCCCGTATGGGAGCTGCCTCAGCCGAAGCAATGGTTGGAGCTGCCAATAACACGGCGGGAGCAGCTACAGGGTTTATGGGTATGGGCATGGTAGGCGGAATGGGCCAGATGGGCGGTGCTGCCGGTGCTCCGGCACTCGGTTATTTTGCAGGTCAGCAGGCTCAACAGGCTCAGCAGGCACAAGCCGCCGGTACTGCTGCCGGTGCAATTCCCGTGGCCGGAGCTGCTGTTGCAACATCTGCAGGATGGACCTGCTCAAGCTGCGGTCATTCCGGAAATACAGGCAAGTTCTGTGCGGAATGCGGTAAGCCTAAGCCTGAGCCGGTAAGCGGCTGGGATTGTTCCTGCGGTAATAAAGGCAACACCGGAAAGTTCTGTTCAGAGTGCGGAATGCCGCAGCCCGCTGCAGTCAAGGGTTGTTCCTCCTGCGGCTGGACCCCCAAAAACGGTGAAAACACTCCGAAATTCTGTCCTGAATGCGGGAAACAGATTGTATAATTAACAATCTGTATGGATAAACTTCAGGAGAGGCCGCTGCGTAAGCAGTGACCTCTCTTTTTGTTGTAATGCTTGATTGGAAAAACGAAAGTCAGCTGTCTGAAAAACAAAAGTTGACAATTTCTCTAAAAGGTTTACAATCAAGAAAAACAGGAGAGTATCTATGGAACCCAAAACAGTAAATCCAAATTTGAAGACAACACCAAATTTTCATGAAAAAAGAAAAAATCAACTTCTTTCCCTGACGCTTGTGCCGTTGTTTACGGTTCTTATGTGTGTATCTGCCCAGATAACGATTCCTGTCCCGGTTATTCCCTTTACACTTCAGGTTACTGTTGCGATTGTATCGGGGCTTCTTCTGGGATCCCGACTTGGATTCCTGTCACAGGCTCTTTATCTTTTTATGGGACTGCTGGGCCTGCCTGTATTTGCCGGCGGAGGAGGGGGGATCGGATATGTAATGCGCGGTTCCTTTGGATATCTGGTTGGGTTTCTTTTCTGTGCACTTATCGGAGGTTTTCTTGCTGATTTAACGGATAGGCGTACAAATGGACTGCAGGTGTCCTATATGCGTATTCTGCTTATCTCATTGGCGGCACTTCTGGTCTGCTATGCATTTGGTATTACTTATCTATATTTTCTGTCGAATTATTACACCGGCTATGCAGGGACAAAATACAGTTTTGTGACAACACTTGCTTACGGTGCGCTTCCTTTTATAGGAAAGGATGTTGTCCTTTGCTTTTTTGCTGCTGAACTGACCCGGCGCCTGTGGCGTTTTCGTTATCGTAAAGGGCACGGCACAAACCAGGTCAGAAGCGGTGATGAAAGGCCTGCAGCAATTGCCGTCAGCAAAGCGGATTCAGTTACGTCCGATTCCATGGAGGATTAAGTCGATTAATATAAGATATTTATTTTCTATACGCTGATAAAGTTCTTCCGTCAGCTCCATTTTTGACCAGTCACCTTCGGACTCGTACATTTCTGTTGCACGGCTCATGGAAGAGAGGAATGCAAGAGCACTCTCACGGGATACACCTTCCCGAAGTTCCAGTTTGTCCAGAAGAGAGGACATGATCACCAAGCCGCTTTTGGCGAGCTCTGCATATTTAGTGCGCATAGAATCCGTCACGTCAACGGGCGGAAGAAGAAAAGCTTCGTTGAGAAGTTTATAGTGGAGCATATGGCTGAAATAGAAAGATGCCTTCCTGCGTGAATAAGCCAGAAGGGATCCTGTAAAATCAAGTCCCTCCGTGGAGAATCCGTCAAATGCCTCAAGGACATCTTCGATACACTTCTCGACGGTGTATAAATACAGATGCTTTTTTGATCCGAAATAGTGGAAAAGCAGACCTTTGGATACTTCGGCGATTTCACAGATGTGATTCGTATTAGCCCGCTCATAACCTACGGCGGCAAATTCCTCCAGTGAGGCCAGAAAAATATTATCACGGCGAATATTTCCCATTGCTTTCTCCTTTGTTTTAAGATTTCAGGTCTTTTTTCAGATATATTAAGTATGCACAGCCGATGGAGACCGCCATGACGGCAAAGCCTAAAATAACAAATTTCAACTGGAAACCGTTGCGCAGTATATCTGACGGCATTGCATAATCCAACGGGGACAGATAGGTAAGGTTTTGGATACCTTTGATATTGTTTTCAAAAGCATGTGCAAAAATTCCGAGGATATAGGTGCCGAATACAAGGCCGTTTGCTGTGGATGCTACCAGGCGGGAACTTTTTAGAATGGTAGAAAGAAGAAATCCGATGCAAAGAAAAACCATTCCGGAAAAAAACATACCAATCATTATCTTAACCATTCCTGCTGCAGCGGAGGAAAGATCGGTATCTTTTGATTTGAAGCAGAGAAGTGAGACCAGAGCGGCAGCTGTAACTGCCGCACTGTATGACAGAAACGTGATGCCGGAAGCCAGCAGTTTTTGAAAAAAGATTTCGGATCTTCTTACAGGCTGTGCATACAGGTATTCGATCGTTCCGGATGTTTCTTCACCAATCAGCGCAGTTGCACCGCGCAACGCCGCGTAAATTGCACCTGCAAGGGCAATATACTGCATAATATAAGCGAAGAACTCCTGGATTTTGGAAAAGTCAGGCATATTATCCAATCCGAACGCTGCGAGCATTTCTTTGGAAAAGGCAGCAGTTTCAGCAGTGAGCAGTTCGCCCATATTGCCTCCTCCCATGCTCGGGAAAAAGGCCATAAAAAGAAATACGGAAACAAACATGATCGACGACCATATCAGAAGTCCTTTGCGCTGATTATGAAGTTCAAGACGTAAGATATTCATTTGGTTTGTCCTCCTTCGTAATAGGAAAGGAATCGACTTTCAAGACTTGCGTTCTCAACAACGAAGTCTTTCGGGGAAAGAGCAGTTAAGTATGAAAGAAGGGGATCCGGCTCGCCTTTGTAATGGAATGTATATTCATTTTCACCGGTTATGCGAAGGTGGGAGGCCTGCACAAGGGAATCAGGAAGACTAAAGGCTGTATCGGCCGAATGAAGAATGATTGTGACTAGTTTTTCGCTCTTGGCATTTGTAGTCAGATCTTCCATTTCGATAATTCGGCCGTCTTTGATAAAAGCAGCACGGCTGCAGTTTGCCTGTACCTCCGTTAGATTATGGCTCGAAAAGAGAATGGTTGTTCCGGATTTGTTGATTTTTTTCAAATAGTCAAAAAGATATTTCTGGATCAGCGGATCCAGGCCGTTTGTCGGTTCATCAAGAATTATCAGCCTGGGGCTGTGGATGAGCGCCTGTGCTATAGCCACTTTTTTCTTGTTGCCCAGGGAAAGTGTTTCAAATTTCCTGGAAACATCAATGTCAAAAATGCTGCATAATTCTTTTTGGAGTGCAAGGTAATCAGAGGGCTTCTTGTGATGGAAGCGAAGTGTTGTGTCAAGAAGCTGGCCAACCCGCATGTCAGGATAGTAACGGACTTCTCCTGGAACATATCCAAGATCCTCTTTGATTTTAGCGCTGTCTTTAATTATGTCCATGCCGAAGATTGAGGCAGAGCCTTCATCGGGCTTCAAAAGACTTAGAAGGAGTTTGATTGTTGTGGATTTGCCCGCACCGTTTGGCCCGATGAAACCGAAAATTTCTCCGGCTTCCACATCAAAGGTTACACATTCAACACCGCGGCTTTTACCGTAATATTTTTTTAGCTGATTTATTGAGATAACAGACATTTGCAGGACCTCCTTTGAGATTGACCCATGGGTCAACTAAAAAGTACTCCAATTCAGCAATAATGTCAATAATGAATAAATAAGTGATTGTACTTGCGTTTGCATTTCCAAAAGGGCAAAGCTATAATCAATTCATGTTTTGATTTTATGGGAGGACAAATATGGCTAATGTATCATTTAGACAGGAACGCTGCAAGGGCTGCGGCCTTTGTGTGTCTGTATGTCCGAAGAAGATTTTACAAGTTGATATCACCCGGTTAAACAGCAAAGGGTATCACCCGATTTCCTGTATTGACCAGGCTTCATGCATCGGGTGTGCATTTTGTGCGGTTCAGTGTCCTGATTCCGTTATTACTGTAGAGAAGTGAGGAGCAAATAAATGGCAAAGAGAGTCCTGATGAAGGGAAATGAAGTTATAGCTGAAGCGGCTGTCCGCGCAGGCTGCCGTCACTATTTTGGATACCCGATTACACCGCAGACAGAGGTCATGCATTATATGGCTAAAAGAATGGTGGAGATAGGCGGTTGTTTTCTCCAGGCAGAGAGTGAAGTTGCTGCGATTAATATGGTTTATGGCGCTGCTGCGGCCGGTGCGAGAGTTCTTACATCCTCATCTTCTCCGGGAATCAGCCTGAAACAGGAAGGTATGTCCTATATTGCAGGTGCCGAGTTACCGGCGGTTGTTGTTAATATTGTACGTGCAGGTCCCGGCCTTGGCGGTATTCTGCCGGCTCAGGGCGATTATTTTCAGGCTACAAAAGGCGGCGGACACGGTGATTACAGAAATATCGTTATCGCTCCGGCCTCTATCCAGGAGCTCTATGAGATGACCGTCGAAGCGTTCAACCTTGCAGACCGGTACCGCATGCTGGTTATGATCCTGGGTGACGGTACGCTTGGACAGATGATGGAACCGGTAAAATTCAGGGATGTTGAACCGATGGATGAGACCGATAAATCGTGGGCTACTACCGGACGTCAAGGAAGAGCAGAACATAATATTGTAACTTCCATTTATATAGATCCTGATGATCTTGAGAAAAAGAATCGTGAGCTTCAGGACAAATATGCAGTTGTTCAGAAAGAAGAAACGCGGTTTGAATCACTTAATATCGAAGACGCTGAAATTATTTTCACAGCATTCGGAACGTGCAGCCGAATCTGCCGCAATGTGATTCGTCAGGCTGCCGAAATGGGTATTAAGGTCGGAATGGTCCGCCCGATAACACTTTGGCCTTTTCCGTCGGATGAGTTGGCCCGTGTTGCATCGCTCAGTCACGTAAAGGCTTTCCTTGACATTGAACTGAATGCAGGGCAAATGGTCGAAGATGTCCGACTCGCTGTTAACGGAACCAAACCCGTATATTTTTATGGGCGCATGGGAGGCAATATGCCGACACAGAAGGAAATCCTGGATCAGCTGGTGGCAATTCATAAAGGAGAGGTGAGATAAAATGGCGATCGTATTTGAAAAGACAAAAGGACTCACCGACAAGCCGTTCCACTACTGCCCGGGCTGTACGCACGGCATCATCCACCGTATTATAGCTGAAGTAATGTGTGAAACCGGAATCCTTGATACAACGATAGGAGTGTCTCCTGTTGGATGTACATACAATAATTATGAGTATTTTGCCTGCGATATGGTTCAGGCGGCTCATGGCCGTGCTCCTGCCGTTGCAACCGGTATAAAAAGAGTTCACCCGGACAAGATGGTATTTACATACCAGGGCGACGGAGATCTGGCTTCAATCGGTGCTGCAGAAATACTTCATGCAGCAGCCCGCGGAGAAAAAATTTCGGTCTTTTTTGTCAATAATGCAATTTACGGAATGACAGGCGGGCAGATGGCACCGACAACTCTTCTTAATCAGGTAACGACTACATCGCCATTTGGAAGGGATGCATCAACCCAGGGATATCCTATCAATGTCAGTGAACTTCTGTCTGTACTGCCGGGTGCTGTATACATTGAGCGCGTAGCACTCAATAACTTCAGGAATATTCAGGCAGCTAAGAAGGCCATTGCCAAGTCCTTCCGCGTTCAGCAGCAGGGTCTGGGATTTTCCATGGTAGAATTCCTCTCCACCTGCCCGACTAATTGGGGAAAAGAACCGGTTGAATCACTTCGTTGGCTTGAGTCTGATATGATGCCGCAATACCCGCTCGGCGTATTCAAAGGAAAGGATCTGGAGGTGTAAAATGATTGATTTTTCGATTATCCTTGCCGGATTCGGCGGCCAGGGAATACTTTCTGCAGGCAAAATGGCAGCCGAAGCGGCACTTATTGAAGGACATGAAGTCTCGTGGTTTCCTTCCTATGGTCCCGAAATGCGCGGAGGCACAGCCAACTGCTCCGTCGTTATTTCTGATGAAATCATTGGTTCTCCGGTAATCAATGATGCTGATGTCCTGATTGCATTAAATCAGCCCTCCCTGGAAAAATTCGAAGTACAGCTCAAGCCGGGTGGTATTATTATTATTGATTCATCGCTGATAAAAGTGGCACCCCAAAGAAAGGACATTCGCTTTATTCCGATTGCTTCTTCTGAGATCGCAAACGAGCTTGGAAATATGGCATATGCAACGATTGTCCTGCTTGGCTGTCTATCGGCGGCGACCGGATGCTTTAAGCGAGAATCTTTTGAAGCTGCCCTGCGTGAAGTACTTCCGGAACGAAGATATCATATGATTCCTTCAAACCTTGAAGCTTTTGATAAAGGTGCGGCTTTTGCGTAAAAAAGCAATTGATAAACTGTAAACAAATATTTAATAACCATAGACTTTTTGAGGGAGCAGAGCGATCTGCTCCTTTTTTGCCAGTAAACTGTTGTCTGCTTATCACAATAGGGTATAATCTATTTAACAGTAAAAAATGCGCTCGCAATTTGCATTGTTAGAGCATAGGAGTGCTTATGGATCAAGCCTATTTGTTTAATACAGGTAATGACTATCATAGTTATAACTTGCTAGGCTCAAGACCGTATACACACAGTGATGGCGAACAGGGTTACCACTTTGCTGTGTGGGCGCCGCATGCCGAATCAGTCAGTGTAATCGGGGATTTCAATGACTGGCTTCCTGATGCATGTGCCATGCATCCTTTACGCGAAACGGGAATCTGGACATGTGACATTCCGGATGCGATACAGTGGGACCGCTATAAGTATTTGGTTGCAGGTGCCGACGGGCGTACATATGATAAAGTTGATCCCTATGCCAGACACAGTGAGACACGCCCCGATAATGCATCCATTCTCTATGATTCGAATGATTATGAATGGAATGACCAGGATTACATAAGAAATTCTCCGGATGCCCTTGCCCCGCGCCCGATAAATATTTACGAGCTGCACCTTGGATCCTGGAGAAAATTCGAAGACGGCAATTTCATGAACTACCGTCAGATTGCAAGGGATCTATCCAAGTATTGCCTGGAAATGGGATATACGCATGTTGAGTTTATGCCGGTAATGGAACACCCGCTTGATGAATCCTGGGGTTATCAGGTTACCGGTTATTATGCTGTTACCAGTCGTTTCGGGACACCGGCAGATTTTAAATTCATGATTGACCATCTGCACCTGAATGGTATTGCGGTTATCCTTGACTGGGTGCCTGCTCATTTTCCGAAAAATCTTGAAGGTCTTATTCAATTTGACGGGTCTCCCTGTTATGAATATGCCGATCCGCGCATAGGTGAGCACAAGGAATGGGGAACCAATGTATTCAATTATGAAAAATCAGAGGTGCGTTCATTCCTGATTTCCAACGCTGTTTTCTGGATGGATGAATACCATGTTGATGGTATTCGGGTAGACGCTGTTTCAAGCATGATCTACAGGAATTACTGCCGGACGGAATATCTTCCCAACGCACAGGGAGGTACCGATAATCTTGAAGCGGTCGCTTTCCTGCAGCAGCTTAATACAATTGTCAGGGAGAAATACCCGCGCGTCATGATGATTGCTGAAGAGTCAACAGCCTGGCCTAAAGTATCACACCCGGTTTCTGAAGGCGGTCTTGGCTTTACGCACAAATGGAATATGGGATGGATGCATGATACACTGGATTATCTTGAAACGGATTATTATGCCCGGGTCTGGCATCATGATCAGTTCTGCTTTTCCATGATGTATGCATTTTCAGAGAATTTTATACTGTGCTTTTCCCATGATGAAGTTGTCCATGGAAAGAAGAGCCTTCTTGATAAGATGCCGGGGGATACATGGCGTAAATTCGCTTCATACCGTACTTTGATTCTCTACATGCTTGCACACCCCGGAAGTAAGCTGACTTTTATGGGCGCCGAGTTCGGGCAGTATATTGAATGGCGATTTTATGAACAGCTGGAATGGTTTATGCTCAAATATGAATCCAACAGACTGCTTAAGGACTTTGTTGCAAGGGCTAATTTCTTTTATCGTGATAACAAGGCGCTTTGGATCAGGGACCGTTCGTGGGATGGTTTTGAATGGCTCGACACATCAGACAGGGAAAACAGCGTATTTCTTTTTCAGAGAATGGGAGAGACAAATAATGAAAAGGTGATTGTCGCCCTGAATATGGTTCCGGTACCTCTTAAAAAATATCGAATACCGGTTGATGAAGCCGGGGAATATAGCATTTCACTTAATACAGACGACATGAAATTTGGAGGCAGCGGATATCCGACCGGTGCCGAAGGGGAGGAGGTATTTTTAACTCAGGAAGGACCATGGAAAGGGAGACCCTATTTTATAGAGGTATGCCTGCCGCCTTTGAGCGGCTTGTATATTGAAAAAGTTACTGTTTAGGATTTGGAGCTGAAAAGATCATGGATCAGGATGAAAACGGCTGAATATTTTATAAATGGAGGATGTGGATATGGCAAAAGCTGACGTTGTTGCAATGATTCTGGCCGGAGGACAAGGTGCGCGGCTGGGTGTGCTTACAAAGTACATCGCAAAGCCCGCTGTTCCTTTTGGAAGCAGATACCGCATTATTGATTTTCCATTGTCAAACTGCGCTAATTCCGGAATTGAAACGGTTGGGGTGCTTTCACAGTACCAGCCACTCGCACTTAATACTTATGTAGGTAACGGACATCCATGGGATCTGGACAGAAATAATGGAGGGGCGTATATTTTGCCGCCTTACCAAAGATCCGGGAGAAGCGACTGGTATAAAGGCACCGCTAATGCAATTTATCAGAACAAGGATTTTATTGATGACTGTGACCCGAAGTATGTACTCATTTTATCGGGTGATCATATTTACAAAATGAATTATGAACGCATGCTCCGTGACCATATAAAGACAAAGGCGGATGCAACTCTGGCCGTGCTCGAGGTTCCGTGGGAGGAAGCTCCCCGGTTTGGAATTTTGAATACAAGTGATGATGACATTATTACGGAGTTTGTGGAAAAGCCAAAAAAACCGGAGAGTAATCTTGCGTCCATGGGTGTTTATCTTTTCACCTGGGATGTCCTGCGTAAAGCACTCATTGAAGATGAAGAGATTCCGGAATCCAATAATGATTTCGGAAGCAACATTGTCCCGATGCTTCTGAAGCAGGGAAAGAAACTCTGTGCATATCGTTTTTCCGGATATTGGAAAGATGTCGGCACGATATCAAGCCTGTGGGAAGCGAACATGGATATTCTGGACAGACCGGAAGAAATCAATCTGATGGATCGTTCCTGGCGTGTCTACAGCCGGAATCCCGTGAAGCCTTCACACTATATTGCTGATGGTGCCGTCGTCAAAAACTCAGCGCTTACAGACGGATGCAGGATTTACGGTACGGTCGAACATTCCGTACTGTCAAACTCAGTGACGGTGGAAAAAGGGGCGATCGTAAGGGATTCCGTACTTATGCCGGGCGTTACTGTCAGGGCAGGAGCATATATTGACAAGTGTATTATCGGGTTTAATTCGATAATTGGTGAGGGAGTGCGGGCAGGTGCGTCTGTTACCGGAGACAGTCCGTATTTGAATACCAAGATCTGCACGGACGGGATCGTTGTAATTGAGCGGGGACTTAAGATCAAAGATCATGCTGTCATACCCGCAAATTGTCAGATTGACTGCGATGTTGCAGTTGATCCTGCTTTGAACGTAATTGAAGAAATGTTTCGTGTCCGATAATTTACAGGAAGCGGAGGGTTAACGAATGTTTATTGATGCAATGGGGCTGATTCTGGCTGACAATAAGAAAATCTCACTGGGTGAACTCTCAAAACCCAGAGCTCTGGCTGCCGTGCCATTTGGCGGCCGTTACCGGATTATTGACTATATGCTTTCAGATATGGTGAATTCCGGAATAAAGAGTGTCGGCATTCTTACACTTAACAAGTACAAGTCACTTATGGATCACCTTGGGACAGGTGCTTCCTGGGATCTCGACCGTAAAAATTTTGGCCTGCACATTCTTCCCCCTTATGTCAATTCGGAATCATCGGGTAATGGTATGGAGGATGCTGACGAGTTGGTCGGCCTCTTGGATTTTATCCGGTCAAATCGTAGTATGTATGCCATAATTGCAAACAGTAATATGATTTTGAACACTACCTTTAATGATTTTCTTGAAAAGCATGAACAGTCAGGGGCGGATGTCTCTGCCATGTACAACCGTGACGGCACCAAATACGGAGTCCCCAATTACATTTTTGATGTTGACCGCAAAGGTTACGTCAAGGATATGCTCCTGAATCCGGAAAAATCATCGTCTAATCGATGCAGCCTGGGAATTATAATCCTGAAAAGGGAACTGCTGATCGATATGATTTCCGACATGATTTCCAGGGGAGAGAGAAACTTCGGAGTACATACCCTGATAAAAAAATATGATACACTCCGTGTGCGTGCACATGAGTATAAGGGACTGGTTCTTCGGATCAATAACATCCAGGGCTATTTTAATTCATCGATGCTGCTGTTGGATGATCAGATTCGTGCCGACCTGTTCTGGAACGGTATGCCGATTTATACGAAGGTCAAGGATGAAGCGCCTGCGCTGTATTTTGAAAACTCACATGTCGGAAATGTTATGGTATCTGATGGCTGCCGGATTATGGGTACTGTTCAAAATTCCATGCTTTTCCGCGGCGTAACCATATCCAGAAACAGTAAGATTACGAATTGTGTTATTATGCAGGACGTGCATATTTCGGAAAACTGCGAACTGGAGAATGTAATTATTGATAAAAATGCAGTTATCCGTCCTGGTATCAAGCTTGTAGGTCATAAAGATTATCCTGTAGTAATTGGTAAGGGGGCCATTGTATGAATCCAATCAAAGTTCTTTTTGTATCTTCCGAAGTCGCGCCTTTTATTAAGGTCGGCGGACTTGCAGATGTTGTCGGAGCGCTTCCCCGAACACTGGTCGGTCAGGGCTGCGACGCAAGGGTAATCCTTCCGCTGTACAGGAAGATCAAACAGAATCATGCAGCTCATCTTCATCTGCTGGGCTGGAAAATGGTAAAAATGGGCTGGCGTTCTCTTTATGCCGGCCTGTATTCGATGAAATTGGAAGGAGTTATCTACTATTTTGTAGATAACGAATATTATTTCAATTATGATCAGGTATATCTGGAATATTCTTTTGATATTGAACGATATTGCTTTTTCCAGCGCGCAGTGTTGGATTTCCTGGGAGACTTCATGGATTTCGAGCCGGATGTTTTGCACTGCAATGACTGGCAGACAGGAATGATGCCGCTTCTTCTCGAAACTCATTACAAGACGTATGGAATCCATTCAAATGTTAAAACAGTCTTTACGGTTCATAATCTCAAATATCAGGGTGTGCATAGCCTTGCGATCATTAAGGATCTTCTTGATTTGCCTGATCGTGTCTTAACGGAAGATCTGACACTGAAGGACGGTGCTGTTAACTTTATGAAGGCCGGCATAGTCTATTCCAATTCTGTAACAACTGTTTCCCCGACATATGCGTATGAAATTATGACGGATTACTACGGGGAGGGATTGAATGCCACACTGCAGAGGTACGCCTATAAAGTAAGCGGAATCCTCAACGGCATTGATGAAAAGGAATACAGCCCGATTGCAGACAAACTCATTCCATGTACTTTTTCATACCCTGATTATGAGACCGGAAAGGCAAAATGCAAGGCGGCAATTCAGCAGCAGCTTGGACTTGCCGTCAATCCGGGTGCCCCGCTTTGCATCATGATTTCCCGGTTAGTGGATCAGAAAGGGCTTGATCTGTTTCTTCGTGTACTCGATGAAATGCTGTACGACGGAATGCAGGTAGTAGTCCTGGGCACAGGTGATGCCTATTATGAACATGCACTGACAGAAATATCACGGAAGAATCCGGAAAAAATGTGCGCCTGCATATCGTTTGACAACGGCCTGGCACATACGCTATATGCAGGTGCCGACATTTATCTGATGCCGTCCCTGTTTGAACCTTGCGGCCTGTCTCAAATGATTGCCATGTCATACGGAACTATTCCGGTAGCTCGTGAGACGGGCGGC
The DNA here is from genome assembly GCA_037143795.1 of Eubacteriales bacterium. Classification (GTDB taxonomy): domain Bacteria; phylum Bacillota; class Clostridia; order Saccharofermentanales; family Saccharofermentanaceae; genus Firm-13. The sequence continues at coordinate 26,355 of JBAWXZ010000011.1, read as the reverse complement.
CTCAAAGATACTGTGTTTCCCTATAATGAATATACCGGTGAAGGCAACGGGTTTACCTTCGCAAACATTAATGCTCACGAATTCTTATTTGTTACCAAGTATGCCTGTGATTTGTATCGTCATTACAAACCATTATGGGCACAGCTGGTCAAGCATGCCATGCTGGGTGACTATAGCTGGGGTAGATCAGCAAGGGAATATGCCGGTTTATATTCTCTCATTACAGGTATTTCATTGCAGGAATATGCACCGCAGGTGCAGCCTGCAGATTCGGAAGCAACAAGCAGTACCATGGCTTTTGAGACGCCGGTAAAAGAAACTCCCGTAAAAGAAACGCCCGTAAAAGAAACCCCGGCAAAAGAAGCAGCTGCCCCCGAAAAAATTGTTTCGGTCAAGAAAGCTGTTTCACCAAAGAAAACTGTTTCTCCAAAGAAATCTGTTTCTGAAAAAGTGGATTCCTTAAAGAAAGGGACTCCTGCAGAAAAGCCGGCAGCTGTAAAAAAAGCAGTTCCGGCCGGCAAAAAGGCAGTTCAGAAAAAAAATTCCCCGTCAGCAAAACAAACAGTCGCAACCAATAAAGAAAAGGATGATAAAAAAGCAAAATGATCACAGATCATCCGGACAAAGCAGAACAGATGTATCATTTTTCCCGAAGCCCGGAATACCGTTCCCCATTTGGAGCGGTATCCACCGGGACGTATGTAGATTTAAGTTTAGACGTCTTCTTTCCCTGTGAAGAAGTGAAGCTTTGCTATTCATATGGTTTGTATTCATTCACATACAGTGAACTGCTGATGTATCCTCTTGCGGAGCATCCGGACAGGTATCACACAAAGATCAGGATGCCCGGTGAACCAAGCCTGTTTTTCTATTGGTTTCGAGTTAAAAGAGCGGCTCCGCTGCAGGATAATATTACAGGCCACAGATCTTCTGATCATTACGGTGCGGTGTCTCAGTCATCAAAGCCGACCTCTTCCGTTCTGTTTTATGTCCTTTCCCGCCACAAAGCGGACGGAACAGGACGCGTGAGTGAGGTGCCGTCGAGGATCGGGGCCCATGAGGACCGGTATCCGGCAGCTTTTCAGATTACTGTTTTTCGCAAGGATTTCCAGACGCCCGACTGGTTTAAAGGGACATTGATGTATCAGATTTTTCCTGATCGCTTTTCGCGAGGGGAAGCATATGTCCCCAAACAGATGCAGGCTGCCAAAAAGGCCGATGAGCGTATTTATCATGACGATTGGTATGAAGACGTAGATATTCACGGAAAACCCCAGACAGGATACCTCGCATGTGATTTTTTCGGCGGTACATTGGAAGGCATTGCAGAAAAAATCCCCTACCTTAAGTCCCTTCATATAGACTGCTTATACTTGAATCCGATTTTTGAAGCGCGTTCAAATCATCGTTATGACACGGCGGATTATATGTCGGCTGATCCTATGCTCGGAGGGAATACATCGTTTTTGCGTTTTTCTGAAGAGATGAAGAAAAATGAGATTCCTTTTCTCCTTGACGGAGTCTTCAGCCATACCGGTGCTGACAGCCGTTATTTCAACAAACTTGCAAGGTACGAAGAGCGCGGAGCCTATCAGACAGCTGAAGGCAAAGGCAGCAGTGAGTTTTCCTCCTGGTATACTTTTTCCCGTGATGATACCGGTAATCTGACATACGATTCATGGTGGGGATTTGCAGATCTGCCAAACGTAAACGAGAATGACCTTTCCTACAGGGAATATATTTTAGGTAATCAGGGTGTTATAGAGTCCTGGCTTTCGAGGGGAAGCGGAGGATTTCGCCTGGATGTATCCGATGAACTTCCGGATTCATTTCTTCGTGAACTCAGGTCGGTTGTAAAAGAACATACTGATAATAAAGGTATTATCCTCGGAGAAGTATGGGAGGATGCAAGCAACAAGATCAGTTATGGTTCGTATCGTGATTTTCTTTTGGGCAATACACACGATTCAGTTATGGGATATACATTCCGGGATGCTTTACTTGGTTTTTTGATGGGGGCATTTCCGGCGCAGTATTTTAATGGCAGAATGGAGTCTTACCGCGAGAATTATCCCCCGCAGGCATATTACTGCATTATGAATCTTGTTTCGAGCCATGATGTACCCCGTGCAATAACAGTATTCAGCGGAGCCCCGGATCCGGGAGACCGAGAGAAGCAGTTGGGTCTTTCCCTTAATGAGTCCCAGATGATAAAGGGGCTTGCGCTTATGCGTCTGGCGCTGGTTGTTCAGATGGGATATGTCGGGGCGCCGTGTATTTACTATGGGGATGAGATCGGCATGCAGGGATACCGTGATCCATTTAACAGAAGAACGTACCCATGGGATCGCCTGACTCAATTGCAGAAGGAACAACTCGCTTTTTATCAGGATATTACCTGTCTTCGCAGAAAGTATCCTGTTCTTCGTACAGGTGCATATAAAACGCTATGGGCACAGGATGATGTATACATTTTTGAAAGATTTCTTGACGATCAGGCAAAAGACTTTTTTGGCAAGCCGTGTGAAGGCGCGCATCGTATCATCTTTGCCGTAAACAGAAGCGAAAAGAATGTATTTTCTTTCACCATTGACGGGCATATTCAAAATGTTGCAATATCATTGGACCATGATATTATTGTAGAGAATTCGAATAAGGAGAAAATACTTAAAGACAACATTACTTATCAAGCTGTATTGAAGCCTCTGTCTTATCAAATTTTTGTCTATACTTGATTATGGATACCCGATTCAGTATGGGAGGAGAACGCAATGCCGGAAGATACCCTTCAAAACAGAGGTGAGATCGAGGAAATACAAACAGACATTACCGAGGAAGCGACAGATAAGAAGTGCCCTAACTGCGGTGCAACAGTTGTATACGACCCGGCAACACGCGGATTGCTTTGTGAGTATTGCGGCTACAAAAAAGCCCTTCCTCCCCCTGACCAGGAAGAATCCATATCTGAGATCGATTTTCTTTCTGCTGATAACAAACATAGCTTTGACTGGGGTGCCGGTAAAAAATCAATAATATGCAGCAATTGCGGCGGTGAGAGCATATATGATGTTCTGGAAACAGCTGGAGTCTGCCCTTTTTGCGGGTCGACGAGCGTTATGCCGGCAGCCGCATCAGATTCGCTTGCACCGGGAGGCGTGTGCCCGTTTGAAATTCCGATGAATAAGGCCGGCGGACTGTTCACCAAATGGCTTAAAGGAAGAATATTCACGCCGAGTGCGGCTAAAAAGCAGGCCAAACCGGATTCGTTTAAAGGAGTATATCTTCCGTACTGGACATTTGATTCCATGACTACTTCATCCTTTTCCGGTCAGGCCGGCTATGACCGCCAGGTAAAACGAGGCGATTCATATGTTACCGAAACAAATTGGAAACCTGTTTCCGGTGTGTATCAGGAATTTATTGATGATCAGCTTGTTGTTGCAAGTAAGCGAAATGCTGAATCCGGTGTTAAGAAAGCCGAGCCCTTTGATTTTTCAAGGATGGTTCCCTACAGGCCGGAACTGGTTGCCGGGTTTATTGCTGAGAGATATTCAATCGGTCTTCAGGAAGGCTGGGCAAATGCACAGGAGCTTATTCGAAATCGTCTTCGCGGCAGTATCGAGAGTTTTATCCGCAAGAATTGGAACGCAGATCGTGCCGGCTCAGTACGTTTTTCTACTCAATTCGATAAAATCACCTATAAATACATTCTGATTCCGGTCTGGATTTCATCTTTCGTTTATAAAGGCAAGATCTTTCAATTTGTTGTAAACGGACAAACTGGAAAAGTGGGGGGCAAGGCGCCGATTTCAGCATTGCGGGTTGCCTTTGCAATCCTTTTGGCTCTTGGACTAATTGCACTCTTTATGTATTTTGCCAATTACTAGCCGCATTACTTAATATGCAATTATCATTTTATTTAGAAACGACAGATATTTAGTATTTTCTGATTATTATTATATGCCGGCGCCTCATCCCGGAAAACGGGAAGAGGCGCCGTTTTCAAAACGCCATCAAAATCTACATGTTTCTTTTTGAAAATCCGGTTGACATGACGCAAATGCGTAGGTATAATAACTCTTGCTGTTAAGCAATCCCTCGTTGTTGGAAAATGGTTATGCGATCGTGGCGGAACTGGCAGACGCGCACGTTTGAGGGGCGTGTGGGAGACCATATGGGTTCAAGTCCCATCGGTCGCACCAACAGGAAAAGCAGGTACATTATGTGCCTGCTTTTTTTATGCGCAATGTTTAAAAAGGGTTGCAACTTTTTTCGCCTCTGCTATTATAAAGCAGTAGTGTTATTTTATGGTTTAAATATTCTCATGTAGGGTCCGTTATGGACAGAAGGATGGTAGGGAGTATGGTATGGCTTAATTTGCTGTTCATTTTTGTTTTTTTCATTGTTACAATTTGTATTGGCGTATATGCCAGGCGACACACAAAAAGCGTGGGGGCTTTTGTGCTCGGCGGTCGTTCGGTTGGCCCCTGGCTGACTGCTTTTGCTTACGGTACGACATATTTTTCTGCAGTTGTGTTTATCGGATATGCCGGACAGTTCGGATGGGCATATGGTATGTCTGCTATCTGGATTGGTCTGGGAAATGCTTTTATCGGAAGTTTTCTTGTGTGGAAAGTGATGGGCAGAAGAACGCGTATCATGACTAAGCATCTTGAAGCAACTACCATGCCTGAGTTTTTCGGCAAACGTTATGACAGTAAAGCGCTTACGATTGCCGCCAGCATGATTGTCTTTGTATTTTTGATACCGTATTCCGCATCTGTTTTTAATGGGCTTTCGTATCTGTTCACATCGGCGCTTGGTTTGAAGAATGTCCAATATGGCTTTGAAATGTGCATTGTTGGAATGAGTGTCCTTACCGCTGCCTATGTTATTCTCGGCGGCTACATGTCAACTGCCATCAATGATTTTTTTCAGGGAATTGTTATGCTTGTCGGAATTATCCTTGTTATCGGTACCACAATAAATTCAAGCGGCGGATTGATGCAGGCGATGACGGATATGTCCAAATTTGCGGCTCCGAATATCGGCATGCAGGGTGTCTACGTTTCTTTCTTCGGACCTGAACCGTTAAACCTATTAGGTGTTGTGGTACTGACCTCCCTTGGTACCTGGGGCCTTCCTCAAATGGTTCATAAGTTCTATACCATTAAGGATGAGAAGGCAATTGAGGCTGGAACAATAATTTCAACTGTATTTGCCATTGTTATTTCTGTCGGATCCTATTTCCTTGGCAGCTTCGGGCGCTTATTCGTCTCGCCTGATGAAATTACAAGTGCATCAGGTAAGTTTATGTTTGACCAGATCATCCCGAAGCTCCTTGACAAAGCTGTTCCTGCGATTCTAATCGCTGTTGTTGTGGTACTGGTTTTGTCTGCATCCATGTCAACGCTTTCTTCGCTGGTATTAACATCCAGTTCAACACTTACGCTGGACCTGATCGGCGGAAATATTGATAAGAATATGACTGAAAAGAAGAAAGTTCTTTGGATTCGGATTTTTGTTGCTGTATTTATCCTTGTTTCAATGGCTCTGGCAATATATTCCTACAGAACACAGAACCTTTACATCAGTAAACTGATGTCAATTTCCTGGGGTGCCCTTGCCGGATCGTTCCTTGCACCTTTTTTATACGGACTGTTCTGGAAAAAGGTTACAAAAGCAGCCGTTTGGGCAAGCTTCATCGGCGGTGTCGGCATCACGTTAACACACCTGTATCTTTCCAACGGCCCGATTTTTGGACACAACTTCCAATTTCCGACTAACCTCCCGATAAATCTTGCATCTCCGATTAATGCAGGAGCTTTTGCCATGGTATTCGGATTGGTTATTGTTCCGATTGTCTCACTGTTAACACCTAAGCTGAACAAAAAAGTAGTTGACCATGCATTTGAAGGATATGATATTGCAGTAGCAGCAAGACAGAAAAAGATGCTGCCGACAGATGAAGTAATCTGAGAGGGGAACGGGACATGATTTGGAATACTGCCGAAGCCGGTACCAGAAAAGAGATTGAGGCGCTTCAGCTCCTGCGTCTCCGATGGCAGGTTGAGTATGCCTATGATCATGTTCCGTTTTATCGCTCTGCTTTTGACGCTATCGGTCTAAAACCGTTCCATATTCAATCCCTTTCAGACTTGAGCAGGATTCCCTTTACTGTTAAAAATGATCTGCGCGATCATTATCCTACCGGTCTTTTTGCCGTGCCCAACAGGGAAATTGTCCGCTATCATGCCTCATCAGGTACTACAGGCAAGCCAATTGTGGTCGGTTATACCAGGAACGACATGGAAAACTGGACTGAATGCTGCGCCCGTATGGCTGCGGCAGCAGGCGTTACTGCTGAAGATACAGCACAGGTGGCATTCGGATACGGCCTGTTTACAGGTGGATTCGGACTTCATTATGGACTTGAACGCATAGGGGCATCGGTTATACCGATATCTTCCGGAAATTCCGAGCGGCAGCTCATGTTTATGCAGGATCTTCATACAACAGTGCTTGTGGCAACGCCTTCCTACGTTCTTCATTTGACCGAAGTCATGGAAGAAATGGGTATTGCAAAAGAAGATTTATTTCTCAGAACCGGTATGTTCGGAGGGGAAGGGCATACACCGGAAATGCGTGCACAGATTGAAGCAAGACTTAATATTAATGATACGCAGAACTACGGGTTAACGGAATTGTGCGGTCCCGGGCTTTCATTTGAGTGTCTCGAACATACCGGTATGCATATCAACGAGGATTTCTTTATTGCCGAAATTATCGATCCCCGGACAGGGGAGGTGCTTCCTGAAGGAAGTACCGGTGAAATTGTTATTACAACACTTACTAAGGAAGGCATACCGATGCTCCGTTACCGTACCAAGGACATTACTAGAATCGATTATGAACCTTGTGCCTGCGGAAGGACACTTGCTCGAATGGACCTTGTTAAGGGACGGACAGATGATATGATGGTCATTCGCGGAGTCAATGTATTCCCGTCGCAGGTAGAATCCGTATTGATGGGAATTGAAGGTATAGGACAGCATTATCAGTTGGTGGTGTCCACAGAGAAATATATGGACAAAATGGAGGTCCAGGTAGAGCTTCTCGACGGCAGCATGCTGGAGAGCTACTCCAACCTCGAAAGACTTACCAATGAGATCCGGCACAAAATCAAAACAGTTCTTCAGATTGACGTAAAAGTTACACTGCTAAATCCCAAGACACTGGAGCGCACTGCCGGTAAGTCAAAACGTGTTGTTGATAATCGATCGAAAGCGTTTTAATTCAAATACCTACTCGTATGACGCACGAAGGCTGTGATATACTGTTTTTTGACTGTAAAAATCAAGCGAAGGTGGGATTTAATTGAAACAAATATTATTAGGAAATGAAGCCATTGCCCGCGGTGCCTTTGAAGCAGGGGTTAAGGTCGTATCATCCTATCCGGGAACCCCGAGCACGGAAATTACTGAATCAATAGCACAATATGAAAGAATCTATTGTGAATGGGCTACCAACGAAAAAGTTGGTGCCGAAGTGGCAATAGGTGCTTCGATACGCGGAGCACGTGCCTTGACCTGCATGAAGCATGTCGGTGTCAATGTTGCGGCTGATCCGCTTTTTACTTCCAGTTATATAGGCGTCAACGGAGGACTTGTTTTTGTTGCTGCTGATGATCCGGGAATGCATAGCTCCCAGAATGAACAGGACAGCAGAAACTATGCCCGCGCAGCCAAACTCCCGATGTTTGAGCCCTCCGACAGCCAGGAGTGCAAGGATTTTGTTAAAAAGGCATACGAAATATCCGAGCAATATGATACACCGGTTATGCTTCGTCTTCATACGCGCGTATCCCATTCGCGGTCTGTGGTTGAACTTGAAGAACCACAGGATATAGTCATACGTCCTTACGTTAAAGATGTCAACAAATATGTCATGATGCCGGGTATGGCAATCAGGCGCCATGTATTTGTGGAAGACAGGATGGTCCGGCTTGCCAAGGATTCTTCTGAGAATCCGGATGTGACAGGCCTTCACAGAATCACTCTCAATTCGACCTCACTTGGCATTATTACCTCAGGTGCGGCGTATCAGTATGTAGCAGAGGCTTTACCCGATGCAAGTATTTTGAAGCTGGGTATGATATGGCCGCTACCCGCGTCTCTGATCCGTGATTTTGCCGCCCGGGTTAATCGCCTGGTAATAATCGAAGAGCTCGACCCGATTATTGAGACCGAGATACGTGCCATGGGGATTGCATGTGAAGGCAAGGAACTTCTGACTTTGCAGGGGGAATATTCTGCACAGATGATTCGTGAGGCACTTTCCGGCGAGCCCAACCCTGCTGTTGGAATTGCACAGGATATGCTTCCGGCATCCCCGAACCGTCCTCCTGTCATGTGTGCCGGATGCCCCCATAAAGGATTGTTCCTGGCACTCTCGCGCCTGCGTGTTCAGGTAACAGGGGATATCGGATGTTATACTCTCGGGGCGCTTCCTCCCACATCTGCTATGGATACCTGCGTATGCATGGGTGCTTCCATTGGTATGGCACATGGTTTCGATAAGGCAACCGACGGACAGGACTCTGCACACACTGTCTGTGTGTTGGGCGACTCAACATTCCTGCATTCCGGAATCACTAATGTTGTAAATGCCGTTTATAACCAGAGCAATATTACGATTCTCATCCTGGATAATTCCATTACCGGAATGACAGGACACCAGCAGAATGCTACTACCGGACTGGACATCAGGCTTCGCCCGGCACCTTCTGTGAATCTGGAAGCCCTTTGCGAAAGTATCGGGGTCACATCCATACGTGTTGTTGATCCTGTTGACACGTATCTTTGTCAGCAGGTTGTTAAGGAAGAGCTTGTCAAAAAATGTGTTTCCGTTATAGTCGCCCGTCGTCCATGTGCTCTGATTCCGATCGGCAAAGGAAGAAAAGAAGATCGTACGGTAGTAAACAAGGATAACTGTAAGGCATGCGGACTGTGTATCAAAATGATGTGCCCTGCTCTTACCGAGGGTTCTGATATGAAGCCGATCATTGATGCTGCCACATGCAATGCATGCGGACTTTGTATAAATCTTTGCCGGTACGGAGCACTTACAAAAGGAGGAAGAAAAGAATGACAAATACTTTGAATAAACAGATTCCTTCTGACAGAAAAGGTACTAATAATCTTCCTGCTTTACCGCTGAATATTGTTCTCGCCGGTGTTGGCGGGCAGGGGACGCTTGTTGCAGGTAAGCTGTTGGGCATTGCTGCGATTAAGCTGGGGCTTGATGTTAAAGTATCGGAAGTTCACGGCATGAGCCAGCGCGGCGGTTCTGTGATCACATATGTACGTATCGGCAACAAAGTGTTTTCGCCGATTATCGAGCAGGGCACCGCCGATTACTGCCTTGCCTTCGAAGAACTTGAGGGACTGCGCTGGTCAGGCCTTCTGAAAAAGGGCGGTACAATGATCATAAACAGTCAGAAAATCAGGCCGCTCCCCGTTCTTATGGGAAAAGCGGAGTACCCGCAGGATATTAAGGAAGTATTGGTGAAGGCATCAACAGTTGATTCACATGTTGTAGAAATTGATGCACTGGCAACGGCGCTCGCTGCCGGCAGTTCGCGTGCCGTTAATATGGTTATGCTGGGGGCTCTGTCATATATCTCCGGAATTCCGCTGCCTGTCTGGGAAGAATCGGTTATGGATGTCTTTGCTCAGAAGGAAAAGCTAATCCCTCTAAATCTTCAGGCTTTTCACTTTGGGCGCGACTTGATGCGATAAATACGGTATAATCTTCTATAAGGATTCTTCTATAATCTCTGTTTTTGTCGAGATTTTATTTGTATATCCATGAAGGAGGATTACGTATATGCTTGTCAGACAAATCAATGTTTTTCTTGAAAACCAGTCGGGAAGACTAGCAGAAGTAACTCGCACTCTCGGAGAGAATGATATCGATATAAGGGCATTATACATTGCCGATACAACTGAATACGGCATTTTGCGTATGATTCTCGACAAGCCTGAAAAGGCGGTAGATGTGCTTACTGCGGCAGGATTTACTGTCAGCAGCACACCGGTTATTGCAATTGCGATTGCCGATAAGCCGGGTACTCTTGACCATGCACTTTCTATATTGTCCGAGGGAGCACTTTCACTCGAATATCTGTATGCATATGTCGGAAGAACTTCTGATGATGCTGTTGTCGTTATAAGAGTACAGGATCCTCAGCTGGCTTTGCAGAAGCTGGCGGAAGCCGGTATTCGCGTACTGTCCTCTGAGGAGGTATACGGTATCTGATGAAAAATCCATACCTTAACTATGGCGTATCTGATGCAGTATTCATTATGTCAGAAGAGGTAATGAAGGACATTGCACCGGTTGTCGAAAGAATTGTTAAAATCCGTGAAATCAATCAGCTGCGTGTTTTTCAGGCTTTTTGGAATGCCAAAATTTCGGATACGCATTTTGGCATACCGACTGGCTATGGATATGATGACATCGGTCGTGAGAGAATAGAGCAGATGTATGCCGAACTTTTTGGAAGCGAGGCTGCCTATGTCCGCATTCAAATAAGTGCCGGAACCCAGGCTATTGCAATGGGACTTTTCGGAGTCCTTCGCCCTGGCGATGAAATGCTCTCCGTTACCGGACGGCCCTATGATACGCTGGCCGCGACAATCGGTATTTCGGAATCTGCCCCTGAAGACATGGGGTCGCTTTTGGATTTTGGGGTAACATACAGGGAAGTAGATTTGAATGAAGATGGATCTGCGGATTTACCTTCCATTATAGCCGCCATAAATGATAAGACCAAATTGGTATTTATTCAAAAATCCAAAGGATATTCCAGCCGAAGGTGCCTGTGCAGTGATGACCTTATAAGTATCATTGAAGCAGTTCGTACATGTAAACCGGATGTGATTATTTTTGTAGACAACTGTTACGGAGAGTTTGTTGAGGACCGGGAGCCATGCTCTTTGGGAGCCGACCTTTGCGCCGGATCCCTCATCAAAAATCCGGGAGCAGGTCTTTGCCCATCCGGCGGATATATTGTCGGTCGCAAGGACTTAATAGAAAAAGTGGCATCTCGTGCAACGGCACCCGGTCTCGGGAGTCATATCGGACCATCCCTGGGCTTTAACCGGACTATAGCACAGGGTCTATTCATGGCACCCCATGTAACTGCCGAGTGTGTAAAGGGAGCGGTTTTTGCTGCAGCACTTTTTGAGCGTGCAGGATTTTCATCTCATCCTAAGTCGTCTGCAGAACGGGGTGACATTGTCCAGAGCATTCAGTTTATGAACGGGCAGCAGGTTGTAGAGTTTTGTCAGGTTATTCAGGCCTGTTCACCTGTAGACTCTTTTGTACGGCCGGAACCATGGGAAATGCCCGGATATGATGCTCCTGTTGTTATGGCTGCCGGTACATTTGTTCAGGGATCTTCCGTTGAACTTTCCGCAGACGGCCCGATTAAACCGCCCTATATTGCATATATGCAGGGTGGCCTTGTGTTCGAACAGACTAAGCTTGCGGCGATGAGAGCCGTGGAAAAAATGGGAGTTGTGTCAATATGAGTCAGAAAAGGCAGGAACCAGAGAAGCGGCCATCAGAAAAACGGCCGGCTGCAAAAAAGCCTCCGAGCCCACCGAAGGGTAAAATTCCGCGCCCTTCTTTTGAACAGTTTTCCCGCAATTCTTCGGGAGGCCCTCAGCGTCCTTATCACGATAGTACTCAGCGTCCGTCATCCGGCGGATATCAGCGTACTTCTGCAGGTAATACACCGCAGCGTTCTTCTTCGGTCGGACCGAAGTCTTCTACAGACGGGCATCGGCGTCATTCTGCGGACGAGCCGCAGAAACCAAAGCATGAGAACAGACCTGGTCCCAAACAGACTGCTCCCCCCAAATATGCACCCCGCGGAAAAAGATCGGAAATGCCGTCAAATGTTCAAGTGATAACTAACCCGAATCAATCCCGGAGCCGGAAGATATCTACTCTTGACAGGGCGGAGCATATCCGTGCAACACAACGTAAAAGAACAATCGCCAGTGCGCTTTTTTTGTCTGTAATCGTAATTCTTATTATGGTTGTTACTGCTGCGGCAATTCTTTATGTCACTGACTATGTCGCGGCAAAACCCAATTATTCTTTTGTTACAAACGGAACAATTGAGCATTCGATAGGAGCTACGGCACTGATTATCAGGGATGAGCAGACATTTTCCTCTGCTGCGCAAGGATCCCTGGTCGCATTGGCGCTTGAAGGAAGCCGTGTATGTAAGAATCAGGAGCTCGCAATGGTTATACCGGATGGACTCGACAGCACATCAGCTTCACTTCGCAATATACAGCAGCAAATTGTCAGCCGCCAGCGTGAGCTCATGGCTCTTGGAAAAGGAAGCGGTGCCGACACCATTTGTTTGGAAGCGGATAATGAAATACTGCCGATTGTTAATATGATACGTACGGACAGCCTGTCTGATAGTTTATCCAATCTGATGTCATACTCGTCTTCCGTTCAGGTGCTTATGGATAAGAGGGATTCCGACCTTCAGAGTATCGATTTCCAGGATGAGCAGCTTTCCGCGCTGATCGTAAGTAAAAGTGATCTGGAGAGCACACTTGCAGCACAAGCCGATACCTTGCGTGCAGTAGTTCCGGGAATTGTGTCATATAAACTGGATGGATTTGAGAACACTCTGAATTCTGCTTTTGTTGCTGCTATTACCCCGGAGCAATATGCAGACTATGTTCAGAAATCAAAGGGAATTCTATCAAACGACTTGAATATTAAGAAGGATGAGGCGGCTCTTCGCATCTGCCAGAATGCTGAACAATACCTGGTTACGCTTGTCGCCGGCTGTTCAGTTACTGATTTCCCGATGGATGCCGTTTGTAACATTAGGGTTCCGTCCGAGGGTATTGTAATCACTGGCTGTAAAGTTATTCGATCTGTTCAGAGCATCGGCGGCGTATTCGTTGCGTTTCAGACAACAAATCAGGTTGAAAGGCTTCTGGACAGAAGAACAGCAGAGATAGAAATCATTCAGTCCTCGACTCCCGGACTTCGTGTTCCTGCATCTTCTCTGATAGATGCGGACTATAAAACCGGCTTTGCAGATATTTTATATAATAATTCCGGGTCTGCCGGAAAGCTTAAAGTTGTTGTTGTAGATCATGACCGTGAGTATGCAATTATTGCCCCGGTGGAAGGATTTGACGTCCCGAACCTTAGCACGATTATCATTACAAATCCGAACACTATATCCGAGGGCGACAAAGTAGAACAGTAGGTGGTAAATATGACTCCTGATGAATATGAGAATCTGAAAGAAAGCATCCGGATCCGCCTCCAAAAGATTAAAGGCGATATCAGCAATGCCCTTTTGCAATGCGGAAGAAGGGAAGATTCACTTACCCTGATTGGGGTATCCAAATTTTTCCCCGTGGAATATGCACGTGCCGCCTGTGAACTGGGGCTGATGGATCTTGGTGAAAACAGGGTTCAGGAGCTTCTTTCCAAAGAGGATGAACTTGACCGGCTGGGTATTCATCCCAACTGGCATCTGATAGGAACACTTCAGACAAATAAGGTCAGATTGATTGTCGGTCATACCAAACTCATTCATTCCGTTTCATCGGAAGAACTTCTTCTTGAAATACAGAAGCGTTCTCTGGCAAAAGACCTTACGACGTCAGTACTGCTTCAGGTGAATGTGTCCCGTGAAATGTCAAAGCATGGTTTTGACATCGAAGAAATGGATCGCATCGTAACTGTTGCAGGGGAGTGTTCCCATATTTCCCTTAGAGGACTGATGACCATGGCTCCATTACAGGTCGTTGAACATGATGCGCTGCCGGTATTTCAAAAGTCGAATGAATTGTTTCTTCGACTCAAAAATCAGGTAAGGGAACCTCAGAACTGGTCGGACCTTTCAATGGGAATGAGCCAGGATTATATAGATGCAATTCAATGCGGCGCGACACATATCAGGATTGGAACGGCTATTTTCGGGCAGCGAAGCCAGTAATATGCTTAATGATGTAAGATAACTGCCCCAAAACGCGCCTAATGTTTCTATGCAGTTACATGTATTTTACTTGTTGCAATATGCTATTGATTCCTCATTACATGAATTCTATACTTATCGTAGTAAATATTTAATTCGTAAACAAATAAACAAATAGATGTTAGCAGGAAATGCGCAACTGATAATTCGGAGGTATGGAAGATGGCAGGTTTTTTCAAAAAATTCGTAGATAAAATTTCTGGATATTCTGAAGAAGTTGATAGTGATTATGACAGCGAGTACGGCAATGAGGATTATGCTGCAGATCAATACGGCTATGCGCCGCAGACACAGGGCTTCAGTCAGACGCAGGAACAGCAGTATACAGCAGCTCCATTCCAGCAGGAACCAAGAATGCAGTACGCGCCTCCTTCAAGAAGTGCATCTGCCCCCAAAGTTGTACCGATTAAGACAGCAGCTCCCGGCGAACAGCAGCTTGTAATCCTTCAGCCGAATAACATTCAGTCAGCACAGCGCGTATGTGACCATCTCCGTGCAGGACATACAGTGATTTGTAATATTGAGAACGTTGATGCCAAGGTTGCTCAGAGAGTAATTGATTTTATTACCGGATCTACATATGCAATGGATGGAAATGTCAGGCCGATTGATGCCAGGGCACACAGCTTTGTCGCAGTTCCCCGTAATGTAAGTCTTGTTGACAAAGAAGTTTCTGCTCCGGCTGATATGGATGATTATGCTGAACCCTTCAGAATGGTTCGTTAATTCATAAGCCGTTAATTAATTTTTGAAGTGTACTTCCGGGAGGAGCATTCGGGCGATGGGAATAGTCATTGGACTGGATATCGGTGGAAGTACCACTAAAATTGTCGGTGTACTCGAAAATAAGATTATCAGTCACGAAATTGTCCGTGCAACAGATCCTATTGCATCTGCTTTTGGTGCACTTGGAAAATATCTGGATGTAAATCATCTTAAAATATCTGATATTGAACGTCTGATGATCACCGGTGTGGGAGCTTCCTTCCCCAGCGGTGATCTTCTTGGCATTCAGACAATTCATGTCCAGGAATTTTTGGCAACTGGCCTGGGAGGACTTTTTCTTTCTGAGCTGGAACATGCTGTTGTAGTCAGCATGGGTACCGGCACCGCCTTTGTTGATGCAAAGCTTGAAGTCGTAAGACATATAATCGGATCGGGAATTGGCGGGGGTACTGTCTTAGGTCTGGCTAACAGTATTCTGAATGTCCGGGATTTTGACCTGCTGATCGATTTGGCCGGCGGTGGTTCTCTCCAACATGTTGATTTGAGTATTGGGGACATTTCGCGGATAGAGATTCCCGGACTCTCCATGGAAACAACCGCATCCAATTTTGGAAAACTTGCTGATGATGCTGCAAGGGAAGACCTGGCTCTGGGTATTTTTAATCTTGTGTTTCAGTCAATTGGAACTATGGCTGTTCTGGCAGCAAGGACTACAGGGCTTAAGGATGTTGTATTCACAGGACAGATGACTCGAGTTCCTCAATGCCGGGAACTGTTCCGTATCTTTTCACAGCTGTATAGTGTACACTTTCATGTGCCGGATCATGCAGAATTTGCGACAGCCATAGGAGCTGCTATCTATACGGAGTTGTGATGGAAAAAAGTAAACGTGCCTTCGAATTGGACGCTTTGCGCGGCCTTGCACTATTTTTGATGATTTTGCATCATATGATTTTTGATTTCCGGTATGTGCTGGGAATCAATGTTTTTGCATTTCAGGAATCTGTTTGGTTCAATGACATCGTCCGCCCGATATTTGTCGGGGTATTTGTTATTGTATCCGGAATATGCTGCCAGTTTTCGCGGAATAATTTGAAAAGATCAGTTAAATTACTGCTTATTTCGCTGGGCTTTTCAGCTGCTATGGCGATATATTCAATTATTTCCGGTAATGAATACTATGTATTTTTTAATGTTCTGCATTTACTGACGGTAGGAACATTTTTGTATGGACTGTATGCACTTTGGGAGACAAAGGATGCCGGGAAAAGGATCCTAAAGGATCCTGATGCTGATAAAACTTCAGCCAGAGGCGAAATTGCGCTTCTTTTATTTTCTGTTATACTCATATTTTCCGATCAGCTTATTAATATATATTCGTCGAAAGTTCAGACGTATTGGCTTCTCCCGCTTGGCTTCCTGCCCAAAGACAGCATAGGCATGGGTGATTACCTTCCTATGCTTCCCTGGCTGGGCTTCTTTTTTGCAGGCGTTATTATCGGTCGTCTGGGTTATCGCAGTAAGACGACACTTTTTCCGAATTCCCCGCGGGCTGTTATTAAAATATCTCAGCCATTTGAATTTATGGGACGCAATTCCCTTCTCATTTACCTAGTACATCAGCCTATACTGCTTGCCATTCTCTTCGGGCTGCGTTATCTTGGAGTTTGGTGATATTAGAAGTTGTTCACATGACGGCAGCATCAGGAAGAGGCAGAACACAAATGAAAAAAAATCAAATCATTAAGGGAATAGCCGGTCTTTGCTCTGCTTTCATTCCCGGTTTGATATTTCTATTTATACCAACTCTCCTTTTAAGCCACCAAAGCTGGTCTGAGTATTATTCCCTTAATATCTTTCCGCTGATTGCAAGGCCGTTTGAATTTTTATCAAGCCTGTTTCCTGTGTCACTGACGGAAATATTAGTCGTTTTTGCTGCATCATCATCTATTATTTGGGTGGTATGGCTGATTTACAGATTTGTTCATTCTGTTCATAAAGGAGCGTTTTTATATCGGTTTATTCTTGCCGCAGCAATTATATTCTCAGTAATTTCTATTTCATTTACACTTTTACATGGCATTAATTATACGAGGGTACCGCTTGATCAGACACTATCGCTGGATTCGCCGCAAAGAAGTCCTGAGGAACTTGCAGAAGTAACGGCCTGGCTTGCGCAAAGGATGTGGGAGATGCGCGATGGCCTTTCTGAAGATAGTAATGGATGTATGGTCTTAAGCACAAGTCTTTTACAGTCACTCTCGGATGCAAGCCGGGCAATGGATAAAGCAGCGTTATCTTTCCCTGTTTTATCAGGTACAACTGTAATTGCCAAGCCGGTTGCACTCTCCCATTACTGGTCTTACACAGGAATAACAGGTATGTATTTCCCTTTCTTCGGGGAGGCTAATGTCAATGTTGATGTACCCGATTCGCAGCTTCCCTTAATTATCTGCCATGAGATCAGCCATACCCGCGGAATAGCGAGGGAACAGGATGCAAATCTCGCGGGTTTTTTAGCCTGTATTTACAGCGACAGGAGAGATTTTCAATACTGTGCATACCAGTATGCTTTTCTCTATTGTGCGTGGGACCTGTCGATTGCTGATGAAACCGCTTATTCCAAAATTGGAGCAATGATTCCGGACAGCATCAGAAGGGACTGGGACCAGAATGCCGCCTATTGGGCTCAGTTTGAAGGTCCGGTGCAGGAGACATCAACGCACATCAATGATTCCTACCTGCAGGCTAATTTGCAGGAGGAAGGTGTAAAGAGTTATGGCCGGGTTACCGATTTGATTGTTGATTATTATTTTACTTTTGTGAAAGGAAACTGATATGCCGGTTGTTAAAATGATCGGGCACGATTATGCTTTCCCGATAGCGGATGTTTTGCGTCTGTTCTTCGGTGAATGCTCCCGGGACGGCAGCAGTGAACTTTCGGCCGGGAGTGATTCTGATACAATCATTTACAGCAAACTTTCCGGTGATTTGGTTTCTACATGGATTGAGGGCAATGAGGATCGGTTGTGCTGCACAGCTAATAAAGACAAACTCCCGGTCAAAAGGGAAGTGAAACGTCAGTTGTACCTTCTTCTGTCGAATCTGCTTGACCGAAAGTATCCCTGGGGATCACTTACCGGAATTCGACCGACAGTTGTTGCACGAGAGGTCAAATCAGCCAGGGAATTATCTGATAAGTATTTTGTAAGGGAAGACAAAGCATTGCTTGCAATGGAAACAGCTGCATATGAGGACAGGATACTTGAGTCTGCTTCACCTGACTTATTTTGCGGATATATCGGAGTGCCGTTTTGCAGGAGCCGTTGTTCCTACTGTTCCTTTATCTCACAGGACGCTGCCTCACAGCTCAATCTGCTTGTTCCGTATGCAGAGGCTGTCTGTTTGGAAATTGATTCGTTTGCCGTAGATAACCCGTTGGGATTATCCTGTTTATATGTTGGCGGAGGGACACCGACGGTATTCGATAATGATACCTTCAGAAGATTTCTCGGGAAAACCTTTATTTCACTGGGGGCCGATAAGATCCCGGAAATCACTGTGGAAGCCGGCCGTCCCGATACGATTACGGATCATAAGCTCCGCACACTTAAGGATTTGGGTGTTCATCGCATCTGTATCAACCCACAGACATTGTCTGACAAGACCCTTGTTCTTCTGGGACGGAATCATTCGGTGGATGATTTTTACCGCGCGTACGATGCAGCGCGAAAAATCGGATTCATGACCATCAATACAGACCTGATCGCGGGCCTGCCGGAAGAGCATGAAGAGGACTTTATAAAGTCGTTGGAGGGGGTGCTTTCCCTGGAACCTGAGAACATAACGGTCCACACTCTTTCAATAAAGAAGAAGGCGGATATTGCACAGGATATGAACAGGCTTGAAAACAGAAAGGAATTAAAGGACCTTGATGAAATGCTCAGATATGCTGATGCCAGGCTGAAGGCAAAGGGATATTTGCCTTACTACCTTTACAAACAAAAGGATACGCTTGGCGGTCATGAAAACACCGGATATACAAAAAATGGACATGCGTGCATATATAATGTGGCGATGATGAGCGATCAAAGATCTATAATTGCCTTTGGAGCTGGAAGCGTAAGTAAGCGTACTTTTATTGAAAAGCGTTTGCAAAGGTGTCCCAACGTACGGAACCCTCATGAATATATAGACAGGGCGGAGGAAATGGCCCGGCGAAAACGAGGATTTTTTGGTGTATAATATAAAAATTATACCGGTAATGTGATTTTCGGGAAGTGAGGAAAACCAAAAATGAAATGCCCACGCTGTGAGACAGAAAATGGTACCCGCTCTGTTTGTACTAAATGCGGAATGTTCCTCTATGACGGCCGCTCACGAAACAGAAAGAAAATGACACAACGCGAGATCGGAAAGCAGGATGCTCAAAAGATCTGGCGCTATTCAAAAAAAATCGTAAAGTTTCTTTGGATGATTATTGTCATGATTGTCATATCCTTTTTACTGATCCTCGCGATACAGTATTTCGCCGGATAGCAAATCGTTTTGTGATTTATTGATTCTTTTTGTAATTTCCGGATATTTTATGATAATCCAGGTAAAGACCATGTTTTATTTGCACACTCGGGATTGCAGTTCATTCATGTATCGTTTATAATTACGTCTGTTGCGATTTGCTTTCCAATCATATCGAGGTGTAGCGCAGTTGGTAGCGCGCCTGCTTTGGGAGCAGGATGTCGGGAGTTCGAGTCTCTTCACCTCGACCATAATTTTCAGATCTGTCTGACTTTTCATACAAATGATGATGATTTTCCTGATTATTTTAGGACTGTCCTGCATATTTGTCAGAGGCGTCAGGCAGATTTTTTGTGAAGGCACGGAACGGACATTACAGATTGGCGGGATTTAAGCTAATCTGACAAGAAAAGGGTGTGAGCATTTGGATATTGTCCTATTACTTGTTGTCGTCGTTCTTTTGCTGGGTGTTATTTTCGTAAATGGTTGGACAGATGCCCCCAATGCTATTGCGACGGCTGTCTCCACCAGGGTTATGACACCTTCCACTGCAGTAAAAATGGCTGTTGTCCTGAATTTTCTAGGTACTTTGATCATGTGTATTATCAGTACGAGTGTCGCTGAAACAGTCAGCGGCATGGTCAAAATTGCCTCCTATCCGGCGAATGATCAGCTTGTTATGCTGGCAGCCTCATCATTTGCGATTGTTATCTGGGCTACAGCCGCCTGGTATTTCGGTATTCCCACCAGCGAAAGCCATGCGCTTATTGCAGGTGTTACAGGCGGAGCGATTGCTCTGTATAAATTTGATAAAGGTGTCAATATCAGCGAAATCGGCAATGCCCTCAGGACAATTAACGGCACTGCCTGGTCTAAAATACTGATTGGACTTGTCGTTTCCTCAGTGCTGTGCTTTATAGTCGGTTATTTTCTGACCAAGTTAATTGAGGTTATTTTCCGGCGGGTCAGGCGTACAACAACAAATAAGATATTCAATGCAGGTGAGGCTATTGCCGCAGGGGCGATGGCATTCATGCACGGCGCACAGGACGGACAGAAATTTATGGCGATAATTCTTCTTGCGCTTTCTATTTCACCGCTGACCAGCACCTGGATCTCCGGTTCCAACGGATCATATGATATTCCTTTATGGCTTATTGTAATTTGTTCCCTTACTATGAGCATCGGTACATCCGTCGGCGGGTACAAGATCATTAAAGCAGTCGGCATGGACATGGTAAAGCTTGAAAAATACCAGGGGTTTGCAGCGGATATGTCTTCTTCCGTTATATTATTCATCTGTTCTTCCATTGGCCTGCCTGTCAGCACAACAAACACTAAAACGACTGCTATCATGGGCGTCGGCGCATCAAAACGTATGAGTAATGTTAACTGGGGCGTAGCAAAAGAAATGATCATGGCATGGGTTCTGACATTTCCAGGTTGTGGATTGATAGCATATTTTATGACCAAACTATTTTTGCTGATATTTTGAATTTGACTGAAGGTAAGTGAGGTACCAAAATGAATAGTAAAGAAGCTGACTATTTTGACCTGTTCTGTAAATCCGCGTCTACCTGTGACCGTGCTGCGGCAGGTTT
The DNA here is from genome assembly GCA_037143795.1 of Eubacteriales bacterium. Lineage (GTDB taxonomy): Bacteria > Bacillota > Clostridia > Saccharofermentanales > Saccharofermentanaceae > Firm-13. The sequence goes on along the minus strand of JBAWXZ010000011.1, from coordinate 5,418 downwards.
GGATGATCTTATGGATAATTTGAGTGAGGCAAAGGAGAAATCCATCGCGATTCACCAGATTGAGCATGAGGGTGATGAACTCTATCATGTGTTGGTATATCATCTGAACCGTTCATTTATTACACCGATTGAGCGGGAAGATATCCTTGAGATTGCCCGTAATATTGAAGAAACAATCGATACAATCGATGAAGTATCGATCATGATGGATATGCTTTCTGTACATACAATTCGTGAACCTGCCAAAGAACTTGTAAATCTTATCACAAAGGCATGTGCCGCCCTTATGGCTGCAACCGTTGAGTTCAAAAATTTCAAGAAATCCAAGGAACTTCCCGGACTTCTTGTTGAGATCAACCATATTGAAGAAGAGGGCGATGCTCTTTACCAGAGTGCTATGAAAGATTTATTCTCATCAGATGCGGATGCAATTGAAGTAATTAAATGGCAGAATATATTCAATTGTCTTGAAAATGTTCTCGATGCCTGTGAAAATGTTGCAGACGTCATGGAAGGCGTAATTGTAAAAAACAGCTAAGTAAGAGACAAATAATCTTTTTACTCCTTCATGCTTCTGCGAATCTGCCGGAAATCTTTGACTGCCTGGCGGCCGATGCCAATAATTCTTTTAAAATTGATGGAGTTTTTACCGCCTTGTCTCGGTCGGAACGTAATGGGGAGGAAGAGGACATCTTCTTTAGCGTCGAGCATCAGTACGGTCAGCAGCACATTGGACAGATTGAAGTCGTCAGGTATTCTCGGAACGTAACGTGCCAGTGTGTCTTTATTTATTAGACGGTAAGGCGTGTTTGCATCCGTGACCTTAATTCCGAATATCAGACGAAGTACAAGCTTTAAGACTTTGGTGACAAATATACGTGAAACCCCATCCTGACGATGATTACGAAACCCGATAATCGCTGGATGTTCATGGCGTTTTTCCCAGAACGCGGGGAATTCTGATGCAAGCGTCTGTCCGTCTCCGTCCGTCTGGAAAATGTAGTCCGCATTTTCCAGCAACGCATACTTATATCCAAACAAAACGGTTGATCCGTGACCTCCGTTCTTTTTGGTCATTGGACACAGGAATGGCAGTTCCCCGGTGAGTTTTTGAAGCCTGTCATAAGTGTTATCCTTGCTGCCGTCATTTATAATGACAAGCTTTGAATCGTTGCCGATTTGTCTAACAACTTCATGCCATTCGCGGGCAACAGCATCAATATTCATCTCTTCATTGTAAGCGGGTATAATTATGTACAGGCTGTCGTGTGAGTCAATATCCGATACTGTGCTTTTGTTATTATGTGTCATTTGATTCCTCCAGATATATCAATAATATCATTTGCCGGGAAAGCCTTAAGGATACTGGCTGCAACGCTCAGGGCCCGTTCTACGGCAGCGTCCATGTTATAGTAACGATATTCTGCTAAACGTCCGCAAAGATAGAGGTTGGGGAACAGATGGCTGGTATCCAGATAGGCATTATATCGCTCCAGGTTCCGGGGCCCAACTATCGGATAATAAGGCAGCGTAGCGCCGCCGGGATGATATGGCAGCGGATATTCCTTCATTATAGTCGTATTTCCGGGAAGCACCTGTAATGTCATATGTTTGTATTCAGTGATTCTTGTATATTCTTCCTCGTTTGGATAATTGATTACAGCTGCATTCTGATAGTAATCAACAGGACAATCTTCGAACTGCATATCCAGGCTGCGGTATGGAAGAGGACCATGCGAACACTCAAACAATTCATCGGCAGGACCGCTGTAAATGACAGGACCTGTGAAAGGTTCACCATCGAGTGAGAGAATACGGGATTCCATATTCACCTTCAGGTGATTTGCAGCATCAGCCTGAAGAAAGCATTGTATATTGGGATGATTCAGAAGATTTTCAAAAAGCCGCGTATAGCCTTCAAGAGGCATCATCTGAATAGCATCGGGAAAATATCTGTCGTCGGTTCCCAGGACAACAGGAACGCGGTTGATGACGGAGGTGTCTACTTCCGAGACAGGTACGCCCCATTGTTTGGCAGTATAGTGAACAAAAACATTCTCAAATATGAACTCCCCGAGCGCAGCAATGTCAGGATCAGCGTGGGAAATCAGTTCGGACACAGACACACGGTCCCGGCTGCCAAAAGAACCGGATAGTTTATTCTTCAGCAGGCCGGCACGGTCTGCCGGGAAAAGAGCGTCGATTGAAGTAAAATTAAAAGGGATTGGTACAAGCTTCCCCTGAATCCTGCCGAGGACCCGGTGTGTATATGGGTAGAAGGAGGAAAAGGCACACAGGTAATCATATACCTTCCTGGAATTAGTGTGAAATATATGCGGGCCGTACATATGAACACGGACACCGTTTGAACGGACATATTCATACATATTGCCGGCTATGCTGCTTCTTTTTTCAAATGCGAGGACCGAAAAACCTGCTTCTGCAAGCTCTCTTGCAACAACACTTCCAGCAAATCCCAAACCAACAACAAGCGCCGTTTTAGTCATTCTATTTCCGCCTTTTAATAAAATGAATTCTGAAAACATCATAAATATCTTCATATATATTTTAACGGACATTTATTGAAATAACAGCAATATTTTGTAAACAGGCAATTATTACCGGCTCGAAATATTCCGCAAGCAGATTTTGAAGGTAAAACGGAAAAAATACGTGCCTGTGTTAGAATGTCTTTAGGTAACGGCAATCCTGAAGCACAGCAGATGAGGGTTTTATGAAAAAACACACACCAGGTCCACGGGAAAGAGCTTCAAGAAGAAATCTGGTAATTATGAGAAGTTGTCTGGCTGTACTTGTGCTTGGCATATTTTCGATTGCTATATTTGCAGCTGCAGGCAGGTTTTCATCCGGCAGTAAGACACAGACAACAACGGCGGATATCAGTTCAGCTCCAACATCTGCTGTATCAGCTGCAGCACTTACAATAATACCAACACCTGCAGGGATCAGTACGGCATCGTCAACCGATAAACCGGAAACAAGTGCCGCTACGGCTGCCGCCTCGACTGCCGCTTCTTCAACAGCCGCTTCTACAGCAGCAACCGCATCTTCAGCTTCGAAAGCTTCGACAGCTGCAGCAGCGACTGTAAATCCCTCGAAAAACACAAGCGGGGAGGCACCTGATCTTACCGGGTATGTTGTTGTTCTGGATCCGGGCCACCAGCTTCATGCAAACAGTGATCAGGAAGCTCTAGGCCCCGACATGTCCGGAACAAAAGACAAATGTTCTTCGGGAACCTCGGGAGTATCAACCGGCCGGCCTGAATACGAAGTTAATCTCGAAATCGGTCTTCGAATGCGAGACTATCTTGAGTCGCTGGGATGTGAGGTCTATATGACACGAACTGTCAATGATGTCGATATATCGAATATCGACCGTGCAAACATAGCTTTATCATACGCCCCGGATGTCTATATCCGTCTGCATTGTGACGGATCAACCAATTCATCTTCACGGGGTATGGGAGTCTTTGTTGCTGATTCGGGAAAATATGCCGGATCGCTTTCCGATTGGGGCGATTTGCTTGGCAGGAGCCTTTCCGATGCTACCGGCGCGAATTACAGGGGGTGCAGTGCAGGAAGCACATACAGCGGGCTGAACTGGGCTGCGGACATACCAAGTTTTCTTCTGGAAATGGGATTCATGTCAAATGCAACAGATGATGAAAATTTATCTGATTCGGAATATCAGTTGAAAATATGTGAAGGAGTCGCCGATTTTATATCACAAATGCCGCATATCAGCACGTAACAGTCGATCATTCTGCTACAATGTGTTGATGAGGTGAGATATATATGCACAGGAAATCTTTTGTTACCAGTATGCCGGATAAATCAGGTACTTTTCTTCGTGCTACGCGTATTATTGCAGATCATGGCGGTAATATTGTAAGGGTCAGCTACAATAAAGCGGTTGATCTTCATATGCTGTTTATTGACGTGCAGGCTCCTGCAGATAAACTCCGTAAAATTGAAGAAGATCTTTTGAAAATTGGTTACATCAACGAGAGAATTACGGAAACCAGAGTGATAGAAGTATCCGTCAAAATTCCTGATAAGCCCGGAGCGGTACTTCCTGTCCTTGAAGTTCTGAGCAAGTATGACATCAACATTTCATATATGAATTCGTACTCGGACAGCACGCCTTATCAGGACTTCAAATTCGGATTACTGATCGAAAACCCGGGGATTATTAAGACTTTGCTTGATAACATCAGTGAAATCTATCCGGTTGACATTATCGAATGTGAAAGCTCGGAAGAAAATCTTGATAATACCGTTTTCTATATCCGTCTCGCCAATAAAATGCAGGAGCTGCTTGGATTAAGTCAAGAGAAAACAATGGAGTTCATTTCCGAATCGAATCGAATATTCCAGGTGCTTCAGTCCGAGGGTGAAAACGCCGGCAAAGTTTTTGACTACATTCGCAGGTTCGCATATTTCGTGAGCAGTTATCGCGGAGACAATTACAAAACAAATATTGAGAAGATCAACGTTAGTGAAACGGTAACCTTGTACAGTATTGAGCCGTATTGCGGAAGCAATACATATATTCTGGTAAGTGCGGATGAACTTGTGCTCATTGATACAGGATATGCAATCTATGCAGATGAATTATTAAAAGAAATCAAGAGGCTCATTCCTGACTGGGAAAAGCGAACAAAAAAAGTCTATATTACACATGCCGATATTGACCACTGCGGGCTTTTATACAAATTTAACGATGCGGAAATTCATGTGAATGAAAAAAGCGCAGAGAGCTTTCAACGGCAAACTGAACTTTTGCCCGATTCCCGTGAGCAGACGGAGCTTCATATGGGATACAGCAAAATCAGCCGGATTATATCCGGATATGTCGCGCCCGATGTATCAAAAATGAATATTATGGATATAGGCACGCCCCGGGAACACAGTTCACTGATTCAAATCGCGGATATGATTATCGGCGATTTGAATTTCACGGTATTGGAGGGAAGCGGCGGTCATATTTTTGGTGAAATGATATATGTCTGCAGGGAGCACGGTATAGTTTTTACCGGTGATATTCTGGTAAATATTAATGGTTTTTCCAAAGAAAGAGCGGAATTCAATTCGCTGGCCCCATATCTGATGAAAAGTGTTAATCTCCATTCGGAGAAAGCCAGAAAAATGAGACTGCAGACAATGGCACTGATCAATGATATTACCAATCAAAACGGCAAACCATGCATTATATGCGGCGGGCATGGACCCGTATCAGAACTTGTTGAAGGGAAGATGCGCAGTATAAAAGCGGATTAGACAAAAATGACGGCATTATTATCGTTCGCCGGGGAAAATAAAAAACCTAGAAACCATTGCGGCAGGGCACTGAAAAACTTCTTGGATATTTTATCCGGGGAGTTTTTTAGCGTCTGT
>JBAWXZ010000010.1:0-125541 GCA_037143795.1 Eubacteriales bacterium | reverse complement strand
GAATTGAACTTAGGTCCGTCTTTTCTTTCTCTTCTATTCAATTTTCAAGGTCCGACGCGCTTCTTTCGTGAAGCGCTTGATAATGGTAACATCGGTACTCAGGTTTGTCAACGGTTTATTTTCGTCTGTTTTCCTGTCTGCCTCAACCCCCGAAGCGGCTGGTTACCTTTGGCTTTCCGGTTCGCTTATTTGCTTACCGGATATAGAGTTTATAGTACGAACACCAATATGGCAACTACTATTTCTATATTTGTCTTCTTTTTTTTCAGCAGCCCGGGAACAGCTGCTGAACATCCGGTCATCAGCTGATTATCCCTTGTGTCCGTTTGGAAACTAAGAGCCTGTTTGATGTGTTTAGTTGTTTTATTTGACGAATGTAAATTGTATAAGTAATTTATATATATATAAGAACGTCTGAATGTACACAGATTATATATTCTGTGTACATGGCAATATTACCTTATACGTATTTTATCGGTATCAATGCTTTATGATTTTAAAAAATACGAATTTTAGCCATATCACCTGCTTTTTTTTCATTTGCGGTTGCCAACAGACGCGTTTGGGATTAAAATACGCAGTGCTGGTTTCTTGAATAGTTTATCCTTACTAATGTATAATGAGCTTATTCTTTTGAATTCGGGCAACAGTATGTATGGATCGCTTCTTCTGTGATTTTGACAGAACAAATGCAGACTGACTAGTAGACAAAAGCCGCAAGTGAAGTGAGTGACGGCGGCAAATAATGAGAGTGGGTGGACATATGAGCAAAAAATTCGGTTCAAAAGTTGCAATTATCGGTGCCGGTGCAGTAGGTGCTACAACTGCTTTTTCAATGGCAATTCAACAGTCTTGCACAGAGCTTGTCCTGATTGACGTTAATCAGGATAAGGCCAAAGGTGAAGCCCTTGATATTAGCCACGGACTTCCTTTCCTTGGTCAAATGGACCTTTACGCTGGTGATTATTCCGACATCAAGGATTGTGATCTGATCATTTTGACTGCAGGCATTCCTCGTAAGCCAGGCGAATCCCGTCTTGATCTTGCAAAAAAGAATGTAGTACTCGGCAAAAAAATCACTGAGAGTGTTATGGCTAACTATACCGGCGGTAATATCCTCGTCGTATCTAATCCCTGCGATATACTTACCTATATGGTAACTATGTGGTCAGGACTTCCTCACAACCGCGTTCTTGGTTCCGGTACTGTTCTTGACAGTGCCCGTTTCCGTACGCTGCTTTCCCAGAAACTTGATATTGATGTCCGTAATGTTCATGGCTATATCATCGGCGAGCACGGCGATTCCCAGCTTCCTGCATGGAGTGCTACAAATATTGCCGGTCTTTCGGTTGATGACTATGCAAAAACAACTGGCATCTCCTTCACACAGGCTGACCGTATAGAAATCGCTGAAAGAACCCGTAATTCCGGTGCTGAGGTCATTAAGCTCAAGGGCGCGACCTTTAACGGTATTGCTGTTTCCATTTCTACGATTGCCAAGTCAATCCTTAAGGGCGAAAACACAATCCGTACAGTTGGAAGTGTTTTGAATGGCCAGTACGGCATTTATGATGTTGCAACAAACGTTCCTACCATCATTGGTGCAAACGGTGTTGAGCGCGTCCTTGAATTCGAACTTGATCCTCAGGAACTGCGGTTCCTGCAGAACTCTGCAGAGCAGGTTAAAGCGATCCTTGCTGAAGTCAAAGATCTTTAATACACAATACTATCACATGAACAAAGCCGCTGCCGTAAGAACAAAATGTTCCGAAAGCAGCGGCTTTTTAATGTTGAAAATGCAGATCCCTTACTCTACTTCGCCTTTTGCAAGAAATCGCTCATATGCGTCTCTCAAATCCTGAGCCTTTTCTTCAGGCTGTGTTGCATTGCAGTATGCACCGGCACCGGTCTCACACGAGGCACGGAAATACTGTACGCCGTCAGCACGCAGGGGAGGATAAAACTCAATATGGAAGTGATAATAGTCCCCGGCATCCTCAGTGTTTACAGGCACCTGGTGCATTACCATCATATAAGGGAAAAGCTTATTGAACAGGGTATCATATGTTCCTGTTATTCTCTTTAAAATATCCGCCAGGGCGTCTTTCTGTTCAGAAGAAAAATCAGGGAGGCTTCCGACGTGTTCTTTTGCTACAACATACGTACCATAGGGGTAAGAGGTATAGTATGGCACATATACGGCAAAGTGGTCGTTCTCCATGACCATGCGTGCCTCTGCGTCCTGTTCTTCCGAAAGCAGCTCACAGGTGAGGCAGCGCCCTGTCTCCTGATAGTGACGCTTGCTGTTATTGATCTCTGTTTCAATGTTTTTGGGAAGCCAGTTGAATGCATACAGCTGACCATGGGGATGCGGCATGGTGACTCCGGCTTCGGCACCGCGGTTCTCGAAAATCAGTATATACTTGATCTCCTTATCGGCAGCAAGTTCTTCAAAGCGGCTGGTCCACAGGTCAACCAGTTTACGGATATGCGCTTTGGGCAGTTCCGGCAGGGTGATTGTATGATTCGGATGATACAAAATAACCTCGCACTTACCATACATCGGCCTTGCTGTAAAAGAATCGCCTTCTTGTCCTGACAGTTGTGAAAATTCCTGCGTCATGACAGGAAAATCATTATCATATTCCAGGACATCATACCCTTCATCGGGAACATTTCCGGATCCGGGGCAAAATGGACACCACCCCTTCGGCATTGCTGGCCTCTGCTGGCGATTTGATGCTACCATAATCCAATCATTCAGCATTGGATTATATCTTAATTCTGACATTGTTGTTCCCCTTTCGTTAAACGGCAATTTTTTCTTCGCACCTTCATATCAAAAAACAAATTGATGACAATACCGCTTACTTCACCAGAAAACGATACTCCGTGCTTTGCGACATTTGTTCCCCTGCTTTCAGAATAGGCTGGGGAAAATGGGAATACGCAAATGCGTTAGGAAAATATTGGGTCTCGAGGCACAAAGCCTGGTGTTTGGATGCTGTTTTTCCGTTGCTTAAAGAAGTACCATCCAGAAAATTACCGGAATAGAACTGTATTCCCGGCTGTGTTGTAAATACCTGCATGCAAATGCCTGAATCCGGTGCACAAACGGTCGCAGCAGGATCGTCGGAATGTTTTCTCAATACATAATTGTGGTCATACCCATCTGCCACTATGGAACCTGCGGCCTCGACCGGATCTCCTATACGCCCTTCAGAAGTAAAGTCAAAAGGAGTGCCCTTTACATATAAAATCTCCCCTGTCGGCAGACAGCCCGCCTTTATCGGCGTGTAGAAATCTGCCGCTATCATAATCCGGTGATCAAGAATAGTTCCGCTATTATTTCCCTCTAGATTAAAGTATGAATGATTGGTAAGGTTGCAGACAGTATCCTGATCACTGACAGCCCAGTATTCAATATGCAGTCCGCCCCGGGCCGTAAGGGAATAGATGATCTTTATATGCATTGTACCTGGAAAACCCTGGTCAAGATGAGGGCTTTCCAGGGATAATTCAACTGTGTCATTGACAATTTCACCGGCAAAGATACGCGCGTGAAAGCCGTTTGCCCCACTATGCAGATTGTTTGTTCCTTCGTTTTTATCCAGGCCATATTCGACTCCGTTTATTGTGACCTGAGCTCCCTCAATTCTATTGGAGTGCCGTCCAATGACCGCACCCAAATATGACTTATCCGCAATATATCCTTCCAGTGTGTCCAGGCCTAATACCACATTTCTCGGATCGCCCTTTTTATCCCTTACCACCAATGTTTTTATGCGTGCACCATACTCAGTAACGCAAACCTCCAGCTTTTCCGACAAAAGTGTAAAATTATTGACTTCCTTCTTTCCGATATATCCGAAAAGTGTCTTTGTGACAGTCATCTTATCCCTCCCGTTTTTATTGATTTGTTAATTAAAGAACATAGTTTATATGCGTCCCGGCGTCTATATTCTTCGAATGCCGCTGCGGCTCCTTTTTCTTTTTCTGTTAGCAGAAAAATACACAACCACAAGAAGAATCCCGATAAACAGGATCGATCCCGCTGCAATACTTAAAACTGGATGTGCCTTAAAGATACTGACCGGAAAAGAACTCGATTCATCCGTGTTGTTCGCGGCTTCGGTCGGCTGTGCTGCAGAAGTCTCCGCAACACTGGCTGTGGGGGTGACAGCGCCGGTTGGTGTCAGGGTAGGCGCTGCAGTCGGTATGCTGCCCGTGACGCCCGAGGGACCCAGACCGGCTGCAGCATTATAAGGCTTATTATCCATTACATTTCCTGTTGCGCGGATAACGGGATCCTTATCAAAGCAGGCCTGCGCACCGGCATTCAGGACGGAAGCCATATATGATGTAAGTCTGTTTGCCGTCTCATATGGAATTCCGCACACAATGGAAATAAGTTCATCTCCGTTTTTATCAACAGAAAGGAGTGTCATGCCCGTCCCCGCAGGAATCGTGGTTCCTGTCTTTCCGCCCACAACTTTTGCAACTTGTGTGCCGGCGCCAAGAATCCATGGGTCTGTGAGAAGACAATTCGTATTTTTGGCTACGTACCAGGCATCAAATGTATGCTTGTTTGTTGCTTTGAATACATGCGTCGGCGATGAAATCGCCGTCCTGAAATCATCATGCCCGACGGCATAATTGAAGATCATGGCCAGATCGCTTGCTGTTGTATAATGATTATCATCATGAAGTCCGTTGGCATTTACAAAATGCGTATTCAGGAGTCCGAGCTCAGTAACTTTCTGATTCATAATGTCGGAAAAAAGATCAAGCTTTGTACGCAGCGGATTAGCCGGATCGGTGTATCCTGATGCGGTTACAACCGCCTCTGCCAGTACATTCGCCGCGTCATTTCCGGACGGCAGCAGAAGACCGTATAACAGTTCGCTGACTGATATCTCTTCACCAACCTGAAGTCCCATCAAAGTGGAATTGGGTGTTGTCGCATCCATTGCAGACTGACTTACAGTCAGGATCTGGTCTGTGGCAAGATTGTCAAGGGCCAGGGCCGCCGTCATGATTTTTGTCATGCTCGCAGGATATATTTTCTGGTCAGGATTCTGCGAAATCAGGATCTCACCCTTAGTCCTGTCATATACAATATATGACTTACAGACTACTTCAGCAAGTTGGGGAAGTGTGATCTCCTGTTGCCCGACCTCAGCAAAAAGCGGGGATGAGATTGTGAAAAGCACAGCGGAAATCGCGATTGAAATGGCGGCAAGCGGACGGCGGGGATACCGCAGCAGTGTGAAAAATGATTTCTTTGCACTTGAGGTCATGGTATTCTCCTTTGCGAATAAGCAAAAAACGCGCGGCAGTTTTCTGCCGCACGTTCCTAATATAATCAGTCGGCGGACGGATCCGCGCCATCCTCATTCACATGAGGTGCAGTATCTTCACTGATATTTGCTTCTGTATCTTCACCTGCAGCAATTTCAATTTCTTCGCTGGTTAAAGAGATATCCAGAGGATCTTCGGACGCATATTCGTCCTCCTCTTCTTCCACATCCTCATGATCAAGAATGGCAATATCCACCACTTTCCCGATCCGTGTACGCATCAGTGTTACACCCTGCGTCACACGGGACAGAATGGGAATTTCTGCAGCTGCCAGACGGATGACAATACCTGAGTCATTTATCAGAAGAACATCCTTATCATCGTCTACCAGGGCAATCCGGACAAGCGGACCGGTTTTTTCTGCGATACGGTAGGTTATGAGTCCTTTTCCGCCGCGCGTCTGCGTGCGGTATTCTTCCATCTCCGTACGTTTGCCAAAGCCTTTCTCCGAAACGACCAGAAGATTCTCTCCCTCGACGATCGGAGCCATGCCTATGACCTCGTCATCACCGGAAAGGGTTATGCCGCGGACACCCATGGTGTTTCTCCCGGTGTCGCGCACGTCCTCTTCTCCAAACCGGATGGACATTCCTTTCCTGGTAACCAGAACAATTTCCTGCTGCCCGTCCGTAAGCCGGACTCCGACAAGCTCATCATCATCCCTCAGGTTCACGGCAATCAATCCGCTCTTGTTAATACGGGAATAATCAATAAGCTCCGTCTTTTTGACGACGCCCTTACGGGTCGCCATCATAAGGTAACCGATCTCCTCGAAGGTGCGAATCGGAATAACCGTCTGAATCTTCTCTCCTCCGTCGAGCTGCAGAAGGTTGACAATCGCTGTGCCCTTCGCCTGACGGCTTGCCTCCGGAACCTGGTATCCCTTGAGTCGGAATACACGTCCCCGGTTCGTGAAGCAGAGAAGGACCGCATGTGTCGATGTCATGATGATATTTTCAACAAAATCCTCTTCCCTTGTGGCCAGGCCGGAAATACCCCTGCCTCCGCGATGCTGACTCTTATATGTATCAGCGGAAAGGCGCTTGACATAACCGAAATGCGTAAGTGTAATGATAACATCTTCCTCACGGATCAGTGACTCATCATCTATGTCATCATCCTCACCGGCTTCGATAGCTGTACGCCTGTCATTCGCATACTTATTCCTTACAGCGAGAATCTCCGTCTTGATTACTTCGTGAAGGAGCAGTTCATCCCCAAGAATACTGCGGAAATACTCGATTTTAACTTCAAGATCTTTATACTCAGCTTCAAGTTTTTCGCGCTCAAGACCTGTCAGTCGGCCCAATCGCATATCAACTATGTGCTGGGCCTGTTTGTCGGAGAAATCAAATCTCTCGGAAAGTCTTTGTTTTGCCTGATCCTCCGTCCTTGAAGAACGGATCAGAGCAATAACTTCGTCAATATGGTCAATCGCCTTGAGAAGCCCCTCAACAATGTGTTTTCTGGCTTCCGCCTTCTCGAGGTCAAAAAGTGTACGCCGGCTGACTACTTCTTCCTGATGTTTGATGTAATGAACCAGGGCATCCATCAGTGTGATGGTCTTCGGCTCAAGACGCCCCTGTTCATCCGGTACAAGCGCGAGCATATTTGCATTAAATGCGTCCTGCAGCGGCGAGTGCTTGTACAGCTGGTTGAGGACCACATTGGCATTGGCATCCTTTTTGAGCTCAATGACAATACGGACGGCGGCTGTCCGGTCCGACTCATCACGGACATCAGAAATACCGTCGATCTTCTTCTCCTTGACCAAATCGGCGATACGCTCAATCAGGCGGGCTTTGTTGACCATATAGGGAAGGTCATGAACGACTATGCGCTGGCGGTTGTTCCTCATCGGCTCGATGTCCGTATGTGCACGGACAACAATACGGCCGCGCCCTGTACGATAGGCATCGCGGATGCCCCTCTGCCCGAGGATGGTGCCATAGGTAGGAAAGTCAGGTCCTTTTATGACTGTCATAAGGTCCTCGACGTCTGCATCCGGATTGTCCAGAAGCATGACAACGCCGTCAATAACTTCACCCATGTTATGAGGCGGAATATTGGTCGCCATGCCGACAGCAATACCAACGGATCCGTTGACCAGGAGATTGGGAAAACGCGACGGCAGAGTAATCGGCTCCATCTCGTGTTCATCATAGTTCGGCTTGAAGTCGACCGTATTCTTGTTGATATCACTCATCATTTCAAGTGTTACGCGTGCAAGTCTTGCCTCCGTATATCGGTAAGCAGCCGGCGGATCTCCGTCCATCGAGCCGAAGTTGCCGTGACCGTCAACGAGCGTATGGCGCATGGAAAAGTCCTGTGCAAGACGAACGAGTGCGTCATATACAGAAGCATCGCCGTGCGGGTGGAAACGTCCGAGTACATCACCGACGGTGGTTGCGCACTTACGATAGGCTTTGTCCGGAGTAAAGCCCTGTGTATACATGGAATATAAAATACGCCTGTGAACAGGCTTAAGACCATCACGGATATCAGGTAAGGCACGATCGGAAATGACGCTCATCGCGTAATCAATAAATGATTTCTTCATCTCCTGTTCCAGGTCTACAGGAATAATTGTGTTTTCTTTTGAACGGAAGACCAGGTCAACCTGGGCTTCCTGTTGCTTACGAAGGTCCTTAGTTTCGCTGCTTGTGCGATCTACCGGACCTGTTAAATCAGCCATTTTTTCTTCCTCCTCTATCTGGTGAGAAAAACATACATGTGTATTATACCAGACCTGCCCCGCGCGCGCATGTACGCGACTAATACTTATTATAATCTTTTCTGTTTTTCGCCCATATCGTTTAGTGCTGAATCCAGCATTCCATACATGCCTGCATTTCTGACGCTGCTTTTCTGCTATATTAAAGCAGGCAGTATAAATTTCCGTTGAATTTCTTGATTTATCAGTTTTTTGCAACAGAATCACAGACTTAATCGTCTTACAAATAGAGGGGTGGAAAAATGATGCAGACAGGGATCGACAACGCACCCAAACCCGCGAATCCGGAGCCGCAGGAACCACTAGATATCGAACAGCTGTTTTCGCTGTACGCCGATGATGTTCTTCGTGTCTGTTCCGTATATCTTGGTAAACGTTCATTGGCCGAGGACGCTTTTCAGGATGTATTTGTGAAGGTTTGCTGCAGGGCGGAATCATTTCGGGGCGAAACACCGGTGCGTTTTTGGCTTCTGGCCATTGCACGGAACGTCTGCCGTGATTATTTGCGCTCTACCTGGCTGTCACGTGTGGTTTCCTATGAAGAGTGGACCGAACGGAAGGTATTGGACGGAAGCTATTCGAATCATCGGAAGGCTGTCCGTTCAGATGCACAGGAAAATACGATTATTAACCGGCTGGACAAAGACTCCCCTCTTCTTCATGCGGTTTATGGCCTCCCGCCGCGATACAAAGATGTAATCCTGCTTCGTTACTATTTTGATCTGAATAACCAGGAGATTGCAGAGCAGCTCAAAATAACAGAAAGCACTGTGCGCAGCCGTTTGTTCCGCGCCAGAAAAAAGCTTTCCCCCTTTATGGAAAGAGAGGAGATACCCCATGTTCAGCGATAATTTCAAAAAAGAATTGGATCCTATTCAGGCAGATCAGAATCTACTGGCACATACAAGGCAAAAAGTCATCCGGCAGAAGAACCTGAGGGAAGGCCACGTCACAGAAAAGCCTTCATCCGGTTATTCAAAAAAAAGAAGGTATATACGGATTTCCGCCGCAGCAGTGTGTTCCCTGCTCGTCCTGGCGGTTCTGGGCATCTTTCTCGGTAACGGCGGCACGAATTTGACCGCCCGTCTTTTCAGCCAACAAACACAGGCAAAGTCCGCAGATCAGCTGCCCGTCTTTACACAATCCGGATTATCCCCTGCAACAGAGGCTGCCGCAGCAACTGATTCAGAAACAGCCGTGTCAGCGGATTCAGAATCCGGCAGCCACTCGTCAAACCATTTCAACGACGGCGGTATATACAATTTTGCAGATTATGAATCTATCCTGACAGTCCTCGAAAAGAGCTGGGCGCGGGTAAACGACGGCTATACATTCTTCGGCGAGGATATTTCGGGAGCCGTCTCCGATCCGGCCATGCCCGCAACTGACTCACAAAATGGCACCGGACCGACAACCGCCCTGGGAAAGACGGATGCGGAAGCACCCGCCGTTTCTGGCTACTCCCAGACAAATGTCCAGGTTAAAGGGGTCGACGAAGCCGATATAATAAAAAATGACGGCGAGTATATTTATTGCATTATATATTCTTCCTTATATGTCCTTGATGTACGGGACCCTGAGAACATGAAGGTTGCCGCAGTTATTGCAGACGATTTTTCTCTGACGGATTACTATCAGAATTACTCGGATCTCTTTTATGACAGTGATTCAAAGACGTTGTCCGTAATAAGCAATTCATACTACGGAAATTCCGGAATTGTCTATCCGGAAATGGCGCCTGCTGCCGGTACAACGGGTATTGGCATGGCTTCGGGTTCAACGGGTTCTGGCATGGTTTCTGGTTCAACGGATACGGCTCCTGCTGCATCTTCATCGGATTCTATTCTCCCACCCGATTCCGCTGTATCAGCCGGTGCTGCTTCCAAACCCTATTACGGCGGGATGTATCCGTCACAGGAATACACAAAACTCCAGACTTATGACGTATCGGATCCTTACTCACCCAAAGAAATCAGAACCTTCTGCCAGGACGGCTATTATATTTCCTCCCGGAGAATTGAGGGCACAGTTTACCTTATCACCTCACAAAACCTCTGGTACGACAGTACGTTGAAGGCAGAGGACCTTATGCCTTCAACAAGCGACGGAAAGGATAACTGGGCCACCATTCCGGCACCGGACATTTACATTGTCAATCCTGATTACGCCAGTACTTATACGATCGTTTCTGCGGTCGACACACGCAGCACCGGCATTCCTGCCAGGACACAGGCTGTCGTCGGACAGGGTACGGTCGTATATGCAAGCACAGACACCCTTTATATAACAGCCTCGATCTGGGATACATCCATTTATCCGATGTATGATACATTTTCGGGAGCACAAACCAACGGGAAAATAACTGCTCCTGTTTCCGATGATGTCTATAAGACTAAAATCCTGGCTTTTACCATAACCAATGGATCCCTTGAGGCCAAAGCTTCCGGAACCGTGAACGGAACCCTTCTGAACCAGTATTCAATGGACGAGTATCAGGGTAATCTTCGCATTGCCACAACATCGGGGAACTGGACGAATGACACCTCAAACAATGTTTTTGTATTAAACGGGAATCTGGATATGATATCGGGCCTGACCGGCCTTGCTCCCGGAGAACAGATATACTCCGTGCGCTTTGCAGAAGATCGAATTTACCTGGTAACCTTTCAGCAGGTTGATCCGTTCTTTGTAATCGATGCGTCTGATCCTACCAAGCTTACCGTTCTCGGCAAGCTAAAAATCCCGGGATACAGCAACTATATGCAGATGCTCGGAGACAATAAGGTGCTGGCCATCGGCAACACTACTTACGTCAGCAGCGGCAGCGTCATACCGGCCGGCCTCAAGATAGCTGTCTTTGATGTGACGGATCCTGCAGATCCAATCCTGCAGTCATCGCTCGTCTATGGCGATACCTACGGCTACTCCGATGTACAGTACAATCCAAAGGCCCTTTTGCTGGACCAGTCACGCGGTCTCATTGGCCTTCCCGTCAGTTTTGATCTTGCCGCCGGTAATTTTGGGACGGATTACGTAACCGGTTATCTTCTTCTTCATTTTGATGATAACGGCAACCTGACGCACGACTATCTTTTCAAGGATATAGACATGATGCTCAGTTACGGGATGTGCCGGGGCATCCTCATAAACGATACGATCTTCCTGGTCGGGTACACCGAAGTGCTCGCCTACAACCTCGATTCCCATGAGTTGGCCGGTTCGCTTCCGCTCTATCAGAACTAACAGAGAAAAGCGGGTTTCCCGCTTCTCTCCGGATAAATCTTTTGTCTGAAAAACAGTAATGCGTTATTTCAGCGGACAACAATTTCCAGGATTTTCGCCCACAAAGGCAGCGTAAGAACCGAAAGGAGTGTTGTTACAAACACACATTGCGCTGCCTTTGTTGCGTCGCTCTGCGCTTTGATCGCAAGTACCGTTGTAGTCGCCGCCGCGGGGAGTGCGCAGTACAGAATCGAGACTTTGGCGACAAGCGGGTCAACCTGCAGGAATCGGGACACGAGCAGGTACAGCCCTATGGCAGCCGCCGGAACCGCGATGAGGCGAAGGACCGCAATAAGCATGATCCGTTTTTCCTTCCATATTCTGGAAAGGGGAATTACCGCGAGTGTGACGCCGCACAGCACCATGCCCATCGGTGTGGCAACTTTGGCCAGTGATTCAATAACAGCTGCGATCGGTCCCGGAATGGGAATGCTGAAAAAATAAATTATAAGTCCCACCGGCACCGCAAGGACCGGCGGTGAAATAAGTGCCCGCAAGGCGTCTTTACCGATCTGCCCTGCGCTTAGCTTTTCTGTCGAATTTTTCCCCAGGGTAAATATCAGGGGTGTGACCACATAGAAAAGCACTCTGACCGGAATGGTATATATTGCGATATAGAAACTTCCCTTTTCATGATACAGGGACTCCATGATCGGAAATGCCATGTATGTGAAGTTCGTGAACATGAGGTTCACAAGAAGAATACGGGCCATATCATCCTTTTTCCGCACGATTTTGTTGACCAGTAAGCCAAGTCCAAGCATCAGCGCCATTGTGAATATGCTGATCACTATAAGAAGCCCGGAATTCAGGACCTCCGAAGGCTCGTATTTTATCTGCATTGCGTTGATGACAACGCACGGGAATACGAAATTGAAAATAAAGGATGCCAGTGAAGTAGAAAACTTCTCTTCAACGATCCTCTTTTTGCGCGCAAAAAACCCGACAAAAAGGAGGATTGCCATTTCGACAGCAAGTCCCAGGGCCGTCATAAAATGGGTTCCTTCTCCGGTTTCCCGGCCTGCCGGGGATATTTTGCCGGCGTCGCGCGAACTTTGCGTATAACTATGATCGAACGCTTCATATCCGTTCCCGGGAGGGTAAAGTTATGAAGTGTCTCGAGTGTTCCGCCCATCGTGACTATGGCTTTTTTCGCCGCTTCGGCTTCTTCTTCAACATTACCCTTCATAGCGAGGAAAATGCCCCCTACTTTGACAAAAGGCAGGCAATATTCGCACAAAACCGCTAAAGATGCCACTGCGCGTGCCGTTGCAACATCATATTTCTCACGGTATTGCCTGGAGAGTCCTGCATCTTCGGCCCGGGAATGGACAGTCGAAATCCCCTTCAGCTCAAGTGCTTCGCAGACTGCGTCGAGAAAGCCGACTCTTTTCCGGAGTGAATCCAGCAGTGTTACCTCCAGCAAAGGCATTGCTACTTTAAGCGGAATACCTGGAAACCCGGCCCCTGTGCCGACATCAATAAGAGTAAGGTTATCTTTTCCTTTTTTGGCGCACTCTTCTTCGAGATGTGAAACCAATGTAAGTGAATCAATAAAATGACGGATAGCAATTCCTTTGTCATCTGTAATATTTGTCAGGTTCATTTTCTCATTCCACTCTTTGAGGAGCCTGGCATACTCTAAGAAAGCACGGATGCTTTCTGCACTTAGCGGCACGGATATTTCATTCGCACCCGATGCAAGTATGGGCTTGAGCTCGGGCAACTCTTCTGCAGAGGCTTCTTCGGAGGGAGAAACGGCAGCATGGGATACTTCCGCGAATATGGATGCCGGGACATCTGCAGCTTGTATTGTTTTGACCGGGGATTTCTTTTTTGCGGCTGTTTTCGAAACCGGCTTTTTAGCAGGTGTTTTGTCCGGTACTGAATTTACCCCGTGCGATTCTGCCTTAAGTGCAGCCGTTGCAACGGCCTTCTTTTTGCGGTCCGGACTTATTCTCTTATCTTCCATCATAAGCTTCCCTCCCGCCTTCTGCGCGCTTCCACATATACGAGAAGCACTGCGATATCGGAGGGCGAGACACCGGATATTCTTGATGCCTGACCGATGGAAACCGGCTGAAAACGGGCAAGCTTCTGACGCGCTTCCAACCGCAGCCCGGTAATCTCTTCAAACGGTAGACCCTGCGGCAGCGAACGGTGCTCCAGTGTTTTGAATTTTGCTATTCTGTCTTTCTCCAACCTGATATAACCTTCGTATTTGATGTTGACTTCAACAACAAATGTTACGCTAGCCGGCAGCGGCATTCTCTTCTCATCGACGGACTCCAAATCGGAATAATGAATTTCAGGCCGCTTGAGCAGTTCAGCCAATGAAATGCCTGACGGCGGAACAGTACTCTTTAACGGCTGCAGCATCGCAGTCAGTTTGGGAGAAGGCGGCAGATATGTTGTACGCAGGCGAAGCTCTTCTGCTGCGATCTGCTCTTTTTTGTTAATATATAAATTATATCTCTCATCTGATATAAGCCCGAGCCGGTGCCCATGTTCCGTCAGGCGCTCATCCGCATTGTCCTGGCGCAGGAAAAGCCTGTATTCAGCTCTTGATGTCATCATCCGATAGGGCTCCGACGTGCCTTTGGTTACCAGGTCGTCTATGAGGACGCCGATATACGCTTCGGACCTGTCCAGTACCAGCGGGGATTTGCCAAGAACATACCTGCCTGCATTTATGCCTGCAACCAGGCCCTGGGCCGCTGCCTCTTCATAACCGGAGGACCCGTTGATCTGTCCGGCCGTAAAGAGGCCGGAAATGTATCTTGACTCCAGTGAGGGAAACAGCGACGTAGGATCAATGCAGTCATATTCAATGGCATATGCGGAGCGCTGGATGTGTGCATTTTCCATGCCCGGCAGGGAACGCACGATCTGCACCTGAATCTCTTCCGGTAAACTGGTGCTCATTCCCTGAAGATACATTTCTGAAGTATCATCACCCATTGGCTCAACAAAAGCCTGGTGTCTCTCTTTGTCCTTGAATTTGACAAACTTATCTTCAATTGACGGACAATAGCGCGGACCGGTTCCCTCTATTACACCGCTGAAAAGCGGCGAACGGCTGAGATTTGCCTGAATCACCCTCCGTGTTTCCGGAGAAGTCCAGACGGTCCAGCAGGGCAGCTGATCCTCCGGCGGGTGCATCCCGTTCATTTCATGTTCAAAGGAAAAAGGCGGGATATCTGTTTCCCCGTCCTGTCTTTCCATTTTTGAAAAATCCACATGGCGGGCATTGAGGCGGACAGGGGTTCCCGTTTTGAACCGCTGTAAAGGAATCCCTGCATCAGCAAGGCTCTTAGACAGTCCATGCGAAGGAAAAAGTCCGTCCGGGCCGCTTTCGTATATCACTTCGCCCATTATCACCCTTGATTCCATATAGGTTCCCGAGCAAACGACAACAGAGGATGCCTCATACACGGCTCTTGAACGTGTCACAGCCCCGCAGACGGAAAGTTTTGCATCCTCGTCCGTCTCCCACAGGAGTTCTGTGATTTCAGACTGTCGCAGAAATAGATTTTCTTCCTTTTCGAGAATGGACTTCATCAGCTGGCTGTATTTTCTGCGGTCAATCTGGGCGCGCGGAGAAAAGACAGCCGGCCCCTTGGACCGGTTCAGCATTCTCATTTGAATGGCTGTCCGGTCTGCAGTTTTTCCCATTTGTCCGCCAAGGGCATCAATCTCGCGGACAAGCTGCCCCTTTGCTGTCCCGCCGATACTGGGATTACACGGCATGTTGGCAAGCGAATCAAGATTGAGTGTGAAAAGAATTGTAGTCAGTCCCTGCCTTGCTGCCGCCAATGCTGCCTCGCAGCCTGCATGGCCGGCACCGACGACAATTACATCATAGTTTCCTGCCCTGTATGCGAATTCTCTTTGAAGCGCTTGTGAAATTGTTGTCATTATCTGTCCCACTCTCTTTTCATACACAATTCCAGCCATCATTTGCCAATGCAAAACCGGGAAAAAATTGTGTGAACCAATTCCTCGTTGACCGAATCCCCTGTTATTTCCCCGAGTGCATCCATCGTACTGCGCAGGAGGGAACAGGCCAGATCCGCCGGTTGTCCGCGTGTCAGTACCGCAACTGTCTCCGAAAGCGTATCCTGCGCTATTTTCACTTTTTCAAAATGCCGGGAATTCGTTAAAAGTACCTGAGACATCTGGCCCTGACCTTTTTCATCGTACAGCCGTCTGACTTCTTTTCCGAGAAGTTCTATACCCTCGCCTGTCTCCGACGAAAACACAAGAAAGAATCGGATCTGTCCGGAAAAGCCCCAGAAATCCATGCGCTCCCTGATCCTGTTCATGAAAAGTTCCGCGCTTCCCTTGTCCATCAGATCTGCTTTACTTACCAGAATACCGATATCATTGTGTGACCGGGAATCAGAAAGCGTACTGAAAAGCTCGCTTCCCTCTTCAAGATCATCTCCTTCGGGTGAGCACAGCCACAGGAGCAGGTCTGCTTCCTTTACGGCGGCATACGCTCTTGATACACCGAGCTTTTCAATCTCATCCTGCGCATCGCGCAGTCCGGCCGTATCAATGAGACGTACCGGAATGCCCTCTATTGAAGAGAATACTTCGAGGGTATCCCGTGTTGTTCCGGGACTCGCCGTCACAATCGCACGGTCATATCCTGCCATGCGGTTGAGAAGAGACGATTTGCCGCTGTTGGGAACGCCGCACAGGACGACCGTCATGCCTTCCCGCAAAATCCTGCCCTGCGAATAGGAAGCGCTGATATCGGCAATAGCCTGCAGCTGCAGCGAAAGGGCTCTAATAATCGAATCGGTGTTCTCCGGGGAATCTTCATGTTCAGGAAACTCAACAACCATCTCCAGCGCTGCAAAACTCATATAAAGTTCCCTGGAAATCCCGCGGATATTCTGTTTGAGTGCCCCCGCCAACTGACGCTCAGCAGCTGCCAGGGCAAGCTTCGAATCCGCAGCAATAACATCCATGACAGCCTCGGCCTGAGACAGGTCTATTTTGCCGGAAAGGAAAGCTGCGCGGGTAAATTCCCCCGGTTCTGCTCCTCTTGCACCGTTTTCCAGCAAAACGCGAAGAATCTCCTGACGAACGGCCGAACCGCCGTGGCAGGAGATTTCAACACAGTCCTCCCCCGTATACGAATGCGGGGCTGTAAACCGGGTACAAATGACTTCATCAATTATATGCATGTCAAATGGATCATAGACAGTGCCGAAGGCAGCCGTATATCCACGCATATCCTTAACGGATAATGCGTCATCCACGCTCCGTACGATGTGAAAAACACGATCAAGTACTTCTGCTGCTCCGGTACCGGACATGCGGATTACCGCAAGGCCGCTGACACCCGGAGGTGTTGCACAAGCACAATATGGGCGATCAGAAGACACTGTTCTTACTCCTCTGAACCCGTAGATTCAGCTGTATCCGTTGGTTCATCCGGATCCGCCAGATCATTTGTTTCCATTGGTTCATCTGCTGCCATCGGCTGCGGCGCCGCCTGTACAGGTCTGGCAGGCCCGGATGAAGCAGCTGCACGTGTAGGAACAACAATAACTTTGCGGTCAGGCTCTTCGCCTTCACTGTGTGTAGTTATTCCGGAAAAGGTCTGCAGCGCCGAATGCACGATGCGTCGTTCTGCAGGATTCATTGCTTCCAGGGTTACGGAACGGCCGGAACGTGCAGCACGGGAAGCTGCCTTCTGGGCCATTGAAATAAGCATTGCTTCACGGCGCTTCTTATATCCTCCGATATCGAGTGAAACACGAATGTGATCCTCACTATATTTGTTGGCCACAAGTGATGTCAGATAAGATATCGCGTCAAGGGTCTCGCCGTGCCTGCCGATAGCAGCTCCGCAGTCCTGTCCTGTTACGCGGATGAAAATAGTCTCGCCTTCACGATATGAATCGAGTTTGCCGTGAATACCGATACCGGAAAGGATCTCTGCTACAAATGAAACCGCCTGATCTTCGGATTCGCTGACAGCGTCTCCCTCGAAGGCTTCATCATCGCCGTAATATACGGCTTCCTCTTCTTCTTCGACATCCGGAGCGGATACCTTTACGGTTGCCAGTTTTTTGCCAAGGCCCAGAAAACCGCCTGCGGCTCCCTCTTCAATAATTTCAACAACTGCATCATCTTCAGAAATTCCAAGCTCTTCAATAGCCAGCGCAATCGCTTCTTCAACTGTTTTTGCAGTCTTTGTTACCGACTTTTCCATATACTCGCCTCCCTATATATTTGAAACGCTATTCAGCGTTTGCCACTCTTATTAGGATTTTTGCCATATTTGGCAGAGCTTTTTGAATAGCTTTTGGAAGAACCGGACTTCGCAGGAATATTCACAACGGATTCAACTTCCTCTGCCATGGCGCTTTTCGAAAAAGCATGTGCCTTAAGGATAGCCATTTCCGCCTTCTTTTCCTCAAGCGGTTTGGTGAACAGAAGATAAATGATAATGAGCTGAAGAATTCCCATTAAGTTTCCGACAAGCCAGTAGAAACCCATGGCTGAAGGGAATGAGAAAGTGGTTACAAGCATAATTACCGGCATCATCCAGTTCATCATCTTCATGGTACTGTCCATGCTGTTCGTCGGAACCTGATCCTTACGGGCCGGATTCAGCTTGGCGCGTTCTTTGGCATCCTTATCCGCCTTGTAGTTCGGCTTAAGAATATTCGTAATGCGCATCTGAAGAAGCGTGGTTAGGAGAACCAGTACCGGAATTATCAAAAGCGGGAGGTATTGTGCGCGGTCTGCGCCAAATAATTCACTGGGTTTATAGGACGGGGTAAGCGCAAGATTGACTCCCATGAAATTCATGTCAATCATCTGGCCCATTTTGAAAAAGCCTTTACCGACGGCTTCCTGGATAAGAGAGGAATTCTTCTGGAATTCACGAATAATCGGGATATTGTTCGATGCAATCTGTGCCAACTCCCCTGACTTGAGCACACCCTTATCAGAAAGGAAAGTACCCAGGTTCGTCAGATTAGCTGTTGAGACCTGCGTAAGATAACGCAGGGGGGCGCGTACCACATAGAAAATAGGCCAGATAAAAAATATCTGAATAAACGGAAGAATACATCCGCCGAATGACTGTGCTCCGTTTTGGCTTAAGAGCTTTGACATTTCTTCATTCTGTTTCTGCTTATCGTCCGGGAATTTACGCTTAATCTCAGCCTGCTGGGAAGAAAGTGCCTGCTGCTTAATCATGGATTTCTGGGAACGCACATTAAGAGGAATAAGAATTCCCCTGATTACAATCGTTAAAATGATAATTGCAATACCATAACTTCCGAAGAACTCATAAAAAATACGGGTCATCCAACCAAAAAGTGTGTTGAGCGGGTCAAGCGGATTAAATGCAAGACTTAAAAACGGGGAAGCGGCGAAAAAATCCATTCGTTACTCCTTCATAAGGCAGACTTGCGTCTGAAAATAGCTGTTAGTAGTATATCATAACGGGCTTGCGTTTTGGTATCCGAACGCTTATTTGACGGGATCATAACCGCCTTTGCTGAAAGGATTACAGCGCATTATGCGCCAGACTGCCATAATTGATCCTCGAATGGCCCCGTATTTCGTGACTGCGTCCATCGCATATTGCGAACAAGTCGGCATGTACTTGCAGGATGGGGCAAGCTGGGGCGAGATAAATCTGCGATATCCGCGAATAAGCCAGATTAAAAATTGTCGCATCACGTAGAATCTCCTGCTTTTAGTAGCCCGGCACGCTTAAAAAGGCTTCTCATCTCTCTTTTTACCTGGAAATAATCCGGAAGCGGATCAAGGGGCTTCATCATCAGAATGAGATCATATCCGCCGCGCAGTTCCGGCTCAATCAGACGGTAATTCTCACGAAGCAGTCTTTTCACCCGGTTGCGCTTTACAGCTCCCCGGATCTTGCGGCTGCTGGTTACCCCCAGCCTGTTAACATCCGGGGGAACCGGCGTACGGCCCCTTCTGACATATGAAGTCCTTGGAAATGCATGTAAAACGAGACACCGACCAGAGGTAAATACCCCGCGCTTATATACGCGCGCGAATTCATAGTTTAAACGAAGCGGTTCCGTTATCTTCAAAGGCTGTCACAACTCCCTCTCTTTTGGAAAAAGAGTAAACAAAAATCGCCCTGCGTCGCAAAGATCGGCAGAAAAGAAAGGTAAAAAGAAGGACCACAAGGGTGGTCCTTACGCTGTAAGACTCTTTCTTCCCTTTAATCTTCTTCTTCTAAGTACATCTCTTCCAGAGGCTGTCTTCATTCTTTTTCTAAAACCATGCTCCATAGCTCTGTGGCGTTTTTTGGGCTGATATGTCATCTTCATATTGGTTATTCCTCCATTATTACGGACTCTCTGTACTCGCACATCACTCGTCCATGGTGACATGAATAGCGATAGAATTATACAAGCGAATCCTGCAATCTGTCAACACCGGGTTATCCGAATCTTCTTTTTCAGCAAAAACATATCAAAATGCAATTTGCCGGGCACAAACTTTCATTTTTCTTCAAATCAATTTGGAATCATTATAGATTTGTTATGGTAGTACTGGTATACTATTTTCAACTTTTCTTTTGTCCGGAGTGAAAGGTTATGCATTTAAGATACGACAAAACCCGGAGAAATACAAATTGTATGGAGGTACAATATGAAGAAGAAATTATCCATCCTGCTGGCCCTCATGTTCACACTGTCATCGCTTGCAGCGGTAACAGGCTGTGCAAAAAAAGACAGTGGTACAATCCTGATCGGCGGTTTGGCTCCTCTTACCGGTGAAATTGCCGTCTATGGCAATTCGGTCAAGAATGCTGCATCCATGGCTTTTGATGAGATCAATGCCAAAGGCGGAGTTCTCGGAAAGCAAATCGAGTTTAAAGTACTTGATGAAAAGGGAGATCCTGCTGAAGCTATCAATGCCTACAACCGTCTTATGAGCGAAAACATTGTCGCCCTGCTCGGCGATGTAACAAGTAAGCCTTCAATTGCTGTTGCGGAACTTGCCGCAAAGGACGGCATTCTGATGCTCACTCCTACCGCATCCCATCCTGATGTAACAAAAGCGGGCTCAAACGTTTTCCGTGTTTGCTTTCTGGATCCATTCCAGGGTGCTGCCATGGCGACTTTTGCTGCAGATTCCCTGAAGGCAAAGACAGTTGCCGTCCTCTACAATACATCAGATGACTATTCACAGGGTCTGGCTGCTTCCTTCAAAACAAAGGCCGAGGCTTTGGGTCTGACCGTTGTTAATTATGAAGGTTACGGTGCTGACGATAAAGATTTCAAGGCTCAGCTTACAAAGATCGCATCAAACAATCCCGGTGCATTGTTTGTACCTGACTATTACGCCAAAGATGCACTGATCGCCACGCAGGCAAGAGAAGCCGGAATTACGGCGCCTATCCTTGGCGGCGACGGCTGGGACGGTGTTCTCACCTCTGTTGACGCATCTAATATAAGTGTATTAAATGACGTATACTTCTCCAACCATTATTCCGTACAGGATACCAGCGAAAAAGTTACAGCATTTGTTAAGAATTACACAGCCAAATTCGGCGAAGCACCGAATGCACTTGCAGCCCTTGCCTATGATGCCGCATACATGATGGCTCAGGCTCTCACATCTGCAGGATCCACTGACTCCAAGGCGCTCGTCAAGGCCATGTCCGGAATCAAATATGAAGGCGTAACCGGTACGATCCAATATGCAGGATCCGGTGACCCCGTGAAGAGCGTTACCATTATCCGTATCGTGGACGGCAAGTACAACTTCTTTGACAAGGTTACACCCCAATAAGTCATAATGATTAAATAGTTCATGTAAGGTCATCCGGGGAGCCGGCAGCAGAATTTTTGCCGGTTCCCGGATGATCTACTTGTTCTGGAGGACAAAAAGATGGTTGATTTCATTCAACAGATTATCAACGGATTGCAGATCGGAAGTATCTACGCCCTTGTTGCGCTGGGATATACCATGGTGTACGGAATCGTGAAGCTGATTAATTTCGCGCACGGCGATGTCATAATGATCGGATCCTATATCGCAATTACTACAATTCCCCTGATGGCTGCGATGGGAGCTCCCGCCTGGACATGCATTATTGCCAGTGTTATTTTTTGTGCTTTTCTTGGTTTTTTAATTGAAGCAGTCGCATATCGTCCGCTTCGAAATGCTCCCAGGCTGTGTTCCATTATTACAGCCATCGGTATGAGCCTTTTTTTGGAGAATCTTGCAATGCTCGTTTTCTCACCGAATCCGCGCCCCGTCCCGAAAATATTCTCGTCGGAGCCCATAATGCTCGGCCAGATACAGGTCAGCCTCAATACACTGCTGACCATTGTTGTTTCTCTGTGTCTGATGGTTGCACTTCAATTATTCGTCAAAAATTCCAAGATGGGCCGCGCAATGCGTGCGGTCTCTGAAGATTTCGGTGCAGCAAAGCTTATGGGAATAAATGTTAACCGTACGATTTCTTTGACTTTTGCGATTGGGTCCGGCCTCGCGGCTGTCGGCTCGATTTTTTATTCTTCCTCCTATCCGATCGTTGAACCGATGATGGGATCTATGCTCGGCCTAAAGGCTTTCATAGCCGCTGTCCTTGGAGGAATCGGGATTATTCCCGGTGCCATTATCGGAGGACTTATCATGGGCGTTGCCGAAAGCCTTACAAAAGCTTACATAAATTCACAGCTTGCCGATGCAGTCGTGTTCGGCATTCTGATTGTTGTTCTTCTGGTAAAGCCGTCAGGCATACTGGGCAAGAACATAAAAGAGAAAGTGTAGGTGATCGGACATGACAAAAAACACTCTTAAGAATTATGCGGTCAATCTGATCGCTGTCATGCTTCTATACGGAACAATGGTTGGTTTAAGTGAATCCGGCGTCCTGAGCAAATATTACAGCGGCATCCTCGTGCTCGTATGCATTAATATTATGCTGGCAGTCAGCTTGAATCTTACTACCGGATGCCTTGGTCAAATTGCACTTGGGCATGCAGGGTTTATGTCAATCGGCGCGTATACCGCCGCACTTTTCACCAAATGGCTTGCGGTATCCGGTGCGGGCGGTTACCTCGGTTATTTCGGAGGTCTCATCCTCGGAGGACTGCTGGCAGCAGTATTTGGATTTATTATCGGTCTTCCGGCACTTCGCCTGAAAGGTGATTACCTCGCTATCATTACGCTTGGCTTCGGTGAAATTATCCGTACAGTCATCGAAAACCTGCAGTTTACCGGCGGTGCACAGGGATTGCGGAGCATTGATAAATTTTCAACACTGCCTGTTGCCAGTGCGATATGCATCCTTTCTGTCGGCCTGCTTACAACGCTCATGCGTTCCAGGCACGGACGCGCCATCTTATCTATCCGTGAAGATGATATTGCTTCCGAGGCCGCCGGCATACATAACACATATTACCGGACTATGGCATTTACCATAGCCGCCTTTTTTGCAGGAGTCGCCGGCGGCGTCTACGCCCATTATATCGGCATCCTCGGCGCTAAAAACTTCAATTTTACCAGGTCAGTTGAAATTATTATCATCGTGGTTCTCGGAGGACTCGGAAGCTTTACAGGATCAATTATCGCGGCAGTTTTCCTTACCATATTGCCCGAGCTGCTTCGGGATTTCAACGATTACCGCATGCTGGTTTATTCAATCGCGCTGATTCTCATCATGATTTTCAAGCCCTCCGGGATTTTCGGCAGATATGAATTCTCCCTTACACGAGCCATTCAATATTGGATTGATGTATTCAAAGGTAAGCGAAAGCCGTTTGCATCTATTCGCAGCCGCAAAAACAACAAGGAAACGGAGGATTGACGGCTATGGAATCAGTACTTAAAACAACACAGTTAGGTATTTCATTCGGCGGCCTCAAAGCCGTTTCCAATTTTGAAATTGATCTTAAGGACGGCGAACTTGTTGGACTTATCGGACCGAACGGTGCCGGTAAAACAACGGTCTTCAATATGCTGACCGGAGTATATCAGCCGACCGAAGGCACGATTACCCTGCAGGGCAAGAAGATTCACAGAAAAAGGCCGGATCAGCTCGTTAAAATGGGTATTGCCAGAACCTTTCAGAATATTCGACTTTTCAAGCATCTGAGCGTTCTGGACAACGTAATGATTGCCTGCAATTTCCAGATGCGTTACTCAATCCTGGGAGCCATGCTCCGTCTTCCCGGCTACTGGAGGGAAGAAGCTGCCGTCCGGGAGAAGGCACTGAGTATCCTCGCCGTTTTCGGACTGGAATCGTACGCTGAGATACTGGCGGACAATCTTCCATACGGGAAGCAGCGCAAGCTTGAAATCGCCCGCGCACTGGCAACAGACCCCAAGGTTCTTCTTCTCGATGAACCGGCTGCCGGTATGAACCCGACCGAAACCAACGAGCTCATGAATACTATTTCGCTGGTCAGAAAGCAATTCGGTATTACGATTCTTCTGATTGAGCACGATATGAGTCTGGTGCTTGGCATCTGTGAGCGTATTATTGTCCTGGACTATGGACAGATCATCGCAGCCGGCCTTCCTACTGAGATTGTAAATGACCCGAAAGTTATTGCAGCCTACCTGGGCGTGTAAGGGAAGTAAGAGGTTACATCATGCTGGAAATCAAAAATTTGAATGTATACTATGGCGGAATTCACGCCATTAAAGACATTTCCATTTCCGTAAAAGAGGGCGAGATCGTTTCTCTGATCGGCGCTAACGGTGCGGGAAAAACGACAACACTGCAGGCTATATCAGGCCTTCTCAAACCGCGAAGCGGAGAGATCACATTTCTCGGCAATAACCTTCTTGCAACCGAAGCCCACGATATTCTCAAGCTTGGCCTTGCTCAGGTGCCGGAAGGCCGCCGGATTTTTTCCGGGCTCACGGTCAGGGAAAATCTTCAGATGGGTGCTTTTGCGGTAAAGGACACTAAAGAGAATCTGGCTGCGGACCGCAAAGCCGTTTATGACCGGTTCCCCAGGCTGCGCGAAAGAAAAAAGCAGATGGGCGGCACCCTTTCAGGCGGAGAACAGCAGATGCTTGCTATCGGACGCGCACTGATGTCCCGTCCAAAAATGCTGCTTCTTGACGAGCCGTCAATGGGTCTGGCCCCTATCCTCGTAAAAGAGATTTTCGAAATAATAAAAGAAGTCAATAAATCCGGCGTCACTATTCTGCTCGTGGAACAAAATGCAAAAATGGCCCTGTCGATTTCCAACCGCGCATATGTTCTTGAGACAGGACGCATTGTAATGTCCGGGAAGTCAAGCGAACTTCTCGAAAATGAACTGGTCAAGAAAGCATATCTGGGCGCATAACCACACTGCTGTAAGGTAAAGAATAACCGCACATACAGTATAAGAAATCAAAAAGCGGAGCCGGCGGTTCCGCTTTTTGTTGTTTATACTGTCTCCCCTGCTTTTACAAAGTATCCCATGGTCTGATAAACCCCTGCATGCTCAAGTGCCGTATCACGCGTTTTTTTGTCAGAGAAAATTCCGAATACCGTGCTGCCGGATCCGCTCATCCGGGCTGCGACGGCTCCCTGATCCATTAAGAATGCACGGATTTCGGAAAGTATGGGATACTCACGGTCCGCAACATACTCGAGATCGTTGCAAAGGAAAGGTGCTGCGTCAGTAATTCTCTGAATCGGATCCGTTCCGGGCCGGGGCACGAGCAACCTCTGTATTGCTGCATTCGCTTCAGGACAATCCTTATTGGCTAAGTCCAGACTGTCGAATACTGAAAATGCCCATGGTGTCGAAATGCTGCATTTGGGCTTAATGAAAAGCAGCGGAAGTCCGCATAGCGACGGAACGGGGGTCAGTATATCTCCTATGCCTTCGCAGAGCTGCGTACCGCCTGCCATGCAGAAGGGCACATCGGCCCCAATGCGGGCCGCCATGGACAGAAGTACATCCGTATTGGCCGCGGCGGGAAAAGCGCAGGCAAGGGCGTTCAGCACGGCAGCAGCGTCAGTACTCCCTCCTGCCATGCCGGCCTGTATGGGAATCCCTTTCTGAATATGAATTTTGACGGATACATTCTGCCGTCCAAGCAAATTAAGGAAAGCCCTTGCCGCTTTGTAAGCCGTATTCCTGGCATCGCCGGGAACGTGGGCTGCATCTGCCGTAATGGATATGCCCGGCTCAAGTCCGTCCTGCAATGCGCGGTCCGAACATTCTACGGTAATATAGTCACAGATTGATACGGACTGCATCAGTGTTGAAAGGAGATGATATCCATCCTGTCTTTTTCCGAGGACTTTCAAAAAAAGATTAATCTTGGCGTACGCCGCAATGCGTTCGTTAAAAACAGTCATACTAATTCTCCTTATATACGGAAATACGAAAAAACCACCTGCACAGCAACTGTGCAGGTGGTTCCTATTTTATCATCTATCCGATACAAAAATCATTCAGGAATGCAATTCTCAGCCAACACTTACTGCTGCAGATACAGCAGCTACTTCAACAACCTTGGTAAGTATATCAACATAGCTGTATGAAATAATTTCCTGATATGACTCTGAATCTCTCCGACTGCACCGCACTGTAAAAACATTCGGGTAACAATGATCCAAAATACCCTCATGAATAATCGTGCGTTTTCTGCCTCCATTGGATGTAAGACGAATCTTCCTGCCGATAAAGTTCTCAAGATCACGCTTGCATGTTTCTAAATCTGTTTTCACAATCACGTTCCGCACCTCCGTACTTGTTAATTGGTTTCTTGTTATTCTTCGCTACTAAGCCGTTCACATGAGCGGACCGGATAATGAAATTATGTCAATCGTATCAGTCAAATGTCTAATACTTGCCGGACATCCGCACATGCCCTATACTATGAATTTGTAAGTGCTTTCGGCATAGCTACTGTTACAGAATTATAACAAAACATTTGTATTCTGTCAACGCGAAGCACAAGCTATTGTGGTCATACTATATAAAAAGCGCCAAATATTGTGGTTTTTCTGTGGCAAGCCTCACAAAAAGCTCCAAAATCCGTTACAATTATACGAAACGTATCGACATTAAAAAGATATAAAGAGGGGAAGGTAACCAAAACTATGCTAAGCGATATTGAAATAGCAAGCAGTGCAAAAAT
This sequence comes from Eubacteriales bacterium, assembly GCA_037143795.1. GTDB lineage: Bacteria > Bacillota > Clostridia > Saccharofermentanales > Saccharofermentanaceae > Firm-13. The sequence continues at coordinate 99,041 of JBAWXZ010000010.1, read as the reverse complement.
GCTTCCAATCAGGGAAATAGCAGCAGGCCTTCAGATCACCGAAGAGGGTTTGGATTATTACGGACGCTACAAGGCCAAGCTCCCGCTTTCCCTGCTGAAAGAGCGTGCCGGCATTCCCGACGGCAAGCTGATTCTGGTCACGGCAATGAATCCAACGCCTGCCGGAGAAGGTAAAACCACAATGAGTATCGGACTCGGCCAGGCACTTTCGCGCCTTGGCAAAAAAACCATTCTTGCCTTACGCGAGCCTTCCCTGGGACCGGTTTTCGGAGTTAAGGGCGGAGCTGCAGGCGGCGGTTATTCCCAGGTCCTTCCGATGGATGACATAAATCTTCATTTTACAGGCGACATTCATGCAGTCACATCGGCAAACAACCTCTTAGCGGCATTGATTGACAATCATCTGTATCAGGGCAATACACTTCGGATTGACAAAGACAGGGTTCTCTGGAAACGGTGCCTTGATATGAATGACCGGGCACTGCGTCATATTGAGGTCGGCGTAGGCGGCGGATTCAACGGAGTTGAACGCAGGGAATCATTTACAATAACCGCAGCATCCGAGGTTATGGCAATTCTCTGCCTGGCATCCGGTGTGGATGACCTGAAAAATCGTCTGGCCAGGATCGTTGTTGCCTATGACCTCGACGGAAATCTGGTAACCGCAGGCCAGCTGTCTGCACAGGGGGCATTGGCCGTCCTGCTCAAAGATGCAATATGCCCGAATCTGGTCCAGACGATTGAGCATACGCCGGTATTGATCCATGGAGGTCCGTTCGCCAACATATCACATGGATGCAACAGCATTATTGCAACCAAAATGGCCCTCAAGCTCGGTGATATAGTTATTACCGAGGCCGGTTTCGGTGCAGACCTGGGAGCGGAAAAATTTCTGGACATTAAATGCCGTACTGCCGGAATCTGGCCGAACGCGGTCGTCATAGTCGCTACGGTCCGTTCACTTAAGCACAACGCCGGAATTGCCAAAGCTGATTTATCTATCCCTAATCCGGAAGCAGTCAGGGAAGGATTCGTCAATCTGGAAAAGCATATCGAAAACATGCTTTCTTTCGGTGTCCCTGTCGTTGTAGCATGCAATCGTTTTTATACCGACACGCAGGAAGAACTCTCTCTTGTCAGTGATCTCTGTCATGCAAAAGGGGTGCGCTTCTCCGCAGCAGAGATTTTCTCCAAAGGCGGTGCCGGCGGTGAAGAACTGGCCGGGGAAGTACTCGCCATACTGGAAAATCCCGATGCAAAATGTGTTCCGCATTATATGTATGAACTTTCGGATTCCACGGAAGATAAAATCAAGGCCCTCGCTTACGGGATATACGGCGCAGCATGCGTCGATATTCTGCCGGAAGCCCGCAGAAAGATTATTTCCTTTGAAAAATCAGGCTATGGAAAGCTTCCCATCTGTATTGCCAAAACGCAATATTCCCTCTCTGACGACCAGAAGTGTCTGGGCTGTCCAAAAGGATTTACACTTACAGTCCGCGATGTATGGCTGTCTGCCGGTGCCGGTTATCTGGTCATTCTGACCGGTAATATCATGACAATGCCCGGACTCCCGCCCCATCCGGCAGCCGTTGATATCGATATCGACGCCCAGGGTGTCATTGAAGGACTCTTCTGATCCCCGACTGAGCCGACCTCTGAAAGGAAACAAACAGCAACATGAAAAATCCTGTCACCTTTTCAATAACCGAAGCACGCAAAGTCCAGAAGAAACGTCAGGTCCGTCAAATTATTCTGTTGTGCGCAGTGATCCTTTTGCTGCTCGGTGCAATGCTCGTTATCCGCGTTCTGACAATGAAACAGCAGGCGGACCAGCTTTTCCCGTCCGATACCACTGCTGCAGCATCTTTTATCCCGCCGGATACTGAAGCCACGGCAGCCTCCGTTTCTGAGGAGACATCCGCAGCCGCCGAGGCAACCGTGCCGACGCAGCCGCCAACGGAGGCGTCATCCATTGATACTTCCGCACCTGACGCATCTTCCGGAACGGACAGCAGTACGGCAGAAACCACTCCCACCCCTCCTCCCAGTACGGCGGCTCCCACCCTTGCGCCCGAAACAGATGTATTTATCCCGGACACAAATCCCCTCCAGACAACCACACACAAAATTCGTGATTCCGCATACCATGAACTTCAGAAAAATGTCCAGTCGCTGATCGATGCGCAGGCAGGTGTCCGGTGCGGGTTTTATTATGTCAATCTGAAAAACGGTGAGGAATTCGGATATAACGATATGGTTCCCTTTGTTGTCGGCAGTGCAATGAATCTTCCGATAAATATCATGCTGTATGAGCAGGTAAAAGCGGGAGGACTGAAACTCTCTGAAATAATGACATATGAAACGGCGGATACGGTCACGGGGTCGGGAACAATCCAGAACACAGTCATCGGGTCACAGCATTATATTCGTGAACTTGCCGGGCTTTCCGTTACTATCAGCGACAACACGGCATCCTCCATGCTCATGAGAAGACTTGGTGGAATAGATTTAATAAATAACGATATAAAACTGATAAGTGATGTCATCGATTTCAGGACCAGTACTACCTACACCGATTATGCCGGCGTACAGCAGTCCGGCATGAACCGTACGAGTGCACAGGATATGGCAAAGTACATGCAGTATTTTTACAGGATGTATTTGGCTTATCCCTCCATATACCAGCCGCTTTTTAATGATCTGGCCCACACATCTTCCGATTGGGGCGTAGCAGGCAATCTGCCTTCCGATATTCTTGTCTGCCACAAAACCGGCAGTGACGCTGCATTCAAATCCGAGACCGATGTGGCACTTATTTTTGCCGAAGAACCTTATGTCCTTTGTGTTACTGTCGAAAGTGCCGATCCGGCTGCGGGAAAATTACTTCAGCAGCAGCTCGGTGATCTTGTGTATGAATATCTTCACGGGTGCTATTCCTGATTTTTTCAAGATGCGGTTCCCATGCGTTGCCTGAAGAATTCCCATGATTCCAATTCATCGCGCACGTTTTCCCTTTCTATGATATAATCGATTCACATTTTTATATTACGTCCCATCTGGTCTGCAGTTGGCGGTGGGTCCCGTGCGATGTGACCCGTGAACCCTGTCAGGTCCGGAAGGAAGCAGCAGTAAGCGGTCCCTCATATGTGCCGCGGGGTTGCCTGCCCCAACTGCAGTCCAGATGGGACGTTTTTTATTCAGTAGCCTTTCCGGTTATGGGGAGGCTTCTTTTCAGGAGGATTCGAAGTCTATGGGACATGTGGCACTGTATCGACAGTTTCGGCCTGTAACTTTTGATGAGATCGTTGAGCAGAAACACGCAGTTGCGGCGCTTCGCCAATCCGTCATTTCAGGGCAGATCGGCCATGCTTATCTATTCTGCGGTACTCGCGGTACCGGCAAGACATCAATTGCCAAGATTTTTTCGCGTGCAATCAACTGCCTTGCCCCCCTCAACGGGAATCCGTGCAATGAATGTGAGATTTGCCGCGGTATTCTGGACAACACCCTTATGGATGTCATCGAAATGGATGCAGCATCCAACAACAGCGTCGACAATATCCGCAGGGTTTGTGATGAAGTAATGTTTCTTCCCTCACGCGCAAAATATAAAGTATATATCATTGACGAGGTTCATATGCTTTCCGGAGGTGCTTTCAACGCACTTCTGAAAACTCTTGAGGAACCGCCTGCACACGCAGTCTTCATTCTCGCCACCACTGAGCCCCACCGCATTCCGGCAACAATAATTTCGCGCTGCCAGCGATATGATTTCAGGCGGATCCCCGTTGAAAGCATGGTCCAACATCTCCGGTCCATTGCTGATACGCAGCAGGTTTCCATTGATCACGATGCCCTTGTTACCATATCCAACCTTTCGGATGGTGCCCTTCGCGATGCCATCTCACTTCTTGACCAGGTAAGTACAGGCATAAATCGGAACATCACAAGGGACGATGTACTTCGAATTACAGGTGTTGTTGATAATGCTTTTCTATATTCCATGTCAGACGCCCTTCTGAGCGGCGACGCCCCCGGTATTGTGAACCTCACCGAACAATTGGTTATGGACGGGCGTGACATGATCCGGTTTACCCTTGACCTTGCCCATTATTTCCGTGATCTTATGGTTATACGCGTTACACCCGACCCTGAGATCCTCGTACAGGCAACATCTGATTCCATGGCGCAAATGCAGGAACTCGCCGGCAGAACACAGACCGAAACCCTGGTTTTTGCCGTAACGCGGCTTTCAGGTCTGGTGTCTGAACTCAAGTGGTCCCCCGATATGCGGACTTCTTTCGAAATTGCACTTCTTAGCTTTGGCGCGGCTGCGCACGGTGCGCTTTCTACCGTTAATAGTCCTGCTGCCCCTGCAAAAGCCATGCTGAAATCAACTCCCGCCGCTTCCGCTTCTTCTGTTGTAACAGAACGAACAAGTCAGCCTGCAGCGGCAGCTGATACCGCACCTGATAACACACCTGTTACCACACCGAATACGGCACCTGCTGGCGCACCGGATACGGCGCCTGTCGGGTTGGCTTCTGTTTCTGGGCCGGCTGCAGGAACCCGGCCCATTGATGCACCTCCCATTGATGCACCTCCCGTTTCTGCACCTCCGGTTACTGCACCTCGGCCGTCCGTTCATGAGGTTCCATTTCAAAGAATGATGGATTCGACTCCCCCGGGGAACACTGTTTCGGAAACACGCATTCCCAAAGGCCGTGCATATATGGCGCCGCCGTCGATTGAAGACATGTTCAGCGCCGCGCCTGCGGTCAGCGGGACCGCGACAGCGTCTGCGCCGTTAACTCCCATGGAAGCCACGCTTCTGGCTCCGCCGGAAGAAGATTCATATTTTGCCCCGCCGTTCGAGACACCTATGTTTGATTCGATTCCCGCAGAAGAACCGTTGCCTTTGGTTCCTCCTTTGGAAGAAAATCACTATATGGAAGAGCTTTCTTTTTTACAGGACACTCCGCTCGAAGAACCGATTCAGCCTGCAGATGGTAATGAACAGGAAGCAGCAGTCCCGTTATTCGGGACGATCCCCGAATTACAGCAGGCAGCGGATGTCCAAATGCCGGCACAAGCCAAAGCGGATGCACCTTCTTTTCATTCTGACGCAAATGTCCGCAGTCTTCCACTCTTTGAACTTTGGGCAGCATTGCTTCACAAATGGGAGGACACTCTTTTTTCGGACGCGCTTCAGTTGAAACTTGCGACGGTCTATGAGAAAGATCATGTCTTTTACATTGTTTTTCCGGATCAGATGCAGGCATATGCGAATAATTTGACAGGACGGCCCGATTATAAGAAAATCAGCAAAGATATTCTGACGGTTATTTCGGGGATTAGCTCTGTTGAAGTGCAGACACAGTCCATGAAGGACGGTCTCTGTGAGTCACCGGACCTGAGTAAGGCAGCACCGGCCAAAGCAACGGCTCAGCCGGACTGGGTTGCACAGATGCTGGCTTTTTCCGAGGCAACCGGAATCCCTGTAGAAACACTGGACAATTTGTAAATAGAAATCCAGGCCCTTCATTGGGCTTATGACAAATCAAGGAGGATACTTTATATGGCTAAGGGTGGTTTTCGCGGCGGGATGCCGGGTATGGGCGGAGGAAATATGGGTCAGCTGCTTCAGCAGGCTCAAAAGATGCAGCGCGAAGTTGAGCGTGTACAGGAAGAAATCAAGAATTCAACGATTGATGCGACTTCCGGCGGCGGTGTCGTAAAGGTTACCATCAATGGAAATCACGAGTTGAAATCGCTGTTTATTGATCCAAAGGCAGTTGATCCGGACGATGTTGAAATGCTTCAGGATCTGATCATTGCCGCATGCAATGAAGCAGTAAGAAAACTTGAAGAATATTCGGCAGCTAAAATGAATGATGTAACCGGCGGCGTTAAAATGCCGTTCTGATTTCCGGGAGATATATAATGGCAAGGTATTCACCTTCGGTTGCCAGGCTCATTTCCGAGCTGGGCAAACTGCCGGGGATTGGTTATAAATCAGCACAGCGCCTGGCGTTTCATATTCTGTCCCTTCCTGCTGAACAGGTTGGGGATCTGGCTCATGCACTCACGGACGCGAGGGAATCCACACGTCTTTGTTCCGTCTGCCAGAATTTTACCGATAAGGATCCCTGTGACATCTGTGCGGATACCCATCGTGACCGTACAATGATTTGTGTGGTTGAGAATCCGAGGGATGTTGCTACCATGGAGCGCATGCGGGATTACCAGGGCCTTTATCACGTCCTGCACGGGGTCTATTCACCTATGCACAACGTGGGACTTGATCAGATCAAGCTCAAGGAGCTGATTACGCGTCTGCAGGGCGACAGCAGTGTACGCGAGGTAATCATAGCCACCAACCAGACAGCGGAGGGTGAAGCGACGGCTATGTATATAGCAAGACTTTTAAAGCCCTCCGGCATTCGCGTGACGCGTATTGCCTCGGGACTTCCCATGGGTTCCGATCTGGAATTTGCTGATGATGTGACTTTATCCAAAGCCATGCGTGCGCGGCACGAATTCTAGGACGGTCATTTTTCCGTTTCAAAAACGGTTTCGCCTGACTTCACCATGCCTAGTTGGTTTCTGGCCATTTCTTCGATGAATGTGTCAGTACCAACTTTTTTTTGGAGCGCCTTTGCATCTTCGTTCTCCATGCTGGCCTCCGCCGCTTTTTCAGCGAGGACATCCGAACGCGATGTAACACGGGCCAATGAAGCATTCTGGTTAATATACATGGAAGCGCCAACGGCAAACAGAATAATAAAAAACAAAACGGCAATAACGCGCATGGCGGAAGAGCTGCCTTCGCCGGTTCCGTATTTTGCCTTATTGGTTTCTTTGCGGTCTCTTCTCATATATAACTCCGATATGCAATTATTGATACGACCAGATTACCTGATACTTATCTATTATTGTATCGGGATATCAGCAGTGCTTCAACGTGTAAGCAGCTGTGTTATGTGAATAATATCCGATTTTGTTCGGTTTTCAAGAACATGTAACCCCTTCGTAACAGGGGCGTAATATTCCCCGAAAGATTAGTAATGAAAAGTATGCGGCAGTTTTTACTGACGATAAAGTGTCATTCAACTTCCTGCCCGGAAAGGATCTCATACATTTCTGAAGCCTTCTCTTTACGCACCGTTTCCTGTGTCCCCAGAACCCTGATTCTGGTCTGACCGTTTCCGAAGGAAATTTCCAGAATGTCGCCGGCTTTTACTTCCGCACCTGGTTTGGCAGCGCGTCCGTTAACCTGAACACGACCGGCAGCACAGACCTCGTTGGCAACCGTTCTTCTTTTTACAACACGTGATACTTTAAGAAATTTATCCAGACGCATGATCACTGTACCTCTTTCTTTTCTTCAGCTTTGACGGCGTCCCAAAGCTGATCCATCTCTTCAAGGCTCATTGCCTGCAATGCTTTTCCGCCACGCGACGCAAGCATCTCGACTTCATTGAACCGCCTGATGAATTTCTGGTTGGAGCGGTTGAGCGCAACCTCGGGGTCAATGCCCAGGAGACGCGCATAATTCACAGCGGCAAAAAGAAAATCACCTGTCTCACCTTCCACCTGTTCATATACGAGCGGATCTTTCACAGGGCTCAATTTACCATATTGGGCCTTGCCGTTCTCACTGAGCGCTTCTTCAATTTCAATCAGTTCTTCTGTCACCTTAGCCAGTGCCCCCTGCGCATCCGGCCAGTCAAAGCCGGCCTTCGCGGCCCGTTTCTGTAGTTTGTCCGCACGCATAAGTGCCGGCAGGCCTGACGGAACATCCAAAAGTGTCTGTGAAAAGGATGTATGTCCCTTTTCAGTCATCTTGTTCCTGTCCCATACTGAAATCACGGCATCCGCAGAATCCGCCTCGTCTTTCCCGAATACATGGGTATGACGCGAAATGAGTTTTCTGCTGATAGTATCCGCCACATCCGTAAATGTGAATTCTCCGTCACGTTCTGCCATCGCAGCATGGAGCACCACCTGCAGCAGAACATCGCCGAGTTCGTCCTTGATGCGCGCCGGCAGGCCGGAATCAATCGCATCGACTGCTTCGTATGCTTCTTCAATCATATTCCGCCGGAGAGATTCATGCGTCTGTGCACGATCCCACGGACATCCGTCCGGTGCAAGAAGTCTTCTTATTATTGAAAGCAGATCCTCAATTGTATAAGATGTTTCCCCCTGCATGACCATATCAAATTCCGTCATTTCGCAATATCTCCTTTTTATAAAAGTCTTATTTGAAAGCGATCAAAATGCACATCCTCGGTATACTGATCACTGAAAAAAATCGTCTGCCTGAATGCCGCAAATTCATGCGTGTTTTTCGAGAGCCATAACGGTATCGGTACGTCAATTGTATGACACAAATCCACCAGTGCTTTTTCCAGCTCCTGTACGAAAGTAAGCTCCGGATCGTTTCGCGTCACGACAATCTCCCGGATCATCAGATTACCTTTAAAAAGCTTGCCTTCCAATCTCATTTTTTACTCCTCCAAAGGGATAGCCACAATTCTGCCAACCCTCCTTAACACTTTATTCACTAGAATAGCACTCGTTGGAAACAATTGGCTGTTAATATGAAATTGTCTCCGATAAAGAGACACTCCTTACTTCATAACACCCTCCTTACAGATGCCGACGCCCCCCGTCGGTATCTTTTTTTTGCTGAAGATGACATGGTTATTATACTGCAATTGATCGATTTTCTATGCTATACTTTTAATTCTAAGCACAAATTTCTGATCTGTTCAATGTGCGGCGACTGGAGAAATACGTGGACTACGACTCTCAAATCATTGAAAAGGAACACGAATATCCTCTTGTGACGCTTCAGCAGCGATATCATATTCGATATCGCAAACCGTCACGTGTACCTATTCAGCTGCTGATAACCGGAAACAAGCTGCGCATTCGATTTTTTGTGCGGTACAGTAAAATCATGCTTGAAAATTTCCCGGGAACCGATGCAACATATGCAGATATCGCCGAATCCGGCATCCGGAAAAATTGGGGCGGCCTGTACTATTTTCCCTGGCTGGCGGATGACGGATTTGAGAGGGCTCACGCAAAGGCCAATGTCCGTATACTTGATAATAATGAAGATCCCTCCGAGGAAGAGATTTCCCCTTTACAGCCCTCTGTTCGTGTCACTGTTGAATTTGTAAGGTTTGGCAGTACTGCTGCCTCGGATTTTCCGAAGCAGCACTTTTATCGTGTCAAGCTTACCGGCGGTTCCATTTTCCCTGCCCATGTCATCAGCCCGCCATGGCGATGGTACTGGGGGTTTTTTCGTACATTGCAGTTTGAATCACTTCATCTGAACTGGAGCAGGAGTCACCCGGGAATATTGACCCTCCAAAAGGAACAGGACAGATATTCCTTCCAGCAGATCGCAGCCCATGAGACCGGGCATGTTTTAGGTCTTGGTGATGCATATGGTGCAAGTTACCGGTTTTTCTATGAGGCCCCCGGGACAGGCGGCTTTATGATGTGCCACAATCGAAAAGTCCAGTCGGCTGAGCTGGAGATGGTTTTTCATGCGCACATGACGAATCATATGCAGTATTTCCCGAGAAAATTCCAGTACGAAACCTTTATCAGCGGTCTCAGGCGGGAGTACCAGCTGCAGTTCCATGCGCTGGCAAAGAATACCAGAAACCGGCACTGAAATTGATTAGCCGCCTTCCTGATTCCTCTTTGTGTAACCTGTATATTTTCGCCACCATTATTCATCAAAATGTCACATTTCATACACAGACGAGTATGCTTATTGTTAATTTTGTCAATTATTACGACGTGGGACTGCCTGATGTTATTGTATGACCCGATAATTCGATGTAAAATATCTAAAGGTATTCTAATTTTTAACTGTTACTGCTTATGTGATAATAATATTATTCATATTTACAGTACCGATGAGGAGGTTTGTTATGAAGAAATGTCCCGATTGCGGCATGGTCATTGCCAATCAGGCCATCCGTTGCCCGAAATGCAAGTATGATTTCACGGATGGACAGGGTCAGGGGGCCGCTGCCGCTGCTGCTGCTGCAAGCGTAACTAAAGTGGTAACAGGTATAACACCGATGGTTCTCGTTACACGCGAAAATGTTGACGAGATTTATGCTGATCTCAAGTTAAAAATGATAAAACGCAAGACTGAATTTGATCATTTTATTGATTTCCTTGAGAACCGCACATCCTGGATGACGGCTCCTGCTTCTATAGAAGGTGCCCAGGCCCATGAGAAAGGGCTCCTGATTCACTCGGTCGGTGTTGCCAAACAGCTTCTTCGCACAAAAGACACATTAATGCCTCAATTGGATGATGAATCCGCGATTATTGTCGCTCTTTTCCATGATGTCGGTAAAGTAGGCGTCGAAGGCAAACCACTTTTTCTTGTAGAAGAAAAAGTAACGCCGTCCGCTCTGGGACTTGGTCTCGGGCGCAGTGTCACGACTTCCTATTATATTAAGAATCCAAAGCTCGTTCCTATGAGTGTCGGTGTACGCAGCCTCTTCCTTGTATCCCAGTACATGCTTCTTTCTGACGACGAGGCGCAGGCCATCTGTTATCAGAACAATCATGATGAGATTGCAGGTCATGAGATTCCGCTTACCATGCTTCTCGAAATGGCAAACAAGTGGCAGACAAAGATCTATGAGAACGATGAAATGATCAGGCAGTATAACTTTACTACTTTGTCTTCCCGTACATAAGATCATTCATAAGCCAAAAAAGCAATCCACTCGACGCCTTCCGGCAGCGGGTGGATTTTTTTGTTCAAATTTACCGGGAATGTGACAAAGTCACAGAGTCATTCCTGAAAAAGCGGTAGGATGTGCATGTAATATGAATGAAAGGCAAAGGTGAAGAATATGTTTGAAGGATTATTCGGCGCAAAAAAATACAAATCCATTTCCGGGCAGGAGGTCAAGGCTAAACTTGACGGCAAAGAGAAGTTTCTTCTGTTTGACGTGCGTTCCCCGGAAGAATACAGCGGAGGCCACATTGAGCATAGTATCTCCCTCCCCCTGCAGGCTGTACCGTCCTCTATTGCCAGATACGCCCGTTCAAAGGAATCTGAAATCGTTGTATACTGCCAGAGCGGAGCACGCTCTGCGCGGGCAGCTGGTACGCTTGCAGAGATGGGATACACCAATGTAAGGAACCTCGGCGGAATCTCATCCTGGAGTTACGGAATTGTCCGATAAACGATAAATTTTAAATTATGGCAGTTTCAATATTTTATCAAGCATGATAGAGGCAATTTCCGGGTCAAACTGTTTGCCTGAACCTTTGCGTATCTCAGCCTCGGCTTCTTGTGTCCCCATCACCGACTTATATGTTTCTGATCCGGTCATCGCATCAAATGCCTCTGCTACTGCTATTATTCTTGCTGCGAGAGGGATGCTTTCACCCTTGAGTCCCTTCGGATATCCTTTTCCATCCCATCTTTCATGATGATCCAGGACAGAAATTGCAATATCTGCGAATTCATCAGATGAGCTTAATATACGGTATCCGATTTCAGGATGTTTCCTTATCTGCTTCCAATCTTCCGTACTGGGTGCGTGAAGACCGTTGAGGACTTCTTCACTTAATCCGATTTTCCCGATATCATGCATGAGTCCCGCCAGCTTAATCTGATTCAGCGCAGCAATATCAAGATTCATTTCAGCAGCAATAGCCGAGGAGATTTCGCTGACATTTTTGGAATGCTGCATTTCCCTTTTATTTTTCTCATATAAGATATTCACAATCACATCAATAATCCTGCTGCGAAGTGTTGAGCTCTCTTTAAGTTTATTATGGTACATATGATCCTCAGCCAATTTGAAGATATCCAGGATTTTCTGTTCCTTTTTGGTTTTTGTCTCATATCCGAAGGAGATCGACAGGCCGATGTCATTCACTTTCACTTTTTGGGTCAATTTTTGAATGCGCTCAATAACTCTTTGGGTTTCGATGGAATCCGTTTTCGGAAGGATTATTACAAATTCATCGCCTCCCAGTCTTGCTATAATGTCATCCGCCCGGCAGCCTTCTTTGAGAATCTCAGCTGTCATTTTAAGAAGTTCATCCCCTGCCATATGGCCAAAGGAGTCATTAATCAGCTTTAGTCCATTTACATCCCCCATAGCAATGCTGAGCGGCAAGTCCCTGTCTGTATCAAGCCGCAGCATTTCCTCCTCGTAAAATCTGCGGTTATACAGCCCGGTAAGCTGGTCATGATAACTCAGATAGGTGATTCTGCTTTCTTTCACCATGCGGTCGGTAACATCCGTAACAAGAACGGCGAATTCATTCTGCTGCGGTGTGTAAGCATACAGCGAGTAATATTTCCCGCCGGAACCAGGAAAGGACTCTATGGAATCCGGCTCGCCGGTCAGAGCAATTTTTTCGAAAAAATTAATCAATTGCTGTGAAAACCGCGGCACTATTTCTTTGACCTTCTTATTCAGGGCTTTTTCTTTGGTATAACCAAAATACCTTGTAAAGCTTTGATTAATATCGAGAAATATATAGTCAACCGGCATTCCCACATTATCCGTAATAATTCTGAAAAGGGCCAGGCCCTGATTCATTGATGTAATCAACAGCCTGTATTTTTCTTCGCTTTGAACCAGCCGCAGTTCATCCGCCTTTCGGCGGGAAATATCGGAAAGTACCAGTCTGGCAGTGCGCGTTCCGCTTCCTTCTTCAACAGACGCCATTATATGCCCCCAAAACACCAACCCATCCTTTTTTTGTATTCGAAGTTCGCATTCCTGAGGCTCTCCTGAATCAAAAAGTGCTTTTCGCAGGGCGTAGTATTTGTTTTGATCTTCCTGTAAAATATAAGGGGAAATCCTATGGTCTACCAGGTCTCGCCTGTCAACACCAAGGAGTTTCGTCGCTGTCAGGTTAGTCTCCAAAACAATGCTCTGTTCGGAAATAATCAGATATCCTACAGGTGCCATGTCGTAAATATCAAAATATCGGGTCCGGGCTTCATTGAGCTCAAGCTGAAGCCGCATCATTTCTTCATTCTGCATCTCCAGCTCGATTTGATGCACCGTCAGATCATGAATCATGGCCTGCATCTCTTCCTGTGAAATTTTCGAAAGATCTTTGGGCAGAAGGGGCTCTCTTTCTTTTGCCTTATCTTCCGCAATTTTCCGCAGTTCCTTTTTGGAAAAAGAAGTCACGGGTGAAGGCAAGGGATTTTCCTTGTTTGAATTTTCGTTCTTCATAACAGACAACCTCGATTTGAATGTGGGCCGGACAACTATCCTTTCGCGGGGAAACGCAGTCTGAAATCCCCGGAAAGAAAATTTCCTTTCTATTTAAGCTTTTCAGCTTATCTGTGTCCCTTTTACCACGCGTATGTTGCACTGTATATATTTTTGACGATCAATTGAGAAAACATTGCTGATGAATTCCACATCTATCTTCTGCCCTTTGGATGTCTCCAGTGATAAATCCTCATACCGGAGATTCTTCCTCTGCATCTCTTTAAAAGCATCTTTATTTGCTACAATATCCTTGAAAAATCCTATATCCCAAATTGCTTTTTCAAGGAACTGATTCTCGGAGTAGCCCAGGATTTCCGACAGATAAGGATTAACATTCTGAATCTTCCCCGTATCCCCATGCAGGATAAGAATACCTTCCTGTGCCGTCTCAAAGAGGGTACGGTAACGAGTTTCCGAAATATCCAGCTGGTCCCTTGCCAGCTTAACATCCGTTATATCAACAAATGTAATTACAGCCCCTTCAATGACATTATCAACTGTGCGGTAAGGCTGAATGATCATATTGAACCATTTACCCTCTTTTGTCTGTACCTGCACCTCCCTCGGAATCAATGTATCAAGAACGATCTGAACATCCGCAGTAAGCTGATTATAACCAACTAGATTGGAAGCAATATGGGAAACCGGACGGCCCACATCAGCAATAATCAGGTTGATGATTTGGGTTGCAGCCGGGGTAAACCGCATGATCTTCATCTGGTAATCGAGGAAAACCGTAGCAATATTGGTACCGGCGAGAAGGTTGTTCATGTCATTGCTGATCTGGGACAAATCATGGACTCTGACCTGAAGCTCGGTATTAACGGTAGAAAGCTCTTCATTTATTGACTGCAGTTCTTCTTTGGATGTTTCCAGCTCCTCATTGGTAGACTGCAGCTCTTCGTTGACTGACTGCATCTCCTCATTGGTGGCTTTCAGTTCTTCATTGGATGTCTCAAGTTCCTCATTGGCAGACTGAAGGTATTCTTCCTTTATCCAAAGTTCTTTCTTGAGATCTTCCACATGCTCGGTGATTGCTCGCGCGGGATCTAAAGTCTGGACCGGTTCTTCTTTTTTGTCTGTATCCGGTTCATTGATTTTTTCAAAAATAATCATATATAAGGGTTTGGTGCTTTTTGTTAATGTTATTGATATGGTAGGCCTGACGGTTACATTGATCTTTATGAAGTGACCATCCGGCTTTATGCTGATACCATGCAGACGGATAATCTCTTTTGTTATGACAGATTTATGCAGACTTTGGGTAAGTTCCCTTTGCAGGCCTTCCCTGGCCATTTTATGGATATTCATGGTTCCGGCTTCCCCGGGCGCCGGTTCCAGAAATAATCCGGTACGCCCGTGAAGATATAAAATATCACCCAATTCATTGACCAGGACACCTGAAAGCTCGCTCTCCCTGAGAATCGTCTGTTCCGCGATTTCACGAAGGGGCTGTTTGGTGGAAGCGGCAGCTGTAACACCTGACGTTCTCTGGGCGGTTATGGTGTTATCAGAAAGCGGCGGTATGATTTCTGTCAGAGTTGCGCGTTTTTTCCCCGGAAGGTCGTCCTTGCTCTGGTAAATTTTAAGCTTCCGGTCCACTGTAGAAAACAGGGATTCAAAATTACCAATGGTTTCGGAACTGCCTAAAAACAGTATGCCATCGGGATTGAGCGAATAGTGGAATAGCGGAATAATTTTCTTCTGCAGTTCACTGTTCAAATAAATGAGCAGGTTACGGCAGCAAATAAGATCAATTCTCGAAAATGGCGGATCCTTGATAATACTTTGCTCCGAAAATATAAGCATGTCCCTTATGTTCTTATTAATGCGGAAGGAATTTCCGGAAGATTCTGCTGAAAAGAAGCGGGATAACCGCTCCGGGGAGATATCCGCAGCGATACCGGCAGGGTATATTCCTGTTCTCGCAATTGTAATTGCATAATTATCAATATCGGTTGCAAACAATTGTATATTGCAGCTCTTCTTACGCCGTTCCTGTTCTTCCTGAAGTAAAATTGCGATTGAATAAGCCTCTTCTCCTGTGGAGCATCCGACACACCAGACCCGAAGGGTCGAAGCTGAAGTCTTGCCGGTGAAAAGTAGTGGAATTACATCTTTCTGAAGCTTATCAAAAGCAGCTTTATCACGGAAAAAACTGGTAACGCCAATCAGCAGATCATGATACAGCGCATTTACTTCTGTTGGCGTCTGCTGCAGAAACTTGACATACTCATCCATTGTTTTGATTTGCTGGATAGCAAGTCTTCTCTCAATGCGTCTGTTTATTGTACTTGGTTTGTATTTGGAAAAATCGTGCCCGGTTTGACTGCGCAGAAGAATAAATACTTTCTTCAGGGTGTTTTCTGTTTTCGAAAGAAGTATTGAATCCGATTTCTGCAGGCGCGGAAAAGCATGGGAGACGTAAGCCATTACTTTTTTGCCCATTTCAACAGGCGGCAGCTCATAATCTACAAGGCCCGTCTCAATTGCACTTCTGGGCATACCATCATATTCAGCGGATTCCAGACTCTGTGCTATAGCCATTCCGCCTTCACCTTTAATTGCCCGCAGCCCAAGGGTTCCGTCGCTGCCGGTACCGGACAGAATAATACATATGGCACGTTCGTGCTGATCATTTGCCAGCGACCGGAAGAAAAAATCGATAGGCATATGCTGTCCCCGGGGTGCGACGGGTTCAAATAATTGCAGTGTACCATTCAAAAAGGCCATGTCCCTGTTTGGAGGTATTATATAAGCGCAGTTAGGTCTGACGGCCATACCGTCCTCGACCTCAAACACCTGCATCTTTGTATAGCGCCTGATGATATCAGTAAGTATGCTCTTATGGTCCGGCGCCAGATGCTGGATCAGGACAAAGGACATTTCCAGATCCCTGTCAGAAGGCAGGCCGTTGAAAAATGCTTCAAATGCTGCCAATCCACCTGCAGAAGCACCAATGCCTACAACAGGGAATTGCCTGGGGGACTTGGGATGTTCCTCTTTTTCCGGCTTTTCCTCTATATTTTCGACACCGGAACCATCTGGCACAGCTATAGTACTTATACCGGGGGAATTACTCTCTGGTTCTGCCGCATTCTTTTTGTGAATGATCATGTGAGCCTCCTGTAGGCATATAACGCCATAGCATTATAATATTCATAATAATATATTTTATAACAAATACTGCACAGCAGAAAACTATTTTGGCATATTGATTTTACTCCTTTTTTCTCCATAAGAAAAGCCATATGCTTATTGGTAAACATACGGCTTCTCATATTATGAATCATGTTTTCACAGGTGATTGACTTACCTGTTCTCTCTTCTGATCCTCTTGAATGTAATGTCCAACGCGCTTTGCTCCATCGGTTTGCCGTCAACGGTAATATATATGCCGTCGCCTGCATGATTATCCTTTAACCGGATAGTCTTGACCTTCACGAATGAATCCATCTTTGCCTGCTTCACCCTGTCCGTAATCTGTGCAAACAGCTCCTTGGAACCCTTTGCTGCACATGTATCGCATGTGCAGATCGTAAATTCGCGGGTGACGAAAGCTGAGTCCGTCATATTGCGCCTGCTGCCGCATACACCATCTCCGCCGCGTACTGTATACTGCGTATGCAGCAGGTGATGGGCCAGGGGTGAATTCGCTTCGCCGTAAAAATCTTCATACAGTCGCTGAATATCGGGATTGTCCTGTGATTTCCTGTATTCGGATGTCTTGTCGATATTTACCAGCACCTGCTGGCGCTTTTCAAGGGCGTCTATCTTCTCCGGTACAGGATGTCCGGCGCCGCAAATGCAGCCGCCCGGGCAAGCCATTACTTCGATCAGATCATATCCGACATCTTCACCGGCAATTATTTTTTTGACGATCGCTTCTGAATTGTTCAGGCCGCTGATGACGGCAACACGTACTTTCACGTCGTTGGCAACAATCGTTGCTTCTTTCAAGCCCTCAAAACCACGAATTTCTTCAAAGTCCAGATGGTCTGTCATCACTTTGCCGGTAAGCTTCTCAACGGCCATACGCAGAGCCGCTTCCGCAACACCGCCGGATGCTCCGAAGAGGATACCGGCACCGGACACCTGCTTGTAGGGCTCGTCGAATTCCATCGGCACGATGTTCTCAACCCTCATAAGCTTAATCATCTCAAGAAGCTCTGTTGTCGTCAGAACCGCATCAACATCACGGATTTTATTCTCGGCAAATTCCGGACGGGCCGCTTCGTATTTTTTGGCAAGGCAGGGAACAACGGATACAACATACAGGTCTTTCTTCTCAATGCCGGCCAGTTTGCCGTAGTGATTCTTAACCGTCGCACCCATCATCATCTGAGGGGATTTGCAGGTCGACAGATGAGGTATAAGCTCAGGATATCGCCGTTCAACAAAGTTAACCCATCCAGGGCAGCAGGAAGTAAACTGCGGCATGACGCCTTTGTTATTGACGCGGGTCAGGAATTCCGTAGTCTCCTCGACAATGGTCAGGTCGGCTGCAAAAGTGAAGTCGAAAACCTTGTCAAATCCAAGCTTCTTAAGCATACCTGCCATATAGGCGGCCGCTTCATTGAATGGAATGCCGAATTGGGAAGAAATAACACTTCGGACAGCAGGTGCCACAAAGGCGACTACAGTCTTTTTGGGATTATTAATAGCCCGGAATACCTTGCTTCTCTCCCTGCGGTAGTCCAGCGCCCCGCACGGGCACGCATTGACGCACTGACCGCAGCTGACACAATCCGTTTCGTTCAAAGGCTTGCCGCTCTTCGTGCCTACTAGCTGGCGGCCGTGCTTCATATAGAATGCAAGTATGTCGGGACCTTCTATTTCCGCACAGGCGGCAATACACCTTCCGCACGAAATGCACTTATTGGAATCACGCACTATAAATGGATGGTCATCGACGATCGGATAAAACGGACGTTCATGTACGGGATCTGCATATACGATATCATGTTCACTGGCTTCTTTACGAAGATCACATGTATAACGTTCCGCACATCCGCACCTCAGGCACCGTCGTGCTTCATTCTTGGCAGCTTCTTCCGAAAGCCCGAGTTCGACTTCTTTGAGGTTGTTTTTGCGCGCTTCCACGGAAATCGCCGGCATCGGAGCCCGCTTGAACTTCGGGAAATCTTCAAACTCCCACTTCGGAAGATCTTCCATCGAACCGCGGCTGCAGCTGTAATCCACATGACCTTCATGAACATAACCCTTCATAAGGAAGCTGTTCATCGCTTCGGCTGCATGCCTTCCGGCCGCAACTGCCTGAATAACCGTTGCCGGCCCTGTCACACAGTCACCGCCAGCAAAGACGTTGAGCTCGGAAGTCTGTGAAGTCTTGCCGTTAATCTCAATGTCACCCCACTTGTTGAGCTTCACAGGCAGGTCGTTATAGAGGAACTGCGTGTTGGTACTCTGGCCGATGGCGCCGATGATTGTATCTGCTTCAATCTCAACATCACTGCCTTCAATCGGAACGGGACGCCGGCGGCCTGATCTGTCAGGCTGTCCAAGCGTCATCTGAATACAGTGCAGCTTCTTTTTTGCACCGTCTGCCGAAATCTTCGTTGGAGCCATTAAGAAAACCATCTCAACGCCCTCGTGTATAGCTTCCTCGACTTCATACGGCTCTGCAGGCATCTCGGCCTGTGTACGGCGATAGATGAGCTTAACGGATTTTGCACCTTTGCGCAAAGCCGTACGTGCACAGTCAATAGCTGTGTTTCCGCCGCCGATAACAATAACGCTGTCCCCTGTTTTGGTATCGACTCCTTTGGTTTCCTGCTCAAGGTATTGGATTCCGAGCCATACGCCGGGGAGATTTTCGCCCTCGATCTGCATCGGGGTTGCACGCCAGGATCCGATCGCCAGATATACGGCGTCGAAATCCTTATGAAGGTCTTCAAGACTGATATGCGTACCGATCGCCTTGCCGGTCATAATTTTTACACCCAGTTTTTTCATGACGTCTATTTCTTTGTCCATCGTATTTTTCGGAAGGCGATATTCGGGAATTCCGTACCGCATCATGCCGCCGGCTTCAGGCTGGCGTTCGAATACAGTAACGTCATGGCCGCTGATTGCGCTGTAATACGCTGCACTTAAGCCTGACGGACCGGCTCCGACAATTGCGATCTTCTTATTGGTCGCCGCATTTTTTGTCGGTATCCAGGGCTGCTCGCGGGCCATATCCCAATCTGCCGCAAAACGTTTGACGTAATTAATGGCAACAGGGGTGTCGACCAGATTACGGCGGCACTGCGCTTCACAGGGGTGAGGGCAGACGCGTCCGCAGACAACCGGAAAAGGATTGCTGTCTTTTATGATGCGCAGGGCTGTCTCGAAATTACCATTTCTCACAGCGCTTAGATAGGCTTGAATATCAATGTTGGCAGGGCATGTCTGAACACACGGTGCCACGCAGTCTGCATTGTGATCGGAAAGAAGCTGTTCAAGGCGTACCTTTCGGTAGCTTTCCAGCTTAGGGCTGTTGGTACAGATTGTCATGCCTTCTTTAATAGGAGTCTGACAGGCTTTGACATCCCGCTCCCCGTTTGTTCCGAGCTCGACGACACAGAGCCCGCAGTTGCCGTTGGATCTTTCCAAACGGATGTCATAGCAGAGATGGGGGATGTGAATCTCTTCCTGCAGAAGTGCCTGAAGGATTGTCAGATTATCATAGACTTCGACTTCACGTCCGTTGACCGTCACTTTGATTCGTTTGTGATTTGCTAATTCTTTCATGTAAATACCCCGTTAAAAAATTTTGTCTTTGAATTTCACCAAATCATATGCAGTGCGCAGGAAAATATGTGTCATTCACTTAAAGATTATACACAGAATAAACCCATATCTATATATTGATTTAAAAAATCAAAAGACTTTTCTTGAAATTCATATTAATCTTTGGATGAAATAAAGAGGCCAATCGTTTCATGTTTATTCAGCGCATGTAATGCAGTGCGATATTTGCGGATCACGACCGTGGCGTCCCGTGCCGGAATATCGTCAACGCGTGCAAATACAAAAGTAGTCACCGCTTTTTACCTCACCCTGCAATGAGCATCAGGAAGGTATCGACAACTTCCGGATCAAACTGTGTTCCGCTGTTTTTTCTGATTTCTTCCAGAGCATCTTCCATACTCATTGCTTTCCTGTATACCCGGTCCTCCGTCATGGCATCGTAGGCATCGGCCACTGCTAAAATCCTGGAACACAGCGGGATTTTGTGACCGGCCAGACCCTGTGGATAGCCGTGTCCGTCCCAGCGTTCATGGTGGCTCAGAATATAGTCCGCTATCGGCATCAGTTCAGGCGAAGCCATCGCAATTTTATATCCTATTTCAGAATGCATCTTCATCAGATCCCATTCTTCCTCTGTCAGTTTACCGGGCTTATTCAGGATCTGGTCGCTGATCCCAACTTTACCGATATCGTGCAAAGTCGCCAGCAGCTCCAGTTCGTTGAGTTCAACCTGTTGGAGGTTCAGCTTTTTGCCCATGGTATTTGCAAGTGCTGCCAGCCGTTCCGCGTGTTCCTCCGTCTCCTGGCTCTTGGCAAACATTGTTGTCTTGATGGATGCAACAACAGAATTATGCATGCTCTTACGCTCAAGAAGCTTGCGTTTGTACATATGTTCCTCAGCGAGCTTAATGACGGAATTCATGCTGATATCTGCCATATCCTTTGTTGCGCAGCCAAACGATATATTAATCCGGTTCATGTCGATTTCAACAGCGCCATTATATTTTTCAAATTGTGTTTTTAGATTTTTCAGGATATTATCGGCAGTTATATTGTCGGTATTCGGCATCAGGATGGCAAACTCATCCCCGCCAAGCCTGCCAAGCAGATCACATTCCCTGCAGCCCCCCTGAATAAGGTGCGAGGTCTCTTTAATCAGACTGTCACCGTGAAGCTGTCCGAATGCATCATTAATCTGCTTGAGTCCGTTAATATCTCCGATAATAATGGAAATTGGAAGCTGCTCAGATGTATCCAGACGGCTCAGTTCGCGTTCGAAATATATTCTGTTGCTGGCGCCTGTCAGAAAATCAAACTGCAAAAGGTATTCGACCTCGAGTTCCTTTGTTTTTCGATCCGTTATATCTATAATAAGGCCTTCAAGAAAATCCACCTCACCATTTTCAGTATAAACGGCCTGACCCTGCTCTAAAACCCAGATTATCTCTCCGTTTGATCTGATGAGGGGATATTCTTCAAGGAACTTTGTTCTTTCTTTAAGAGCCAGCGACCAGCTCCTCCAATATTTTTCGCGGTATCCATTATTGATCAGATCATTGAAGCTGATATCGTGGTCCTCCATTAATTGTTCAGCCGAATAACCGGTCAGTGAATGACAACCATCGGACACATACAGAAGCGTCCAGTCACTGTCATATTTACATCTGTAAACCAGTCCCGGCATGTTGGAGAGCAAAACCGATGTATTCCGCTCATTCTCCGTCAACCTGATATTCTCTGCCCTTCTTTCGGTGATATCTGAAAAGAGCATATGCAGCCCGCTTTTAGAAGGGTAGATTCTATTTTCAAACCATCTGTCCATCCATGAAATGTATACCGGGATTACCTTTTGTGTCTGTTCCCTCATGGCTTCTTCATAGGCCGGGTGAAACGGAACACCAAATCCATCCGGCTTTTCAGCCCAGATATCCTTTCCTATATTATTGTCCGCATCTATTTGAAAAAGCTGTCCGGCCGTTTTGTTGATATATGCATAGCACCAGTTTGCGTCAATGGTTACAAAACCATCCGTCATGTTGTCAAGGACAGTCTGGTTTTTCAGTTTACTGAATTCATCCACGACGTACATCCTCCAGATATCATCAACCGATTTTATCAATTCCTTTGATAATATCATAACGTTTCGCCTGTGCACTATGAATTTCAGTCAAGGTTAAAAATTTACAAAGTCCTTGAACCTGAATCGAATTCAAAGACTTTGTGTAAACAGCATGTGCATATTTTGAAATGGGCAGTTCGCCGGGCAACTGCAGGAATATCAGTCGATGTTCCTGCCTGACGCTGTTTTCATTGTCAAATCAAGCTCAGCCAGCCTGTTTAGAATTTTAGCCTGTTCAACAGTACGTCGTACTTTAAGTGTTGTCGTCTTGATCAGATCCTCGCGGGTCATCACAAAGTATTTAATCATTTTATAAGGCGGCATCTGCTGGCTGACAAGTTTGAGCTGTTCTGCAAAGTACTGTCCCTGTGCTTTCTCGTCCTTTTTCAGTTTTTCCGGAAGGTCGTCGGGTGAAATGACAATCTTCGCGCAAATATCAACATTTTCCCTGGATGTAGTATCACCCCAGACAATGGATTCCTTAATCCCCGGAATATGGTTGACCAAAAATTCGATTTCTTCCGGAAATGCTTTTTTACCGTTAGTCAGGACAATCATTGACTTGATTCGTCCAGTGATGTGGATGCAGTTCTTCCTGTCAAGATAACCGATATCGCCTGTCCGGAACCAGCCGTCGGCGGTCATGACTTCAGCTGTAGCTTCCGGATTCTGATAGTATCCGAGCATAACACTTTCACTTCTGGTCAGAATCTCGCCGATCTCGCCCTTATTCGTACTTTCCGTATCAATGGCCACTTCGACGGTCGCAAGAGGATTCCCGACGCTCCCATAGACATTTATCTTCTGATTACAGGCCGCAATAACCGGTGATGTCTCGGTAAGTCCATACCCGCAGAGGAATTCGATTCCGATTTCATTGAAAAATTTGGCAATTTCAAGGTCAATGGCAGCAGCGCCGCAGACACACAGATTCAATCCGCCGCCGACAGCCTCAATAATCTGATGAAAAAGTTTGCCGCGGATGTCGATCCCGACTATTCTGAGGACATTCGAAACGTGCCGCATTGTATTTACAAGCTTAAGCTTGCCGGTCTTGATAAGTGTCTTTTGCATCTGGTGGTATATATTCTCAAAAAGGAGGGGAACCGCCAGGATGATGTTGATCTTCCAATCCTTCAGATTCTGGGAAAGGTAGCGAAGACCGTCAGTAAAGCAGATGCAGCATCCATAGGCCTGCATCATATACATGCCGACAGTGTTTTCGAAAGTATGATGCAGCGGAAGAACAGAAAGGACTCTCTGGCCCTGTTCAATTTTGATCGTACTGATCACGACAAAGATATTATGAGTGATGTTGCGGTGGCTCAGCATTACGCCTTTTGACATCGCAGTTGTCCCTGAAGTGAACAGAAGCGAACACATGGCATCAGGATCAATCGGTGCATCAACAAAAGCCCTGTCTCCTCCTGCAAGCAGGTTATGGCCCTTTTGGAGAATTTCATCGAAATTGACAAACCGCGGGTCTTCCTGACGGCACGCCGGGGTGATAATCCCTGGCTTCATGCAGATAAAATATCTGATTTTCCGGTTGACTGCCGCAACAGCCAGAGCAATTTCATGATGGGCACTGTTATAAATAAATGCCTCCGCGTTGCCGCGTTCGGTCAGGCTGATCACCTCAGCCTGCGGCAGCTGCCGGTCCAACGGCACAGATACCCCTGTTCCATTCACAACGGCGTTGTGCGCGATAGCCCATTCATAACAATTTGAACCTATGACTACAATGTTTTTGCCTGCAAGGCCGAGACTGTGCAGTCCCGTTCCGAAGTCATCAATGGCGGATGAATATTCCCGGTAAGTATGGACAATCTCCGTACCTCCCGGTACATCATGGTAGCGGTATGCGTCCATATCAGCATAGCGCTTTGCACAGTCCCTGATCAAATCACGGGTCGTCTCAAACCGGGGCTGTTTATAATATTTTTTACCAACTACTGTCTGCATGTGATGTCCTCCTGACAAACGGGCCGTCCACCAAATTATTTTGACTGTCAAAGTATTTTCATTTTATCATGTGAGAGATGCCTTGACAATCGCATTCGTATGGATTCACTGTTGAATTTATTGAAGATGCAAATTTAGCTATCACAGCCAATCTCTGCCTGCATAACCATTTCAATGAATATCTTTGCAATTTCAGGATCAAACTGAGTGCCGGAACACCTTCGAATTTCATTTATGGCGTCCTCTTTGCTGATTGCTTTCCTATACGGACTTCCGGTTGTTATAGCATCAAAGGCATCTGCAATGGCAATAAGCCTTGCCTTCAGCGGAATTTCCTCGCCGGCAAGACCCTTTGGATATCCTTTTCCGTCCCATCTTTCATGGTGCGCAAGGATATCAACGGCAATTTCAGAGAATTCATTTACCGAAGTCAGTATCTGATACCCGATTTCAGAATGTCTCCTGATTTCTTTCCATTCCCCACTGTCTAATTTCTGCAGGCTGCTGAATATTTTCTCATCAATTCCTATTTTACCTATATCATGCATGAGCCCGGCTGTTCTGGCTTCATTTACATCATCCTGATCAAAATTCATCTTTTTTGCAAGAGCTTCACAAATCCCACTGACTCTCTTAGCATGCAGCATTTCTTTATTATCTTTTTCAAATAGCGTATTCATGATCAGATCAATTGTTCTTCTCCTCATGACCGAACTTTCCGAGAGCTTGTGCCGATACATATGGTCGTCCGCTTTTTTGATTATCTTCTGAATATTTTCTTTCTCATTATGTTTCGTTTCAAAACCAAATGATACGGAAACATCAATGGATCCGATTTTTTCTTCCCGCAAAAGATCATTGATACGTGCAATGATCCGCTCAGCTTCAGCAGTATCCGTCTTGCATAAAACAGCAACAAATTCATCTCCTCCGAGTCTTGCAATAATGTCATCAGACCGGCATCCTTTCCTTAGCAATTCTGCCACTTTCACAAGAAGTCTGTCACCCATGGTGTGCCCAAATGAATCGTTGATAATTTTTAAACCGTTTACATCACCCATTACAAGAGTCAAAGGAAGATTTCGTGCAGTATCAAGTCTTTTTAACTCTTCTTCATAAAATCTGCGGTTATACAGCCCGGTCAGCTGGTCATGATAACCCATATAAAGAATTTCATTTTCGGATTTTTTTCTTTCGTCAATATTGCGGCTCACACCGACGATTTCAATATCACCTTCGCCGTTATAACGATATTTTGTTGATATCTCAACCCAAATTATGTTCCCGTTTTTACAGGGTTCCTGGATTTGATTTATATAGGAACGAGTGGATTTGGGATGTTTGGCAAAATATGCAACATTTCTTGCTATCGCCTCGCTCATTACTGCAAATGATTCAGGTGTAAAAGCGGTTTCCATTCTTTCATCCATGGCTTCTTCCGCTGTAATACCGAGCAAATTGATAATTGAAGGACTAATATAGGTGAATTTGCGCTTCCTTGTATTTAATATCCAGATGACATCAGATGCATTCTCGGTAAGAAGCCTGTATTTTTCTTCGCTTTCCTTCAGTGTATCTTCCGCCTGCCTGCGCCCGGTAATATCACGGATGATCTCGATAGCTCCTATAACATTGCCGTCATCATCGTGCAGGGGTGATGCTTTAGCCCAAATCCATGCGCCCTTATTATTGTACAGGGCTTTGCAGAATACTTCTGCTGTAACGGTATCACCTTCACAAATAAGGTTGGTATACCTTTTTGCATTCTCTTCATTACTCAGCAGGACTAAATCCACTAGTGCCTCCCGTGCCTCTCCATAAAAAGGAATAGTAAAAATGTGATCACCTTTGCCCAGCATATCGGAAGCAGGAATTCCCGTCATATCCTCAATGGCCTTGTTCCAGATTATGATTCGTTTTTCCTTATCAATAGCCAGCGTAGCATCCGGAAGAAATTGAATAATATCCGTCAGCTGCGCCCGGCTTGACCGCAGCAATTCTTCCGCCTGCTTTCGCTCGGTAATTTCAATTGATATTCCGCTCATCAGGAGGGGTTTCCCGTCATTGGTCCACGATATTACTTTGCCTTTTATGTTTACCCACACCCAATGGCCTGCTTTGTGTTTCATTCGGTATTCAACATCATAATAATCAGCTTTTCCATCGAAAATCAGGTTCGTTTGAGTCTCGAATAATTTTAAATCTTCAGGATGGATATATCCTTTCCAGACATCAAAATTGGAAGGATATAATTCTTCCGGTGTGTATCCTATAATGTTCGCCCACCTCACTCCAAACACAGTTTCGCCTGTCTGGACATTCCATTCCCACGTTCCAACTTTCGCACCGGTAATTGTATCATTATGCCGCTGATGCTCTTCTTCAAGCATGTGTTTCATCTTCTTTGTTTTTGTGAGCTGGCGAAAAAGAATAAGACCCCACACTGTTGCCATGACAACCAATAATAACAGCACCCCGATACCATATTCATATTGCGTTAATCGTATTTGATCCCGTGTCTGGAAAACAACCTCTGCGGGCTTCCAGTCATCTAGAATCAGCTGGTATGTACCATCTGCTTTTATCTCTTCAAGTCCTTTGTTTATGGCAGCCAGCAATTCCGTATCGCCTTTTTGTACAGCTATGGACGACTGCAGTGTTGCTATCGGATCGCCGGTCACAAATACACCGCCGATTCCATTTTCAGCAAGAATATATTCGCCGACCCATTCATCGGCTATTACAGCATCGACGCTTCCATCCTTCAGCATTTGGAAGGCATCAAGGATGCTTGGCGTGTTTACCAATTCTATAAGGGAATCCGACTGCAGCACAACACTGGGGTATCCTTTGGCTTCAACCCCTACCCGTAAACCTCTAAGATCTGAAGCCCCTGATATTCCAGTCGTGTCTGTAAGAGTGAAAATAGAAAATTTTGAATCTAAGAGCGGATCTGAAAAGTCATATATCTTTTTGCGCTCTTCCGTTATATTCATTTGAATCAGGGCATCTGCTCCGCCTTGTTCGACAATTTTCTGCGCCTCTGCCCAATTCATTGCCTTGATTTCAATTGTGCGTCCCATTTTTTCTGCAAGCGCATGAACAATATCCACAACGATTCCTTTGGGGGATCCATTCTCAAGATAGACCATCGGCGGCAAATTCTGATTTCCCAAAAAAACAAGTGGCTTAGTGATCTCCGAATTGCCCGATTCTGCGAATATGCCCATCGGAAATAATAACGTGAAGAACACTACTATCAGGATTATCCACTTAGCTGCTTTTTTACGGGAAAAGATATTTTTCATGACATATCCCCCCCAAAGGATTCATTTTGAACCGGATAAAAAAGAAAAAATGTGCTCTATATGGGGTGGTCAATTCAACGTAAATATATTATATCACGATAATGTTAAGGAAAAATTACCAATTTCCAAATTATTATATTGTCCTTTGAGTTGTATTTTCTTCATTCAATATAATTTTTTCAGGTGAAGCAGATTCTGTGTGCAGTATCATTGAAACCCATAAAAACTTCCCGATTCGGACAGAAAGCCATTAATAAAAAACAAGCACACCCGGAGGAAAAACAATGATTATTCCAAGTATTTACGCGAAGTCTTGACAGGCTCCCTACTTATCTCTATAAAGAGGTTGTCAGAAACAACAGGAGGCTTTTCAATGCGCACTTCCATGGATGAGAATCTGCTTCGGGCCAGAACCAGGGATCTGGCTGATCAATGTGACCGGCAGCACAGGATAACCCAGACATGCTTTCTAACGCCGGCAGAGCTTACTATTGCTCGCGCTGCTGCGCAAAAAAGCGGTGTCTCCTTCAAAACGCACGGCGGGTACGAAGGTGCCGAACGCCGAATTTTGATTTTTGTGCCTGATTATCTTGCAGAGGCAGAGCCGGACTGGGACGAATACCTGCATGTGCTGCACATAACAGTGACCCGTGACGGTTTGGAGCACCGCGATTATCTGGGCGCGATCCTCGCCCTGGGAATGCGCCGGGACCAGATCGGTGACATCCTGGTATCCGAAAAGTCAGCTCAGATCGTAATTCTTGCCGGTATTTCAGAATATCTTTCGCTTAATATGGAGCGCATCGGCGCTGCACGTGTGAAAATAGTAAAGGAGCCGCTTTCCGATCTTACAATTTGTGTCCCGGAACTAATTATCCTCCATGGCAATGTCTCTTCCCTGCGGCTTGATAATGTCGCTTCGGAAGGGTTTTCCCTGCAGCGCTCCGAAATCACAGAGCTTATCAGAGGCGGCCAGGTCAATCTGAATTATGTACAGGAGCAGCGCCCGGACCACACGCTTAAACCGGGGGACCTGATCAGTCTCCGTGGATTCGGCCGGGTGCGCTTTGTCAGCATGGACGGAAAATCCCGCAAAGACAGGTTCATCATAACAATGGAAAAAACAAAATAGTCTTTGGTTAAATCCCCGGATTTCGGAAGATTTCATTTGTTTCGATGTTAATTTCGCCATTACATTAGAAAACATATAATCGGGCCGGTTTATTTTCCGGCATCTGACTTGCCCTTTATCCCGGTATCATGCAAAATACATAAATAGACTTGTTTTCAAGGTGGATCGAAATATTGGGAGGTAATTTTATGTCCGATGTTAAGCAATTACTTGCATTTGATTTTGGCGCTTCCAGCGGCCGTGCGATGCTTGGACGGTATGACGGCACACGAATCGAACTCGAAGAGATACACCGTTTTTCCAATGATCCTGTACAGGTCGGCGACACGCTGTTCTGGGACGTACTTCGACTCTTTTATGAAATCAAGCAGGGTCTTATCAAGTCCAAATCCAAGGGACCGATTGATAGTCTGGGTATTGATACCTGGGGCGTGGATTTCGGGCTGATTGACGAACGCGGCTACCTTTTGGAGAACCCGGTCCACTACCGCGACGCACGTACGCAGGGCATCATGGAAAAAGTATTTGAGATCGTCCCCAAGGCAGAACTTTATGGACGCACCGGCACGCAGATGATCTACTTCAATACTCTTTTCCAGTTGTTTGCACTCAAGACCCGTCGTCCGGAACTGCTCGGACGGGCAGCCAAGATGATACAGACACCTGATCTTTTTACTTATCTTCTGACAGGCCTCCAGCAGTCCGAACGGACGATTGCCTCCACCGGACAGATGCTGAATGCAGCTACCGGCGAATGGGACCTTGACCTGCTTACCCGTCTTGGGATTCCAACCAGTATCCTGTGCCCGATCGTTGATCCGGGTACAATGGGCCGGCCCATTTCAGATGCAATCTGCAAAGAGCTCGGCATCAATCCGATCCCGGTCGTCGCCGTTGCATCCCACGACACTGCTTCCGCAGTTGTTGCAGTACCGGCAGGCACGGAGGATTTCGTATACATCAGCAGCGGGACCTGGTCACTTATGGGAATTGAGAGCCCGACACCGCTGATCAACGAGAAATCATACTCCTACAATTTCACCAATGAACGCGGCTACAATGGAACAACCCGTTTTCTCAAAAATATTATGGGACTGTGGCTCATCCAGGAATCCAGGAGGCAGTGGATACGCGAAGGTGCAGAAGTCAGTTTTGGTGATCTCGAGAAAGAGGCACTCGCCTGTAAGCCGTTCCAATGCCTGATTGACCCGGATGATGACAGCCTGGCGACTCCCGGTGATATGCCGGCGCGCATCCGTGAATTATGCAGCAAAACCGGCCAGCATGTTCCTGTAGGACGCGGGGAAGTTGTCCGCTGCATCTATGAGAGCCTTGCACTGAAGTACTGTGTAAGCATGAAACAGATTGAAGAAATTACCGGCCGCAAATATCCCAATCTGCATGTTGTCGGCGGCGGAACCAAAGACGGTCTTTTATCCCAGTTCACTGCCAATGCAACCGGAAGCCACGTCATTGCCGGACCGATCGAAGCTACGGCACTCGGTAATATGGCTGTTCAGCTTATGGCGCAGGGCGTTATCCATTCGCTTGCAGAAGCCCGCAAAGTTATCGCGGCTTCCTTTGAACTCAAGCATTATGAGCCTGAGGACAGGGCATTCTGGGAGGCTGCACTGGTTCAGTACAGGACGATTTATCCGGTACTGAAATAATCGGAAACCGATTGAGATGATAATTTTGGTTTTCACGATTTATTAAGTCAAAAGAAAAAGGCCCGGATTTCATTCCGAGGCCTTTTTTTTAAATAAACTGTCTTAAAAATCCAGCATATACCGCGAAAACTCAAGCGCCGCCCGTGCGTCTGCATCGAGCTCGGACTCATCCGCCCCGTGGCTGATGTCACGCCAGATTTTGATGTCGGAGCCAACCTGCCCGCCCATCCGTACAAAAGGTTCCATGACGGCAGCTCCCTGATAATCAATGTCCTTGAGAGCCTCGGCAATTTCACGCCAGGGTGTACGCCCTTTGCCCGGACAGCGGCGGTTGCATTCACCGGTGTGGAAATGCCCGAGATAAATTCCGGCCTGCCGTATTGCACCGCCGATACTGTCTTCCTCAATGTTCATGTGAAAAGTATCAAGCATCATTTTGACATTCGGGTGATCCACTTCCCGGACAAATCTCACTGCTTCTTCTGATGTGTTCAGCAAATAACCTTCAAACCGGTTAAGAACTTCGAGGCAGTACCGGACACCGCATTCCTGCGCTGTCTTTGCAACTTCCGCGACTCCCTCGACACTTCTGCCCCAGTCGCCCGGCTTGTCAATCGTCTGGCTGTAATCAACGGGCCAGTAAGAATAAATCCCGCCGCCGATCAGGTGGATATCTAGCTTTTCAAGGCGCTGCAAAAGGTCCGTGTAGAACTTTTTTGCATTTCTTCGCACAGCGGGATCCGAAGAAGCAAGATTCTGGCCGGCACTGGGTCCATGGCCGCACGTAAGAGTTATTCCGTTCGCCTCGGCGCATTCCCGGAGTTCCAGGAGTTTCTGATCGGAATATTCCGGCAGGGGGGTTGCCGCTATTTCAAGAATATCAAATCCCAGCCGCGCGGCCTTTTTGATGTAATAAAGATAATCGGCCTGCCACTGCTGTTCCCAGTAAGCGTAATAAATTCCGTGTTTCATATGGCACCTCATGTTATTCAAAATTGTGTCTGTGTCTTCCCTCTATTCTATACAATTTGACACAGAATTAAATATGTTTCCCGGGCTTTGAAAGGTATACTGTCAACATAAAGAATTGGGATGCAGCAAAAAAGCGCACCGAATAGCCCCGGAAATGATTCGATTGACTGCAGAGGGATGCCGGAAATGAACTACTCGTCACTAAGTGATTATCTGAAAAACGAATTCGGTACAAAGGTGTATAAATTAGCACTCGATGCCGGCTGCACCTGTCCGAACCGCGACGGTACGCTTGAAACGCGCGGCTGTATTTTCTGCAGCGCCGGCGGTTCAGGCGATTTTGCCGCCGACCGCAGCCTGTCAATATCTGAACAGATCGAATCGGCCAAAGCAAGAGTCAGCCGTAAAATTACAGACGGCAAATACATTGCTTATTTCCAGAATTACACAAACACATATGAGTCGGTGGAATACCTGGAGAAAATCTTCATGGAAGCGATCAGCCATCCTGATATAGTAGCCCTGTCGATTGCAACCCGTCCGGACTGTCTGCCCGACGGGATTCTCGGACTTCTTGGCCGTCTTAACCAAATCAAGCCGGTATGGGTTGAGCTCGGACTGCAGACAATCCATCCCCGGACGGCCGATCTGATCCGCCGCGGCTTCGATCTTGCCTGTTTTGAAGAAGCACTCGAAAAGCTCCGCTTAACCGGGGTCAAGATCATAGTCCACCTGATTCTTGGACTCCCCGGCGAATCACGAGGTGATATGCTGGAGTCCGTCGGATACATTGCAGCACAGCCAATAGACGGGATCAAGCTGCAGCTGCTTCACGTATTGAAAAACACAGATCTCTCCGTACTTTATGAGCAGGGTGAATTTGCCGTGATGACAATGGAGGAATATATTGACCTTCTGGCAGAATGCATCGAGATGCTTCCCTCCAGCATCATTATTCATCGTATGACGGGCGACGGACCGAAATCCCTGCTGATCGCGCCTCTTTGGAGCGCAAACAAGCGCGTTGTCCTGAATACGATACAGCGCGAATTCATGAAAAGGGATGTCCGGCAGGGACGAAAATACATATCCGCAAAGACCTAAAATCCAGACAATCCTGAACAGGCCATGATCAGGCACAAATCATAACCTAAACGGAATCGGCGCTTGCATACATAGTCTTAATCATGTCGGATGCTTTCTGGAAAAAGTACAGCTCCTCTGTGGCGAGTGCGATTTTGGTGACGCAGCAGCGCAGGTTAAGCGGATAAATATAGTAAGTATCCTGCAGGGTCGACAAATCAATACAGTCGCCCCTCTTATCATAGTTATATTCAATATGGCATGAATACATGCTTGCAGGCGTTTTCAGGAGAAAGGGCCCATTGCCGGCATCCCCTCTTTCAAGCCGGAAGCCGGTCATATTATGCGTCAGACGTCCGTGTCCGATATTGATATAGCCTCGGGCATTGGGCAGCGAATCAATATCGACATCATCGCTGACTTCATATGTTCCGGATTCAATTTGTCTCCTGACTTCCCTGCGCTGGAACTCATACCAGTCCGGGACGTGGCTGAATTCCGTCTCGCCGGTCTGTGCCTTGAGCTCACCAAGCGTTGACATAGTCCAGTGCTTGCCGCAGTGGCTGCACCAGATTTGAACGCCGGCTGATTCCATACGGAATTCCGTCATGCAGCTCGGGCACTGATACAGCACTTTATGCAGCCCTTCGGCATTATTTTTATCAGCAATATGGATCTGATTATCTTTTTGCCATTTATATTCGTCATATGCAAAAGATTTGCGGATCCGGTTGTTGATTTCCTCGACCGGCAGCGAGTGCGTCTCCTCTGCAGTCAGTATCTGCGAAAAATCGGCTTCAAGCGGAATTCTGCGATTCTTTAAGTTCCAGCACGGTGAATTCAAATAATTGCCGTGCATATTCAGTACTGCAACGGGAGCTCCGGCAAAACGGACAAGCTTTCCGAGCGAATCCGGAAGGACCGCTGTCGTTCCGGCCAGGGAATACCTTGCTTCCGGATACAGGACTAGGATATCCCCGCGATCAATCGTCTTTCTGATGTTCTTGATCAGGGTAATGTCGTTCGTGAACTTGCGTTTGCAGATAGCCCCGACATTTCTCAGGAGCCATTCCCTGCCGATATAACCGTCAATTGCGACCACGTAATGGCCGCGATGCGGGAAAATTGCAGATGTGGTCACCATAAAATCCATGAAAGCCATATGCGTACATAGCAGAATATACGGCGGTTTCAGACCTTCAATGCCGGTTTTGTGTATTTTGAGGCGGTGCGACCAGACCGTTGGAAAACTCACCGCCCATGTGATAGGACGCAAAAACCATCGCTGCCTTATCGGCGGTTTGGACATGTCAAATTTAATATCAAGTGAATTGGTGCTCATTTTCGCTCCCCCGTCATTTCGCACAGAACCCAATTATACACACTGGAAAATATGAATGCCTGGCATTCTATTTACCAGCGAAATTTTGCGTTCATTATATCATGAGTACCACTTAAGAATGCACAGGACAGCGATGTTGCTCCATCATTATTCCTTATTCCAGTTACTTCTGAAATGCCGCTTCCTATAATCCTGCGGCGTCAGTCCGGTTTTTGTCCTGAATACCAGTATAAAGTGGCTTTGCGAAGAGAACGCCAGATAATTCCCTATATTGAGGCATGAATAATCCGAATACTTCAGCATATTCTGTGCCGCCTCTATCTTTTTATCCCTTATATAACCGCTGACAGATTTGCCTGTTTCCGCCTGGAAAAGTTTTGACAGATAGGTCTCATTAAGGCTGACATGTTTGGCCAGCATGCTTACGGTAATCCGCTTCTGCAGATTCTCATAAATAAAGTCAATGCAAAGGACAACATGCTTCGAATATACCTTACTGCGCCGGAGCTGCCGCATCCGGCCTGCATAATCGGAACACATGGATCTGTGAAGTTCAATGAGCGGTTCGATGGATGTGCAGATATCGGCTTTTTGAATATACAGGTCACTCAGGCTGTATGCAGTTTCGGAATTCATTCCGCCTTCCATACAGAATCGGGATATCATCGCTGCAGAGACAATGAAGTGATATTTGATGTTTCTGACTTCATCCTGCGACAGACGCCCCCTGCCCTCGGGATCATTAAGCGGAGATTTGTCCATCAATTCGAAAATTTTCTTCTGATCGCCGTCCCTCACCAGCCCGTAAAAAACCAGTTCGTTCTCATATGGCGAGTGATTTATATCGTTTTCCCTCTGCAGGAATAGTCTGTGATTGAGTTCTTTGTTAGTATCGATAAAATCACGCCCCCTTCTGTAGTCTGTTTTCAGGACATATGCCACAATTATGCTATAAAAACAATGAATTTGATATAGAAGTACGTTTGAGTGAAGCAAAATGAATACAACACTATTGGCCGAACACAGGAGAGTACAACTATGAGAAAATTCGAAGGATATTATAAAGGCGTCAATCTTGGCGGCTGGCTGTCACAGTGTATTCACGGCAAAAAACACTATGATACTTATATTATAGAAAAAGATATAGAAAAACTGGCATCCTGGGGTATTGACCACGTACGGGTACCCGTTGATTTCGAGGTACTGGAAACATCCGATGGGATATATATAGAGGATGGGTTTACATATATTGATAATTGCCTGTCCTGGTGCGAAAAATATCATCTCAACATGATTCTCGACCTGCACAAAACTGCCGGATACTCGTTTGATGAATTAAATACGTCGGAAAGATTTTTCGATGATGAAGTACTTCAGCTGAGATTCTATAAACTCTGGGAGCAATTTGCAGTTCGCTACGGTAAATATGATGACCGCCTTTCTTTTGAACTGCTTAACGAAGTTGTGTCGGAAAAGGTTACCGAAAGCTGGAACCGTATTGCAAGGCGTGCCGTTGAGACAATCCGCACATCCGCTCCCGATATCCGTATTCTTATTGGCGGTGTCTGGTATAACAGTGTCAACTCGATCAAATATCTCGACATGCCTTATGACCGGAACATAGTCTACAACTTCCACTGTTACGACCCGATGCTGTTTACTCATCAGTCGGCCTATTGGGTTGAAGATATGCCGTCCGATCTTGTTATGGAGTATCCGGCCAGTCTTTCCGAATATGTTGAGGGTTCCAAAATCCTTGGTGAAACGATGTCCATGTCCCTGAAGATTCTTCGTCTGAAAACAATGGGCCCTGACCTGTTTGACGCCGTTTTCACCGAAGCAGTGAAGATTGCGGAAGAAAGGGATGTGCCCCTTTATTGCGGAGAATACGGCGTTATAGATAACGCCCCTCTTGACAGTACCCTGAACTGGTTCCGTGACATTCACAGTATATTTGAAAAGCACGCAATCGGCAGAGCCGTATGGTCTTACAAAAAAATGGATTTCGGACTCGTCGGAAGTCATTATGCCCCCATTTTCGAAGAACTCGTTCAACTCCTTTAATTAGCCTCCTCAAGTAATTTATCCCCTTTGCCAAAACGGATTCGCTCAACGGGCAATCCGTTTTGGCGTTTTTTTATAAAGAGCAAGTCTATGACGGCAATGATTATCAGGTGTATAATTATATTGTATTACTTTATCTACATACTCCTGTAAATTCCCGAATGCAGTACATTTGTTGCACACAAAACAAAAGATTTTATGTGTCTTCAGTCAAATTCGGAGGAGATATTCATGAAAAAAGCAATCGCCGGACTCCTTTGTGTAATACTGCTGTTTTCATCGGCTTCCTGCGGTAATAACGCAATTCCTTCTGCAAAGGCAATTGCACCCGTCACTGCACCGGTATATCCTAAATCCATTGCATTCGATGACTTCAATTCTGCTTTTGATGTACGCAAAATGAATGCCCTTAACGACGGGTTTACTGCGTCCCTTAAACAATTTTCCTATGCGGCATCCTCCCATATTTTAAGCGATGCGGACAGCAACGCCAATTATTCCCCTTTGAGCCTGTATTTGGCACTGGCGTTAGCCGCAACAGGCGCCGAAGGATCCACGAAAGACGAAATGCTCAACGTTCTCGGTGTGAAAGATGCAGCATCGCTGTCAGCACAATGCAGCAAGCTTTACCGCCTCCTTTATACTGACAACAAAATCTCCAAACTTAAAATCGCAAACTCTGTCTGGATGGACAATTATGTCAACGGTAATAAAATCGCATTCAAGGATAGCTATAAGGAAAATGCGTCTGAGAACTTCTATGCGTCTCTGTTCAGCGTAGATTTTGCAGACAAAAAGACGGGTGAAGCAATGGGCCAATGGATCACAGATAACACGAACGGCACTCTTGCTCCTGCACTTGAATCGTCTGCTGATCAGATTATGACTATAATTAATTCCGTATATTTTTATGATGAGTGGGTCGATCGCTTTGACAAAAATGCGACCGCCGCAGATACCTTTCATCTTTCAACCGGGGATGACGTAACGTGTGATTTTATGAACATGAAGTACGGCACTCATTCTTTCAGTGTCGGTGACGGCTTCCTGCGTTCCGGGCTGGCCCTTAAAAACGGCGGGGAAATGGTATTCATCCTGCCTGATGAAGGTGTCAGCATTGATACGCTTCTCGCTTCACCGGAGAAGGTACAGCAGATTTTTGAAAGCGGTGATTACTACAACGGGGAAGTTGTATTTCAGGTGCCGAAATTTAAATTCGGCAGCAGTTTTGACATGATCGATACTTTGAAAAGTCTTGGAATCCAATCCGCTTTTGCGGCCGGCGCTGATTTTTCCGGGATAACAGATGGCAATGCCTTCATTTCCGGAGTAAGGCAGGATACACATATAGCGATTGATGAAATCGGTGTCGAGGCATCTGCATTTACTAAGATCGATTTTTACGGCGCTGCAGCACCGGACGGCCACGCCGATATGATCCTTGACCGTCCGTTTATCTATGGAATAACAGCAGCCGACGGCACCCTTCTATTTGCAGGTGTCTGTATAAATCCGGCCGTTCCTGTTGTATGACAGGCCTGAATGGCAACAGGATATTGAATATTACCCGCAGAAAACATTTTTCTGACGGTCCTAATTTCTATATGCTGTTTTGGACGTTCTTAATAGGCAGTTTTTTCGGGGTTGCCGCCGAGACACTCTATTGCCTGATCAGATTTCATCAGTTCACTTACACAGCAGGCTTACTGTATGGACCTTTCAACGTTGTTTACGGCCTGGGCGCGCTGTTTATCACCTTAGGTGCTTACTGGCTGCGAAAGAGGAATATTATCATCATCCTTCTGGCCGGCATGATCATAGGCGCACTGGTCGAATTTGGCTGTTCCTGGATGCAGGAGAAAATATTCGGTTCAGTTTCCTGGAATTATTCGGGCCAGCCTTATAACATCTTTGGCCGGACCAGCCTGAAGCTTTCTCTTTTCTGGGGAATACTGACAATTTTATGGGTCAGGTATTTCTACCCGTTCATGATCAGGCAGATCCGAAAAATCCCGAATGTTATTGCCAAGCCGCTGACATGGGCCCTTCTGCTCTTTATGCTTCTCAATATTTCCGTGTCGGCATACGGTGTCTGGCGCTGGTCGGACCGCCTGCACGACAGACCTGCCCGGTTCGCAGTCGACGCCTATTTTGATGAATATTTTCCGAATAAGAAAATGGAGAAGTTTTATCCCAACATGAAGTTCGTTAACAAATAGTGCCGTACATACTATTTAGCGGAAAGCGCAATTCAGCATTCTGCTTTTCCACTAATCCGGCATGCATAATATAATGGACTGGAAATGATATAAGGGGTTAAAATCAATGAAATACAGATGCCTTGTACTTGACCATGATGATACCGTAGTAAACAGTACCGAACAGATTCATTACCCGTCCTTCATGAAAACCCTGGCAAAAATCCGGCCTGAAACAAAAATAACACTTGAAGAATTTTTTCTTGAAAACTTCGATCCGGGATTTTCAGCACTATGCAACGACGTTTTAAGCTTTACAGATGTTGAAACGGAATATCAGATCGAATGCTGGAATGAATATGTGCACGGGCACATCCCGACAATTTTTGCAGGTATGGACCGGGTTATTCAGCGATTCCATGAGAACGGCGGACTGATCTGTGTTGTCTCGCACTCTTTTAAGGATAATATCATTCGCGATTATAAGGAAAACGACCTTCCGGCTCCCGATATGGTTTTTGGATGGGAACTGCCGATAGAGATGAGAAAGCCTTCCTCTTATCCTTTGGAAGAGATCATGCTGCGCTATCATCTGGATGCCTCCGAATTACTTGTAGTAGACGATTTAAAACCGGGGGCGGACATGGCCAAAAGCTGCGGAGTAGATTTTGCTGCTGCCGGATGGGCTCATAGTATTCCGCAAATAGATGAATATATGAAGAATAACTGCAATTATTACTTTTCTACGGTTGATGAGCTGGCATCTTTTCTGCTCGATTAGCGGAATTTGCGGTATAGTAAATAAATGTTGAATGTACTCAAAAAGGCGGTTGTATATGGCTATTTTAATCCGGGAAGCAAATGAAACAGATATACCGGGAATTCTTTCCCTTTACTCTGTGTACATTATGGAAACCACCCACACTTTCGAATATGTCGTTCCATCCATTGCAATTTTCAAGGATCGGTTTAACACAGTCACAGAGCAATTCCCCTGGCTCATCTGCGAGGCGGACGGCGAGTTGGCCGGATATGCATATGCCTCGACGGCATTCAAACGGGCAGCTTATCAGTGGGATGCCGATCTGGCGGTATACCTTGATGAGAAATTCCATCGGCGGGGAATTGCAACAGCGCTCTATTCCTGTCTGATTGATCTGCTGAAACTTCAGGGCTATTACAATTTATATGCTGTGATCACCGCGGACAATACCTCCAGCATCGATTTCCACCGGTCATTCGGCTTTACCGACATTGGTGTTTTCCATAAATCCGGATATAAGATGGGTGTCTGGCTTGATGTTCTCTGGATGGAAAAAAGCATACGCCGGCACAATCTTGAACCGGCGCCGGCGATCGCCTGCAGGGACCTGGATGCAGCTGCCATTACAGCCATACTCTCATCCCATAACGATGTAAGATAACTGAAATTCGATCCGGCCTGTGCAGGGCTTCTTTACAGCTTCCATTCCTCAAAAACTGACGACGCTTTCCTGGACAGCGAACTGCCCTTTTGCTTGGCGGCTTCGTTTGCCGCAGCCAGTCCGATAAGCGCCAGGCCGGTTGCCAGAAGATATATCCACCACGCAAGATTCAGCCAGAAGCTGCGTGACATATATATGCCAAGCACTACTATCGTAAGCGCCGACAGAACAAACCAGCGCTTGCTTTTTTTCAGGAAAGAAGCCGCAAGAAGCAGAAGCGAAATGACCCCGATGATAAGGGCATCAGCGAGCTTTCCGGTATAAATGGCGTCAAGGGCCAGGACAGCGATGCAAAGGCAGGCCGATATATACAGTAAAACAGCTGTCACTCCCCGTGCCTGCTGCCAGATCGCCCTGTTCAGAAAAACAAAAAATACAATAACGGGAAGCAGATTGAACTCAGCGGACAGAAGTCCCGGTATGATAATAGCCGGCTGCAGCCAAAAGGCAATGCAGCA
This sequence comes from Eubacteriales bacterium, assembly GCA_037143795.1. Classification (GTDB taxonomy): domain Bacteria; phylum Bacillota; class Clostridia; order Saccharofermentanales; family Saccharofermentanaceae; genus Firm-13. Next base: position 59,183 of record JBAWXZ010000010.1, on the reverse strand, counting down.
GAATACGGCTGCAAATGTCAGGACAATATCATCCGCATGCTGCGTGCCGACCCTTTTATAGAAAAGAACAGCATACATTATAAACAGAATAATTCCCGCAAACCTTCCCCACTCCCAGCCTGAAACAAGCAGCACGGACGCTCCTGTCACATCCAGAATTGTGAACCAGTCAATACTTACCCTCTTTTTCCCGTCCGTCAGTACAGTCGAAGAGAAAACTCTGCTGTGCAGGTATCTTCCGGCAGCGGCAATGACAGCAAAGGCCCCTGTAAATCCTGCAATGTAAAGCACACTGTCTGCCGGAACAGCCAGTTTATATAATAGCAAAGTAAACGCAGCATAAAGAAGGGATACGGCGATCCAAGCGGAAGCCGTGCCCTTTTCCATATATAAGCCTGTCAGGCACAGCACGGGAAGCACAAAGACTGCTGATGCATAGGCCGCGGCAATCGAAGAGTCGGCCGCAAACAGAAGCACAGTCAGGATGCTGAATAAATGCAGGCCTGCATTTGTCACATGATAGAAAAACTTATATTCATCCCGCTTTATTTTGAATGCGTATTTCATCAGGACGAATGCTGCAAAAAGTACGGCCGCAAGGGCTGCCGGTATAAGATACACATAGAAGACATGTGCTGACGGCATCAGGCACTTCGCCGATGCAAGCACAGACAGGAAAAGGCCGGTACCTGCAGCATAATACAGTGCTGCTGTCCCGGTGCGTTTGGCCGTGTCCTTCGCATTCACAGCGTGAACCGCAAGACTTATCACAAAATATGCCGTAAGTATCCATAAATACAGGGGATACAGGTTGGAGGAACCGCCGGCCCACTGAAAAAATGGTACGAACGATCCATACAGTACCAGGGCAGACAGGAATGGAATCTTCATTCTGTGAAGCCGATTATAACGACTCTGCAGAAGAAGGCAGATTACTGCTGCTGAAGCGATGATTCCGTATAAGGCAAGCATAAGAAGCATTACATCTGCCTGGCCTTCGAAATATATTTGAAATGGAAGAACCAAAAGCATCACGAAATGAGGAAGCCCGAATCCAAACACCCAACCGGCTCCCGATCTTTTCTGCTCGAAAGCAAGTCCGGCTGAAATCCCTATCAGAATCAAAAACGAAAGGAGGCTGCCGATTGTATAAGATGCTGCATGTGACGAAACAGCAGCCGAGGTAAGCCCGTCCGTATAGATGTCAACAAATCCGCCGGCAAGGCACCAGACAGTAAAAACGAGATCAGAAGTCACGGTCCTCGGTGATATGGAAATACTGCGCCTGTCCAGGAAAAACACAATACCAAACGTCGCTGCAGAAAGAATTGTCATGAAAAGCCCCGGAGGGAAGGCGTCGAATGACAGGTATGAGCAGATGCCTGCGATGAGCGTAACGGCCACAAAAGGCATTGCCGACATGAATATTTTGCTCTTATGAATGACCGCAGCCAGTACAATATTGCAAAGAAGGACTGCAACTGCCAGAAGGTGCAGCAGAGTCCATCTGATGTCATCAATGAAAAAAGAAGAAAATTGCCAGACAAAAACGGATCCGGCCCAGATACCTCCGGCAACGCCCAGCCACTTCTTCATCTTCGCCGGAAAAACGTTCATAACTCCGCACAGAATGATGACTGCAGAAGAAAGCGCTGCCAACATAATATAATTGTTGAAATCCCCGTTCAAATTGCATTTCATAAACCCGGCAATCACGAAAACAGCAAACGGGAACACGCCCCAGTATGTATCCCCTTTCCGGAACATGCCCTTCAGAAAAAGTCCGCTGATTAGAATGCCGGAAATACCGGATAGTAATCCCGTCCCGTTCGTTATCAGACCGACGGATCCGATGACGGTAACGTTAAGAATTGCAAAAAGTTTAAGGTGTGACACAATATGACCGTATTTCGACCGTATAGCAGACTTCCTGTCCAGAAAGTCCGATACAAAAGTAACCGCCGCGCAGAACACGAACATCACCAGGATGAAAACATCGTAAGGCAGATACAGTGATCTTGTAAAGAACAGAACCGACGCGGTTATGCAAAAAAGAAAGCCCGCCGTAAAATATCCGTTCCTGTACTTCAATGCACCGAAATATGCCGCGATGCAAAGGAGTATGGATGCCGTCATATAGAGGAGATACTGACCGCCCCCCGATATGGAGAACCAGCTGCCGAGCAGCCGGAAAAAGCCGAGGGTCAATATGGTTATTGGAAGAAAAATACTGCCTAATGTATAAAATGCGACAGCAGTTTTAGGAATTCTGAATACCTTTTCGGCCAGAAACGATGTGCCGAAAAAAACGAGGGACAGCGAACATATAATCACGGTACGCAGTATATTGGAAAGATAGAGCCACGATGTGGTGGCAAATATCAGACCCGAAAGAATTACAAAAATTACGCCGATGATGAGCACGACATTGAGCGCACTGAAGGACTTCGATTGCTGCTGCGCCGCAGATAATTGTAAGGATTGCATAACCGCGTGCGGTTCCTGCGGTGCTGCGGGAATCTGATCCGGAGCCGTTACCGGCCGATCCGGTTGTCGCCTGACTTCAGTCTGCAGCTGGACATCTTGAGGTTTAACGGGTCCCGGCGCCTGTTCTGTAAACGCAGCATTCCATTCCTGATCAGAAATCCGCCCCTCGCGCCGAAGATAATTCAAAAAATGAAGCAGCCTCTCGTTTTTTCGAAGAATCTGCTTCCTGCCCGAGTAATAAACAGCGGCAAATACAACAGCACAAATGAACAGTGCGAAGAAAAAAACAGCAGGAAAAAATGCCAGGACAGAATACAAAGTAAATCCCCCCTTATGGCAAACTTTGTTATTTATTTAATATAGCACATTTTGCATGAGTAAATTAAATAATTATCCTGTTCTTTCCGCTTGAATATTACTGTGATTCCTGTTCCTTGATCTTGTTTTTCCAGCATTTGCAGCACATAGCGATATAGCTGTCATTCCCGCCCAGAAAAACCTGTTCACCGCTGGTTATGATTTTCTCATTCTCATCAATGCGTGCATTGACGGTCGCTTTTGAGCCGCAGCTGCATATGGTCTTTATCTCGGTAATGGAATCAGCGAGCTCGAAGAGACGGCGGCTTCCGGGAAACATATGGGTGAGGAAATCAGTGCGCAGACCAAAACACAGCACCGGCACATCATAATCATCTACAATTGTACGAAGCTCATCAATCTGACCGGGCTCGAAGAATTGACATTCGTCCGCAATAATAACATCGGCCTTATGAGGAAGGAATTCCTTGAATCGCTCAAGTATATTGGTATCCGGCATAATATTCTCAGCCGTATCCTGGATCCCGATCCGGGAACGTATGACGGTGGTCCCGTATCGTTCATCCGTCGATGGCTTAATGAGCCAGACTTTCATATTGCGTTCTTCGTAATTGAATTTGGCGATTAGCGCCTGTGCCGTCTTGCTGCTGCCCATTGCCCCGTATTTGAAATATAATTTCGCCATTTCTTTTCTCCCGAATAATGATATTTGTATTATACGATTACTTTGCTGTTCCTGTAATATTGTTTTTTAAATCAATAATGGAATTTTTGACCTGGAGAATCATTTCATCGGCTGTAAGGCCGAGCGGAAACACAGGATTGCCGTAGGCTACCTCGACTGCATACTTTCTCATTCTACGGAAGTTGAACAGTTTGGGAAGTTTGCTTCCCTTGGGATACACGTCATACGCGCCATGGATATATGCCGGTATGATCGGAACATTTGATTTAATGGCAAGTACAGCCGCACCCTTTTTGAACATTCCCAATTCGCCGTTTGAGCTTCTTGTGCCTTCAGGATGTATCAGGAGACCCCACTGTTCCGTAAGCTTCGATTGGCAGCATTTCATGGTCTCCGGACGAAAATTGGCACGGTCAACGGGAATCATCCCGCAGATCTGCGAAATAACCCGGCTGATATATGTGTTATTCAGGATTTCCTTCTTGGCCATGCAGCAGAATTTGTCGAATCTTCTGCGATTGAAACTGCTGGTAAGCCATAGAAAATCAAAATTCGATACATGATTGGCACACAGTATATATCCGCTGTTTTCCGGGATTACTTTCTCGTTTGACACTTTGATCTTATATATGATGCGGGCAAGGTTACATGCGTTTCTGAACAGCAGATAATCCCCCAGTTTTTTTCTAAGGGGATATTTGGCTGATTCTTCATACTTCATTGAATTTTCGTCATGCAGCCTGATCAGTTCGACCATATCCATGACAGTCATATCATGGCTGAAAGCTTTGTCCACCCTGAACCCATAACGGTCTTCCAAACGGATAGCCAGGTCGATCGACTGCAGGGAGTCAATGCCAAGGCTTGCAAACGGTTTCGAAGCTATGGATACAATGCTGCGGTCAAATTGCCCGACCTCAGCAATCATACGAATAACTTCATTCTCAATACTGCCGTGACCCGGATTACCGGCTGCAAAAGCGTCCCCATCCACCTTGCTGCTATCAAGGGCCAGTCTGCCCTTTTCCTCCAATGCGATTTTTTTCAGTAAAAATCTTTTGGGCTTCTGAAGGGATGTCCTCGGTATTTCATCCACATAATGCACCTGAACTATTTTGAGGTGTGCCGGAAGCTGCGCTCCGATTCTGTGAAAATCCAGCGACATGCCCTCCATATTTACGGTCTGGTCCTGCCTGACGACAAAAGCATGCACTTCATCACAGCATGTGTCAGACGCGGGAACCCCGCAGACGACCATTTCCTTTATGCCGGTAACGGCAGCATATGCTTTCTCCACTTCTTCCGGTATTACCTTCTTGCCGGACGCAAGTACCATGTTTTCTTTACAGCGTCCCACAATTAAATAGTTGCCCTTCGCATCACGGCGGCACAGATCGCCGGTCCGGAACCAACCGTCTTCGAAAGCCTGCGCCGTGAGTTCCGGTTCCCCGAAATATCCCATCATCATATATGGTGACTTGATCATCAATTCGCCGGATTCATCGATTTTCACGGATACATCGGGATACGGCCGGCCGCATGAATCGGCTGTCAGCTTACGGCCATAGTTTCCCATCGTCGGGATATTCGTCTCGGTGGCCCCATAGGTAACCAGCATATTAAATCCGGTTCCCAGATAGAATTCAGCCGTCTTTTTATCCATTGGCGCACCGGCCGAACAGAAAACTTCAATTCTTCCGCCAAAACCCTCGTGTATGCTTTTAAAAAGAACCTTACCGAGGTTAATTCCTGTTTTTTTGCGAAGCGAAAGGCAGACAGGGAAAAACAAATGAAAGAGCTTCTTTGTTTTAGGGTCGCTCTCGATTTTTTTATCGATTTCTGTTTTGAAGAGCTCAAAAACCCTCGGCACACAGGGAAAAATGGTAGGCCTATATTCTGCAAAGGCTTTTTTTATTGCAGCAGGAGTACTTTGCTCGATAAAGCGGACATCTGCCCCAAGAAGCATCGGCCCCAGAACAGAACAGATCAGTCCATATATGTGGCTGTTGGGAACAACCGCAAGGTATTTACCTTCGGAATTCAGTTTGTTGCTTTTGGCACACATCATGGTTGATTCGACCAATGCCCAATGGCTGTGCATGATGCCGGCCGCCGCACGGGTGGTTCCTGAGGAATATATTATTGCTGCTATATTTTCATCGCCGTCCGGTGTCGGAAGATGCGGGAAACAGCCTTGGGCCGTCCCTTTGAATGATTTGCCGTGATTGAATATATCGAGGACCGGCAGCCCTGCGGGAACCGCCTCTGAAATTTTATTATTGACCTTGGGCGATGCAAAAACGCACCGTATATCCGATTTATTGATCAGCTGTATCAGATCGCCGGCTAAAAGCGACGAATCCAGAAGTACAGCCGTACATTTTGCTTTTAGTATGGCCAGAAATGCAATAATCCATTCGGGTGCATTCTCGGAAATCAAGGCGACCCGGTCCCCGCCGTGCAGGCCCTGAGCTGATAATCCGGAAGCCAAAGCATCCGCTTCTGCAAACATTTCCGAATATGAGAATGTCTTCATCCCGTCATCCGCGGTTGTGACTGAAAGTGCCAATTTATATTCATTTCCAATATTGTTTTTGAAAATAAGGTCAAAGATGTTCATGCAGTGGTGTCCTTCCGTGCAGCTTATATGTGACTGGTAAGTGTTGGTTACATTGCGGTCATCCCGAAAAGCCCGACGGAATTCGTGTGGGTTTACTAAGGACACCGGACAGTCATAATACTGTATATTCCATCATACCAGTGATTTTCATATAAGCACGTGTTCAGATCGTTAATTTTATAGAAATTTTTGATAATCTTTCCAGTTATTTTCTAATAGGACGGGTGTATCCAGACCATACGGGCAATGATCGGCACAGTGCCGGCAGTGCGTGCAGTCTTCAATTTTTTTCATTTTCACCTTCCACTCATCACTCAGGTAAGTGGAAACGGGGGCACGCCGGATCATCAGTGACATTCTGGCAGCTATCGGAATTTCTATGCCGGCCGGACAGGGAAGGCAATAGCCGCATCCCCTGCAAAACAATGATCCCAGTTCCTTCCGGTCCCTCTCAATCACTCCTGAAAACTCAGTGTTCATGACAGGGGGGGGAACAACATATGACAGAAACTCATCCAATTCGCTTTCACGCTGGATTCCCCAGATGGGAAGAACGTGATCGAACTGCGCTATAAAAGCATATGCGGCTGCGGAATTAGTCAGAAGTCCTCCGGCCAGTCCCTTCATCGCAATAAATCCCATATCACTCAAACGGCAGAGCTCGACGAGCTCGATTTCCTCTTCTGTTGCCAGATAGCTGAACGGAAACTGCAGAGTCTCGTACAAACCGGATTCAACCGCTTCCACTGCCACGGGAATCCGATGGTTCGTTATCCCGATATGCCTTATCAATCCTTTGTCCCGGGCTTCCAGCATCGCTTCATACAGGCCGGTTCCGTCACCTGGTTTGGGACAGAAGGCAGGATTGTGGAACTGATATATATCCAGATAATCGGTTTGCAGTTCAAAAAGGGATGCGTGCAGCTGATCCCAGAACTCATTTACCTTAGTCGTCATGGTTTTGGAGGCGATGATGATTTTATCACGCACATCATGGAGTGCAAAACCTATTTTCTGCTCGCTGTCTGAATAGACCCTGGAAGTATCAAAAAACCGGATGCCATTCAGATAAGCTTTTTTCAGTATGGCCGATGCTTCATCACGGCTGATTCTTTGAATGGGTAATGCCCCGAAGCCATTCCTCGGAACCGTAATCCCGGTTTTTCCTAAAGTCACATTATTTACGGAATTCATCACTTACAATCTCCCTTATGCATAAAGTTGCCGTACAGCCGGCCCGGCGGCGCTCCGGATATATCAGGAAGAGCTACCAATTGTTCACGGCGTGTTCTGCAAATGATATCAGGTTGTCAATTTTGAGCACCGTTCCATCATCAAGTACCGCCTTGCCGGCAAATGAACCAAACATCTGATGGCAGCAATTGTCGACCCAAAGCAGCCGGGTTTTTGTTGTGCGGTCATAAACGGGTGTGAAGGTCAGATCAAGCCTGCTGTCTTTATCGTAAAGATGCCACGGCTTCATATAATCAGTACCCAGGTCAAACTGAACATCCCCGAGCTTATGAACACAGTCTCCGAAGAACAGTATGTTTTCCGTGGCGTTTTTAGTATTTCCAAAGCCGCATCCCAGATTGAACCCGAAGATTTGCCCGTTAATGCGGCCGGTACCGTTGCTCCAGTACCATTCATTGTGGAACGGCCAGACGCCCCTTCCCCAATCAAGAAGTCCAAAGGAATCCTCCTGCAGAAAATGATATGTCATTCCGCTATATCTGACTATGCCTTGCGCCGTCATGCAGTTGATCTTATGATTGTAATAGAATGCCCTGGATGATTCATCAAAGGGAACATTGATAACCAGGGAATTCGCATTTTCACGTGTCAGAACGATATCAGCCTCGAAGTCATCCCACTTGCAATAGAGATATCTTTTCTCTCCTTTTGTCTCAAAACGCATCATCCCTGCTTTTTTCGCATATTCCAGCACATTATTTTTCTCTGCATCTTCAGGCATATGCAGGGACCCAAACGGGAGCACAAGGAATTTGCCTTTTTCTGCCAGCTTTTCACCCCTGGCAAAATCAAAAAGCATGGCATTGACCTGTCCGGCATATGCCGCATGCCCAATCGTAAACTGAAGGCACATCCTGCCGTCCGTCACCTGATAGAAGTCCCATTCCTTGATTCTGTACGGCGGTGCCTTGATTGCTTTTCTCTGGTATGTCAGAACGCTTTTTGTAGAGTAACCGGGATTTGGCGACCCGTCCCTGTTCAAAACCGGCCCCTGCTCTAAAAATTGCTGCTGCATCGCACATCCCCCGTTCAAGATAATATTCTGAATCGGAAACACTAAGGTAATCATAATACTTTATAGCCATAAATGCGATGTGCAATGCCGGACAGCAGAAAAAACTAATGCAAATTCTTTGTTGAATCAGCTATACTTAAAGAATAATGAGGACAGAAAGGATACATTATGGACAGGAAAATTGTTTTAAGTCTGGCAATGAGCGTCGACGGTTTTATCTCCGATTTAGAAGGCGGTTTTGATTGGATTGCCGGTGACGGCGGCAATGCACTGAACACCGTAAACCAGTGGGATTATAAAGCCTTTTTAGAGGGCATCGATATTGTGGTAATGGGCAAAAATTGTTACGACCAAAAAATGCACGAGGATTTCAAAGACAAAAAAGTATTTGTTGCAACCTCCAAGCCGCTGACTGATTATGATAACATCCATTTTATAAGCGGTGATATATGCAGGCCCATTTTAGAGGAAAGAAAGCTCGACGGGAAAGATATTTTCCTGTTTGGCGGCGGATTAACGATTGACAGTTTTATCGCAGCCGATTTGATTGATGAATATATAATCGGAATTGTACCCATTATTCTAGGTAAAGGCCGGCCTCTTTTTGCTGGAAGTAATCCTACGATAGAATTGAAACTCGACACTTATTCTATCAGCAGCGGTGTGGCGGTTTTGTACTACTCCAAACGGAAAGGGAATTGAGCTGTATAGGAATCAGCGGATCTCAAAGGATATTTCTTCCGGTCTGGGATTTATTTTTTGTATTTCAGAGCGAGTAATTATTATGAAGCCATTACCGTCTTTCACAACTTTCAGGAAGGCTGCAATCCTGGCTTCATCACCCTGTACCTGTACATCCACACTTCCATCGCAAAGATTGTGAACATATCCGGTAAGACCGAACCTGCCTGCGGTACGGTACACAAAATACCTGAATCCCACTCCCTGTACTCTGCCCTCATAACGGATTTGGTATCGCTCCATTTTACAGAGAACCTCATGTTTACTTTCTTCTGCCGGCCGTTCCCATCAATAATATTTTATCATATCGCGGCTTTTCATTTTACACAAAAAACTGCCCGTACAAATAAGTGCGGGCAGTTTTACTGCGTTATTTATTCTTTTATGTTTTTCAAGATCATAGCTATCGCGGCAGTTCACACTATTTTCTGAGTTCTGCTTTTTTCCTGGCATATTCCTCTTCGTTAATTTCGCCGCGTGCAAATCTTTCATTCAAAATATTCATAGCGCTGCCGATATCCTGAACGGGAGTACTTCCCGATACAGACTGGTTTGTCGGTTTTTGCCGCGTCAGAACCACTATCACGTATATTACCAGCCCAAGTAACAGTAATCCGCCAATCATCATAAAAAAACCGCCGCCAAATCCCATATGACGACACAACCCGCCGAATGCAATAAATCCTTCTCTCATCATAATAGCCACTGTCCTTTCGTATATATGTCCGCTTATGCTTATATGTTCCCATGTTTATGTGAAGATATTATGAAGATTATTGGCTATGGGAATGTCCGGCAGGCTTTACGCTTAAAACTTTTTGTATTGGACCGGTGTCCGGGATATCATCAAATCAGACGGCAGGTCCGGTTCAGAACAGCTTTTCAAAAGCCAGCCGTTCCTGACCGTCCTCAAGATAAATGATTCCGCATTGCCGGAACTGATTCCTGCCCAGTAGGTTCTGCATGGGAATGTTGTCCCTGTGTGTATCTACCTTAATACTGCGGGTTCCGCGGGACAGACAGATCTGCTCAGCATGCGAGATCATTTCTGTTCCGATTCCCTGTCCCTTATAAGCATCCCCGATGGCCATCCGGTGGATCACACCGTATTGCCCGGTGCTTAACCACTGTCCTTCAAAAATATTGTCATATGTATCTTCATAATCAAAAGAGAGTACGAAAGCAGCACAAATCAGGCTTTTCGTTACGCAAACCAGCGAATTACCGGATGCAATATCCCTGTCCACTATTTCAGGATTGGGATATCCATTCTGCCATTGGTTTACTCCCTGTGTATGGAGACGTGCCTGTGCCTGCCTGAAGATATGCATAATCGAATCTGCATCAGCCGGGATCGCTTTTCTGATTTGCATTTTATTCCTCTTTACAATTCAAGATGCCTTTGTCACAGCAATTGTCTACTTCAGCCTGCAGTGTTACATGGCTGATGCCGTGATGTTCCTTAAGGTACAGCTCGATTTTATCATAAATACCATCCACATCTGACAGCGGCATATTTTCCATGTCTATATGCGCTTCAAAATAGATCGTATTCTCGTTAATCATCCACGAGTGAATGTGGTGGATGTTTTTAACCCTTTCAATCAATTCGATGTCCTTTTTTATTGCATCATAGTCCAGTGGAGCAGCTGACTGCATCAGTATATCGACGGTCTTCCTGATAACCTGCCAGGTCTCATTTATTATGTACAAAGAAATCAGCGTCGTTATCAGAGGATCAATCCACATAACACCCCACAGCTTAATGGCTGCGCCTCCGGCTAAAACGCCGATCGAGGATACGGCGTCGCTAAGAAGATGTAAGTAGCTTGAACGGATATTCAGGTTTGCATGCGAATCTTTTTTCAAAAGCAATGCGGATACGAAATTCGCTGCAAGACCTATGAAAGCAACTGCAATCATCAGGGTTCCGTTAATGGTCTCAGGTGACCGGAACCGCTTAACTGCTTCAAATATTAATATAATTGAAATTCCGGTAAGCACAGAAGCATTTATAAACGCTGCAAGTATCTCAGCCCTCTTATATCCATAGGTTTTACGGATATCCTCAGGCTTTTGGGCTATTTTATTTGCGAAGTAGGAAAGAGCAACAGCTACGGTGTCACTGAAATTATGAACGGCGTCTGATAATAAAGCCAGGCTGCCGGAAACAATTCCGCCGGCTATCTCAGCAGCTGTTATCACTGCATTTAATAATGTTACCCAGAATATTTTCCGGCCGGATAAAATTATGTCGTTATGGTGATGACCGGAATCCATGTGCGCGTGACCGGGCTGCCGACTATGTTCGGACATGATTTACCACCTCGATATTATAAACTGTTTCCTCTATTATTGTTCCAGCTGTTCCAGCCTGTCAATTTCATAATTGATGGAATATTGAGCAGGCAAGGCAATTTTACCCGGATTGTACCAGCAGCAGTCTATGCCGGCATTCATGGCTCCGAGGATATCCGAGGAAAGTGAGTCCCCGACAATTAATACATCCGCAGGATTTGTGCAGTGAATGATTTCGAGCGTTTTGACGAAAAAAGAAGGATCCGGTTTACTTACCCCAAGTTCCTCTGAAATAAGCAGATATGTGACATATGGCCAGATTTTCGATTCAATAATTCGTTTCCTCTGTGTCTCCCTGAATCCATTCGTAATGATGGAAAGACATGCCTTTTTACTCCAGTATTCACAAATTTCCAGGGCATACGGCATAAGCCAGGTCTGTTCGCCCAAAAGGGCCTGATATATTTTGCTGGCGGCTAATGGGTCGGAAGAGAAACCTGCAGCCCGGTATAATTCACGGAATCGTCTTTCCGGTATGGCTTTGCTGTCAATTTCACCGGCTTCATATGACTGCCACAGCTTATGGTTGATCTCCGCATATAATTTGTAGATATCCGCATCCGGAGTAATTTCCAAAGTCTGAAAGGTTTGTTCAAATGCCGTCTTTTCCGCCCTGGTGAAGTCCAGCAGCGTGTTGTCGGCATCGAAAAGTATATGCTTATATGGCTTTATTTGATCAATCATCTGCTTATATCCTTTGCGTTTTTCTTTTACTAATAATACGCTTTTCTCTGCCGTCCTGGTACTTACTTGACAAAATCAATGATTTAATGCACAGTTATTTATCAGACATAATGATGTTTTTAAAACTGCATACTATAGGAGCCGCAATGTTTCAGTCCGATTTTCATCTGCATTCCAATCATTCCTTTGATTCCAGGACAGCAATGGCGGAGGTCTGCCGTCAAGCTTTGGATAAAAATTATAAAGAGATATGTTTTACGGAGCACTTTTCGCTCGACCCACAAGTACCAACATACGGCCACCTCGACTGGGACCTTTATAATGCGGACATCCAGCAGAACCGCATCATGTTCGACGGTGTCCTGATTATACGAAAAGGCATTGAAATTTGCGAGCCGCATCGTGATCTGAGCGGCTACAGGCAGATATTTGCAAACGAGCCAATGGATTACATCCTGGGTTCGATTCATAATGTCAGCAGCCTGAAACTGCGTTTTCTTCTGCGCGATTCCGGCAGGGATCAGGCGTATGCAGCCTTTTTTGAGGAAACACTGGCCATGGTACAAAATGCTGATATTGATGGCGCAGCACATCTTGACCTTATCAAGCGATACAGCAAAGAACCGTTTTCCGATCAGGACCTCGCCGGTAATTTCAAAGTCATTGAGAAAATACTGCAGACAATAATTGACCGAAAGCTTGTGCTTGAAATCAACACTTCAACGGTAAGGAGCCTCGGCCAGACGATGCCCGCAGAAAATATACTGCTTCTGTACCGCAGCATGGGCGGCACAAGGATATCTTTGGGCTCGGATTCCCATACAGGTGAATCTATCGGTTATGGTTTTGAGGATGCATGCCGCAGTGCCCGAAAATGCGGATTCACGGAATTTTGTACTTATGAAAAGCGCCAGGCTGTACCGGGGCTTATCGGGATTGACGACTGAAATCCCTGAACACATATCAGCAAATAACAAAGGCAGCTGTCAAAGCGAAAAAATCGCATTGGCAGCTGCCCTTTATTATCCTGTTCAACTGTATGTTATTCAGCCAGAGCTTTTACATCCATATAACACTTCAGGTCGGTGTAAAGTTCACTTGTATATGGATTGCGCCTGGTCTTTGCAACCTTATATATCATATAAAGTACCACGGCAATATTAGCCAGTAACGCTGCCAGACTTGTTATGAATAATGCAGTGGTATTGTGTGTCGATTTGACGGCAAACTGCGAGTTGTCGATGAATGCCGGAAAAGTCTGGGCAAACATGCACCAGATTGCAAGGGTCTGGGCACGATGCTGGAGCCAGGCACCTTTCTGGATATAAAATGCAGCAAGGGTAGGTGCCACAAGAAGAGCCACACCGGCATACCATGAGTGGTCGGGTATACAGTTGTATGTATAGGCAAAATTCCAAAGATCATACGCAATAATCCAGAACCAGCACATATCGGGCCACAGCATATCCTTGCTTTTGGATTTAGCGACGCTTATTCCAAGCCATCCGGTGATTGTAATGATATTCAGAATTCCGGCGATTCCATTCATATAATTCCACGAACCGCTTACCGTAACCATCCCCTGATAAATTTCACTATTCAGATGCAGTCCGCCGATTTGGAAATCGCGTACAACCGCTTCCAGGATATTGATTGCCAGAATAAATGCAGGAAAACAAAGAACCCACTTTTTACTTGAAGCGCCTTTGACATGGCGAAGCAGAAAAAAGCCGATACATCCGGCAAGCGCCGAATAGACTTTTGCAAAATGGAACCAGTCGCTCACGCTTGTGCCCGGAGTTGTCTTTGGCCACACAAAAATGGTGAGTATCAACGGCAGCACCATGAAAAGCAAAATCCCCCCTGCTTTATATCTGCGCCCGACCTCATTAAGTACAATCAATACAGCAAATACGGCGAGCAGCATAAGCCAGTTAGATAAAGGCTGTGTCTCGAAAAAAAACATATTACCCCTCCTATGCATTTTTAGTAGTGGACACCAGAAATTTTCACTAAAATTTTATTATATTTTCAACGAAATCGTAAGTCAATATATAATACTCATTCTTGCTGGCAGCAAGCCTGTAAAATCTTAATCAGGCCAAATTGAACCATGCACGATTATTGACTTCCCTATAACCCTGTCAATTCCATTTAAACCCGTTTCGGGAATTCTCAGACTATTTTCAGATTTCTCTCAGCACATTCTAATATACAAATGCAACAATATCCCAAGGGCAAAAAGCCCATAGGAGGATTACACAATGATGAAATTCAAACGTATCGTATTAACATTGGTTCTTACACTTGCACTTGCTGCAGCCCTTACGGCCTGCACACCGCCTGACGCAGCTGCAACAACCACAACAGCTGCTCCTTCAGTAACTACATCTGCCATGGCAACAATTGCCGCACCGGCAGAAACAACTGTAGCCGCAGTAACAACTGCTCCTGCAGCAACAACTGTTACACTCGACACATCTGCTGTGGCAGAAACTTCAACTGTTTCCTAAAAGAGTCTTATTGAACCTCTTATAGAGGTTTTGTACAGGATTTTGAACAGGCTGTGTCACTAAGAAAGCCATGAAGCGACTGATTTCAGTTCGTTTCATGGCTTTTTGCTGTGTAAAGCAATTATTGTTTCAATGCATATACCCAGGCGGCACATCCGGGCGGACCGAATTGCATCTCATGAAAAACCCGAAAATCCTTTGCCGAAAATAAGGCTTGAGTCGGAAACCAGTACAAAAGCGGACGGCTCGTGGTCGCGGATGAATCGACGCAGGATAATTTCCTGTTTCGGGCGAAGGACGCAGATGATGATGAATTTCTTCTTTTGACTGTAAGCACCGGTTGCTTCGTAAAATGTTGCATCCCGGTGTATATTTTTAATGATAAAATCACAGAGATTTTCCGGCCGGTCACAGATAATATTGACAAGCCTGCATCGTTTTAACTGCGAAACCGATCTGTCTATCACCATGGACTTGATTAACAGCCCAAGGCTTGAGAACAAAGCGGTTTGAATGTCAAAGACAAAGAATGCGGCAATCACAATTAAGCAGTCGGAGATCAGCAGCATCCATCCGATATCATTTCCCGTATATTTTTTGAGGATCATTGCAACAATGTCGGTTCCTCCGCTCGATGCTTCGCAATAAAACAAAACAGCGCTTCCAAAAGCCGTCAGCAGGATTGATATGCTGAATTCCAGCATCAGTTGTCCGGTAAAAGGTGCTTTCATGGGATATATTATTTCCAGCACCGACAAGGAAACCGTCATAAGTGCAGTGGCGTATACCGTCCTGACCCCGAATTTCCTGCCCAGCAAAAGAAAGGCAAGTAAAAGAAAGACCATATTGATAACAAGGTTAATTGTTCCCACGCTGTAGGGAATTATTGTCGCGGCCAGAACGGCAATTCCGGTTACTCCGCCAAAAACAAAATGGTTCGGGAACTTGAAAAAATAATTTCCTACTACAAGAGCCAGGCACCCTGCCGTGATCAACAAAAATTCCCTGATATTATCTTTATCCTGTTTTTTAAGCACTGGCAATTCCCTTTCTGCGATTTTAAGCGGAGTACGGAAAAAGCGATGCGCTGGATTAGCGCTGCTGCATCCGGGAACTATGTAAGTTGATTATAACACTTACCGCGCCGGTGATTTTCAGTATCCGACCCGCTGTTATTCCGGTGGCATTTTGGCTACCTTAAATATTCTGCTTTGAAATCAGTTTATCCAGATATTTGGATTTCATCTGCCTGCTTGCCATAGCACGTTTAAGAGGCGGCAGTTTCAAAATTGCTGACAGGATGGCGGCCATTGCCCGATGACTGTAAAGGGCTTTATTGTCGAAAATCAATTCCTGCAGCATTCCTTTATCGATTGCCATATAGACAACCCTGTGCACGGATGTCTCCGGTGTAATGACCTTATTTCCGGTGCTTTTTAGCAGAAGGCTATTATTGGGGCAGGCACGGACACAAAGTCCGCAGCCAAGGCACAAATTTTCATCAATAACAGGAATTTTAGTCTTTTTTACTGAATTATCCGGGCCTGCGCCTGTCATTTTGATCACGTCAATCTGACACGCCCTGGCACATTTGCCGCAGCCAATGCAGGAGTCTTCATTCAGTACAGGCAGAAAACCGGTTGTCTCGATCGGGTGCAGGCTGCCGAATTTCTTTGCGCCGACTAATGCTTCACAGCAGCAGCCGCAGCAGTTGCAGATAAAGGACACATCACTTCTGACATTTTCCCCGAACTGAACAAGATTGTATTCATACGCTTTGTAAAGGAGTTCCATACATTCCGAAGAATCAATCCTGCGGGCATACTCATGGCGAATCAGGGCATCCGCAGTCCCCCCGAAAGTCATGCAGATATCATCAACCGGGGCATCACAATTCCTTCCGACATGCTGCATTTTGTGCCGGCAATAACACATCCCGATAGCAATATGCTCGGCCGATGTGATTATATGGCTCGCTTTTTGAAAATCAAGCACCTTTACCGTGCCGTCTGTTTCCGGCAGAGTCGTCTCATTGACGAACACCCTTCCGAGATTGGTTTCCGTACCGGAGAACAGCTGTTTGACAAACTCTTCTTCGACATTCATGTACTGGTAAAAAAGCTCTGCGAGCAGATGCTGGTCTATATCATTCCTGGTACGCATCATAGAGAATTCCAGGAATCCGGCCATAGGCGGAGGCAGGATATAGCGTGTCTCCCCGTGACTTTCCATATCCAGCAGAATACATCTTGACGCAAGGCCGTCAAGGATTTTTGTCGCTTCTGCATTCGAAACGCCCCAGATCGCCGCCGCTTTCTGTACATTGAATGGTTTGATAGGAAGCTGTGCAACGAGGGCAGCTTCTTTTTCAGAAAACAGAATGCCAAGAATTTTGTAAAGGGTATCCGAAACGGGCGCCCCCTGAGGGAACCGGTTCAAACGTTCCTGCAGACTTTCGTATGCGTTTCTCGAAGTGATATGAGACATATCGCGTCCCCCTGTTCAAATGATCAGCTATTTCACTAGATCAATTAAAGCGAAAATATATGCTGCACTAATTGATTTCTGACTGATTATCTGGCGAATACCGGTTGTCCCGCTGACCCAGCGATCATAACAGGCAAAAACCTGCATAAATTCTTTTTCACTGATAGGCCTTTGTCTCTTGATGTCACAAGCCGGGGTATAATCCGGAGAACCATCGACATAGAGCTTGCCTTTTTTAACGAATGCCTTAAACCAGAGTCCGTTTTTGGTTCGAAGCTGCTCCTCTTTTGACTCCAGCCTGGCAAAAATGGCCTCCCATAACTGTTCACCGTTCATGTTTGTCCCTCCAGAGATACAATGCCAGTTTCGAGGCAATGATTATTTAAATTAACTTTTTGCCTTCACAGAGGTATTATATCATCCCGGGACGTGGGTCGCCGTCCGATAAATCAAATATAATTATTGTTTTCGGTATATTGATGTCGTATAGTGAATACATCTATTACTTAATAATAAGGAGCGCAGTGTTATGAAGCGGATTTTGAGTCTGACCCTGTTACTTGCCATGAGTCTGGGACTTTGCGGTTGTGTTAATAATAAGGCAAAAGATACTAAAGTGACGACACAAATTGAGTCATCGATTGCTGACACTGTCAAAGCAGAATCCACCATTATGGAGACGACGCTCCCTGAAAAGACATCAGCGCCTGAAGAGACAACAGCTCCGGCGATCAAAATGCCCGGCGATATAACACTCGAAAATTATCCTGTTGTAGACGGATCAACAGCAACAATTCCGCTTGCCATCGGCCTTATCCAGAAAATTACGGGCTGCACTTCGGCCCAGGCGGAGGAATCCATAGCCTTCAACACGACAGATGCAAGTTACCAGGCGATGGCTGACGGGCTGTCGGATCTTCTTCTTGTGTACGAACCGGCACAGCCGACCATTGATGCACTCGATGTCTTCCACAAGATGGATATGCGTGAGATTGGCCTCGATGCCCTGGTATTTATAGTCAACGAGGATAACCCGGTCGATTCGCTGACTAGCGACCAGGTTCGCGGCATTTACAGCGGCGAAATCACGAATTGGTCGGAAGTCGGAGGCGATGATGCGCCGATAGTCGCTTTCCAGCGTCCGGAACTCAGCGGCAGCCAGACTCTTATGCTCAATCTGATGATGAAGGGAAAGCTGATGATGACCCCGACGACGGAGACAATTTCGGAAGGAATGGCCGATATCATTGAAGACATTTCATCCTTCGACAACAGCGCCAATGCCATCGGCTATTCCGTGTACTATTACGCCAAAAACATGTATACGCAGCCCGGACTCAAGTTTATTGCCGTCGACGGTGTCCTCCCTTCCAACGAGACAATCAACAGCCGTCAGTATGGATTCACCAATCCCTTCTACGGCGTTATCCCGCTCGATCCCAATCCGCAGGCAGAAGCCATTCTTGACTGGCTTCTGACAAAAGAAGGACAGCAGCTGTTGGCCGACTGCGGCTATGTGCCGATTATGGAGATGTAATATGAAGAAAATTTTGGCGTTAGCCCTGGTACTGGCCTTCAGTCTGAGCTTTTCCGGCTGTTCCGATTCCGGCAAATCCGTGATTTCCTCAAAAGGGATAAGCAGCTCGGCTGAATCTTCTGCAGTCACAACCGAACAAGCAGAAACATCTGCAACAACACCTGTCACAGCATCTGCATCGGAGCCAACACAGAATCCAACACCCACTCCAAATCCGGATCCGCAATCTGTGTATATCCCCAGGGATCCGCTGCCCGGCGGCCGGCTGATCGAAGAAGGTCTTTTTGCAGTAATACCCGGTGAAGGCGCTTACTATAATGTGTTTGACTGCTATGGCAAACAGGTTGACTCCTTCCTTTTCAAAGACGCTGAAAGCATGCCCCCTATCGGAATATTCACGGAACTGGAACTCTCCAAATACCGGCGGGTGAATCAAAAGGATGTGCAGACACTTCTGCCCGAAGACCCCGGACAGTACAACAATTTACTCAAAAGCACTGCAAACGGGTTCTACCAGATTTCCCGGGCCAACGGGAATAATTCTAAGGTCATTCTCTACAATATCGCAGGCGAACCGGTCCGGACACTGACTTATAAGGATTCTGACAATTCTTCAGTTGATATTGCCCTGATATGCTTCGGCGATGAAACCGTTGTATCATTTCAGAGCTATGTGTGGCAGGAAAAGACGAATACTCCTATATATTCAATTACCATATACTTTGTTGCGCAGGATGGCGCAATTAATAACAAGTGCGTGGCAAACGATCTTCCAGGAAAGCCTGTAGAGTTGCTCGGCAGAAAGTACTTTATTGCAGGGAGCAGCGAAACAGAAGCAACGGGTTACAGTATGTTTGATTTTGAAGGCAATGTAATTATTAACGGTGTTCTGCTTTTAGATGATAAGTATGAAAATCCAAATAGGCTTATTACTACAGAAGCATCAACACACATATATATAAGTGATTATTATATCAAAGACGGCCTGATCTATGATTCTTCCCTCAATCCGGTTGAAAAAAATGAGATCGGGTCGGACGGCAGACTCATTTACGGCAACGAATACGATTTTCAGGGAATTACCTGTAAGGCAGATCAATACAAACAAGGTGTTGCCTTCAATCGAAATTATGATTATTCGCAGCTGATTGCAGTGGGAACTTCGGGCGACAAAATGGCGATTAAAACGCAGGATGCAGAATATGTAATTGACAGAAACGGCGCTGCATTCTATTGCATGAACAGTCATGTCGTCGTACTCGGTCCAGCTGAAGGGCATAACAACCAGGTTGTTTCACTCGATACCGGCGAAGTCCTGTGCAGCATCGAAAATGCAAGCGGAATCAATATAGCTGATGAATATATTGTCGTTTATACAGGAGTTTATGATCCTAATAACGGAACTTCAAGCGGTGCTTATATAATTGATAACAGCGGTAATATCCGATATATGACAGAAGGTTCAGCTATCGGCGTCACACACGGTGCATATATTATTCTACATCGCGGCCCCTATGTAGGTATTTCCGATTTGAATGGCGACTGGATCGTCAAGTCCCTCTCCTGGAATCTATCACGGGATGAAGTGTATGTCGATCCATGGGCATAAAAGATAATCAAATATGATACAGGGCGGCCGCATTGTCATAGAGGTAACAGTCGATGATCCTTTTTGCATCATCAGGAAGGAAATACCCGTCCTGTATTTTCTCAGATAATACAGTTGTCAGAACCTGTCTGAATGCGAGAAGGGCACCATAACTTTCCTCAGAAGTCCACGTATCGCATCCCCAGCATACTTTATCCGAATTCCCAAGTTCGATCAATTGGTGAATCATCTGTTTTGCAGCTGCCGGCGAAAGAAGCGGCAGCCAGCTTAAGTCGGGATATACATTCGAGTAATTGTGAAGTAGGCCGCTGACGTCGTCCGTCCATGGGAAACCGCAGTGCAGCAGGACGAATTTCGTGTCCGGATTCCGGGCTATCGCCTGTGCAAGATGGATTGCCTGCGATCCCTGAAGAAGCCCAAGACCCGTATGGCACTGCAGCGGAAGTCCTGTTTCGGCGGATATTTCACAAATCTTCTGGAACAGGTAATCCTGGAAGCTCCTGATGTCTTCCGGCGTACGTTCTGCATCCGTACACGTCAGGGCACGATTAGCCTGCGCTTTGTCTGCGCTTTGAAAATCCAAATCCCGGTCATATGCCAGCGCACATTTGAGCGCAATGCAGCCCTGCTTTTGCTTTTGGAGAATCACTGTTTTCATCGCTTCAACATACTCGTCAATGTTTTGCGCTGTAATGCCATACAGGCTCCGGCAATTATTGCCGTTATGGTCCTTGGTGTCACTGCTATATCCAAAAAAGAACGAGTTTACACGCAGTGCCGGTGTAAAAAACCCGGCATGGCCGTTGTCGCTGCCCGGCTTCCAGTATGCATCCAGAATAACTTTCCGGTATCCGCATTTCTGCTGCAAAATGTCCATATGATACCGGCTGTCCTTGTGTGATGCTTCGATCAGCCGGGAAATGCTGTCCCAGTTGTCAGCTGAAATTGGCTCTGTGAAAGCGTATATGTCCTGCAGGCTCTTTTGCAGCCAGACAAAATAGGACCGGCACTGCACTTTCTCTAAATAGGCAGTACGTTCCGCCGGTGTTTCAGGAAGCGGCAGCCCGGACCAATTTACATAGGTATCAGACAACAAACTGTCAAACGTCACCGTTTCAAAGCAATGATCTTCCCGGTGATGTGAATGTGTGTTGATTATTTTATGGTTTTGCATATAGGACATCAATTCACTGGAAATATTGTCTGTCATAGGAAATTCCCCCCTGCCTTACCTTGCAAGAGTATGAAGATACGCTTTGGCGGCATCCGCAGCTTTTATGCTTATTACTGATTTTGTGTAATACTTTTTCACAGACAGCTGTATGCACCGTCAACAACAACGTCACTTCCGGTTGTATACCCTGAAGCATCACAGGCAAGATACAGAACAGGCGGTATCAATTCTTCCGGATCGCCCATACGATGCAAAGGAATCAACGGCATCCATGCATTTCGCAGTTCTATAGGAGTATCAGCAGACATCGGTGTTCCAATATATCCGGGACTCAGACTGTTGACTCGAATACCATATTCCGCCCATTCAGCTGCAAGGGAACGTGTCATATGAATGACTCCTGCCTTGGATGCATTATAGGAGCACTGCCATTGCGGTACATTTACAATGGAGCCCGACATCGATGCCATATTGATAATGCTGCCCTTAATGCCTTTATCAATCATTAATTTACCGACAGCCCTCGCAACAATAAATTGACCGGTAAGATTTGTATCGATGACTTCCCTGAATTCAGCAATGGTTGCCTCCAATGTCGATTGGTGCATGCAGATACCGGCATTGTTGAACAGAATATCGATTTTCCCCGACCTTTCGAGTATTTCCGTTATCGCGGCATCGACACTCTCCTCTTTGGTAACATCTGTTTTGATATCGTAGGCTTTACCGCCGAGTGATGCAATTTTGCTGACCGTTTCGGAAGCACCGCTTCTGCTCAGGATAACAATTTCAGCACCTGCTTTTGCCATACCAATTGCAACTGTCTGGCCAATTCCGCGTCCGCCGCCTGTAACAACAGCAACTTTACCATGCAATCCGAATAATTCATCCAAATACATTGTTTAGTTCTCCTTTGCCTTTTCTATTATCTTATAACTGTTTCCTAACCTTTACTGCTCATTTTCCTTATGGAATAAAATCGAAAATCTAGTAATCCTCTATCAGCACCTGCATGATTCCGCCGCAGACCATGCCCTCATCTTCTGCCGCATCCCCGGTCATATCAACTGTTTTCAGCAGGTAGCCGCCGGTTCCGATGATCCGGCGCGCGTCATTAATGACAGCGCCTTCGCTGCAGCCGCCGCCGATACTTCCTGTTATTTTTCCGTACGGATAAACAAGCATTTTGGCGCCGGCACCGCGGGGGACCGAGCCCCTGGAGGAAATGATGGTGACAATGGACTTCGGTTCATCCGTCTCATTGGAAAGTGCCCTGAGAACATCCATATCAATATCGGACCGGTTGGTATACCGGTCAATATCTGCAGGAGTTTCACTTTTCAGGCGCTTGCATGCAATTATCTCTGCTGTAATAGAGACTGCAATTTCCTCGGGTGTTACTGCACCGATGGCAAGCCCGATCGGCGAATGCACGCGCTGCAGCCTCCGGGCGTCATAACCCTGCGCGGCCAGTCCATCCTTTACCACGGCTACACGCCGCCTTGAGCCGATCATGCCGGTATAGAACGGCTCCGTTCCATCCAGCAGTTGTGACAGGCAATCCTGATCATGCCGGTGGCCGCGGGTAATAATCACTACGTAATCGCTTTCGGTAATATGAAGCTTTTGTATTGTCTCCTCAAACCCGCCGCAAATCACCTGCGAGGCAGCTGGAAATCTCGGTCTGTTGGCGAAGCCCGGGCGATCGTCCGCGACTGTAACGGAAAACCCGATTCTCGCCCCGAAGTCCGTAAGCGGCAGTGCAATATGTCCGCCTCCCAATATAATAAGACGTTCCTCCGGATAAAACGGTTCCAGCAAGACCGTCGTATCCGCTTCTTTATAGGTTACCGGAAGACCCTGCGCCAGTGCCTGTGCCGGAATTCCTTCAAATGGAACTTCTATTATTTTTTTCTCCAGATTATGAAAATCGCCGTGTTCTCCGGCAAACCGCGTCATCAAAACAACATTCCGGCCGTCTTTCAGCAGGTTCAGAAGACGGGTATAGATTCCTCTGTCCATGTATGGTTCTCCTTTAACGGGCGCATTCATTGGCATCACTTCTGAGGATTGCCAGTCCATGGCCCAATTCGCCGATGATATACCCGAGGCTTTCCCGTACTGCCTTAGGGCTGCCGGGAAGATTGATGATCAGGGTTCTTGCCCGTATCACGGATGTCCCCCTGCTGAGCATGGCGCGTTTGGTGATCGTCATGCTGTAAAAGCGCATTGCTTCGCTTATACCGGGTACCAGGCGGTCTGCGATTGATAATGTGGCCTCCGGCGTAATATCCCGGGGAGAAAACCCCGTCCCGCCGGTAGTAAGGATAATATCGCAAAGGTCGTTGTCTGCAAGACGCATCATTTCACCGGCCAATTGATTCCTATCATCCGGAAGGACACAATAACTGACAATACTGTATCCGTTGGTCTCCAGTATTTCTTTTAGAACCGATCCGCTTACGTCTTCACGCTCACCCTGCGAGCCCTTGTCGCTGGCGGTAATTACAGCGGCACGGTATGTTTTCACTGCATCATTTGACATACAAATCATCTCCTGCGGAAATTGTCCCGCCATGCATGACTTTTGCAAATACGCCTTCCTGCGGCATAATGCAGTCGCCTACTTCTTCGTAAATCTTACAGTGCGAATGGCAGAGCTTTCCGATCTGGGTAATCTCCAGAAGCACGTCATTGCATGCGAGAATCGTTCCTACGGGCAGCGTTTTGAAATCAATACCCTTCACAAGCAGATTTTCGCCAAAATCACCGTCGCCTACCTTGCTTCCTTTTGCACGGAATTCCTCAACACGTTCATAGCACAGCAGACTGACCTGACGATGCCAGTCACCTGCATGGCTGTCGTTTTTCAAACCATAATTTTCAATCAGTTCGTCTTTTCCTATGTTGATTTTTTTGGTGCCCCGCTGTTCGCTTATGCACACGGCCATAACGCTTCCCATTTTCTCACCCTCCTATTTGAACCATCTTTTTTGTTTCCGTCGTATCATCATCAGGCCCGCCCAAATGGTGTTCAAGCGGCTTATTATATATTGCATTTCTGATGACCTCTGATAACTGCTCATCTGATATACCGCCCCTTAAAAGCGGCTTCAGCTCCAGACTCCTGTTATTGCAGAGGCACAGCTTCAGTGTTCCGGATGCGGTCAGCCGGATACGGTTGCAGTTTCCGCAGAATATGTTGGAAATCGGGCTTATAAACCCGATGCTTCCTATAAAGCCCGGAAAATCGTAGTAGCGGGCCGGACCATTGCCATGTATGACCGGAGAGACTTTCGGCTCTCCATATTCCCTTGTAAGCAGTCCGAGTATATGTTCACTTCTGACCGGTTCATACTGCAGGCCAAGTCCGATTGGCATCAATTCAATAAACCGTACATCAATGGGGTATTTCCTGGCAAACCCTGCCAATTCGGTTAAATCAGCATAATCATACGGCTGTAGGGGAACACAGTTGATCTTGGTTTTAATCCCGAGCTGCAGCGCATACTCAATGGAAGCAAGAACCTGCCTGTATGCGTCTACGCGGGTGATCCTTCTGAAATTCGAAGCGTCCTGGGTATCCAGGCTGAAATTCACGCCGTCCAGGCCTGCAGCAGCGAGGTCCGCCCCCTGCTCTGTAAACAATACCCCGTTGGTTGTCAGCGTTACTTCCCGGATACCTTCAACCTGTTTGACCTGCCTGACAAGTTCTGATGCATTTTTGCGGACGAGCGGCTCTCCGCCTGTAATTTTAATTTTACTGATGCCGTTGGCGGCGGCGGCACGAACTAACCGCAAAATCTCTTCGTATGTGAGAATTTCGTTATGAGGGATGCATTCTATCCCTTCTGCCGGCATACAGTATATGCACCGCAGGTTACAGCGGTCGGTTATGGATATTCGCATATAGTCAATGGTTCTTCCGTATTGGTCAACCATATTGTCACCTCATTGGAAAATCTTCATTTTTATCGTGCAATAACTGTCTCTATCATTTGCCAAAACTGCAATTGGGGAAAGTGCAGACCGGGCAGCCAAGGCAAAGGCCGCCGTGACCAAGGCTCGAAAGGTCCTCCGCTCCAAGTCCTTCCCCTGCCATAATACGGGGAAGAACCAGGTCAAAAATCGTTCTTTTGGAATACATGACACATCCGGGCAGCCCGAGGATAGGAATAGACATGTTCTCTTTGGTTGTATAATAGGCGAGCAAAAACATGGCACCGGGAAGTACCGGAGCTCCATAGGAAACGATCTGGGCCCCTGTATTTTTAATGGCAGCGGGCGTTGTGTCATCCGGATCCACGCTCATTCCTCCGGTGCAGATAATCAGCTGCGCCCCCTTATTGATGTAATCGATGATTGTACCCGATATTTTTTCCGGACTGTCATCCGTGATCGTCTGTCCGATCACTTCAACATCAAATTCCGCGAGTTTTTCCCGGATCACAGGACCGAAGGCATCCTGAATCCGTCCGTAAAATACTTCGTTTCCGGTTGTGATTATAGCTGCTTTCATTTTAAGGAAAGGGCGAAGCGCCAGTAAAGGCTCCGGACCTGCCGCTGCGACGGCCCTGTCCATTTTTTCTTTTTCGATGACCAGCGGAATAATTCGCGTGCCGGCCAGTTTATCGCCTTTTTTGACAGCAAAATCAGAATGCCGGGTCGCTATCATCATTTCACCTAAGGCATTGATCCGGTCCAACCGTGCTGTGTCCACTTTAAATAGACCGTCCATTTCAGCGAATATGTCAATTTTGCCCTCTTTGACTTCTGACGGCCGCATGTGTTCATTTTTACAGATGGAATATAATATTTCAGCTGCTTCATTTTCGTGCAGCATGCCTTCCTGTTTTTCCCATATGAAAAGATGATCCTTACCCAGTGAAAGAAGCACCGGAATATCATCTTCGGTCACAATATGCCCTTTGCGAAAAATCGCATCCTTTGTCACACCCGGGATGATTTGGGTGATATCATGGCAGAGGACGTGGCCAACTGCATCGGCAGTATTTATTTGTATCATATTATTCTCCTCCTGCACGCATCGAATTACTGACACATGTCATTCTTTTAAATATATATCAAATTGCTGTTGTATGATCCCTTTGCATGCCGTCTCAAATGAATGATACCGGTTCAGAAGCGACCTCCCCCTGTCAGAAAGACAGGCACTGCCGCCGTATTTGCCGCCCTGCTGCCGTTTTACAACCGAATATCCAAGCTGTTCTTCCATGATATTTATAATTTTCCAGCCTTTGCTGTAAGAAATTGTCATTTGTTCGCATGCCAGCCTTACAGAACCTGTATTTTCGATTTGGGACAGTAACTGTGCGGTCCCGGGCTCAAAAAAAACATCTTCCTTGCTTAATTGGATTTTCACAATCGGCCGGAGAATGGCTTGATTATGATGTTCAAGCAGATCCTGGTAATCATCACCGGAGTTGACATCATATAAAACGCCGGCATCGCTGACATCAATGTTCGTGCGTTGACAATCACAGACATCCATGGCACCTTTCAGGCCGTTTTCGCCCCGGTACTGCAGAAAAAACGGTATCAGGCTGTTTGAAATCAACAGGGGATGGCCGCGCTTTCCGTTGAAAACGGGGCTGGCAAGCAAAGCCCCCGATCCTGTTAACCGCTGCACCGTGTCCGATGTAAAAAGAGGAACATCGACCGGAGCAACCAGAACCTGACTGCATTTATCCTTAAGGTATGCAAACCCGATTTTTGCATAATCAATCATTTCATGGCATGCATTTCCGGAGTCGCTCAGGTATACAATCCCCATACGCGACACATGTTTTTCAAGCTTTTCAGACTGGCTTCCCGCAACCAGGACGATCGGTGCTGCGCCAGCCTGCTGAAAGGTCCTGATTAAGCGAAGGACAGCCGAAATACTGCCTATTTTAATCATCGGCAGAAACGAGTCGTTACTTGCTTTTTTTCCGGAAGCTACAATAATCGCACCTGTTTCCACTTTTGTCCACTCCCCAGATATTAATCCTTCGAATTGTTTTTCAAAACAATTCGACTGTCAAAAAAAATGTTCCGCGCAATTTTCATCCAGCAAATTTGTCCGCATGCCAGTCAGATTCATACACGCGAATATTGCAGCATTCGTATAACTTAATAATTATATCATGAATCTTCAAAAAGAAACGGCAGCTCTCTTTCACAGACAGTAAATCCGGCAGGTCACTCCGGCAGGGATTCCTTATAACTCTGCATAAGTTTTTCCGCTTTTTCCTGGAATTCTTCCGGGATTTCAACATGCCCCCAGCCCATGGTCATTTGAAACAACCCGTCGTAGGCCGAGCTGTAATGGCTGACAACATTATGCGGAATCTTTTCTTCCTCAAACATCGAAGCTACTACATCCGCTTCAAATTCATTGTCCAGTTCAATTCGGAATATCTTCATGGCTGCAACGCTCCCCGGTACTTTGCCGGCACTTCAATGAATGGGACTCCGTCAGTCAAAACTTTACATCTTAATGCATAAGAAATAGAATGGATTTATACTCACACTATAACAAATTTCATCAACTATATATATAGAAAGAAGGATTATCAAATGAACGGACAAAACCGCAGCTCGATTCAGCCCGGCATGTTGGTTGATATAATACTTAAAGCGGATCAGGGATCAGGCAAACTGACGCGGGGTCACGTGAAACGAATCCTGACCAACAGCGCCTCCCATCACCATGGAATCAAGGTAATGCTCGAAGAAAACGATCTGGTGGGCAGGGTTCAGAACATTATCGTATAGATTTGTTATGCATATAAGCGACAGCACGGGTAAATGCATGCACCATGCCTGCGTCGGATGGACCCGGAATAATATAATCCGCAGATCTGCGAACGATTTCCTCAGCTGTTTCGGGTGCAAAGAACAATACTGCATTTTTCCGCATGGTCAAATCAGTTCCCGCATCACCCGAAACGAAAAAGTGATTGTCGGGCAGATGCATCAATTCTTCAAGCTTTATCATAGACGTTCCCTTATCAACCCCTTTAGGCGTGATTTCGTAGAAATGAAGGGCGGCAAACGAATATTCAAAAACGTCAGGGTCAATAATGCGGCCTCTGAGTCCCTCGAGAATTTCCGGATCATCACATGTCAGCAGGACTTTGAGTATATCTCCTTTTAGTTCTGAAATCATACATTGAGGAGCCGTACGATCCTCAAATACGCCGTGTTCCGACATAAATCCGTTCATGCGGATTGTGTGGATACCCGCAACAGTTAATACGGTAATGCTTACCGATGGTTCGCATTGTAAAATTGTATCCATGACAACAAGAATGGAGTTATCCAGCGGCTGCATCCAAAGGATTTTTTGTTCTTTAAAATCATAGATCATTCCCCCGCCATACAGAATGCAGGGGGCATTTACCGGCAGCAATTGAACAATTGAGCCTGCTGAACGAATTTCCCGTCCGGTACACAAGGCAAGATACCCTTTTGCATCTACGAATGCCTGAGCTGCATCGATAGTAGCTTCAGGCATCGGAGAATTGGTCTTTAGCAGCGTTCCGTCTATGTCCGATAAAAATGTGCAATTCATGTATACTCCAATAAAGCAGATTTATACTATTTTTAAAAAACCTCATTCAATTCCAGACGCTCATTATCGGGTCCCCTGAACGAAATGTATTTTGCACCTTTTTCAAAATACCCCGGAGCGGAAGTAATTTGACCTGATTCAAATTCAACTCCCTTTGCCTTCAGATATGTCCAAACTTCCTCAATATGATTAACCGAAAAGGCGATATGATCAACCTTTCCATCTGTCCTTCCTTTACTGTCCGGAAGCTCAACCAATTCTATCATGCAAACACCGGATTGAACAAATGCAAGTTTAATAGGTTCACCTACTACATAATTTTCATGAACAAGTATAAACCCCAGTGTTTCACAATAGAACTTTTTAGATACTTCCAGGTCAGCAACAAAAACACCGATATGTGCAAGCCCCATATTCAATTGATCCATTTTACACCCGCTTTTCCGTGAAGATACAACATTATTTCCGATTCATTCTTCTTTGAGAATACAGTGACAGGGATACTATCTCAGGGCAGCAGATTCCCTGCCGATCTGAAAATTTCATACCACTCACTGCGTGTCAGTGTGATTTCCGAAGCCTTGAAGCAATCAAGCAATCTGTCCGTATTTGTTGTTCCGGTTACCACCTGTATTTTGGCCGGATGCCGTAAGAGCCATGCCATCGCAATTGTCGTATTATTTACCTGGTACTGCTTTGACAGCCTGTCAATTACAGCATTCAGCTCAGGATATTTTTCACTGCCCAGGAAAACACCTTCCATAAACCCATACTGAAACGGCGACCACGCCTGTATCGTAATCTCATTCAGCCGGCAAAAATCAAGGATACTGCCATCGCGGTCTATCGCCGAGTCATTGAGCATATTGACATTGCAGCCGTTTGAAATCATATTTGCGCTTGCTATGCTCAACTGCAGCTGATTTGCCACCAGCGGCTGCCTGACATATTTCTGCAGCAGCTGAATCTGCATCGGTTTCTGGTTGGAGACTCCGAAATTCCGGACTTTTCCGCTTTGCTGCAATTTGTCAAAGGCTTCCGCGACATCCTCCGGTTCAACAAGTGCATCCGGGCGATGCAGTAAAAGCATGTCCAGATAGTCGGTTTTCAGCCGTTTCAAACTGCCGTCCACCGCCTCCAGAATATGTTTCTGAGAAAAGTCATACTCTTCGTGCCCAATCAAACCGCACTTTGTCTGAAGAATCATCTTCTCACGGATTGTACTGTTCATATGTACGGCATCTGCGAAAAGCGACTCGCACAGTCCGTTGCTGTATGCGTCGGCATGGTCAAAAAAATTAGCACCGGATTCCAGTGCGGTCCGGAAAAAAGTTTCAGCCTGTTTTGGGGTAAATGCGTTGATCCTGAAGCATCCAACGGCAATTACAGGCACTTGCAGTTCTGATTTACCAAGCTTCATCGTTCTCATATACTATCCTCCCGAAATGGCGGAACAAGGAATTCCTTGCCCACTTGAACCGGAATATGCTTCGCTACTATACGCTCCATCTCATCCATTTGTTCCTCAGTCAAATGCCATCCAAGTACTCCCGAAACCGGTTCAAGATGTTCCTCTTTGGTAATTCCCCATAAGGCACACGTAACACCTCTGTCGAGCACCCATCTGACGGCAAGCTGAGCAACTGTCTTTCCAAACTTCACCGCATATTCCTTTAATTCGTCGACTGCCGCAACATGATTAACAAAGTTCTGTCCCTGGAATTTCTTATCTTCCTGCGCCCTCATCGCCAGCGCATTCGAATCCATCCCGACAAAATACTTCCCGGTAAGAAGTCCCCGGCAAAGCGAACTGTACCCCAGGACTGCCAGGTTGTTTTTTTGTGCATAAGGGATCTGATTCTCAAACAACTTGTTTTCCAGAATGTTGAATGACGGCTGCAATGTATGGAGCGGTGCTGTCTTTCTCCATTCATCCATCTGGTCATTAGACATGTTCGAGACACCGATCGCCCTGATTTTTCCCTCTTTCATCAAATCCAGCATTACCGATGCAGTTTCTTCGATGGGAACTTTTTTGTCTGCCCAGTGAATCTGATAAATATCTATGTAATCCGTTTGAAGTCTCTTCAGACTGTCCTCTATTTCCCTGCGGATTGTTGCGGGCCGGCTGTCCCTGTATACATTCCCCTGCGCATCCCAGCTCAGACCGCATTTTGTCGCCAAAACAGCTTTTTTACGATAGCCCGCCTGACTCAAACCTTTTCCAACGATTTCTTCTGAACGTCCGAGTCCATACACGGCTGCCGTATCGACCACGTTTATACCCATATCCAATGCGGCATGAATCGTTTTCACTGCCCTGTCTTCTTCAGCTTCGCCCCAGTAGCTGCCGCCGCCCATCCCCCAGGTACCAAGGCCAACCCTGGATAGTTCCAACCCGTCTACTGTAGTTTTTGCATATTCCATAATGGAATTACCTCCAAATGCTGAAAATTGATACGCTGCTGCCAAATCCTATAAATATTGCTGCCGGAACTGCCAATATCTGAGCAGAACCGGCAGCAGCAACCGATATCGGAAGTATACCCGAAAATATTTATGCCTTATGAATCAAATCCTGCAGATATTCAAATGCTTCTTTATCCGTATATTTTTCATGCACAATTTTGCGTATGGACTGAGCCATTTCTACCGGATGCAGGCTCTGGAAAATATTCCTGCCCATATCCACACCGCGTGCGCCTCCGCTGATTGCGTGATAAGCGAGTGTCAGCGCCTCATCCTCAGGCAATTTCTTTCCGCCGGCGACGACAATGGGAACCGGACACGCAGCTACAACATCCTCAAAGTTATCGCAGTAGTAGGTCTTCACGATATTGGCGCCCATCTCAGCTACAATTCGTGTAGCCAATTTGAAGAAGCGGTCTGTTCTCTCCATGTCTTTTCCAACGGCGACAACACCTAAAGTAGGAATACTATACCGCATACCTGCGTTGATCGTTCTTGAAAGATTGTCAAGGCTGGACAGTTGTCCGTCTGCGCCGATAAACGTCTGTACGGCCATGCAGTCAGCATTCATCCGGATTGCATCCTCGATATCAACCGCGATGACCTCATGACTCAGATCCTCATTCAGCATGGAAGATCCCGAAGTGGTCCGCAGGGCAATTGCATTCCTGTATTCAGGAGGAACACACGTACGCAGTGCACCGCGCGTTGCCATCAGGACGTCCACGCTGCCGGCCAATTTAGGAATCAGCAGATCCAGCCTCTCCAAACCGGCAGTGGATCCCATAAAATATCCATGGTCAAATGCAAACATCACAGTATTGCCGCTTATCGGGTCGAAAATATTCGACAGGTGTTTTTTCATTCCCCATTCAAGGCTGTTGGCTCCTTTAATATAAAACCCGTTCTGGTTTGCAAAAGGCTCATTAATGCCGTAATCCTTTGAAACTTTCAGTCCATCTATATCAGCCATTATATTTCTCCTTATTTTCATCAACAGGTTTCCAAGCTGATTTTGATAAACAAATATCATATCTTAGAAACAATAAACACTGTACCGGGGTATGACCGGAAACCGGCCATACCCCGGCTAAATCAGTATTCAACGGGCAGGTAGGATTTAGAAATTGTAGTTGTCAACATTATCTTTTGTAAATACAGTTCTTTCAGGAAGCAGTACAACACCTGAATCAGGGGCAGTAGTTGCTTTGGGATCAAGTACTGTGTTAGGCATTACTTCAACTGTTCCGATGTCAGGTACGTCAATTTTGTCTCCAACTTTGATTTCATGACCTGAAGCAAGGTAGTATCCAAGGTAACATCCTAATGCGCCCTGGATCTGGCAATCCCAGAGGCCCCAACGCTCAATAATGCCGGCCTTAAGGAAATCTTTCATTGAATTCGGGGGAGCAAAACCAGTGATTGTAATATCTTTTGCTGTTTTTCCAAGATTCTGGGCTGCCTGGCACTGTCCGGGAAGAGCTGTAGAGTCATTACAGATGATTGCATCAATGTCGGAATGGGCAGTAATGATTGACTCACCAACGGATATCGCCTTTTCAGCATCCTGCTCACTGTAATAATTGTCAGGAGCAACATTTACCCAATTAGGATAAGTTGCTTTGATGTAAGCTTCACCGGCTACCTGCCAGGAGTTCTGGTCTGCAACTGTTGCCTGGGAATAATGCCAGCAATACTTGATGGCGTCTTTGGTCGGATCTTTGCCGCGGGTTTTCAAGGAATCGGCCGTCATAGTAACGAGCATTTCGCCGAGCTGTTCCGGTGTTCCCTGGGATACCATAACTGTACGGGCATCTGCAGAAACGTCTGAGTCCCATGTAACAATTTTTACGCCGGCTTTTGCAGCTGCTTTAAGAGCTGAGTCAAGTCCGGTTGCGTCAACGGAGGAAACGCAGATTGCGTTTGCGCCCTGCTGAACTGCGTTGTTGATAATTGTAACCTGGTTTGCAACGGAAGCTTCAGGATTGCCATCATATTTAACAGTGAATCCATTTTTGGCTGCATATTTCTGAGCACCGACATTGGCGGCCTCAAAGAATGCATTGCCGGAAAGCTTGGGTATGAAAACTACTGTAATTGCTTTCCCGGCGGCTGTTGTTGCAGCTGCTGTAGTTGCATCTGCTGCTTTTGTCGCTGCTGTTGTGGTAGTAGTTGCTCCGGTACAACCTGCGGCTGATACAAGCATGACGGCTGAGATAACTAGTGCTATAATCTTTTTCATGAAGTGCCTCCTTATTTTTTGTTTGATTCCTCTGGCCATTTTTTTGTGCTGTTTTGTGCCGCGGCTTTGGTATTCCGTCAGAACCGGAATACCGGCTGCGACCGTTTTCATCCATAATCTTTCTCAATACCTCCTTACTTTGGGTTACTTCACATCGCAATAAATTACACTGTATATTTCATGTGTATCTGGCTAATACACAACAAAATCGAAATGTGATCAGTTCGAACGCTTCCTTACCGAAAAGTACTGCAGAATTTTAGGGTTGTCCTTAATGGTCCTGACTGCAACTGCAAGGACCAGAAGAATACCTACAGGCATATCCAGGTACTGCGTGTTCATTCCTGACATGGAAAGACCAAACCTCATCGTACCAACAGCAATCGTTGCAAGTGCCGTACCAACGACACCGCCTTTCCCGCCTGTATTCGAAGTGCCGCCAAGCACGACTGCCGTGATGATCGGCAATGTAAGTTCTTTACCAAAATCAGCTTTTGCGGTTCCGAGGTATCCCGTCATTAAAACTCCTGCAACGGAAGCGCTGATTCCCGTCAAAACGTATGTACTCATAATTATCAGACTGGTTTTAATTCCTGAATACTCGGCAGCATTTCTGTTGACACCGCACAGGAAGATGCTGCGTCCGTATTTGGTGCGGTGTAAAAGGAGATATGAAAGAATTATCAGTACACCAAACACCACAACCTGATTAGGAATTCCTGCCATATGGCCTTTTGAGAAATCGGTAAATGATTGAGGAAAGCCGCTTATACCTTTATATGATTCTGTCGCGGATAGCTTTGTTATAACAATCGCCAATCCGGAGAACAGAAACTGACCGCCTAATGTTATAACCATCGGCTGTACACCGACAAATCCGACAAAGAAACCGCTGAGGGCACCGCACAATCCGCCGACTACAAGGGATAATGCTGCTGCAACCCATATGTTGACTCCCAGGTCCTTCCATAATAAGCCTATAAAAATCGAAGTCAGCCCGACTATGGAACCTGCCTGTATATCGATACCGCCGGTAATCATGACAAATGTGACGAACAATGCTATAACACAGATCGGAATAAAGTCGTTAATGCTTCCGAGTAATACACTGGCCTGCAGAAATTTCGGATTAATTATGCCAAAAACTATTACTTCAATCACCAACAGGAGAACCAGGACAGACTCCCAGCGGAATATTATTTTCTTCAGCTGATTATTCATGAGCGTTTCCCCCTAATGTGTAGTCAGCCGTCTTAACCGACAGGCGGATTCTACGCGCTTTTTCTTTTCTATGCTTTTCAAGTAATACGTCCGCGACGACAATCGTAATCAGAAGGACGCCTGTGATTGTATTGTCGTAGTCGGAAGAAAATTGCAGGAAAACCAGGATGCGGCTTATGGATGCCATTGTTATGGCACCGATGGTGGCACCGATCACAGAACCCTTGCCTCCGCTCAGGCTGATTCCGCCGAGCACACAAGCTGCAATTGCTTTCATCTCATATCCGCTGCCCGCTGTCGGCGTGACAAATCCAACACGGCTCACATATAGCAGGCCGCCAACCGCTGACATAATTCCACAGATAATATAGGCAAACATTTTTATACGGCCTACGGGAATTCCTATTAATGTTGCGCCGTCAACATTGTCCCCTACGGCTGCAAAATAGCGTCCTTTTTTCGTTTTTGTGAGGAGGAAAAATACAACTACTGCAAGGACCAGGGCAGAAAAGTAGAAATATGTCATACCTCCGGGTAAAGTAGCCTGGGCAAGGGCTTTGAATTCAAATTGTACATTTTCAACCCATTTGCCGTTGGTATATACATAACTCATTCCGCGTACGATACCGTTTATTCCCAAAGTCATAATAATCGAAGGAATGCGGAATACCGTAACCCCGACTCCGTTGATAATGCCGACGAAGGCTCCTATTGCAACAGCTGCCAGGATGGCTGCACCCCATGATATTCCGTCACGGATCATAGAGCCGGCGACTGCTGCGGACAGGCCGAGCGTTGCACCGACCGAGATATCTATCTCACCGGTCAGAATGACAAAGGCACTGCCTATCGCTACTATTGTGTATACAACGCCTCCGTTTAAGCAGAGCAGAATATTGCTCATCTGCAGGAAAGACGGATTGACCAGTCCAACAAGCAGAAAGACAAAGACAACAATTAGCAGCGACGTAATCTCCCTGGCTTTTAACAGATGTTTTATTTTATCCATTGTTTGCACCTCTTTTATAAACCCCAAAAGATGCCGCCATCAGATTGTCCTGATTTATTTCATCTTTACTGAACGTCTGATTTATTTTTCCTCTGAACATCGTAACCGCGCGGTCGCTCAATTCGACAATTTCTTCCAGATCAGATGAAATCAGCAGGATGGCTACGCCCTGGTTTTTAAGCATATTAATGATTTTATATACATCCTGACGAGCTGCGGCATCTATTCCCCTTGTCGGCTCATCGAGAATAACGACCTTTGGCAGTGTCGAAAGCGCACGGGCAATAACAATTTTCTGCTGGTTGCCGCCGGATAGGGAGCCCATTATCTGATCCCTCCCGGTTACTTTTATTCTGAATTCCGCAATGTATTTATCCGCCAGCTTTTTTTCCATTTTGTAATTCAAAAAGAACTTGCCCATGCGGTTAAAGGAAGCGGATGAAGTGTTGGCTGCGACATCACTGATACGGAAAATCCCATTCAGATATCTGTCTTCCGTAACGTAATTAATTCCTTTTTCCAGGATCCGGGACGTCTTAAGACCGGTAACATTTTCTCCTTCAAGTAATACCTCACCGGATTTTACATGGTCTTTTCCGAATATCGTAGTAGCAAACTCAGTCCGGCCGGCCCCAACCACACCTGCAAGCCCAAGGATTTCTCCGGGGTATACTGCAAGCGTTATATCCTTAAATCCATAACCGGTATAATTCTTAACCTCTAAAACCGGTTTGATTGCTGCATAATTCAAACTCTCGGAATGCTTCAATTCAACCTTATCCTCTGTATTGGGAGGAAGCAGTCCCTTAACCAGCATGCTGTGTGTGAAATCTTCAACCTTACCGCTCAGTGTGATGATACCATCGCGCATAATCGCGACATGATTTGCAATTTCGAATACTTCCGTCAGGCGGTGTGTAATATATATGATACCGATTTTCTTGGCTTTCAACGTCTCAATAAGTTCAAACAGCGATTTAACCTCATTGAATGTTAAAGCACTTGTCGGCTCATCAAAAATCAGGACTTTCGCATTCCGCATAAGTCCGCGCAAAATTTCAACCAGCTGCTGTTCCGCAATGGAAAGGGAATCTGCTTTTCTCTGAATATCCAGCTTCCATCCAAGTTTTAAAAGAATTTCGTTCAGTCTGATACGCAGCAGTGTACTTTTTTCAGAAAAGCCGATCAAAATGTTTTCTTCAACCGTCATATTGGGAAATAGCATCGGCTCCTGAGGAACCAGGTAAATACCCTTTTCCAGAGCATCGGCCGGCTTATTCAGCATTACTTTTTCTCCGGACAAATAAACGCTTCCCTGATCATGCAAATAAATCCCCATTATTATTTTAACCAGCGTACTCTTCCCTGCACCGTTACCGCCAATGAGTGCCAGGACATCACCTGGAAAAACATCTAAATTGATACCCTTAAGCACTTGGTTTATGCTGAAGCACTTATATATATCACGTACTGAAAGCATGGCCTCTTCCGGTACATCTTTATGGACTTGTGCCATTTTTTTCCTCCAATCTGTTGCGAACACATGTTTGACGCTTAAACATTTGTTTTGAAATCATGATAATACCGCCGCACGGTTTTGTCAACAGGTTACACAACAAGCTTTGATCTTTCTTCCACTCTTTATGTTAAGTGCATAAGAATAGGTGAATAAGTAGCATTATCCGCGTTGACACCGGCTTGTAATGCTGATATACTCGAAAAGAATATTGAACATTTGATCGAAGTCCAAACATTTGATGCAAACAACACAAGACATCCTAATATTCTCCAGACGTTCTGGAAACCACCCATCCACTATGGATATCTTTTTAAACGTGCGAGGTAAATTAATGGATTACGAAGAATTACTGATGGAGAAAACAGCCTGGTATTATTACCTTGAGAACATGACCCAGCAGAAAATATCCGAACTTCTCGGTATATCCAGAATGAGAGTTATCCAGCTGCTCAACAAGGCCAGAAAAGACGGCGTTATTCAATTTAAAATCCGGCATGACAGCGCCCGCCGCATGGAAACAGAGCGCGATTTGATAGATGTCTTTGGTTTGAATGACGCTTTTGTTGTTCCAACTAATCCAGTCAGGGAAAACAACAATGAAACGGTTGCCAAGGCTGCGGCCATGTATATCCAGGACCGTCTGGAACCAAACGCATTCATTAATATCGGGTACGGGGATACTCCCAGCCGTGTTCTTAATAATCTTGCAAATATGGCCGAAAATCCCATTTCCGTTGTGTCCCTGACCGGCGGCGTCCGGTATTACCTTCCAAACACGCAATCCAATATTTTCAATGCGCGCCTTTACCTTCTGCCCACACCGCTTCTGGCGTCTTCCAAAGAAATGGCCGAGGCCATGCTGCAGGAAGCATCCGTCAAGGAAGTCATGAAATTGGCAAGCCTGTCGCCTATCACTGTTGTCGGCATCGGCGGAATAAACGAAGAATCTACCGTAATGAAATCAGGCATCATGGGCAGGAATGATTTTTTATTAATGAAAATGAGAGGTGCTGCAGGCGATATCCTTTGTCATTTTATTAACAAGGACGGCGAACCTGTGGATACGGATATTGAAGACCGTCTGATCAGCACTCCTTTGAGCACATTGAAGACACTTAATAACGTAATAGGAGTTGCTGCCGGGAAAAGCAAGGTTGAGGCGATCAGCGCAGCCCTGGCAGGACAATATCTTAATGTTCTGATTACGGATGAAGAGACGGCAATTCAATTGATTGCCGTCAAAAGAGCAGCATTGGAAGAAAAAAGTGAAAGGATCGGAGGAAAAAGACATGCCAAATGAAAAATATCTCATGGCCATAGACGCCGGTACCGGAAGCGTCAGAGCTGTACTCTTTAATACAGCCGGCAAACAGCTTGGATGTGTCCAAAGCGAATGGGAACATCAGGAAGATCCCCGTTTTCCGGGAAGTATGAACTTTGACTGGCAATACAACTGGGAGCTTGCTTCTGCATGTGTCCGCGGCGTACTCAGCGAAACCGGAATCAACCCGGCAGGAATTGCTGCTGTCAGTACGACCTGCATGCGCGAGGGTATTGTTCTCTATGATGAAAACGGGCAGGAAATCTGGGCATGTGCCAATGTAGATTCCCGCAGCAACGACGAAGTTGCCCAGCTTATCACGCGGGATCCTGAACTTGAAAAAGAAATCTACAGGATTTCAGGGCAGACATATGCCTTAGGCGCTCTGCCGCGAATTCTCTGGGTCAAAAATAAATTACCTGAAGTGTACGGCAGGATCGCCCATATCAGTATGTTTAATGACTGGCTGATCTATAAACTGACCGGTGTCCTGTCGTCGGAACCGAGTAATGGCTGCACAACAGGTATTTTCGATTTACAGAAAAGAGATTGGGATCGCTCGATAGCTTCCAAATTCAATCTGAAGGATAATATTTTCCCAAGTGTATATGAATGCGGAACTCCCGTTTCTACTGTAAATGCGGCCGGGGCATCAGCAACCGGGCTTACAGCAGGCACTCCCGTCATTGCAGGCGGCGGTGATGCACAGCTTGGATGTATAGGGGTCGGCGCCGTAGAGCCAGGTCAGGCAGCGGTTTTCGGAGGAAGCTTCTGGCAGTATGAATATAATACCGGAAGCGGCAAAACGGACGATAACTGCAGGGTCCGGGTTAATTGCCACGCTGTACCCGGTGTATGGCAGTACGAAGCCCTGGCATTTAACCCCGGACTCGTCCTTCGCTGGTTCCGCGATGCATTCTGCGATTATGAAAAAGAAAAAAGCATAAGCACCGGAGAGAATGTGTACTCGCAAATGGACCGGGAAGCAGCTAAAATACCCGTCGGCTCCTATGGCATGCTCTGCACTTTCTCAGATGTCATGAATTATATAAGCTGGAAACATGCATCGCCGACATTTACGAATTTCTCCATTGACCCCTCCAAATTCAATCGATTCACTTTTTACAGGTCTATTTTGGAAAATACTGCTTTGGTGACCCTCGGTCATCTGGAACTTGTAAAAGAAGCGACCGGACATATGCCGGACGAAATTATTTTTGCAGGAGGAGCATCAAGAAGCAGTCTTTGGTGTCAGATTCTATCCGATGTTCTTGGAATGCCGGTAAAGGTACCTGTTGTCAAAGAAGCAACAGCCCTGGGTGCCGCTATACTTGCAGGATACGGCGTGGGAATCTATGCAGGTATTCCAGAAACAGCAAAATCCTTGGTCCGATGGGATAAAACGTATATTCCATCTTTAGAAAATCACGAAACGTATCTGAAATTGTTCGATAATTGGCGCGGTGTATATGCAGCGCAGCTTGCGTTAAGCAGCAAGGGAATAACAAAACCTATGTGGTCAGCTCCAGGTGTATAAACAAAAACGATAATAAACTCAAAATGCAAAGGAGAATTTTTATGTTTATAATTCACGAAAACGAAAAAGAATACCGCTTTGGTGACAGTGGTCCCAAATATTTGATGAAGGGACCCAGAATGAGTTTTGCCGTGGTGAAATTCCAGCCGGGCCAGGATTTTAAGGCCCACCTACATCATGTGATGGAAGAGAATTTTTATGTTCTTGAGGGAGAAGTTGATATCGTAGTTGACGGAATAGTCCATCACATCGTAAAAGGACAGATGATCCATATCGAGCCGGGTGAAACGCATTACGTAATCAACAACTCAGATACAGTCGTTAAAATGGTCGCGACACTCGCGCCATTCAAAGAAGTCGACAAGCAGGATGTTGTGGATTACAAGTACTGACCTGAGGAAGCGCGCAAGAAATAGAGCGCCTGTTAGAAAGCCCATTTAATTGACACCCGGTGCTCCTAACCATAATTGCCTCTCCGGTTTCTCTCCTCCTGAGAGCCGTTTGGCAGGGCATATCGTGGCATGGCATTTGTTTTCGGGTCCAGGCCATAAGAAAAGAGTCCTTAACAGGGGACTCTTTTTCTTTTCATACTGCCCACCTTTATGATTACATCGATTATAATATGGATGGATGCTCTCCTTTCTGCAGTCTCGAGAGGTGCTTCAATGGCAACCAGCAGCGGTGATCTGAAAAAGCTTTTTTTAGAGCTTACACTTAGGTGCAACCTGAATTGTATGACCTGTTTCAGGCATAACTGGGAAATTCCTATAGTCGATATGCCCGGAGAAACGGCCCGTAAAATAGCCGGCGATTTAGAATCCTTCCCTGAAGTGGACGAGATTGTCTTTGGAGGAATCGGCGAGCCCACCCTGCATCCTGATTTTTCGAATATCGTGACGCTGTTTGCCAAATACAGTCTTGGTCTTACTTCAAATGCCTATTATTGGAGCGAAGAATCACTTGACACTATTGTGCGTTATTTTGACAGGATTATCGTGTCCGTGGATGGCCTGGCAGAAACGTTCAAAGAAATCAGGGGTTTTGATTTGCGCATTTTACAAAATAATTTGTTGCGTCTGGCGGAAAAGAAAAAAGAGATGCACCGGCTCCGGCCGCTTGTTCATGCCCAGCTCGTACTAAGCAAAGTCAATGTCGAAGAAGTGCAGGCTCTGATTCCTATATTGCATCAGATGGGGGTGATGAAGCTGATCATTTCCAATTTGCTGCCGCAGAATAATCAGAGCAAGGATCAGATCCTGTACACACTTGACAGTAACGGGTTTATGAGGGAAAAGCGCAATTTATGGCTTCAGACGTGTCTGGGCAATCAAATGCAGTTAAAGATGCCCAACATTGAACTGAAAACAGAACGTCGTTGCAATTTTATTGAAGACGCAACAACATATATCTGCGCTGACGGACAGGTGGCACCCTGCTATCGTTTTGCACATCCGGACGTTGAATATGTATTTGGACGCAGAAAACAGGTCCTGCCCTTATACTTTGGCAATGTCGTTTATACAGCCCTTAAGGATATTTGGAACAATCCGAAATATGTCGATTTACGATTACAGAATTACACCAACCGCTTTCCTTCCTGTCCGGACTGCGACCTGATCGATTGCTGTGATTATATTTCCGATTCCCAGTGTGACTGCAAGGGACAGAGTCCCTCGTGCGGAGACTGCCTTTGGTCAAGGGGTTTTGTGGAGTGTGGATAGTATGAATATATTTGATCTTGTGATGAATAATGATTTTGCGGGTATACGAAATAATACTTGGGATGAAGACATGCTTAATATGCACGATGATAATGGAGTGACCCCCTTAATGCTAGCCGCTAAGTCAGGCTATGACCAGGTTGTAACGGCATTGAAGGAAAAGGGTGCGGATGTTCATATTGCGGATAACAGGGGGCGCAGGGCAGTAGATTACGCCGCCCTTTACGGGCACGGACTCATTATTCTTTTACTCGTCGAGGGTGGTTGCGGAGGTTAAATTATTTCTTAGAAAGGGGGGATTTATTTCCCGTATTATCGCACGGAAAAGCTTGAATTTGTCAATGATA
Source organism: Eubacteriales bacterium (assembly GCA_037143795.1). Classification (GTDB taxonomy): domain Bacteria; phylum Bacillota; class Clostridia; order Saccharofermentanales; family Saccharofermentanaceae; genus Firm-13. The sequence goes on along the minus strand of JBAWXZ010000010.1, from coordinate 16,739 downwards.
ATTGACATTATCCCGTGCGTGTAATATGCTGTCTATACAGTTCAGAGTCAGACATATATTGCAGCATGAGCGATTTCTGCAATCAAACACGCTAACCGTTTCAAGGGTGACATGTACGAAAGGTATCATTGAAAGGATTTAAGGGTGAATGGTATGGCTACAACGTATAACGGGAAAATTCTTCGGATTAATCTGACTGACAGGTCCGTGAAAGCAGAAGATTTACCGCTTGACAAAGCAAAGAAATTTATCGGCGGACGCGGACTGGGAACCAAAATCCTTTATGATGAGGGTGTTGCGAAAGTTGATCCCCTGTCACCCGATAACAAGCTGGTTTATGCCACCGGAGCAATGACAGGTGCAAATGTGCCTACCGGCGGGCGGTATATGGTTGTGACAAAATCCCCGCTGACCGGAATGATTGCCTGTTCCAATTCAGGCGGTGTCTGGGGTGCACGGCTGAAATATGCCGGCTGGGATGCAATTGTTGTTGAAGGAAAAGCTGCTGCACCGGTCCGCATTCATATTGAAGATGAAAAGGTTGAAATTCTTCCTGCGGACGAGTACTGGGGCAAAAATTCCGAGGAAGTCACAGATGCTTTAGTTCAAAAATATCCCGGGGCATCGGTGCTCAACATCGGGCCCGCCGGTGAAACCGGTTCATTATTGGCCTGCATTATCAATGACAAGGACCGGGCTGCCGGACGAAGCGGCGTAGGCGCGGTTATGGGTTCCAAGAATCTCAAAGCAATTTCCGTAGTTGCAGCCCGCTCAATTGTTCAGCCATTTGATGCTGACAGGCTTCGTGATGCTACGCGTGCGGCGCAGGCTAAAATCAAGGAAAATGGTGTTACCGGGTCAGGCCTGCCAACCTATGGCACGGCCGTTTTGGTAAATATCATAAACAATATCGGGGCGTACCCTACGCACAACTGGCAGAGTTCCTATGATGCAGATGCCGACCAGACATCAGGGGAATCCTTAAAAGAGAAATATTTAGTCAGGCAGGGCTTCTGTCATCGTTGTCCGATTGGCTGCGGACGTGTCGTCGATCTGAACGGCAAGATCATTGGCGGGCCGGAATACGAAGTAGTCTGGGCGTATGGTTCAAACTGCGGTGTTCATGACCTGAATGCTATTGATGAAGCAAACCACCTGTGCAACGAATTAGGTTTGGATGCTATTTCCACGCCTTGTACAATTGCAGCTGCGATGGAGTTGTACCAGAAGGGATATATATCTGAAGAGGAATGCGAAGGCGTTCCGCTTGCATGGGGCAGCAATGAAGCAATTATCGAATGGACAAAACGGATGGGCCGCGGAGAGACTGTGCTTGGCAGATTAATGGCCCAGGGATCCTTCCGGTTATGCAGTCATTACGGACATCCGGAGTTTTCCATGTCTGTCAAGAAACAGGAGATGCCGGCTTATGATGCACGCGGAATTCAGGGGATCGGCATCACATATGCTACAAGTAACCGCGGGGGATGCCATGTGCGGGGTTATATGATTTCTCCCGAGATATTAGGGCTTCCCGAACCGCTGGACCGCCTTGCCACGGAAGGAAAAGCAACCTGGGCGATGATTTTCCAGGACCTGACGGCAATTATTGACTCAATGGGCATGTGCCTGTTCACATCCTTCGCCCTCGGTGCCCCTGAATATGCAGCTATTCTGAATGCAGGTACCGGAACAGAATACGATGTTGCTCAATTATTGTTAGTTGGCGAAAGAATATACAACATCGAGCGATTGTTCAATAAAGAAGCCGGTATGAAGCCTGAGGATGACTGCCTGCCCAGTCGCCTGACAGAGGAGCCGATCTCGGATGGCCCTTCCAAAGGCGAAGTCAGCAAAATCGCCATAACCCTGCCGCAGTATTATGAGGTAAGGGGATGGAAGGATGCCTTCCCCACACACGAGACGCTGCAGCGACTGGATTTGCTGTAATACGAATGAGCACGTATGAAGAAATTTTCATACGTGCTTTTTATAGGGGAGTAATTATGCTTGAGGTCCGTCTGTTTGCTACTTTTCGCGATGGAAGGGAAAAGATTCTCTTTTTAGACTCACAGGAGTATTCATGTGCCGCTGACATATTAAACCATTTACACATTCCCGCGGAAGAAGTAGCCATATTGTTAATTAACGGCAGGCACAGCAAACCGGAAGCGCAAGTGCGGGACGGAGATGTCCTCGCATTGTTCCCTCCTGTCGGAGGTGGTTGATTTGCGGTACGAACGTCAGATTCTTATGCCGGAAATCGGACAGGACGGGCAGGAAAAGCTGAATGCAGCGAAAGTTCTGGTCATAGGTGCCGGTGGTCTCGGGTCACCGGTACTGACATATCTTGCTGCGGCCGGAATCGGACACATTATAATTGTTGATTATGATGTTGTGGCAGAATCCAATCTGAACAGGCAGTTTTTGTATGGCACAAAAGATATCGGCAGGTCAAAGGGACTGACGGCAGCCGAAAAGCTGCGGTCAATAAATCCCGATATCGATATTGCTGTAATCAGTACGAAAATCGACGAAAAAAACAGTATGGATATTATCCGCGGCATCGATGTCGTAGTTGACTGTGTAGACTCGATTGCCGCACGGCTAATTGTTAATTCAGCATGTCTTAAGCAGGATATCCCTTTAGTTGAAGGCGGTGTATGTCAGTTCTACGGGTACGTTATGTGCATACGCCGTGAATCAGCCTGTTTGCGCTGCATGGATTACAAACAGCAGGAAAAGCCGGCATATACGCCTGTCATCGGGTGCACGGCAGGTGTTATCGGCAGCCTGCAGGCAACGGAATGCATAAAAATCCTGTTGAACATAGGTGAACCGTTGTTTTCAAAAATGCTTACTTATGACGGCCTGAGAAATAGTTTTGATCTGATAGAGTTGAAAAAGGACGATCAATGCGGGGAATTACATAATTTCTGAAAATGATGTATTATTGCAGCTGATTTAGAAATTCAGATTAGAAACACATCGCTGCCCGATCATGGTATGCTTGATCGGCAGTTATAGCATAAACAAATGGAGAATAATGAAAACAGTAATCATTGCCGAAAAGCCAAGCCTTGCACGAAACATTGTGAACTCAATCGGAGGAACATTTAAAAACAGCGGGGGCTGGTATGAGAATGACACCTATTGCGTGACGTTTGCATTCGGGCATTTGTTCACCTTTTATGATGTCGAGGACTATACGAAGTCGGAAGATAAAAGGTGGAAATTGGACAACCTGCCATTTATACCGCAGCGGTACTGGTACAAACTCAAGGAAGAAAAAGGCATCAAGGAACAGTTCTGCAAAATCAAGGCTCTGGTTGACCGTGACGATACGGATCTGCTGGTGAACGCAGGCGATGCCGATAATGAAGGATCCTACCTCGTTGACCTTATCATTGAAGCAACTGCTTCCGCAAAACCGGTGCTGCGCCTGTGGCTCCCGGAACAGACGGAAGATACTATAAGAAAAGCACTTCAGGCGCTTCCGGATAATGCCAGATACAAATCCTATTCGGATGCAGGCCGTGGCCGGGCGGAACTTGATTGGGCGATGGGTATTAACTATACACGTTTTCTGACCCTGAAATGCGGGCAGACTGTATGGGCAGGCCGTGTTCTGGTCCCAATCACAAAAGTAATTTATGACCGCGAACTGGAAATCCGTGCTTTCACGTCGGAGGACTATTATCAGGTGCAGTCCGAGACGGAAATCGACGGTGTTAAGCTCCTTTTAGAATGTCCCCGGAAGTATGAACTGGCTGAACTCGACCAGGCCCAGGCCAAAGCGCTGCTTCTGAACGGCAGCCCGTGCGAGGTCGTTTCCGTTACCGGAAAGCAAATTGAAATCAAACGGCCGAAGCTCTTTTCCCTCTCCAATGCGCAGGGCGTCCTGTCCAAACGGCACAAGATCGGAATGAAGGAATCCCTTGAAACCATCCAGAAACTTTATGAAATGGGTTATATTACGTATCCCAGAACCAATACCGAGTACCTGGCTGATGAAGAAAAGGACAAAGTTCAGCTGCTTATGAAAACATACGGCATGTATGATATTGCTTTTCGCGACGATAAAACAGTCTTTGACAGCAGCAAGGTGGAATCCCATTCAGCCCTTCTGCCGACTATTAAAATCCCGGATGCAAAGACACTGAACCCAAGGGAGACGTTGGTTTACAAGACGATCCTCGCACGTTTCCTCGCTGTTTTTGCGGCTGATGCCTGCCTGTATGATCGTACTGAGGCTGTTATCCGCTGTGCGGACGAGGAATTTAAAGTCAAGGGCGATGTACTGGTTCAGGAGGGATTCCAGAAATACGAAAAGCCGGACAAAACATCCGACAGGCTCCCCTCTCTGACACAGGGCGATATCATCGCAACGACGTTTGTGCCGAAAAGGAAGAAAACGAAGGCTCCTTCGCGGTTCACCGTTGATTCCCTGAACAAATTTCTAAAAAACCCGTTCAAAACGGAAATCGATGATATTGATTCCGACCAGGATGATGCGGAATACTACAAACAGCTGTTCAGGGGTATTGAGATCGGAACCGAAGCGACAAGGACATCCATTATCGGCAATGCAATAAAGTACGCATACATTTCCATAAAGGATAACAAGTACCAGCTCGAGCCCGCCGGCGAAAGCCTGATCCAGGTGCTCGACCGCCTTCACATAAATCTGTACAAGGAAAAGACAGTCGAGACAAACCAATGGCTCAAGCAGATCAGCCGGGGAGAAATCACTCCGGCTGAAGCGGTAACGCTGGAAGCCGAAGAACTCAGGAAAAACATCCTTAATAACAGCGAAGTAATCCCTGCACCGATAACAGCACGCGAATTACCCGAAAACTGCCTGGGACTGTGCCCGTTATGCAACCGGCCTGTCTATGAGAACAGCAAGAGCTTCTTTTGTTCAGGATATAAACTGGGCTGCAAATTTTCATTATGGAAAAACGACCGGAATCTGGAAGAAACCGGTATTGTAATTGATTGTGATCTTGTAAAAGAACTGCTGCAAAAAGGGACGGCAGCACGAAATGAAGCCAATCTGAAAGTTGCTTTCAACAAGGATAAGACAAAAGCTTTTCTTAATTGTGAAAGCATAAGCGGGAAAAAGGGCGGCTTAACAAAGTAACACCCGGGATTCGCCGTCAAATATTACGATTATAAATTTGAACGAATCTGTTCAGCTATAGCCTCATACTCGTTATCAGTCAGCTTGACCTTCCCGCTGTTCATCTCAAAGATTGATGCCCACTCAACCTGGTCCTTATATTTCGGTACAAGGTGGAAATGAAGATGCCTGCCTGTGTCACCATAGGCTCCATAATTAATTTTGTCCGGATGGAAGGCTTTGTGGATAGCTCTGGACACCTTGGCAACATCAGAAAAATATCCGTTTCGTTCCTCATCGGTAAAATCAACCAGTTCGCTTACATGAAGTTTTGAAGCTACGATACAGCGTCCCCTGTGGCTCTGTTCCTTGAAAATAAAGACCAGGCTGTGTTCCAGTTCACAGCATGGATATCCAAACCCGGAGACAAGATCACCCTGCATGCAATATGCACAATTTTCATCTTTCATACAAAAATCCTCCTGCTTTATTTTTGAGTTCATCTTATTTTATCACGTTCAGAGAATTTTTCAGGCTAATCCTCTGCTATTTGGATTCTAATATATTCATGAATCGCATAATGTTATCCATAGTAAGTGCCAGATCGACTTTAGCCCTGGCCTTTGCAATTTTAAAGTCAACAGCAACACGGTTAATACTGAATATTGCGCTGACGCCCTCTTCATAGGCTGCCTCGATATCGTCGCCGATGTCACCAACTACGGCAACAAGAGGAACATTTGCTTTTTTGGCGCGTTTTGCAACTCCGATTACAACCTTTCCTCGAATTGATTGGGAATCTATTTTACCCTCACCGCTAAAAACAATATCTGAACCCTTGATAATATTGTCAAAATTCACGGTATCAAGTACGGTTTCAATTCCCATCTGCAGTTTCGAGTTAAAAAATGCAACCATCCCTCCACCCATTCCTCCTGCAGAACCTGCACCCTTAAGCCCGGACACATCCTTAAATAAATCAGTCTTTATTACTTCAGCAACATGCTTTAATCCGTTGTCAAGCTCAGATGCGATTTCTGGAGTAGCACCCTTTTGCGGGCCAAAGACAAAAGCTGCTCCCGTCTGCCCGAAAAGCGGGTTATCAATGTCACACATTGTTATAAATTCAACGGACTTAAGAACCGGATTCATGCTGCTCACATCAATATGGGTTATATCAATAAGTGTTCCTCCGACAGGGACAAATTCCACACCCGCTTTATCCGTAAATTTCACGCCCAAAGCCGCAGCGGCCCCTGTACCCGCATCATTTGTAGCACTTCCGCCAAGGCCCATTATTATTTTCCTGCAGCCGTTCTCAAGTGCTGCCAAAATCAACTGGCCGACGCCATACGTCGTTGTGTTTTTAACATCTTTGTTGTCACCTACCAGCGGCAGTCCTGCACATGCCGCCATTTCGATGACTGCGGTTTTTCCGTTATCGATGATGCCGTAATACGACTCCATATCCTCAAAAAACGGGCCTTTTACGATAACGCTTTGTTTTTTTCCGCCTACTGCGCAGAGGAATGCATCAACACTTCCTTCTCCGCCGTCGGCAACGGGAATGGATATCACCTGTGCTGACGGATATATCTTTTTTATTGATTCATTCATAATGCCGCAAATTTCACCGGAACTCATGGTTCCCTTAAACGAGTCCGGAATGAGTATAATTTTCTTCAAATTGCATTCCTCCTGCTTATTTTTTTAAAACCGGGACGGTATGTATATACCGCACCGTTTGCTTTATATAATCCTTGTACTGTCGGTGTTCGCTTCCACAGGATAGTCAGGTTAATTCAGTCATTTAAACCTGACGCCAATTTCACTACATCATATTACAATTATCCATTCTTATGTGAATTGCCTTGGATTTAAAACCAAGGAAGGCAGAAATGTACACATATAAATATGCTGTCAATACTCATCCTTCCATTGTCCGGGATTGCTCTGTTGCTGCTTACTTTGTTTATCAATATTAAACTATGATATGCTGAAAAGAAATATATATTTTCAGCACTCTCAAATTCAACTCTACTTTTCTTCCTATGAAACGTTAATGGATTGAAAGCAGTATAAATGGAAGAGGTGAAGCCGTGGATGCTGATTTATGTAATAGACTTCTCGGGGATATAGCTGCAGGGGATCTTACCGCGTTAGAAAAACTATATGATCTGATGCAGGCGGTATTGATGTATATGCCAACAAAGTTGAAGTCATCGTTTTGCAGGCAGATAATGATAGCAAAGCAGAGATCGAAAAGATTGCTCAAATACCGGGAATTATGGAAATAACTGTCCAGAATGAAGAATACAAGCCCGCTTAACTGCATTTTGCGCTCTTTGCTGCCGGCATATGCCATCAGGATTCGAGGTGAAAGTATATGAGGAAAATAACCCCCTCTGTGTGTCTTGAAATTATTGTTTCTCTGGGTATTCTGGCAGGAACTCTATTCATGCCGGCCGGATGTTCGCAAAAAGCAGCTGATCAGTCAACGAGTTTAACAGAAGTTACGAGTACTGTCCCGACCGGACCGGATGAAGTTTTTGAAGTAAAGCTTGGATCATCTGAACTTCTAAAGGACTTGCTTGAATTCAAATGGCAGGATGTCACTTCTGTGACACTTATAAAATATCAGGACTACACCAAGGTCAGTACGGTTACTATTCAAGATCAGGAGAAGCTCACCTCGATTGAAGACTTGTTCAACAAAATATCCGTTATTCACGCATCATCGGACAAAACCGCGGTGCCGGACGAAAATATTGTTTATGAAATCTTTTTGGACACACAATTGTCCGAAGATGACTCTGGTATATTTTTGTTGGTTGGTCCATTATATGATGATCAAACCTTCACAATCGGGGGCTCCTTTATCAAAGCCCAAAGTCTGACGCCGCTTTTCCCTCTTTTGCAGACAAATCAGTTTGTAACATTTGCAGATGTCAAAAATATCTTTGATCCGATGCTGGAAGCTGGATAGTTGACATTAAAGTTGAGTCGTCATGTCGGCGGATGCCCGTAACAGCAACCAATAAACAACGGACAGGAGAACGGCTAATGAACCGGACACTGCGTTTACGAGACCTGGCATGGCCCATATTTGTGGAGAACTTCCTTGCCAAAGCAATAGGCATGGTAAATATCTATCTTCTCAGCCGCTATAACAACGAAGCCGTTGCTGCGATCGGAATATCCACTCAATTGCTGTTCATAATCAATATGCTGTTTATTGTTGTTACTCTCGGAACGGCCGTTGTCGTGTCACAGAATATTGGTGCCGGCAACACTGCCCATGCGGCCTCTGCATCGACGATCGCCATTATTATGAATCTGGTTATCGGAATAACGGTTGGACTTGCGGTACTGCTGTTTCATCGCACTTTCCTCACAATGATCGGGCTTGAGGGCAAGGTACTCGATTACGCATCCACCTACTTTTGCATCCTTGGCGGTTTGTGTTTCCTGCAGGGCCTGACTTTTTCACTGGGTACCATCATGCGTAACTACGGTCAGGCACGTACACCGATGATGGTATTTCTTGGCATGAATATCATGAACGTAATCGGAAATACCATCATTATTCTGCGGCCGTATGGTATGCCGGATTTCGGAATCGGCGGTGTTGCTTCCTGGACGATTTTCTCGCAATTTGCCGGAGCCGTGGTCATGGTTGTTGCCGCTCTCAAATATAACATCCGCTTCCGGCTCGAGAAGCCGTTCCCCTTTGCCGGCATCCGTGAAATTCTGCGCATCGGGGTACCTGGTGCGGGCGATTTTTTTGCCTTCAGTGTGATGCTTCTGTTCCTGACAACCTTCGTTGCCTCTATGGGGACAGCCGCAATGACAAGCTATACCTATGCGATGAACCTAGTTGCCTTTGTTCAACTCCTGGGTTTTTCCGTAGGACAAAGCACGCAGATCCTTGTCGGCCGGCTGATCGGTGCCGGAAATTTCGACGAAGCATACCGGTTTGGATATCGCAGTCTGCGGATTGCGATGATTCTGAACTTGTCCGCAATGGCCGTTCTGATGATATTGCAGCGCCCTATCCTGCATGTGCTGGGTGCAAATCAAGAAATAATGACCATACTTTTCTGGTGCTTTCTGGTAGATTTGGGCATCGAAATCGGGCGGCCGTTTAACCTGGTGATTGGTTATTGTGTTCGCGGGGCAGGCGATGTGAAATGGCTGATCCTCGTATGTTCTTCCTCTATTCTTTTCGTCTGTATTCCGCTTGGATATCTGTTTACACACGTCTTATCTTTGGGAGTAGCCGGTATATTTCTGGCACTTCTGGCTGATGAGTGGCTGCGCGGACTGCTCACAGCCTGGCGCTGGCGTTCCCGCAAATGGGAAAAGGCCGCCGTCGTTCATTGACGGCGCCGTTCATCATCCCTGTCCGGATTTATCTGTATCAGAGAATTTCAAATACCGTTTTTGCTCCTCCGGTGTATCCAGCCCTAAGGTACCGCCCGGATTCATGATATTGTCCGGATCAAAGTGCTTTTTGAGTGCTTTCAGCACGGCGAACTCGTTGTGTCCAAGAGATCCCTCCAGCCAGGGACCAAACATCTTGCCGATGCCGTGGTGATGGCTCATGGCGGCTCCCGATTTTTGAATCGCGTCCAGTATACCCGCATGATAGGTGCGGAACTCCTCCGGATCGCTCATTTTAACAATAAAGATAAAATACAGATTGGCTCCCTGCGGATACATGTGTGACATATGAGTCGTGCAGATTGTATCTGGACGGGATTTACAGTATGCGCGGACATCGCGGTAGACCTGTGTCATGTTGCTCCAGTTGACGCTGCACTCCATCGTGTCTGTTACAATTCCGAAATCATGTATGGTATCGCGCAGGTAAGGGTCATTAAAACGTCCCGTTTCCCATGCTTTGGTGACATTGCCCGTAAGGTTCATACCGTTGTATCGCCTGCATATCCTACGTACATTCTTAGCGCAGTTTTTAGAAAAGCCCTTCTCACCGTTCGTAAATCCGAGGTACAGGCACATTTCACCTTCCTTAAATCCCTTAAGCCGGAACAAATTCTTCAGCGGGCTCTCATCCACGCCGTACATCCGTAACATGATCCCTGTTTCTTCGGGGTCGGACAGCCGGAATACCGAAGGGTAGCCTGCCTCAGACTGCATGATTTCGCGTGCCGCCTGCTGTGCAGTCTCCCAGTCTGCAAACATATAGGAGAACCGTTTGACGGTTTCCGGCATGTGGCGGAAGAAGCGCAGGGAAACATGCGTGAGAACGCCGAATGTGCCTTCACTGCCCATCATGATATGGCCCAGATCAGGACCTGTTGATTTACGGGGGTAACTGTCGGTCTTAATATTGCCTGCAGGAGTCGCGTATTCCTGCCCGATGACAATATCGGAGATCACGCCGTAATAGGTGGAGTTTTGCCCGGCACCACGCGTTACCACCCAGCCGCCTACCGAAGAATATTCAAAGCTCTGCGGAAAATGACCGCACGTATATGCGCGTTTTGCGCCAAAAAGGCTTACCGCCTGATTCAGCGTCTGTTCCAGCTTCGGGCCGCTCATGCCTGCCTCAACGGTAATGATCTGATCCGTCTCGTTAAAGCTTACCAATTTGTTAAACCGGAGGCGCATATCCATCGATATGCCGCCCTTTACGCACTCTACGCCGCGGGTGACGGAAGAACCGCCCCCGTAGACATAAACCGGTATTTTCTCTGCCGTGCAGACAGCAACTATTCTTTCGATCTGTTCCTTCGTATCGGGATAAAGCACAGCATCGGGAACATTGTCGATCCGTTTATTGCGAAGACGCATGATGTCATACATTGTTTTGCCATAAGCGACAGACAGGCGGGAGTAATCATCCGTCCGTACAAATTCATCCCCGACAATTTCCCTGAATGCATCCAGCTGCGTTTTGGTGAGCTTACATGGAATTTCAAATTCCACCTTGTCAAACCCCGTATTCTCACTGTATTCGCTGAAGAATGTATCATCCAGGCTGAACTTCTCCTTCAGCATTTTGTACAGGGATTCCTTTGGTTCTTTAATCCTGAGCGGATCTCCCCACTTAAAGATGGAGCGATAGGAATTTTTCGGGAATTCACCTTTTACCCATTCGGGTTCAAAACCTTTATAAGGATGTGACATAGCGGTGCTCCTTTCTTACATGCGGGTCTTTTTGTAGAGCGGCAGCAGTTTATTGAATATTTTCGAAAAAACCTCTTCAAAAAGTCTTTTGTACGTGATGTGTTCCTGCATATCCGGCAGGAATTCATCCTTGATATGCACCATCGCTTTGATCGCCTCGTCAACATCCGGAAAAATACCCATTGCTGCAAACGCTACAATAGAGCTGCCCAGGCCGGTTGCCTCATGGGTTTGTATGCGGTACACAGGAAGGCCGAACATATTTGCCGTTATCTGGCATATCTCGTCACTCTGTGACCCCCCGCCCGCAATAAACAATTTCTTTATCTTTACCTTGCCCCTTCGTTCCATTGTATAGAGCCCGTCCATCAGGGCGAAGTTGATTCCCTCTATGATCGCCCGGTAGATGTGTATACGTGTATGGATATCCGAAAAGCCGATGATCGCACCTTTTGCCTTCGGCATGATGACGCCGGGAGTGAAATACGGCTGAAATACCAGTCCGTTGCAGCCTGCCGGAATTTCCGCAAGACGGGTATTGAGCAGTTCTTCGGGAGTGATGCCCATTGTTTTCGCCTGTTCCACCTCTTTGGCTGCAAACTCATTTTTAAACCAGGAAATGAGCCAGTAGCCTCTGTATACCTGCACCTCCGGGTTATAGTGGTTTTTTAATACAGCGGGATAGGCCGGTATGAACGGTAAAGGCTCCATGTATCGATCAATTGTGAACTCAATGGTAGCCGTCGTACCCAGCCCGATTGCCGCCTTGTCAGGGGTGGCACAGGAAAGTCCGAGCGTCTCGCATCCTTTATCCGAGCCTGTGGCAATGAGCGGCAGTCCCTCCGGTATACCCGTCTGCAAGGCAGCTTCGCTCGTTATGGTTCCGATCCTTTCGCCCGGTTCGACAAGCTCGGTCAGCTTTTCTATTTCGATGTCAAATACACAGCGGTTTAATTCGTATTTTCCCATCCACTTGCGGGTTTTGCTGTTTAATGGGATATGTCCGATCATGTTGGCTACCGAATCAACCAGATTGCCGGTAAGCATGAAATTTAAATAGCCGGATATCATGATGAATTTATATGTGTTTTTCCATATCTCCGGCTGGTTTTCCATAATCCAGTTGCAGGCTGATACCTTTCGCTGCAATTCGATAGTATCCTTCTTTCCGACAAGTGTTATCAGTGCCATACTGACAAGCGGAACGGGCTTTGCGTGTAAACATTCGCGCTTGTCCAGCCATACAATCACATCGCGCAGCGGCTTTCCATTTTTATCCACACACAGGCAGGTATCACGGATCGTGGTGACGGTCACAGCGATGATGTCCTTCCATATCTGCTGTGCATCGACTTTGAGCTGCTGTGATATTTTGCATATTGCATCCCAGTACACCTCGGGCTTTTGCTCCGCCCAGCCCGGGTATGTCGAATAATATGGTTTTTCAAATTTATGCTGTACTTCATGAAGTACGCTTCCCTCTTTATCAATCAGCAGGACCCTTACACTTTGCGTTCCCAGGTCGATTGTCAGTACGAGTGGATTCATCATGATAATCACTCCTTTTCTTCTCCTGATTTGAGCAGATTGCTTGTTGCTATCACATCAACGCCGCTGCCCAGAATATTGGCAGCAACCGTTTCTCCTATGCCGATTTTTTCGGAAATCAATACCTTTGCCAGTTCGCGGATAATCCCCGGTATCATTTCTTTGGGAACCTCGCCCTTCGTTCTTACAGGAAGCACCGGCAGCTCTTTAAACACCGTGCGTACTGTCGTGGTAATGGAACGCATCGGAGCAGTTAACTCTGTGACGGCAAATTCCAGGCCCCTCACACAGCGGTTGCCGGAAAACACGAATTGTCCGTCCTGCATCCGAGCAACAATCCGGCAGCCATTCGGACAGACAATACAGGTAATCTCCTTCAAATCAAATCACCTCCGCAAGCGCAAACCGGATATTGCTGCCAGGCATTATCCGCAATCCTTTGAAATCGATTTCGATCCGTTCCATTTCAGGAGGACGAAGCTGTGAATAGGTTCTTTTAAATATCTCCCTGCCGTCAACCGTCACCGTAAGGCGCGTTTTTCCCCGTTCGGTTTTCGAACGGAAATAAACCGTAACCGGTGCTGTCAGTTCTGATATGCTGAGCATCTGCGGTACAGCATATAAAATATTGTCATCAGTTTTCATCTGTGCAAAAGTACGTTCCCCCGGCCGATACCTTGCAGCGGCGCGTCCGGCAGCCTCACCGCTTTCTGATACATAATCCACCAGATCATTTACGTGCAGCGCATTGCCGCAGCAAAACACACCGCCAACCATGCTCATGCTGTTTTGATCGGTCACCGGACCTTTTGTCCGATGATCCAGCGGTATCCCGATGCTCTCCGCCAGCTCGTTTTCAGGAATCAGTCCAACCGAGAGTATCAGCGCATCACATTCTATGATTTTCTGAGTACCGGGGATGGGCGTCATATTTTCATCCACGTCTGACACCTCCACAGCGCAAAGTCGCCCCTCACCAAACACACGAGTCACGGTTTTGCTTGTGTACAGCGGTATATTGAAATCCTCCAGGCACTGATATATATTGCGCATAAGGCCGCTCGCCGTAGGCTTTGCCTCGTACACGCCCAATACCTGTGCACCCTCGAGTGTCAGGCGGCGCGCCATGATCAGCCCGATATCGCCTGAGCCCAGGATAACACATCGTTTTGTCGGCATTTTGCCTAATACATTCGTATAATACTGTGCGGTGCCGGCTGTAAAGATACCGGCCGAGTGGCGCCCGTGTATTCCGATCTGGCGTGATGTACGCTCCCGGCAGCCGCAGGCCAGCACAAGACTTTTGGTAAATACCTCGCTTATTCCGTCTTTGCTGACCAGTGTAATTACAAAACCGTCCGGCTGCCTGTCAATTTTTGTTACAAAGGTCAGCGTAGATATTGTAATATTCGTGTTTGGCAGCTGTTCAATAAACCGGTGTGCATATTCAGGCCCGGACAATTTTTCTCCGAATCTTACCAACCCGAATCCGTCATGGATGCACTGTTTCAATATACCGCCCAGCCTTGCTTCCCGCTCGACCAGTAAAACGCCGGCGCCTTCGTCAGCCGCCGACAAAGCGGCAGCAAGTCCGGCAGGTCCTGCGCCGATAACTGTAACATCAAAATGCAGTACCTTCATATGCTCTCCTTGTTGTTACCGAACACTATGTTGCTGTCATACTTGCTTTTCCGCACCTTCTCGAGCGGTATATCCATTTCACCTGCGATGATCTGTGCGACAAGAGGTCCGCAAAATCCGCCCTGGCATCGTCCCATCCCCGCTCGCACACGGCGCTTGACACCGTCAACAGTATCACAGGGAACGGAACGGCGCAGCGCATCCAGTATTTCACCGCGGCTTACTTCCTCACAGCGGCATACAATCACGCCATAGTTTTCGTCCTGTCTGATCAGTGCATCCCTTTTATCCTGCGGCATACCCGCCGGCTGCGGAATAGGAACGCGTATCGGGTCAAACTGTTCGTTTTTTGCTGCGCCAAGGTAGTTTGCGGCCATCCTGGCAATATCCACTGCGATAGCCGGCGCAGCAGTAACTCCCGGGGATTGTATTCCTGCAGCATGAATCAGGTTGGATGTAAATTTGCCGAATGATATGATAAAGTCCTCTTCATATGTGGCAGCACGTACGCCTGTAAAATAGGTGATAATATCCCTGTTATCCAGATTGGGACTGGTAAACCGCTGTTTTTCGGTTATGTTTCTGATACTTTCCGGACTGGTCTCAAAATTCTCCCGTTCATATGTCTCTATTGCGTCAGGACCGACAAGCAGGTTACCGTCGACAGTGCTCACCAAGCCTCCGCCCTTGGTATGGCTGGTTTTCTTATCAAAAGTACCCAGCGATGAAGCAATAGTCCGCACCTGATAGGCAGCCTTTTTGTCAAAAATGATATTAGTACCTTTACGCGGATGAATGGAGAAAAAATGATCATGCGCCATCTTGGCAATGTCCTCCGAAAATACACCTGCGGCATTGATAACGAGCTCAGGATATATTCTGCCCCGGTTGGTCAATACACTTAGAATTTTGCCGTTTACCACTTCCATATCAAGTACGGCCGTATCAAGGCATAACCTTGCACCGTTGTTCACGGCATTCTCGGCATATGCAATCGTCAGTCCGTAAGGACACACAATACCCGCTGTAGGAAAAAACACAGCGCAGGATATCTGATTGCTCAGGTTTGGTTCTTTCTTTTTAAGATTCCGTCGGCTCACATATTCTGCGGGTACTTTCATTGCTTTCCAATAAAGCGGGACAACCGCTATCAGGGGCTTAATCCATTTTTTCGCAAAACACAGGTACTGCCCGACATAACGAAACGGCACCCCGAGTTCCGCGCATACAGTGCTGAACATACGGTTGCCGATATCGTTGTATTTCTTTTTGAGCTGTCCCTTGCGCAGATCCACTCCCGGATGAACCATGCCGTCATTACGACCTGATGCATGCATCGCTACATCGTGTTCTTTTTCCGCAATTATTACATCTATTTTGTACCGCTTAAGTTCCCGTGCGATGGAACAGCCTATAATACCGCCGCCTATCACCAGCACATCCGGGCGCGCTCCATCCATTGTGTTATCCGCAGACTTCGGCAGCTTCATCGGCGGTATTTCAACACCGGTCAGCCTTATTTCATTTACAAGTCCGGTATATTTTTTCCTGTTCACGGAGATCAATCCTGCACGGACAATTTCCTGCCAGTCGGAAAGCTCGCCTCTGATATGCAGGCATCCGTTTTCTTCCGCTGCGAATACGTTTCCGCCGTAAAGGATATTCAACCGTCTGTTCAGTGCTGCTATATATGACATTTCCCCCTCCAGTCAAAAAGGGTTACTCATTACCGCCCCAAAGCACATCTTTTTTTACGCCGGCTGCGATAAGCACATCCTGAAGTTCCTGTTCGTTCAAGGTGTTTACATCACCGTTCGCCTTAAACGCATCGATTCCTTTCAAAATTGCTTCGAAGCGCCGTTTGTTTATTTTGTTTCTCATAGCAAAGATAAGGCATATTGACAAAAGAATCAATGGAATAACAACAAACATCCATCGGATTCCTGATACAAGATTACTTTGGGCATATGCAGCCGGATTAAAACTGGCAAAGATCACTGCGAGGACAATCGCCATAACGAGGCAGCCCGTTTTTTTATTCCGTTGAGGTACCAAATCTAATCCACTTTCAATTAACTAAAAACGCAGCAGAAAGAAGGCCATGCGAATCGAAATCCGTATGGCCCTACTTTATTATCTTCACCTTCGGCAGAGTCGAATTATTTTCAGAAGTTTACATCTGTCAATTCAACCACAGTTAACATATCCAATAACATGAACATTCATTATTTCATAGCCTGTGCAATTTCTGTGAAGATAACACCAAGCGCATAGG
>JBAWXZ010000009.1:0-143539 GCA_037143795.1 Eubacteriales bacterium | reverse complement strand
ATGTATTCCAATAAATTTATAATTTTAACAAATTGTTTGGAATATTTTTGGGTAAATCTATTAAATTGGAACGATTCATGAAGAAATTCAAAGAATACAGAATATTATTGCTAATTTTATGTATTATTTTATCGTTTCTGCCAACAAAAAGCATTGGCGGGGGTGACGCAAGCAGTCCAAATCAGGGCGATTTTTCTGCAGAAACTAATGAGACGCGAGTAAACCAGGAGATAGCCAAACAGTAAAATTTACACTGCCTTTGTAATATCTGTATATGTGTCGTTTGTCCATCGGCCCAAAGTTCATATATAGCTGAATTCAGCTGATAATATTCCAAACAAATTGTTAAAATTCTAAATTATATGGAATATTTTTCGAGGGCTTTTTTGTATAATCACTCTCATAAGGAAATCAATAGAAATCCGTCCGTAATTACATCCAAAAACAAAAAGAAAAGAGGATCATTATGACAAATCCAAAAGAACTCTTACTTGCAACCCTGCGTCATGAAGAAACCGAATCAACTCCATGGGTACCGTTTGCGGGCGTACATGCCGGCAAATTGATAGGAGCTGACGCGACACAAATACTTACAGACGGTGATACCCTCTTCAATGCACTTATGGAAGTAAACAAGCTCTATAAACCCAACGGTCAGCCGGTCGTTTTTGATCTGCAGATTGAAGCTGAAATACTGGGCTGCGAACTTCTGTGGGCTGTTGACGGCCCGCCTTCCGTAAAGACGCATCCCCTGGCTGAAACCATGACTGTTCCCTGTATCTGCACTCTCCCGACCAGGGAAGACGGACGTCTCCCGATGATACTGAAGACAATGGAACGCATGAAAGAAGCAGTTGGCGATACAACAGCGCTGTACGGCCTCATATGCGGACCTTTCACCCTGGCATCCCACCTTCGCGGCAACGATATCTTCATGGATATGTATGACGACGAAGAATATGTGAATAATTTACTGGAATACTGCACCGAATTCGGCAAGAAAATGTCGGAGTATTACATAGCGGCCGGCATGGATGTAATCGCAGTCGTTGACCCGCTTGTATCGCAGGTTTCGCCAAAGCATTTTGCCGAGTTCCTGTCCAAACCCTTTACGGACCTGTTTGATTCCATCCGCAGCCAGGGTGCCTTTTCTTCTTTCTTTGTATGCGGCGATGCAACCAAAAACATTGAGGAAATGTGCAAAACAAATCCTGACTCCATCTCGGTTGATGAAAACGTCAACATCGTCGCAGCCAAGGCTGTTACAGACCGGTACAACATTGCGATCGGCGGTAATATTCCTCTCACTTCCGTGATGCTCCATGGAACCCAGCAGGATAATATGAAGTATGTTGTGGACATGCTCGACAAAATCGAAAACAAGAAAAACCTGATTGTCGCGCCCGGCTGTGATATCCCTTATGCCGTACCGGTTGAGAACAACATCGGTATTGCCCAGGCCGTACACGAGACCGAATCCGTACGTGAAATGCTCAAAAATTATGTCGCAGTCCAGGAAAATATTGAAGTTGATCTGCCTGACTATGAGCACCTTACCAAGCCTTTCATCGAAGTGTTCACCCTTGATTCAGCAACATGCGCCGCCTGTACCTATATGATGGGCGCGGCCGATGTGGCAAAGGAACACTTTGGCGATGCCATCGATGTCGTGGAGTATAAATTCACGCTGAAGGAGAACATTGCCCGCTGTGTGAAAATGGGTGTCACCAATCTGCCGAGCATCTACATCAACGGCAAACTTCGCTTCTCTTCGATCATTCCGCGCAGGGAGGAATTACAGTCTGCCATCGAGGAACTTCTGAAATAATTCTAATTGCAATCAACCGGAACAATTCGGAAAACACATCAGGAAAGCGGGACAGCATATGGTGCAGTTATATCTTATTACGGGGTTTTTGGGCGCAGGGAAAACCACTTTTCTCAAGAACCTGATTCGTATGCTGTCTTCTTTCCGGCTGCGGGTCATTGTAAATGAATTCGGCAAAGAAGGTATTGACGGCAAGCTCCTCGCTGAGCTTGGTGTTGCGTTGGATGAAATCAACAACGGCTCCATTTTCTGCTCCTGCCGTCTGGATAAATTCGAGGAAGTATTGGAAAATGCGCTGTCCGACCCGCCCGAGATTCTGCTTGTAGAGGCATCGGGACTGTCCGATCCGACAAATATCCGCAAAATTCTCACAACGAATCCCCGGTTCAGCTCCATCAACTTTAAAGGAAGCATCTGTCTTGTCGATGCCGTCAGCTTTCCAAAGGTATTCCATACGGCACGTGTATGCAACAAGCAGCTCAGTGTCAGTGACATGGCACTGATCAACAAGACTGACATTGCGACGCCGGAACAGGCGGACGCGGTAGAGAAACTGATTTTGGATCATTATCCGGAACTGGTTATTTACCGTACCAGCTTCGGGGAGATCAGACAGGAATGGCTCGACGCGCTGAACGTTCCGTCACACGAAGAGAAACCGCGTTTCCAGACCCAGGATATTACCCTGCAGAAAGCAACTATTCAGATAAACGATACGATGAGTGTGTATCAGCTTGAACAGTTTATCCGTATGTTTGTTGAAGATACATACCGGATAAAAGGCTTCGTCTGTCTGGAGAACACCACCTGGTTTGTCGACTGTGTCGGCGCCCTGATTAAAATCAACCCTTATTCCGTATCAGCCCCGGAAACATGCAACAAAATCACAGCACTTGCCGGCCAGGGCATGTCCCTTAAAAAGAGCATTGCAAAAGCTGTTGAATGGTATCAGCCTTATATCCTGGATGTAGAATAAAGTAACTCTCTCACGTTCTCTCCTCCTGATACAAAATATGTATCTGCCCCATCAGTCCGTAAGGTTTCAGGACCTGTTCCCGGGAAAAGAGCGCGCCCTCGGTTCGGAAATCGTGCCAGTCAATACGGCTGCTTCCTGTGTACTTCTGATGCAGCGGACCGAACAGATTCCTGTTGCTTCCAACCACCTCGATTTCGATTTCATTGCGGCCCATTCTGGCTTCAAGTGCAAGAGGATTGGCCGAGGAAAAGGGAATATATTGGTTGCTGCCTCCATTTATCCGGACAATAGCAAGTGTTCCCCGGTATTCACCGAGGCGCAGCATGATCTTTTCATGATCGCTGTCAAAGGCAAAATGGTAAATGATGCTGCCGGCGTAATTGGGATATCCCTGCAGGCACCAGTCACCGAAATGCAGCTTATCCGGCTCACAGGTAATTCGACCCTTCATGTCGACGGCAAAGTCCCCGCAAAGATATACATCCTCCAATTCCATATCATGCGTGTAATTACAGCAGACAATGATCCGGTTGGCTCCGCATCGTACGTTTTCCAGCCTGACTTTATGGATGCTTTTATCCAGCAAATAACCATTATTCTGCGTGCACAGTATTCCGTTGCAGGTAATTTCAAATCTATCACTGTCTTCAATGGCCAGATAGACATCCGTCTGCGGCATAGCAGCAACTTCAAAGTCAAATCGGAGTTCAATATGCACCGCAGGTTTTTCCTGATTGATCCAGGTATAGCGCATGGGTATCCCATTGCCGAAAATCTGCATAAACCCAGCCTTTTCGCGGATTTGACGCTGTATTTGCCAGACTTCCCCCGGCGTACTCCAGATATCTCCTTCTTTGAGGCGGCACATATCCAGTGTTAATGTATTAGGCATCGTCCGCGAAAATTCCGCAGCCGCCCCTAAACAAGCGACAACCGGCAGCGATGCATGCACATCAATTATTCTGCGGAATAGGGAACGAATCTGAGGCTTTTTGCTGCAGTCCACAAAATACACCTTACAGTCTGCTTTTGTAAAATCGGCATAAAAGTTCATGTTCCCGTCTGTCGCTACTGGAGAAAACGCACCGCTTAACGGTGAAAACTCACGCACCTCACCTGAAAAACCTAATTTAACCTGGCACATATATCCCCTGTCGCGGTCATTATTTACAGCAATTACAACATAACCATCTTCGATCCTGTGAATGCTGGTCATGATGGGTGCCGTATTCTGCGTGTAGATATCGGTAATACCAATTAACCGTAGTGGTTCGACCAGCCTCATAACCTCAGCAAAGTCAGAAGCTACGCAGGGAGGGGCCTTCAATTGACTGGTTATATCCGCAGGCTGCCCTTCGATCATTGCCGGAATGCTGCGCATCCATATTACCTGTCCGCCTCCGGCTTTGTGTTCTTCTAAAAGTGCCAGAGTGCTGCTGAAAATACTGTACATCTGCGGAACAATAACCGTCGAATACCGGCCTGCCCCCACGACAAGTTCGCCGTCTTTGCAGCAGGCAATTTCACTCAATATGATTTCATCTCCAAAATCAAAATCGCACTGTGATTTAAGCAGGGCTTCTGCAAACCGGTTCAGTTCGTCTCCCTGATTATTCAGCTCGAGGATATGCGGATCCGTCCATCCCATATTGCTGTCAAAATGGGACAGATCCTCCCTTGGATGGCTGCCGCTTTTGCACCAAATGCTGCTTTGCGGATGGATCACGAGGACCGGACGCACTACTTCACCGGCACTTGTACATGCGGATAGTCTTGCGCAGTAATCTTCCATGACCTTATCATGCTGCCACCACTGCGACTGATAGTTGAAGAAGGGCGGGTAATCCCTTTTCCGGCAGCCTTTAATGGAATACTGCGCGAGATGCTGCGATCGCAGCTCGATACCCATGACCGACTGCCAGTCCCAAAGCCATTTCTGGCCCTCAAAGGAGAAATCCCATCCGCTGCAGCCGTACGTCTCGCTGATTGTCTGTCTTTGATATTGGTTCGCCACACTTGTGCACTGCTTAACCGTCAAATATTCCCTGGTCTGTTCGCCGAGTATATCAATTCCGGGCACATGCAGGTATCGATACTGCGGCATTGCAGCGCCGCAGACTCTCGTCTGGTATCCCAACCCGTTCTCAAACAGCAGATGTCCGCAGCTTGCCACGCCATTTGCTTCGCACCAGTCAAATATCTGCTTAAAATATGTCTCGCTGAACAGTTCCGTTAACGTCCGCCAGTAATCATGCCGGATCTTCTCACAACCTGTGCCCTCATAAAACAAAAAAGGCAGATTGGGTATAATGTCATATCCGCGTTTTTCATTAAATGCCGCATCGAATCCCTGTGTCCACGGCAGCCACGGCCTGCCGGGTGTAAAGGCCGCAAAAAAATCGGCAAAATTTGGTTCGTCGGTAAAAAATCCTTTAATATCACCGTCAAAATCCCCTCCAAAAGCTGCCAGGTAGCGTTCATGTGTTAATTCAATGAATTTTTTAACACTCCCGGGGTTCAGATTGTCCGCAGGCGCACTCCCGCTGTACCAGTCATGTCCGGCGGTCTGCTCGATGTCTATTCCCAGAATGGTCTCCCCTGCATCCGGATCATTTCCTTGGTGCACTGCAAGAATCGCATCTCCTTTGAGCCTGACCAGAAAACTATAACGGCATTTTGGATTACCGGCCGCCAAAGTAATGGCTGTCGCCGCGAACGCCTTGTCAGCTTCTGCTACCTTGCCGCCGGCCATTCCGGAAGGCCATTTATCTTCATCATAGATATACGGATTTAAGCCGATTCTCCTGCCCTCCCTGGCGCCGGCGACTATCAGATCAGTCCAGTCCTTCGACAGGTACTCCGTCTCAAGGCCTTCACGGGAATGCATAAAAAACCCGCCGGCGCCTTTATCCTTAAAGTCCGTCATTTGGGTAAACAATTCCTTTTGGTCCAGCTTGTCATTCCAGGCCCAGAAAAGAGCGCTTCTGTTTTCGACCGGAGGATTCGGCAGTATTTTTTCCAGATCATGCATTCTCATAATCAGTCTCCCCGTAAAGTAATATTTTAATGTCTTTTTCACGATGCGACGGAGTAACCAGCAGTCCGCTGATCAAGCCATTCTTCAGGGTACATTGCACCACCGTATTATGGGGGGCATGCAGCTTGAAGGAGACATCAATTGATTTATCCCAGCAAGGGAAAAGATATATGTTGTCGCCTATTGTCTGCATGAGCATTTCCTGCAGCTGAAAGGAGCCGCTTCCGCCCCAGTTAAAATCCGGTGTCCAATCCCATCCGGCTCCCCAAAATGCAGGAAACCGTCTTCCCGAATCATCCATTTTTCGCACAAGAAAAGCGAGCGCCTCCGGCTTCATTCCCAATCGGGCATAATGCACACCCATGTGCTGCCAGCTGATGCAATCCGTCTGCTGAGGATCTTCAACTGATAAGATTGCAGTATTACGGGCAGTCTCAAGTCCAGGCTTACCGATCCCGAATATTTCATACGGGAAAACAGCATACATCTGAGGGAGCTCAACATTATGAATTTCTGATTTTGTCTCGGCGTACTTAATTACAGTTTTTCCATCAGATGGTTCGTAGGATATCGGCGGTATTCTGCGAAAAATCTCTGCCCACAGTTTTCGCTGTCCGGCACTTGCATATTGTTCCGGTAAATCGAGTAATCGCGGCAGCAGGCACATCAGTGCGGCAATTCCGTCGATGGGATTACGGACAGGGTGATATGTCTCAAGTGCATTAGCAGGATACATTATCATTTTTCCATTGATATCATCAGACTTGTAGAAATTATGATAGACCTTGACAACGGAATCGATGAAGTCGATGTATTGGGATATGTCTTCACCGGTAAATCGATTGTATTCGAGTATCATCAGTCCTATTTCCAGGGGATTGGAGAACAAATACCTGATTTGTTCTACCGGAAACCCTGTTGTATTCTCCCAGCCGTGATCACATGTGCAGCATAAGCCGTAGGAGTTCAGCTGTTCGGGATATACAGCGCCGTCAATATTGAGTTGGGTCCCGGTCCTGATTTTCTCGTTGGGCAGCAGCCGGACGAAAAAATCAAACAGCTGAGGCATCATCCCGAAATCGCCGCTTTTAAGCATATGCCAGTAGAGCCAGCGCTGGTTCTGGATGGTATAGGTACCTCCGCTCCAGCGTCTGTAATCAGGTGTGTATGCATATCTTTTATCCCGGACTGTCCATGAATCATAGTCTTCACACATATGCCGAGGGGCGATTCTGCTTCCAAGAATGGCAAGGGCAGGATCATATGTGAACATCCCTCCATTGAACTTGTTCGGCAGCACACTTCCTTCATTGCAGCCCTGCATATAGCGGAAAAGCTGATAATTTCTACTGATACGCCAATAGGCACTATCTTCTGAACCGCCGATAAAAATCCAGCTTTTATCCCAGTATTTATGCCAGTCCTCTATCGTCTGTTCCATGGTGTCATTGCCGATTCCAAGCCGGAGCTGTTTTTCCCAGACTGCGGTATCCGGACACGAAGCCGTATGCAGAAAGATATCTATGTTATGCTCTTCTGTATTTACTTCAGAAGCAAATATATACCCTTCAAAATCCGTTTCGCAGTATTTGCCGGAAGTCTTTCCGCGATAGTTCATACCGGGAGTCCTGATAAGCCCTCCCGTTATCAAATCCTTCTGGGGATTGTACATCTGACCCTTTACTTCACTCAGGCCCTGTGCATCCATCTCCTTGTCAAAAGACAGATGATGATTGTCATTCTGGTGGTAAAAAAGTATTTCATTACGAGCAGGTTTTACACTGTCCTTATAAAAAATGACATCACCGGGATATCCCCATACTTCCTTGCACTGGAACAGTTCAAAATCCCTGCTGTCAATTTTCCGGTCTTGTGTTCTCCAGTTTTCATAGACGGCGGTAACGCCGATCTCATCCGGAGAATTTACTTCAATGTGAACGGCAGGTGAGAATCGGCTGGCCCACAGGACAATTCTGGTATCCAGGCTGCCCTTTCGACCTGTAATTACAATATTCCCATCATAAAGCTGCAGACGCTGGCTGAAACCATCTGCAAATATATTCTCTGAAAAACTGATCGAAAGCCGACCCTGCTTCAATAATGAATTATTTTCATCAAATCCTCCGTTTTGCTGAAAATATAACATAAGCACATTGTTTTCCACCCAAACATTACACCCGGTATCATACCCGCCAAGAGGCATAGACCCTCCGGCATCTGCACTTTGGGTTAAAAAATCCACATCATACTTTTTGTAATGTTCCTTCACTATTTTCAACTCCTTTGGCACCGCGCGGCTTTACTTGTGCATTTTATAAGAAATTCATGGCAGGGAGACAATCCCCCTGCCATGAATTCAATTTGTATGCGATTGTATTATGTTGATTTATTGTGCTGTTCTAAGCTGCTCATAGGTGTCCTGTACTGTTTTTACTCCGCCGTTAAGGATTAGGTCGGACAGGGAAGTATTAAAGGAATATTCATTCAATTTGGTGTTAAGGGAGATGAACTCAAAAGGATAAACAGCGGAAGAAATATCAATTGCTTTCTGCGTAATCGGATTCGAAGCAACAACCTGTGTATTTGCTACGGGGATGCCGCCTTCGGCCATAATGCTCTGAACTTCTGCGCTTGTATATGTTTTGAGCACTTCTACTGCTGCTTCAGGATCTGCAACATTGGATGGAATAAACAAGCCGTCGCATCCGCCGAGTACTGCATTTGTTTTGCCCATTGAAGGCCACGGAATAACTACAGTCTTAAAAGGTGCTTCAGCGGCTGTTGCGGCTGCTCCGGCAGATACAGAAGACATAAGGGCGGTTTTTCCCTGATAGAAGGCAGCTTTTACTTCGTCAAGCTTTACAGTAACTGCGCCTTCACCGGGATAGACATAACCTGCGTCATAAATGTTTTTAACGTTTGTAAGTACATCAGTGAAAATAGCGTCTGTTGCCGGGATTTCTCCGTTCTGCATGGCTACTTCTTTACCGGCTGATACAGCGGCAGAAAGCAAACCATTTCTAATGAACCAGTCGCCCTGACGATTGTCACTGTTATGTCCGATCGGGAAAATTCCTTTGTCCTGGCACTGCTGACAGAATGTGAGGAACTGATCCCAGGTCCAGTTTTCCGGGATTGTTATTCCATTGGCATCAAGAAGGTCTTTGTTGGCAAGGAAAAGGCTGAAGTTCGAGGTGATCGGAACTGCATACGTTTTGCCGTCGATCGTTGCGGAAGAAAGGCCTGCCTGATTGAGAGTGTTTTTCCAGGCGCCGCCGTCTGCTTCAAGATAGGGTGTTAAATCGAGGGCCATTCCATCAACTGCGAAAGGTTTGATAGCCTGTGTCCAATATTCGTATACATCACAGGGCTGTCCGCTGGCAATACCGGTTCTGATTACTTTTTCCAGGTTACCCCAGTCAACCTGCAATGATTCAATATTATACTTGTCCTTCAGAATTTCCTGCATTTTGTCGCAGGCTTCCGGTCCGCCGGTATATTCAACAATTTTCCCGTAGAACTTTATGTTCTTCTTCTCTCCTGCTGTTGTTGCGGCGGCGGTTGTTGCTGCTGCCGTTGTCACTGCTGAGGTTGCATCACCGGCCGTTGTTGCTGCTGCGGTTGTTGCTGTCTGGGCTGTCTGGCAGCCTGTCAGTAAAATGGACATGGACATTGCAAGTGCTGCTGCGATACTGATCAATTTCTTCATTGCATTTCCCTCCGAATTTCCTTTTTTTATTTTATACTAATTCTTTGCCCTGGCCTTTGTAACACACAAAACTACGAGAATATCCAATTTTCAACGATCTGCAAATTCAAAATCCAGCTTTCGGCCATTACCCTTTGACAGCACCTCCCGTAAGCCCACCAATAAAGTACTTCTGAACGAATAAGAAAAATATCACCAATGGTGTCAGGACGATACAGACGGCGGCAGACAGGGTTCCCCAATCCGTTCCGAACTGAGCCGAGAAGGAAACCAGGCCAATGGGGATGGTCTTCATCGAAGAGGATGCAAGTTCCACAGTGGCCCAGAGTAATTCTCCCCACCAGGATACGAAGAGAAAAATTGCATTAGTGGCAATCGCAGGAAGCATCAGCGGTGTTGCAATGAGAACAAATGTCTTTGTCTCGGAACAGCCGTCAATACGTGCCGATTCCAGTAATTCATTGGGCAGGGTGTTGAAGAAATTGCGGAATATATAAGTTGTCATCGGCAGTCCCCAACCGATATAGGGAAGAATCATCGAGGTGTATGTGCCGACTATTTTCATTTTGCTGATCATAAGGTACATCGGCATAATGACGCCTTCCGACGGGGTCATCGTACATAACAGAATAAGAAGCATGATCAGTTCGGCAAACCGTATATGAAAACGCGAGAGGGCGTATCCGGCAAGGGCGCCGCAAAAAAGTGTAACCAGCAGTACTATGGCAACGATGATAAGGCTGTTGAGCATATATTCACCGATATTGGCAACACTCCAGGCACTGACATAATTTTCAAACGCCCATAATTTTGGGAGACCCCAAATATTCGTATAGAATTCCGATGTTTTTTTGAAAGATGTCTGCATAACAAAAACGATTGGATATACGGTCATCAGAATAAAAAGCCAGATGAATCCTCGTGAAAAGAGACGAATTTTCCGGTCATTTGCATCAAGTCTGTTTTTTCTAGTACTCATAAGTCTCTCCTTTAAGCACCCGGTTGACGATGGCGACAACAAGCATTACAACCAGCGCAAATATCATTCCCATCGAAGCAGCATACCCGAATTCGGAAAAATTGAAGGCCGTTTTGACCATGTTGATGGGAACTGTCTGTGAAGTGGTTCCGGGCCCGCCTCCCGTTAAAACAAATACAATATCATAACTCTTGAAATTGACTACAAGGGTATATACTGCCGAAAGCAGCACGGTCGGCTTAATAAGCGGAAGTATTAATTTCAGGAATTGTTCCCTGTATGTTGCACCCTCGAGCTTACTTGACTCAAATATCGACTCAGGAAGCATCTTCATCGATGCAAACGAAAGCATCATCGTGAGTCCCGACATTTTCCAGATATTAACAGCCACAATGCACCACATGACGGTGGCTTTGTCTTCAAGCCAGACATGTGTGAAATTGCCAAGGCCGATTACCCTGAGAAAATTATTCAGAAGTCCCATTTCAGGGTTGAAAACAAAGGCAAAAAGAAGGCCGACAACGGCTGTCGGCAGCATAACAGGAAGAAAAATGATGAGCCGGTAAAGGGCACCCTCGCGTTCTGTCACCTTATAGATAAAGGCAGCCAGCAGAAGTCCAAGAACCACAGCTCCCAGAGTGGAAAATACAGCCAGGAATACTGAGTTCCATAAACCGTGCTGCGCGACAGTATCCGTCAGGAGATGCTTGTAATTATCAAACCCGATCCATTTAGGGGCCGAAAAGCCATTCCATTTCTGGAAAGACAGTACCCCGTTCCATGCAAATGGAATATAGACCGAAAAAATCATAAATGCTATCGCCGGCAATAAAAACAGCGATGATACGAGTGCTTTTCTCCAACTGATTTTTCTGCGCTTAATTGCCAGATGCTTCTCCATATAACCCTCCATCCCACGAATTTCCATTCGTTTTGATGTAAGTATAGGGAATGCCGGATAATTTCTAAACGCAAATAGCAACGAAAACATCTAAAATTCTACGATTTTATGAAGCCGCAATTATTCCCTGCGATATTGTGACGGGCTTTTTCCTGTTGTGTTCCTGAAGACCACAGAAAAATATTTGTAATCATTGAACCCTACGCGTTCTGCGATTTCATAGGTCATCATGGTTGTCTGTACAAGAAGAACTTTAGCCTCTTCGATGCGCAGTCGATTTAAGTATTCCACGAAGGACAGACCCATTTCTTTCTTGAACTGGGAGCTGAAATAGTTGTTGGATTTTTTGAGAAAAGTTGCCACATCATCTACGGTAATATTTTGGTGGGAATTTGTATAAATATAATTCAAAGATAACAAAATCATGGGTGAATAGGTTTTAAATGTTTCATGATTGTCTTTCCCAAAAATGCGTTCATGCTTAAGCAGGCCTTCATAGCTCTTCATCTCCTTCTCTTCCTGTCCCTGAGAATCCAAAAGGCCCCTTATTTCGTTAGTCCGCAGCTCCTTTTCCTGTTCTTCCCTTACACGGATGGCGAGGTTGACCTGCTCAACCATCTTTTTCACACAACCCAGGATTTCCGGAATTTTAACTGGTTTGAGCATATATTCCACGGCACCAAACTTGATCGCACGCCTCGCATATTCAAAATCCGAGTAACCGCTCAACAGGATGATTTTTATGTTGGGATACAGGACAGCTAATCGTGCGCCCAGTTCCATGCCGTCAATACCGGACATTTTTATGTCGGAAATGACGATATCAATTTGTTTCTTTTCACAAAGCGCCAATGCCTCACTGCCGTCTTCTGCGGCATATACATGTTTTATCCCGGCAGATTGCCAGTCTACGCCCTCTTTGAGGCCCATACGAATATTTTGTTCATCATCAACGATAAGCAAATTAAGTTGCTTCATTTATCATGCCCTCCCCGGATGGTATGGTTACAGTAACGAGCGTGCCTTCTCCCTTCACGCTATGAAAATCCAGACCGTAACTCTCCCCGTATTTATATTTTATTCTTTCGTCGATATTTTTAAGGGAGAATACATTATGAGACTCATCCGGCATGCCAAGTTTGCGTATGATTTCGGCCTGATCTGTCCCCGCACCGTTATCGGCCACGATATAGATAATATTACCGTCTTCCTTTTTTACTTGAATGGATACTTTTCCGCCGCCCTTTTTTTCCTCAAGTCCATGTACGATGGCATTTTCAACAAGGGGCTGCAATACCAGATTAAGTACTTTGACTTCGAGCAGGCTTTCATCGACAGAAATATCATAGTCCAGCCGGTCTTTGAAGCGATTCTTCTGGATTTTCATATAATTTCTCACATGCTCAATTTCTTCCCGGATCGTAGTCATCGCTCTTCCGCTGTTCAGGGCATGGCGGAACAGGTCTGACAGAGCCTCAATCTGCTCGGAGATCTGCGGCTGTTTTTTAATTACAGCCATCCACCTTATAGAGTCAAGGGTGTTGTACAGGAAGTGCGGATTAATTTGCGACTGCATATAGGCAAGTTCTATTTCACGCTGACGGATCTTGCTTATGTATTCCTGCTCGATGAGCCGCTTGATATTCTGTCCCATATCGATAAACGATTCATTAAGCTGTCCGATTTCATCCTGGCTTTTAGTGTGTAAACTGACATTATAATCGCCGTCCTTGAAATGACGGGCTTCTACAGCCAACTCTTTTACAGGACGGATAATGTTTCTGTCCTGTATAAATTTGAAAAAGATCCCAAAGAGAACAGTCAGCAATAAACAGATATAAATAATAATGTTCATATCAAAAGATCCTGCATAAAAATTCTTCGCCGGATCGACCATGACAACTGTCCATTCCGGATTGCTGATCTTATAAAATGTATATACTTTGCCTGTCTGCTCAAAAAATCCGGATTGAGCCTTCTGTAAACGACTGAAATATTGATCTGCTGCAATACTTTTCCCCAGCTGGCTCTTGTCCATGCTGGATATAACATTACCTGCCGTATTTATAATGAACATGTTGCTGTCAGGGGATGCCAAGCCTTTATAAAGCCCGCATACCTGACTCTCATCACTGGTAATCCTTTCCATGGCGATTTCGTTCATCGAGTAAAGATCATTGACAACACGTATCAGGGATACGACATATTTATCTTTATTATAAGCGCGGGTCGGATTGTCATATTTATAGGCCGGAGTCCAAAGGACCCTGCCTTTTCTCGCTTTGGCCGCTTCCAGATACTCCGTATTTTCCTGGATAACCAAATCACCGAACTGCACGAAAATCTTCTGATCGCGAAACAGCGAAACCGTCTTGATATAGGGTCGGGACTGCATCAGGGACTGGATAGTAAATCCAACTGTTATTTTCCTTTTCTCAGTCTCGGTGGCTGTCTGGTCATCATACAGCTTCACCAGATTCTGCACAGCTTCATCGCCGAGAATGGTCGTTGAAACAAACTCCATATCATTCGTATATGAGGTAATGCTCGTCTTACTTTGTTTGAGAATCTCCAAATTGAGAAGGCACGCCTGATTATAGGAATAATTCTTAACATTCTGGTTAATAAAAGCGAACACCAAAAGAAGAGGCACTATCATAAACAGAGCCAGACTAACAGTAAACTTTCTACCCACACTGGAAGCAACATATTTCCTGAAACGGTTAAACATATTTGTCACCCAAGAATAGAAAGCATAAATTTTGAATTTGCATTTATTATTATAATTTACAGGCTCGGCGATGTAAAGAAATGGAATGAAGAATCGTTTGTAACGATCGGATCCGCGAATGTCCGCCTGACGGGGCACATCCTATCATGATACGATATTTGCAGTGTTCATCGATTTTTTCAGAGTCATCAAAACTCCGTTTGTTTCTGCGTCCGGCAGTGTATAATTGCATCATCTGTTAAAATTGATCCAAAAGAAAGTTTGAAATGTCAGATCGGAGAAAACATGGCGGATGAATCAGTTAAAATTCTGATTGTTGACGATGAAGAGAATATCGTTCAATTCCTGAAATTGGGGCTTACTTCAGCAGGCTATGAAGTGATCACAGCGGCTGATGGTGCTGCCGCACTTCGTCTTGTCCATGACGAATCTCCCGGGCTTGTTGTTCTCGATGTCATGCTGCCTGTCATGAGTGGCTTTGAAGTATGCCGTGAAATCAGAAAAATATCCAATGCCCCGGTGATTATGCTGACTGCCAAAGATGATGTTGATGACCGCGTCACGGGACTTAACATCGGCGCCGACGATTATATGGTTAAGCCGTTCAGCTTTAAGGAGCTTCTTGCACGGATACAGGCACGCTTGCGCAGCCGTCCCGGTCAGTCGGATAAGTTTCTGGCAGGACCTTTTCGTATCGATGACCTTGCCCACGAAATTACTTTTCGCGAGCAGCTTCTTTCCCTTTCCCTCACGGAATACAGGCTGCTTAAATATTTCCTGACAAACCCGGGTATAGTGCTCAGTAAAAAAATGATTTTGGATCAGGTATGGGGATATGACTTTTACGGAGAAGACAATATTGTCGAGGTGTATGTCCGCTATCTGCGCAATAAACTCGGAGAGAACGGCCATCAAATAATCCATACCGTTCGCGGGCTCGGATACAAGGCGGTGATCAAATGAAGAGGGAAATGCCGTCCTTTTTCCGAAGCCTGCTCTGGCAGATGCTTTCCCGTGTCATGTGCATTCTCCTGGTCTTGCTTATCGCTATGAGCATTTCCCAGTATTATTTGCTGAAGACCTCACTTTTCAATTCCGCCGGCCAGCTGCTTCTGTCGCGTTTCCACAATGTCCTCGTCGAAGATATTGTAAAGATCCAGTCACAGGAACAGTTGAAAGAAGCCTCTGCCGGCTTCATCAGCACAATGATTGACACCAGTGTTTCGGTAACTGTCATAGATTCCTCCGGACAGATCGTCGCTGAATCGGATTCTGCCTCCAGGGACGCCTTCGGTGATAATCTGCTTGCAGAAGAGCATGACCTGCTGCAGCAAACTGTTCTAATTCCGCATCTTACACCTGAAAAATACATTTCCCAGAATTCCTCTCCCGGAATAATTGACACCTATACTGTTATGAAAAACAGTGACGGACAGCCATTCCTGGTCCAGTTGTTCAAAATCGGAAATCCCGCGCAAAGTACCGGATTAATCCAGCTGAGTACACCGCTGACAACTATAAATAACGTACTCAATCGTCAACTGATCAACTTTGTACTTGTGTCCCTGGCTGCTCTTACCGTTGGTATGGCTGCTATTGTCTTTCTGCTGCAAAAAACACTGAGGCCTCTTAGCAAAATAACCGAAGCAGTGAGTCAGGTTGGTGCGGATAAGCTGGACACAAGGATTCCCTCCTACAAATCATCCGTGGAGACGGACAAATTGTCCGACGCATTCAACGCCATGCTTGACCGCATCAATTTATCCTTTTCAATCGAGCAGCAGACGAAGGCACAGATGCAGCAATTCCTTTCCGATGCATCACACGAACTCAGGACACCTCTGACAGCCATACATGGACTTGCCGAAGTAGTAAGCATGGGTGCAGCCAAAGATGAAGCGCAGCTCACTTTGGCCCTTCATTCCATCATGTCTGAAAGCGAACGGCTCGAGCGTATGGTGAAGGATCTGCTTTCCCTCGCAAACCTCGACCGCCAGATTCCGATCCCCATGGAACCGGAATCACTCTCAGGTATCCTCGAGGAAATCTATCCCAGCGCAGTAATTATGGCCGGAACAAAGACACTTACGTACCATATCCAAAATGATCTGCCGGTAATGGGCAGCCGCGATCTTCTCAAGCAGGTTATCTGGAACCTGCTGCAGAATGCTTTTCAGCATACTTCTGCACTGGGACGAATTTCCGTTTCCCTTGATACTTTAGTGATAGAGTCCAAACAATATCTGGAGCTAAGCGTACAGGATGACGGATATGGTATCCCGAAAAATAGTCTTCCGCATATTTTTGACCGGTTTTACCGGGCGGATTCGCATCGTGCCCGTATGGCAGGCGGCGCAGGTCTGGGTCTGGCAATAGTCAAAGACATCGTTGAACAGCACAGCGGCACAATTACGGTTGAGAGTGAAGTTGGAAAGGGAACGAAAGTAACCATTCTCTTACCTGCCGTCCAACCCCGCAGTGAATAAGACAGAATGAGGCCGCAGAATCTTTTCACACATCTTCGGCACTATTATCACTCTCAGCAAACTCTCAGCACGTTCTCAGTGTAGATTCAACCTCCGGATCTACAATAGAAATATACAAATTTTTCACCCAAATTTATTCCGGAGGAATGAAGATTATGCAAACCAAAAAACTCATATCGGTATTGGTCCTACTCGGTATTGTTGCTGCTTCCCTGCCTGCCTGCAGTTCCGCAGCTACGGCAACAACAACATCTTCAACTACTATTGCTGCTGGCACAACCATCGCTTCCACAGTTGCAGCAGCTTCTGAAACCACTGCCGCAGCCGCTGAAACGACAGCTGCCGCAGCAATGCCAGGAAAAGGCGGAAAGGGTAGTATGATGGGCGGTGCTTCTGTTGACACCTCATCCATAACACAGAAATGGCTTGATGTTGCCTATGCATCAGTGTCTGACGCAGAGAAAATGGATATCTATCTTCCCAATGACGGAACAGGTCCCTTTCCGGTAATCATCGCCATACATGGCGGCGCTTTTATGAGCGGTGACAAAACCGGCGAGCTGGCATACCTGACACAGGCACTTAAATCCGGATATGCTGTTGTTTCCATCAACTATCGCCTGAGCGGTGAAGCAATCTTTCCGGCGGCGATCAATGATGTGAAGGCAGCCATCCGTTTCCTTCGTGCAAATGCAGATACATACAATCTTGATACGGACAAGATGGCAACATGGGGCGGCTCTGCAGGCGGAAACCTAGCTGCTCTTGCTGCAACATCCGGCGGCGTAACGGCCCTGCAGGATGATACGCTCGGAAATGCCGGACAGTCAGACGCTGTACAGGCATGCATCGATTGGTTTGGTCCAATCAATTTTACAACCATGGATGATCAGTTCACAGCCAGCGGTATTGCCGGCCAGGTTCACAACACGGCGGATTCACCGGAATCCGCTTACCTCGGAGCACTCATCACTTCCGTTCCTGACCTGGTTGCCGCATGTAACCCCGAAACATATATCACAAAAGACGACCCTGCTTTCTTTATTCAGCACGGCACAGCGGATATATTAATACCTACACAGCAATCAATCGATTTTGCAGCCAAACTGACTGCAGTACTCGGTGCTGATAAAGTTACATATGAATCACTTGAAGGAGCCGGACACGGCGATGCTGCGTTCACAACAACAGAAAATGTCGCTAAGGCAATTGCTTTTTTGGATTCAGTACTGAAATAACAACCATCCCTGCAGCAGGCAACAGAAATGAAACAGAATTTCACATCATCAATTTACATAATGAATGAAAAGCACTTCTACCCGTGCAAAACGGATGGAAGTGCTTTTATTATTGAAAATATGATACAAAAGGTGATATCCTTCTATTATGTGTTTTCAGGTAATGAATGGAGTTGAAGAAAGGAAATATATGAAAATTGTTATTCTTATGGGAAGTCCCCGTCTTGCCGGCAATACGGCAGAATTATGCAAGCCGTTTATATCCCAACTCGAAAAGAACGGCGCAGAGGTAGTGTATATCACTTTAGCTGACAAACATATTGCGCCGTGCAAAGGATGCTATGCCTGCCAGCAGGTCACAGGAGAATACGGCTGTGTTCAGCCGGATGATATGCAGATGATAACGAAACAGATTATATCATCTGACCTTATGGTTCTGGCAACTCCCATCTACACATGGTATTGCCCGGCTGAAATGAAGGCAATGCTCGACCGTTTCTACGGGATGAATAAGTTCTACGGAAATGGGACAGGTTCTTTATGGCCAGGATTAAAAATAGCAGTAATTGCCACCCACGGGTATGATGCAGAGTATGGCGCCGAACCATTTGATACAGGTATCAGGCGCCTTTGTGAGCACTCAAATCTTGATTATGCCGGAATATATTCCGTACGCGACACGGATGATATTGCTTCCTTTCAAACGAAAGAAGCAGTCAACGGAGCCAAGCAGTTTGCCGATAAATTGCTTTCATTATGATTACTCTCCGCACAGTCCAGCCTTATCCCGCCAATGACTGCAGATACGCCTTGGCGACGTCTGCCGCCTCGCTTGCGTTGGCCGAATAGGCGTTGGCTCCGATCTGGTCGGCAAAGGTCTGGCTGACCGGGGCGCCTCCGACCATGATGTAGTATTTGCTTCTCACGCCGGATTTTTCAAAGTCCCTGATGACATCGCCGATTGCCGGCATTGTCGTTGTAAGAAGGGCCGAAAGGCATACGATGTCTGCTCCGGTTTCCTCTGCTTTTTCCACAAAAGTGTGGTCCTGCACGTCTACGCCGAGGTCATATACGGTCGCGCCCATGCCCTTCATCATCATTGCCACGAGGTTCTTGCCGATATCGTGCAGGTCGCCTCGTACCGTTCCGATTACGACTTTGCCGATTGGCTTTACGCCGGTTGCCGTCAGGAGCGGCTCGAGAATAGTAAGTCCCATCGACATTGCACGCGCTGCGACCAGCATTTCCGGAACATATATCTCATTTAAGCGGAACTTCTCGCCTACAATACCCATCGCACGGATGAGGCCGTCATCGAGGATCGTCTTGACCGGCATTCCCTCTTCCACAGCCTGATTGACCAGTTCCTTCACTCTTTTTCCTTTGCCCGATTCAACTGCGATGCATATTTCATTTAAATCCATTTTTTTCTCCGCCTTTCAATACGATGTTTTTTCTTTCGTTTCCATAGATTACCGTACACGTTGTATTTTCCCGGGATAAGAACTCTGCACTTGTCAGCTTTCCGTTATCCCAATAGAGGTTTACTTCAATACCGCCCCGTGCAATAAGACCCTTGACCTCGCCGCTTTCCCACTCTGCGGGAAGCGCCGGAAGCAGCTGGAGTACTCCGTCGTAGCTCTGCAGGAGCATCTCCGCAATTCCTGAGGTAATACCCGTATTACCGTCAAGTTCATAGACATTGTCAAAGGATCCCGCGCCTCTTGTCGGCGGATGGATAATCATATGATTCTCCTCAAGCAGATGCTCCAGCATGCTCTCAATGTGTTTGAAAGCTGCCTGACCATCGTGCAGTCTCGCTGCATATAGTATCAAGAGGGATCTTGCCCAGCCTGTATCTTCCCAGTTTTCAGGAGGCGTCAGTTTTTCATTTATGCTTGCCTGTGCGGCCCGGGCGAGGGCAGGGGTTTTCTCCGGAGTAATCTGCGAAAAGGGAAATAATCCCAACAGATGGCTTGTGTGCCGGTGCTGCAGGTCCATCGAAGGATAATCATGGCTCCATTCTGCAAGTTTACCGTCATGCTCAATGCGGTATGGAATAAGCCGCCCAACTGCCTCTGCGGCTTTTCTTACAAGCTCATTTTCAACGCCGAGAATCCCCGATGCCTCTAGATAAATGGAAAAAAGCTCCCTGATCATTAGAATCTCATACGTACATCCGTTACTGCTGTAATACGTT
Organism: Eubacteriales bacterium; assembly: GCA_037143795.1. GTDB lineage: Bacteria > Bacillota > Clostridia > Saccharofermentanales > Saccharofermentanaceae > Firm-13. Next base: position 123,454 of record JBAWXZ010000009.1, on the reverse strand, counting down.
TTACCATTTATCACGAAGCCGTTCTCCGGCGATATGGATGGCCCGCATGTCAGAAGACCTGTACCCGGGTCTTCAAATACATAACCCGCGAAGAATGCAGCCGCCTCTTCCAGCAGGCCGTAAACCCGTTCTTTGAGAAAAGATACGTCGCGTGTCGACAGATAGTGTTCCCACATATGAGTCAGAATCCATACTCCGCCGGTCGGACAAGGTGAAATAGGTGCCGACCAGTAGGGTGCCGAATAGCCCCATGCATTTGATACGATTTCTGCAGACCAGCCGGGCAGCCCGTAACTTTCCCTTGCGGATATCCTGCCGGACGGGACAAGGTCTTCCTCAATCCAGCGGAAAAGGCTCTGGGTTGTCTCCGGCAAATTGGTCACTTCGCCAGGCCAGTAATTCATCTGCGTATTGATATCCAGATGCATGTCGCATGTCCATCCGATCCTGCAGGCAACATTATCATTCCAGATTCCCTGCAGGTGAGCGGGAAGTTTGGAATCCTCCCTTGAACTCGAAAGAAGCAAATACCGGCCGTACTGGAACATCAGAGGAATATCATCAACAGCTTTGCCGCTGTAATTGATGCTTCTGACCTGAAGATCCACACGCCCCATATAACGGGTAAAATCCGCTATGTGCTGATCCCGGATAGGTTCCCAGCCATACTCCCTGCAACTTTCGGCATTTTTATGAAGATCCCGGAGAATTTCATCCGGAGTTTTTATTTCTTTGAAGTTAGTAGACATTCCGATCAGGAATACCGCTTCCGCAGCATTTCTTACATGGATTACATCCGATATTTCGACTTGTCCGTCCGTAATTACCGTTATATTTCCACACAAATGGACGCCGGTTTTACCGTCACTGTGCATACTTTCATGGGCATCCGCAAAGAAGTCCAGTCCCGTCTCATACCCGCTGACACCGTAAGATGGGCCCGATCCTGTGAATTTCGCTGTAAGGTTCAGTACAGGCCTGCCGGCACATACTCTATATACCATTATTTTATGCGGATGAGACGCAAACACAGTCCTGCTAAAAGTGACGTTCTCATATATGTAATCTGTCTTGACGACTCCATCCATAATATTGAGTGTCCTGATGTAGTCTTGTGCTTTCGAAGAATCATGGCCGTAATCGACGTGAAATGCGCCGACCGGCAGATTGGTCCCGTAGTTATGCCGCAGGCCGGTAAAATTCTCCGAAGAATGCAAAGCACCTTCAAAATCATTCCCCAGCACCTGCCTCCGCATTTCATAAAAAGCGCGGGACGCGTTGTTCCGGTTGTTTTCAAGGCTCTTTTCCCCGCTGAAAAATGTATTTTCAGACAAGTCAATCCTATCCCCGGCAATTCCGGAATAGACCATTCCACCAATATGGCCGTTTCCGATTGGAAAGGCACCGCCCCATTTCCCGGCCGGCTTCCCACTAATTATTTTCATAGATCCTCCGGATTTTTCTGCTTCACACCTGACACAGGAATCCCTGCCTGATACATCAGCAGTCAGTCTGAAATGACTATATTCAGTTTTTTATGCTCAACAAAACCCGCATAACCGCCGCAGCTGCTGGTACTGAAAGATTTGTTTTTCTCATTCCAGGTAAACGTTGTGCAGGCATACTCGCCGTTTTCATATGCATACCCGTCGCCGGCATCCTCATATAATACAAATTCGGCATCTGCACTGGTATACACTATAATATCGAGTTCAGATGCATCGATTTCTTCTACGTTCATAACCCGCTTTGTCCCCATCGGAATAATGGAGCCGGCCTTCACAAAGAGCGGTATTGTTTCGAGTGATACCGTATGCTCGATTGTCTGTCCGCCGTCAAATCTCTCGCCTGTCCAGAAGTCAATCCATTCACAGCCGGCAGGAAGATAGACATCGGTTACCCTGTCCCGTCTGAGGATCTCCGATCCCGATTCATAATAGTACGGCTCCACAATCGGGCAGACCAGGAAGGAAGGACCGAACATGTATTCATTTCCTATACTATGGGTATTCAAATCTTCACTGAATACCATTCCCAAAGGAAGCATTATAGAACCGCCGTTCAGTGTGACATCTCCTGCAAGGGAATATATATACGGCATGAGTTTATATCTTAAATCCGCAAAAGCAACAAGACTGTCATAAAATACGGATCCTTTTTCTCCGAATCTCCATACTTCCCTGGGAGTATCGGTTCCATGCGAACGGAACATCGGAAGGAACGTCCCGAATTGGAACCACCGCAAATACAGTTCCCTGTATCCCTTGTCATCACAGCCGTCTTCATACTCGCCGGCCCAGAACCACTGCTCCTTTTTCTTTACAAAAAAGGCACCGATGTCTGTTGTCCAGAAAGGTTCTCCCGTAACACAGAAATTGAGTCCTGCCGGAATTTGTTTTTTCAGAGTATCCCAGGAAGCAGCCGTGTCACCTGACCACGTAATCGTGCTGTACCTGTGCTGACCCGCATAAGAGGATCTGGTAAGATTTACAACACGCTTGTCATTTGTAACGATTCTTTGTCCCTCATAAATACCTTTGGAGTGCAGAAGGGAGTATGCACTGATGTAGGCCGGATCAAGATACCGTCTGGCCTCATCACAGTTCACGCCGATCCTTGCTTCCGGTTCCGGCTTCATCGCGCCTTTCCAGTCTCCTTCAAATGGTTCCGTGCAGTCGCACCACCATGCATCCAGACCGCTCGAAAACAAGCCTTCGCTGGCCTGTTTCCAGTATAAATTCCTTGCTTCTTTAATAAAAGCATTATACGTAGACCGGTTGCCGAGCATATATCCATGTTCCAGCATTTCGGCTGAATTGGTACCGCCCGGAGCCATATTCGGCCAGATCGAAATCATAAGCTTTGCATGCATTTTGTGGAGCTGATCCACCATATCCTTTGGATCCGGGAACCGGCTCTTATCAAAGACCTTTTCGCCCCATAGATCGCCTTCCCATGACCGCCAGTCCAGGACAATACAGTCCAATGGAATTTGCCTGTCACGGTATTCTTTCACAACATCGACCAATTCGGCTGCATCAACATAGCGTTCTTTTGACTGTACATACCCGAAAGCCCATTTGGGCAGCATGGGCACGGCTCCGGTAAGTAATTGATAGGCCTTTGTAATGCCCCGCAAATCCTCTCCGTATATGAAATAGTAATCAATCTGATCCGCATACTCCATCCATACATAGGACCCGTACATATCATCATGAAAAGTCATAAACGAATAATTATCAATCAGTATTCCATACATTTTGCTGGAAACCAGCATGGGTACGCATGCTTTCATGTTCTGCTGGTACACATACTGATGTGTTCCCCGCAGATTCATAATACCGTCTTCATGCGACCCAAGTCCATAAAGCGCTTCATCGGCCTGCCATTCAAAAGAGATCTTTGCATGATTGGATTTTCTGTCGACATAGGTCCCTGCAGCATTATTCTTCATGCGGAGTCCATCGACAGTGACCTCCATCTGCAGGTCTTCCCCACTGTCAAACGTAGTCTTAATAACATCAATTTCTTCAAGGCTTCTTGCGTTGCCTGCGGATTCCTTCAGAATGAGGTCACCGCTGCGGGTAAAGTAGGCAATTGCCTGTGTTTTCTTATCAACGGCCACTTTGAGTTTCTCTGTAATAACATAAAGATACTTTTCATCCTGCTCTGTAAACCAATCGGGAAAAGAAATTTGCTCCGTAATCATCAGGCTTTTATCGGATGAAAGCTCATTTTTTCGGGAAGAAACAATTCTTATTACATTTGCCTGCACCGGCAGGATCCATAAGCTTTCCCTTTCGGAAGATACTTTTATACCATCTTTCAGGATTTCCATTTTTGCCATCATAATTTGCGTTATTTCCTTTCTTCGCATGGATATGTTATTCCTTGACGCCGCCTGAGGTTAATCCGCCTACAATATATTTCTGTCCTGCGAGGTAAAGAAGGATTACAGGGAGGCTGGTAAGAACAATATCTGCAAAAACATAATTCCAGTTGCTTGTCATTTTACCGAAGAAATTATACACAGCCAGGTTCATTGGCCACATGCTGCTTGATCCCGCCAAATAGAGCGGTGTCATAAAGTCACTCCAGACACCCATAAACTCAAGGATAAATACGGTGATAAGGACCGGCTTCAATAACGGCACTATAATTTTGAAGAACAAGGTAAGCGGTCCTGCACCGTCAATTAATGCTGCCTCATCAAACTCAACAGGTATTGATATGATGAAATTCCGGATAACAAACACACAAAACGGAATCATACTGCTGGTGAATGCGATGATCAGTCCAAGACGGGTATTGGCAACACCTATTGTCGTCAGTAATTTTACAAGCGTTACATAATTTACCGGGAAGAAAAGACCGCTGAGGATAAAGAAGTACAAGCCGTTATTAAGTTTGTTTTTCTTTCTGCAGATAACAAATGCAGCCATAGCACATCCCAGGACCGCAAGCGTAGTTGAAACACCTGCATAAAGGAAGCTGTTAAAAAAGCCCTGCAGTAATTTGCCCTGTTCAATAACTATGGCATAGTTTGAGAAGAACCACTCTGTCGGCAGAGAAAGACTCATTCTCGCTGCTTCTGCTTTTGATTTAAATGAATTAATAATAACCATATACAAAGGGGCCAGGACAATGAGACTTAATGCAATGCAAACTACATGCTTTATTATTGATTGTATCGTATTCTTTTTCATTATTGCTGCACCTCCTGTTTACTCATCATTTTAACGACCAGTACACCGATAACAGCCGTGACAATGAAAAGTATTGTATTCAGCGCCGATGACATCCCATATTTTCCGTTCGCATATAATTGATAGGCGTAAGTCGTAACAACCTCAGTAGCATGACCCGGCCCGCCGTTTGTAAGTACATAAACGATGTCAAAAACTTTGAGTCCGTAAGCTATGCCGAAAACAAGATTGATCATTATGGAGCTTGAAAGCATAGGAAGAGTTATATAGAAAAATTTATGGAAGAAGCTCGCGCCGTCAATGGAAGCCGCCTCATAATAGGATTTGGGAATCGTATTGAGTCCAGCCAGGAATATTGTCATACAATATCCGATACCGCGCCATGCATCGACTCCGAATATCGAATTCCACACGACGCCAAGATCAGTAAGCCATTTCTGTTTCAGGAAGTCCAGATGAAGGAAATCGAGTGTTGTGTTCAAAAGCCCTGTTTTATAATTTAAAATTGATGTAAAAATCAATCCAATAATCAAAAATGGAAGGATTGCCGGCAAGTAGAATATGGTTCTGTAAAAATTCTTGCCCTTCAAGTTTTCATGCAGCATAATTGCCAGCAGAAGTGCCGGAATTAATTTGACAACGTTTGAAACCAGTGCAAACCGCAGTGTGTTCAAAATTCCCAGTGTATAATCTTTATTTGATGTCACTATATCAATATAGTTGTTTATTCCAATAAAATTGATCCCCTTGATACTGCGTGCATTCCAGTCTGTAAAGGAATACAAAATACCCATCAGACTCGGCGCCAGAAAAAATACAACATATAGTACTAATGGTATTACTAAAAACCATTGCGGATATACTTTACTTTTATTCAAAACCAACCACCACTTTCCCTTGATTTTTCCTAACGGAAATCGAATTGCCCATAAAGAGAAATGCCGGGAGTATTGTTATGCACTCCCGGCACCTCATCTCCTTAAGAACTCATTGCAGTTCATTGCCAGCTTTTTACCGGTTCAGGTACCGTTTCGTTTCGTTTCGTTTCATTTCGATTTATGGAAAGCTTACTTCCAGTTTGCATCGCCCTGGAGTGCTGCAGATTCAGCTCTGTTTGCATCCATATTGGTGAGCACTTGATTGGCGTCCATTTGGCCGGTGAAGTATGCAATCATGTCAGATCCGAAATCCATCCAGTAGTCGTTTGTGTACTTGGTTCCTGTCTGAAGGACCGGAGTAAGGCGCAGTGAATTATCAACTTTTGCAATCAAATCTTTTTCTACAGGCAGCCAGTGCTGATTGATTTTTACAACATCTTCGTTAACAGCAAGGTTGGTCCAGTTGGTATGTGCATCCAGTAATTCCTGGAGGCTCTGGTCAGTAGTAACGAAATTGAAGAATGCTTTTACCAGTTCCGGATTGGCGGAATTCTTGTTACCCATCATGATAGGGCCGGCCGGATTGGTAGGATATGTCTGGTTGTCGCCAAGGGGAATCAGGAACAGGCCGAATTCGTCTTTGGTACCTGTCTCTGTAGCAACCTGATTGATGTAACCAGGATTTGCCATAGCCATCGCAATGGTTCTGTCAGCAAACATATTTGCCATGTTGGTGCTGTCGGTTCCGATCCAGTCATCACCAAAGTAGCCAAGATCGTTCATTTCCTTCATCTGTCCAAGGACTTCCAGCATTTTTGCATTACCTGCAAAAGTTGCTTTGTTGGTATTCAGACCATCATAAAGTCCCTTTTGTGCCTGCTCATATACTCCGCCGATCTGGAAGAAGGCCAGCTGTGTCTGCCATCCGTCTGCACCGGGAATAAACCAGGGTGTAATTCCCTTGTCAGCAATGATCTTGGAATCAGCCTTGAGTTCAGCATATGTTGTAGGAACTTTTGTAATGCCAAGTTCTGTAAATAAGGTCTTATTGTACATCATTACGTATTCAGGAGAATTCGTCCAAAGCATCAGACCATACAGTTTGTCTGCTACAGAGCAGGATGCAAGTCTTTCTGCAGGTATAACCTTTGCCCAAGCTTCACCTGTGAAGTCCATACAGTACTGTGCAGGATCAACAATGACGCTCTGGATAGCAAAAGGGTTGGACTGAATCCAGAAAATATCGGTTGCTGTGCCGCTTGTCAGCTTGGACTGCAGTAAATCATCATACTGGTCAGCCGGGATAGTCTGAAGATCGACAGTAACATCGTATTGTTTCTCAAACCGGGCAATAATTCCGTCATAATAGCTGTCCATCCAGCCCTGGGATACCAAAATGCTCAGTTCTTCACCGGCAAAACTTTTGGTTGTCTCAGCAGCAGTTGTTGCAGCTGTTGTCGCTGCTGCAGTGGTATCAGCAGCTGCAGCTGTTGTTGTCGCAGCTGTTGTTACTGCTGTCTGGCTGCTGCAGCCTGCTGCCAAAAGGGTTACAAGCATTGCGGCGCTCAACAGAATACTTAAAATTTTCTTTCTCATTCATTTTCCTCCCGTTTTTTGTGTTCTTCCTCTTTGTCTCGTGTTTTCCTTTTTCAGGGGTTTCTGTCTTTCATTTTTGTCCGTCCGTGGCTTTTCAGGTCCTTTAAGATTCCGTCCTCTTTTATCCTTAGTCTGCTTTGTATCAGCAGACGAAAGTTCCTTTTACATCACTCCAGTATTTATCCGCATGTGCCAGAAGTATGTCCGCTTCTTCCCTGGACATATCCGGAAAGTGTAAAAACATGCTGTGTGATCCATACCGTTCGACCAGCTTATCAACTCCTGCAATCCAATCCTTAAGTTCTCCGGTATAAATTTTGATCCAGAGGGATTTTCCTGCTGTACGGGTTTTGTCATAAATTACATACCAGTCTTCAAAAGTGCCGTCCGGGCCGTAATCACCGCTGGTCCATTGAAGGGCATCAATTTCTTCGATTTCCATAAGTGCGTCCAAATGCCGGATCGCATCCGGGCCGTCAAGATGGTACAGCACATTATTCATTTTCTGCGCCTGCTCCCTTAGGGGAGCCTGGATAAAGTCACGGAAGTTCGTCGGGGACATCATCGCAGAAAAATCACATTGCAGTTTGACTGTTTTTCCCTGCCCCCAAATCTGAAATACTGTATAGCAGGAACCGCCCTCTTCATCCTTGACCAGATCATAAAACCGGTCGTAATACTCAAAATAAACATCGCTGACCTGACGGATTCTTTTCTCAACTTCTTCGGGTTCATCTACCATATCGAATATCATGTCCTGTGCGCCGCGCAGGGAAGCAAGTACATCAATATTTTCCATAAGGTCCGGTATGCCGATGTAGAAATCATCGCCTGCAAGTTCCCTTGCTTTCTTAACCAGTGCATAATGTTCTTTCCACCATACATTTTCAGGATCGAAAACAAGCGGCGGAACATCTTCCCAATTCTCTACAAATTCATTGAACCAAACGGTGTCTTCATTAAAAGTAATGTCCGATCCAAGATAGGAAGCAACTGATCCCGGGCCAAAATCCGCACTCATATTCGGAAAGCTCTCCGCAAGGAACTCGTGGGTCTCACAGTAGTAGCGGTATCTTTTTATCATATGCTCCGCATTGCGGTATTTTTCGTCCATTGTTTTATAAACAAGTTCACCAGGCACTGGTTTATACGCTGCTTCTTTTTTGGCAACTACAACCATAAGGGGTCTTCCCGTATTTTTGTGTGCCCACCAGTTTGTAAACTTCTCTTTGGTTTCCGCCCAATTTTCTTTGTATTTCATTGTATTCTCCCGTACTGTCTTCGTTGATCAGGATTCAGTCATAAAAGTATCTTCGCCTACATTTATACTCTGATTAGGTTTGCGCGGCTATGCACAATCACAGCACCAATTTGTACTTTTTTCACAAAGAAACAAAAGCCCCCTGTTAATTTATGGGCACATTAACACGAAACTCACTGTTTTTGATGAATAAAGGGCTGAATATCAACCGCGATACGTTTAGCTTCCTGAAATATTCTCGCGATAATCCAATGGGCTGATGCCGGCATTTTTCTTGAAAATCCGGCTGAAATAACCTTGATCATGATATCCGATGATTTCGCCGATCTGTTTGATAGACAGTTCCTGATTATGGGAAAGGAGATATTTGGCTCTGCTTATGCGCAGGGAAATCATATATTTTGAAGGCGTAATATCATATTGTGCGCAGAATATTTTAGTCAGATAAGCTGCAGAATAATTCATGCTGTGAGCAATCAGGTTCAAATTAATCTCTTCATTGTAGTTGGCATTAATGTACTCCCTTAAGACCTTTGCAATCTGGTCCGGGGTATTTCTGGTCATGGCATCGTTGAAAATATTGGAATACGCACTTTGTTCAAGCTCGAGTTTTGTCTTAATATTCAGCAGCGCGTTATACAGCTCTTTGGGATCAATGGGCTTCAGCAGATACTCTGATACATGTATTTTTATAGCTCTTCTTGCATATTCGAAATCGGAAAAGCCACTGACAATTATTGTTTTAATATAAGGGAATTTATCATTAACATTTTCCAGAAGTGTAATACCGTCAACAATCGGCATCTTTATGTCCGAAATAAGCAGGTCGGGAGCCAGCTCTTTTACAAGATCGAAAGCCTGGGAACCGGTCTGTGCTTTCCCGATTACCTCGAAGTTCAAATCCATTCCTTCAATCTTATCTATAAGACTGTTAAGCAGCAATTCTTCATCTTCCGCAACAACAACCGTATATTTTGAACTTCCCATCCCTTTTACTCCTTTATGCTTTTTAATTTAAATATCGGCCTATAGAAACCGAAGCGCCGCCCTCTTTTGTATTCTGACATGTAAATATCAGGTCATCTCCGCAAAAGAGCCTCCATCTGGAGAATACATTCAACAATCCCATTCCGTTTATTTCAATATCGGGCATTCCCTGCGTATGCCTGGCAGCCTCTATTCGCTGCTCTATCAGAGCCAGTGCCTCCTCAGTAAAACCATTTCCGCTGTCAATTACATCGATTCTCCAATATTCTTCGCAGACTGTACTTTTAACGGAAATACTCCATGGAGGGACGCAATTCGTGCCGTATTTCAATGCATTTTCAACAAGCGGCTGAATAATCAGCCTGGGAATTTCAATATCCATAATAGACTCATCCACATCGATACTGTAATTCAGACTGGATTGATAACGCACCTTCATACAGTACAGGTATTTTTCAATATAATCCAGTTCCTGACGGATGGTAACAACAGGAGAAGTGCCGTCGGTAATATACCTCATGATTTTACTGAGGTTCCTGCAGAGGCTTACCACCGCTTCCGGCTGGTTGGCTTCAGCAAGAATAATGATACTGGACAGGGAATTATAGTAGAAATGCGGATTAATCTGTGACTGCAGCGCCAGGCTCCTTGATTTCATCTCCTGCTGCTTGGTATCTATTACTTCATTCATCGATGTCTTCAAATTAGTGCTCATACTTTGAAAGGCCTGGTTGAGTTCTTCCAGTTCATCAAATGATGTATTAAGTGAATCCCCTTCATGTTCCCCGAGCGTCGCAAGTTCCGTTTTGCGGATAATATTCCTCAGCTGCTTAATTGGTTTGATAAGACTTCTGGATACCCCGAAAGAAAGGAAGCTTGCCCCGGCAAGAATGATGAAAACAATTGTAAACAGAAGCTTGGATAGTGTCTGAACAGGCCGGAGGATCGTTTCTTCCGGCTGAACCGTAATATATGTCCATCCGCTGTAAGATGATTTGCTGTTGACTATCAGCTCCCGGTTTTTGGTTTCGGGATTAGCTGCAAGGATATTATTCGTACCATCCTGCAGCGCTTTATAGTAATAAGTGATGGCAGATAAATCAGGAATATCAGCAGCATCATAAGGGTACAGCAAGTTTCCGTCCTGATTAAATATATATACATCCGGGGAATCCACATTCTTCTTCCCGTAAGAAATTACATCCTTGAATATTTTTTTGCAGGTTTGCTGCGTTTCAATAAACCCGGTCTGTTTTCCGAATTTATTGTAGTACGTCCGGTAAAGGGACAAATAATATGCACTGACTTTTGTTGTTTTAGAAAGTGCATCCGTATTGTAGGGAAGCGAAATGTACTTGAGACCGTGAAGGTTGAGAGTAGGTTCATACCACGCCAGCTGAGAAAAATCCACAGTACCGGAAATATTCCTTGTGCCGAATCCGACCTCGCCGCCTCTGAAATCATAGATATTCATCTGTGCAACCTGTATATCTGTCCCGTTCAATGCAACAAACAGTTCAGACAAAGCATTTTGCTCCGACCAGCTTACTGTTTGCTCTGAAAAGTACTTTTCGATATTTGACATAATCAAGTTGCTGTATCCGATATTAATGGAAACCGTATCCATTGTTTTTATGGCCTGATCGGTTTGTGACTGAAATGTTGATGTCAGATTGATAATGTTCTGCGTCTCTCTTTCGATAAGTATCCTCGAAGTATATTCATAGAAAAAAACAGAAAAAGAAACCACGATTGCCAGTGAAAGCAATACATATGATATAAAGAACCGGGTCTGCAGTTTTGTTTTTTTCATTCGTCCTTCTTACTTTCACATTCGAATTGTATTCACTCATATAATGTCAGATTCATCAGGGTCTGGCAACAGCTGACACAAAAACAGGAGCCGCGGATATTAGCGGTTCCTGCCTTGTAAATTTACATATTCAATCATTGAACAGCAGAAATTTATGATTTTGACATTTACTGATACATGTCTTCAGCACATTTCTGCTATCTTGCCAGCGTAAGAAGGTAAGCCTTGGCGACGTCCGCCGCCTCGCTTGCATTGGCCGAATAGGCGTTGGCACCGATCTGGTCGGCAAAGGTCTGGCTGACCGGGGCGCCTCCGACCATGATGTAGTATTTGCTTCTCACGCCGGATTTTTCAAAGTCCCTGATGACATCGCCGATTGCCGGCATTGTCGTTGTAAGAAGGGCCGAAAGGCATACGATGTCTGCTCCGGTTTCCTCTGCTTTTTCCACAAAAGTGTGGTCCTGCACGTCTACGCCGAGGTCATATACGGTCGCGCCCATGCCCTTCATCATCATTGCCACGAGGTTCTTGCCGATATCGTGCAGGTCTCCCCTGACGGTTCCGATTACGACTTTACCGACAGGCCTGACCCCTGTTGCCGTCAGGAGCGGCTCGAGGATGGTAAGTCCCATCGACATCGCGCGCGCTGCGACCAGCATTTCCGGTACGTATATCTCGTTCAGGCGGAATTTTTCGCCGACAACACCCATCGCGCGGATGAGTCCGTCATCGAGGATCGTCTTGACCGGCATGCCCTCTTCAACCGCCTGGTTGACCAGTTCCTTGACGCGTTTTCCTTTGCCCGTTTCGACTGCGATGCATATTTCATTTAAATCCATTTACAATTCCTCCTGTTAAGAACAAACAATCCGCGAAAGTTAATTCATATGGAATACATCTTCCATGCCGGACCACCACTCGCCTTCTTTACGGTCTTCAAGAGGCTCCTGAAAAGGCATTACCAGGGCCCACCACTCCTGTGTTTTGGGGTCAGCCGCCATTTTGGCCATATCCGATTCAAAGTCCTCTCCAATATACTCATAATAAGCAAACAGGAAATCACCCCTATGATAAATTGTATAATTTTGTATGTTGCACGACTTGATCATTGCTGTCACTTCCGGCCAGGGATTAGCATGGTAATATTTATATTCTTCCAGCTTTTCCGGCCGGATTTTGATCATTTCACCTATTCTTTTCATGCACGTACCTCTCGAAAATTGTCCGCAGTTATCAATATATTTTTGTGGCTTCATCAAACAGTGCTTTTATATTGGCAGGCGGAACATCCGGCATAATCGCCTCATGGCTCGGGGAAATAATAAGTCCCGTCGGGAATAGCCGGCGCAATTCATGAACCTTATTTTTGACTTGCTCGGGAGAACCGTGAACCAGCAGATCCTGAGTGTCAACACCACCGCAAAAGGAGACCCTGCCCTCAAATTTCGATTTCAGATTATCGGGCTGCATACCTGCCGCAAGCGCCTGAATCGGGTGGATCGCATCTACACCGGCATCAATGAGATCCGGGATTGCTTCAACAATAGATCCGCAGGAGTGGTAAATGACCTTGATTCCATAGCTGTGTGCCTGTTCCACAAGTCTTCTGCAGCCCGGAATAATGAACTTACGAATCATATCCGGAGAAAGCATGAGTCCCCGCTGTGTTCCCATATCATTTCCGATAAGTACGGCGTGCAACTTACCTTTGGCAGCCTCATAGAAAATTTTATTGGCCTTCAAGTAGAAATCCATTATTTTTTCATCTACGGCCTGATAAATTTCCGGATTTGCAATCATATTCATAAGTGCTGTCTCCATGCCAAATGATGCACATGTATCCTGAAAGTGTGCTGACCACAGCATGCCGAGCACAACTTTATCCTCCGGAGCCTCATCAACCAGTCTTTTGCATTCATCCTTATCAATATATTGTTCGGGATCCGGCCACTTGAAGAAGTCCAGGTCTTCCGGTTCCTCCGCATCTTTAAAGCATCCGTCAGCTGTGAGAGTCCGCTCGTGTTCGCTTACAGCGCCTTCACCGTACCAGTCAAAAGCTGCATATATCGCCGATGCAGTCGGCGAATGATACGGCATGTCAACAGAATAGAAATCATCACCTACGGAAAGCTTCAAGTCATGCAGGTTCCTGACTCCATAATACTCAAACAGGGAGGGCTGGGCAAAGATGTCCGGCATTCCAAGCCAGGCTGCCGGCCTGTCAACTAGTTTTCTCTCAATCGTTGCATAAAATCGCTCAATACTATTCATCTTTTTATTCCTTTCGCCATGCAAGTAAAGTCTCGCTGTTACCTGTTCCGATGATCAGGATTTCTCTTTGCTTCTCTTCTGAATACTGTTCAAAATGACTGCGAGGAAAATAACCAGGCCTTTAACGACAGTCTGTGTATATGGATTAACTCCCAGAAGTACCATGCCGTTGCTTAAGATTCCGATAAACAGCAAACCTATAATGGTACCGCCCAGACCGCCTTCGCCTCCCATCATGCTTGTACCGCCGATAATTGCGCCGGCGATTGTATCCATTTCCCAGCCGCTCGCACTGGTCGGGTCACCGGAACGGACTTTTGCAGTCAGCAGGATGCCTGCGACTCCGCAGAGCATGGATGATATTACAAATACAAGTGTCTTTACTTTTTCAATATTTATGCCTGACAGCCTTGCAGATTCCTGGTTTCCGCCGACAGCGTAAATCGATCGCCCAAAGGCTGTATATTTCATAATATAAATAAAGACTGCATAGAAAATGATCATGTAAATGACCAGATAGGGAACCGGACCGATTGATCCGGACGCGATTTTACCAAAGGAATCCGGAAGTCCGGCTATCGGATAGCCGCCGGTCAGTGTCTGGGCTAGTCCCCGAAACGCCTGCATGAGGGCTAAAGTAACAAGAAACGAATGGAGTTTGAGTTTGGCGGTTACACCGCCGGAAATCAGACCCAGAAGTCCGCTGCCAATTAATGTTAATGCAATGGCAGCGGGAACAGGGATCCCGCTCCTCATCATCATTGCACCAATAACAGATGCAAAGGCCACAATGGAACCGACGCTCAAATCAATATTTCCTGTGATAATAATCATTGTCATACCGATGGCAACAATTGATTGGATTGAGATCTGTTTGACAATAGTCATCAGATTGGTTGTGGATAGAAAATTGTCATTAGCGAGCGCTAAAATGATACACATCAGTACCAGGACAAAGTACATTATGTACTTCATAAAAAATTGCTTACCGTTAAATTTTTTATCTTTCATGATGGCCTCCTGAATTATATTGCGGTTTGGCTGGTTGCATAATGAAGTAAAGTTTCTTGTGTCAAATTATCATTTTGAAGAATGGCAGTTACTTTTCCTGCAGCAAAAACAAGGATTCGATTCGAGACCTGCAGAACCTCCGGCAGTTCGGATGAAATCATTATTACGCCGATGCCTTGGGATGCGAGGCTGTTGATAAGGGCATATATCTGGTTTTTGGAACCGACATCAATACCTCTTGTAGGCTCATCCATAATAAGAATGTGAGGGTTAGTCGCAAGCCATTTTGCAATGACAACTTTTTGCTGATTGCCGCCGCTCAAATCCCGTGCAGCCTGTCTTCCGCTCCTGCATTTTATGGAAAGGGACTCTATATACCCGTCTGCTATTTCTTCTTCCTTACGGGTATTAAGTTTGCCGTGACTCATCAATTCCTGAAGAATTGTCATTCCTATATTGGTGTGAAGGTCCATATTCAGAATAAGGCCCTCCTCCTTGCGGTCTTCCGTTACAAATCCTAATCCGAATCGTTTGGCATCGATCGGACTGTTGATTTTTACTTCTAAACCGTTTACAAGGACTTCCCCGGAATCCTTTGGGTCAGCCCCGAACAAGGCCCTGACAAATTCTGTTCTGCCTGCACCTGCCAGTCCAGCTATTCCTAAAATCTCACCTTTATGAAGCTTAAAATTGACGTTCTGGAATTTATTCCCTGAAGAAAAATTCCTGACCTCAAGAAGAATCTCTTCCGTTACATAGTCAGCTCTTTGGGTATCCAGGACACACATACCGACCATATTTTCTATAAGTACTTTCTTCGGTGCATCATTGATATCAAGAGTAACAATGTATTTCCCGTCCCTGAAAACAGATACCCTGTCGCAAATGACCGGAAGTTCTTCCAGTCGATGTGAAACGTAAAGGATACTGATTTCTTTTTCCCTTAGTCCTTTTATAACCTTGAACATGTTTTCAATTTCAAAATCGGACAAAGACGCTGTGGGTTCATCCATGATAAGAAGTTTAATTTCATTGGACAGAGCTTTGGCAATTTCTACCATTTGTTTTTGTGCGACGCTCAGATGTCCGACCATAGTGTCCGGGCTGATATCGACTTCGAGAAGATTCAGGATTTTCTGTGCTTCCGATTTGATGGTCTTCCAGTCAACTTTCTGGATAGGTCCCATATTTTTTTTAAGAAGCTTGCCCATGAAAATATTTTCTGCAACAGATAGAGTATTAATCAGGCTGAACTCCTGATACACGGCACTGATTCCAAGTTTTCTGGCTTCGTGTGTGGACTTGATATGGACTTCCTTGTCTTCCAGATATATGGAGCCCTCATCCTTTGTATACGCTCCGGATATAATTTTAATCAGGGTACTCTTCCCTGCTCCGTTTGCGCCGACCAAAGCATGAATCTCTCCCTTTCTTATCTCCAACCCGGCATGATCCAGTGCGACCGTACCGGAAAATCTTTTTGAAATTCCTTCTGCCTTTAAAATAATGTCGGACACTTGTTTCACCTTCATTTCATTATTATTGAATCGTTTCTGTACTGAATCGCGGGCCACCCGGCGATATCCTTCCGCAGCAGGCCCAAAGTGAATGTAAGGTGTCCCGCAGGGTTGCAGGGCACCTTACACAACAACACTTGATCGTTACATGAAATATGAAATGGATTCGATGGAAGGTCAGGAAACAAGATCCTTATGATCCGTAATGTACTGATCAATTTCTTTAGTATTTTCTTTAGTATAAGTCTTCAGCGGGACAAGCAGTTTTTCGTCGATTTTCTCGCCGTTTGCTGCCTTCACTGCATTTGCGACGGCTTTGTAGCCAATGTCATACGGCATCTGTGTAGTAATAGCCTGCAGCTTGACGGTGTCGCTGAGCATGTCTTTTGCAAGGTCAAGGCTCATATCGGTTCCCATAACAACGATTTTGCTGTTGCCTGCATTCTGAAGAGCTGCAACACAGCCGAGAAGCGAGGTCTGATTCCATGCCCAGATCATGTCAATGTCCGGGTTTGCTGTCAGAATCTGCTCAGTAATATCAAGTCCTTCTTCCTGAACTTCAGCATCCTGTGCGGCAACAATCGTAAGTCCCTTAACATCCTTAATGGCATCCTTGAATCCGTTGCATCTTTCAACGCCGACTTCATAGCTGCTGTTTGTCAGGAGTGCAATCTTGCATCCGTCAGGATAATTGTCTGTTACATATTGTGCGACATATTTGCCTGTCATTGCTCCAAGATCATAGTTGGAAACGCCGACGAAGCCTGATGTTTTTGTATTGACGGTCGTGTTCCAGTTAACAACCGGAACACCGGCAGCTATGGAAGATTCGACAGCAGCGACTGATGCGTCTGAAGAAAGAGGGGAAATGCATATGGCATCGACTCCCTGTGCGAGTAATGTTGCTACATTGTCGGACTCTTTGGACACTTCGTTGTCGGAGCTGACAATTTTGACGGTTACACCCAAATCTTTTCCGGCTGTTTCCATTCCCTTAATGACTTCAGCAAACCATTCACCGGATGTGTTCATGATGACCGATCCGATAACCATATCCGACTTGGCTGCAGCAGTTGTTGCATCAGCGGCGGCGGCAGTTGTCGTAACGGCAGTCGATGCGTCTGCTGTTTTAGTTGTGGCATTTGCAGTTGTACTGGCGGCTGCCTGACTGCATCCAGTCAGCACAGAAGCGGCGAGGGCGGCACATAATAAAACACTTAAAACCTTTTTCATCTCAAATCCTCCTAAAGTTTGTGTGGAAGTTACGAGATAAATATAGAAAATTCCGATGAAAATAGACATTCATTATTTTCATCGGAATGGTCCAATTTTTAATATTTCGGGCAAAAGGGTCTTTTTTTTTCGTTATTTGAGGGATTTTTCATATTCTGCTATATTATCCTGCGTAACAACCTGAATCGGGTCTTTATACCAGGGGCGCAAATCATCACCCTTTGCTGCCCATACGGCACAGTAAATACTGTAGTCCCCTTCGTATTTCGGCGGCTGTGTAATCAGACCATAAAGTCTTCCGTCCGAGATCGCCTGCAGATATTCTTCATCTTCCCCTATTCCAACTACATAGATCTGATCCTCAAGGCCAAGTTCTTCTATTTTTTCAATTGCACCAATTGCCATATTACTGTCCTGGCAGTAAATCCCCCGCAGATCAGGATTCTTCTTAATGAGATCAGCGGTGACTAGTTTTGCTTTTTCACGGTCCCATCCTCCGTTTCTGACAGCAACAATTTCTATTTCAGGATGTGGTGCAAGCTGTTCAATAAAAGTCTGCGTCCTGTATATCTGCGGATCACTACCCGGAGAACCTTCAATAATTGCTATTTTCCCTCCGGCAGGATCGACCGCACCCAGAATTTCTACAAAAAGCTCGGCTGCAAGCGCTGCTTCTTCTGAGCTGCTGGCCCCAACATATGTATCTATGTACTCTGAAGAAATTGCATCAACTTTCATATTCAGATTAATAACGGGAATCCCCGCTTCCTTGGCTTTTTTAAGAGGATTAAGGAGCAGTTTCGCATTGACCGGGCACAAAATAATCGCATCCACCTTATCCGCAATAAATTGATTGATCTGTTTCACCTGAAGCTCAGCGTCCCAGGATGCATATTCCAGAATCAGATTCACATCTGATTCCTTTGCCGCTTCATACATATATTTGCTGACACTAATAAGATATGACGAAGACTCGTCGGCCAGGGTTGCGCCGATTACAATCTTTGAAGAAGCCGTATCATCAGATTGATCGACAATTGATGCCGTCGTCATGGCAACCGGCAGCGTATCTGACTGGCTGACAGAATTGCGCGTACAGCCTGATGTAAACAGCAGGCTCAGGCAACTGAAAGCAGCTATGTACCTTAACAATCGTGTTTTATTCATTTCCGGGTCCTCCTACTCAATCACAGCTTCAATTATCGGAAGAACAAGAGTGGCAGTTGTACCTTCACCTTTGATACTCTTATATGAAAGTCCGTATTTATCGCCGAAGTGAAGCTTGATACGTTCATTGACATTTTTCACAGCTATGCCTGAACCGCCGCCTTTTGAAACCGGAACATTCTGACTGAGAATCGCTTCGCAGAAAGCCTGGTCCATTCCTATACCATCATCGGTTACACGGATTACAAGGCAATCGTCTTTTCTGACTGCGGAAATATTAATATTCCCTTTTTCAGGTTTCTCCTTGATACCATGATAAATACTGTTTTCTACAACCGGCTGCACGATAAGCTTGATTGTTTTGCAGCAGCGAACTTCGTCAGAGATCGATAAGCTGTAATCGAATTTGTTCTTGTATCGCATGCTCTGAATAACAAGATAATTCCGGACATGTTCAAATTCATCGACGATGGAAATAAATTCATCTCCTTTATTCAAGGAAATGCGAAAAAGCTTTGCAAGTGCCTCTGTCATAGGCACTACATCAGGATTATTCATCTCAGCCATCCAGATGATCGAATCCAGTGTGTTGTACAGAAAGTGCGGATTAATCTGAGCCTGCAGCGCCTGCAGTTCATACTTCCGTTTTTCCTCCTGTTCCTTTCCGACTTGCTTCATGAGTCCGTCAATTCTTCTAAGCATTCTATTGAAGCTCTTCGCCAGCATGCCGGTTTCATCCTTGCTCCGGATGTCGACTCCGACAGAAAGATTTCCCTCATCCGCCAAATCCATATAATTTTTCAAATCAACGATTGGCTTAACTACTTTTGTCAGAATCGAATTCAGCGCAATGATGATAATCAGTAAAATTGCAGCAACGACAAGAATAATCAGTATGAGTGTCTGGTACATCGACTGATTCAGCGATGAAAGCGGAGTAAGCGTCATGATTGTCCAGTCTGTTTTTTCCATCCCGGTAAATACCACCTGATAACTTGCGCCGCCCAAATTGATAATAAAGTTCCGGTTTGGTGACTGACCGCGCGCAGCATTGATTTTAGCAAGGGCATCCGGGTTCGAAAGTGAATAGGATGATACGGATGAATCATTTTTTTCGTAGACTAATTCACCCTGTTTGTTGAGAATTCCAAGCTTCATGCCGTTATTTGCATAGACCGAACTGCATATCTCTTCGATTCGATTCAGGTTCAAGTCAATTAGTATGACCCCCAGAAAAGAACCGTCCTCATAACTTCTGATAGCCCGGCTCAGGGAGATTGTCGGCTCCGTATTCCCCACAAGGAATTCATGTGTCTGCGGACCGGTTATCACGGGTTCCGTCTGGTTTTCCTGTGCCTGCTGATACCAGGGATATTGACTGTAATCTTTAACCACGGATAAGTAAGAATAGATACTTTTATATAAGAGAAGACTCTTTTGTCCGAAAATCATAATGGAAGAAACGTCTGACCGGCTATTCAGGGAAAAATTAAAAAGCTTGGAGCTCATCTCATAATCCTGCATGCTGCGTACGTTGGTAAGATCGCTGTAACTGACTTCACTCCCGGTCTCCCGGATCAAATAGTTTTGCAGATAGTAGTTATAATTCGACTCATTGGCAATCGCATTCACTTCGTCAAAATACATGTCAAGGGATGCAATTGTATTAGACAGAAGATGGTGTGAATATTCCACATTGTCCTCCCTGACTTTCCGGTTGAAAATAATCAGGAACAGAACTATAAACACGAGCAAAGCTATAGTAATCAGGCTGGAGACCCAAAGCAGCGTCTTATTCTTTATCCCCATGCGTGATAAGTCACGGATCCCTTTCCATTTTTTCATGAATACCCCTTAAGCCTGCGGCTGTATATCAATTGTCTTTCACTTCCTGCTTCTGTATTCCGAAGGTGACATTCCGGAATATTTTTTGAAGGAAATGCTGAAGTAATGCGGGTTGGAAAACCCGATTTTATATGCAATTTCATATGTCTTCAATTCTGTGTTTATCAACAGGTTCTTTGCTTTTTCCATCCGTACATTGGTCAGATAATCAACAAAATTAATGCCTGTTTCCTTCTTGAAAAGCACACTGAGATATCCTGTGCTTACAACAACGTTCTCAGCAGCATTGGTTAGCGAAATAGCCTCGTCCATATAGTTGCCCTCTATATACTCTTTCGCCCGCTGGATAATCAGCTGGCAGCTGTCTGCCTGAAGCTTGTGAAGTTCCTCGGAAACCCTTATCGCAAAAGCCAGAAGGTTTTTCGATATTTCGTCAACAGACGTCATATTTTCCAGCTGATTATAGAGGGAAAACCCCATGCTCCAAACGCTGTCCGAAACTTGTTTTGAACTGGAAAGCTCCTTAAGCAGATTGGATATGATTTCGATAAACACCATTTTAATATTGGGACTCGACAGATTTTTGGAGGTAAGTAAATCACTGTAAATGATCTTCATGGATCTTTCAATATCCTGACCGGTCAAAAATTTTACACTGTTAATCAGATCTTTGATTCCATCGACAGGATAAAAAAAGGACTTTTCGATGAAATCCAGGTCATTGATGTAGTAGACCCTGTTATATCCGAGCGAATACCGGCAGTCAAGAGCCGTCCTTGCCTCAAAGTAGGAACGGTTAAGATCCTCAGGGGCAGTAACAAGGGAGCCCTCAGCACAGGTTACGTTGACTTTTAAAACGTTGCTTACCGCCAGTTGAATGACCTGAAGCGTATCGTATATGATACGCTGTGAGTCCTCCTGGAATTGCTCAGCGTTAAAGATGATAATGATCTGATTATTGTTGTCATCAAAGAGGCAATGCGAATCCCCGATAATATCCCTGATAATGTTTTTGGTAATGAACAAATATAGTTCAACATCTGCATTATCGATCTGGGACATGTCCGTTTCTGTGATCCCGACAACGTATTGCTGCGATGTAAGCGGGAGTTCGAGCGCTTTTATTTTTTCCTGCATATCCTTGTGTTTCCCATACTGCGTACAGACCAGCACGTACAGGAATTTCTCCTGCATGATCGGGATGCTCTGATGCAGCCTGGATTTCATTTGGGAAATATATTCTTTCTGGGAGGATTCGATATGCAGTTTTTTGCATATCTCTTTCATTTTTGTATACAATGCCGATGCGCCGACCGGCTTCAAAATATAGTTCTTAACACCCAGATCCACCGATTGCTTCGCATATTCAAAGTCCTCATGTCCGGAAAGTATTACAACATGAATATCAGGATATTCAATTTTCAATGCCTCGGAAAGAGCCAGTCCGTCCATAAATGGCATAACAATATCCGTAAGCACAAGATCCACTTTGTGTTTACGGCAAATTTCCAAAGCGGAACGTCCGTTCTCCGCCTGATATATAGTAGAAAAACCCAGCGATCCCCAGTCAATAATGGAGCTTACTGCGCTGCGTATGAGTTCCTCGTCATCAACAATCAGTAAAGTATACACGTACTGTTTCCTTCCTGTGATTTACGTTACTGCAATTGCCTTTGACATATGGCAATCACAGCGCGGTTATTAAGCAGATTGAAGTGTATATTATCACATTCAAATCCCATCGCACCTTAAATACAAAAAAAAAGTAACCCGGTTTGCATGTCAGAGACAAACATTCCGGGCCCTTTGGATTGTTTTTTTGTATTGCCGTCCTGTGCGGTATTTATCTTGCCAGCGTAAGAAGGTAAGCCTTGGCGACGTCCGCCGCCTCGCTTGCATTGGCCGAATAGGCGTTGGCACCGATCTGGTCGGCAAAGGTCTGGCTGACCGGGGCGCCTCCGACCATGATGTAGTATTTGCTTCTCACTCCGGACTTTTCAAATTCCTTGATGACATCGCCGATTGCCGGCATTGTCGTTGTCAGCAAAGCCGAAAGGCATATGATGTCTGCACCGACTTCCTCTGCTTTTTCCACGTAGGTGTGGTCCGGTACATCGACGCCGAGGTCATACACGGTCGCGCCCATGCCCTTCATCATCATTGCCACGAGGTTCTTGCCGATATCGTGCAGGTCTCCCCTGACGGTTCCGATTACGACTTTACCGACCGGCTTGACTCCTGTTGCCGTTAAAAGAGGCTCGAGAATAGTGAGTCCCATCGCCATAGCACGCGCTGCGACCAGCATTTCCGGCACATATATCTCATTTAAGCGGAACTTCTCTCCCACGATGCCCATCGCACGGATGAGTCCGTCATCGAGAATCGTCTTTACCGGCATGCCCTCTTCAACCGCCTGGTTAACCAGTTCCTTAACCCGTTTTCCTTTGCCCAGTTCGACTGCAGCACATATTTCCTGTAAATCCATTTTTCGCTTCCTCCTCTTTTTGAAAACAATTTGAGCCTCTCATGCCCTCCCATTCAATCTGTTCCCGGCATGATTGCCTCGTACCATTATAACCGAAGTCATGTCAGAAGCGTCGAAAGAAAATCTGCCCGGAACGCCGCTGCATCCGGAATAATCAATCATGCCATGAGCCTCCCTATTTCTTCGCTGATATCAGTATATCGTACAATTTCATGATTGAGATTCAATATTTCCCCTGATATCTTTTTGTCTTTAAATACCAGGATTCTACGGGCCAGTGCTATCATCTCAGGCATGTCGGAAGAGATAAGTATGATTGATTTACCCTCTTCCTTAGCCAGACGCCAGATCAAATCGTGAATGGCCCGTTTGGCACCAATATCGACACCAATAGTCGGTTCATCTATTATGAGGATATCGCAGTCAGTAGCCAGCCATTTACCTATGCTGACCTTCTGCTGATTTCCTCCGGACAGGTTTCCAACTTTCATTTGAGGTGTCGGGGTCTTGATGCTCATTTTGTCGATCATGGAGCCGACGATTTTCTTCTCCTGCCTGGTGCTTATTTTGTGCAGGAAATTCGTTATCGAGTGCCATACGGTGATACTGATATTCGTCGCTACGGAGAAATCCAGAATCAGACCTTCTTCTTTTCGGTTTTCCGTGACATAACAGAATTTGTATTTGCCAAGGCTGTCCTTGATTGAATGGATTTTGGCTTTTTGCCCCATTATCAGGACTTCGCCTTCATCCATTTTTTCTGCACCGATCAGAAGTCTGGCAAGCTCGGTACGCCCCGACCCGACGAGGCCGTAAAACCCGAGAATTTCACCGCGTTTCAAGTCAAAGCTTACATGGTCAAACTGTCCGTACTGGCAGACATTCTTCACTTCCAGAACCTTTTCTTCCTTTACATTGAGGAAGCCCATGTGCTGGAGGTTCTCTTCCCTGCCGATCATCAGCTTAACAATGTCCTGGCGCTTGAGATTTTCACACGGGAGGGTGCCGACATACTGTCCGTCGCGCAGGACGGACACTTTATCGCAGATTTCCAGTACTTCTTCGATTTTGTGGGATACAAAAATGACAGCCACGTTATTCGCTTTGAGCTTCCTTATGATATTCATCAGCGTATTACTCTCATGTGATGTCAGTGAAGAAGTCGGCTCGTCCATCAGGATGTATTTTGCTTTTGACGACAAGGCCCTGGCAATCTGAATTAATTGTTTTTGGGCCACGGTGAGCCCTTTCGTCTTGCAGCCCGGGTCGATACAAAGACCTACCATGTTCAAATATTCCTGTGCGGTGGAGTTGATTTTTTTCCAATCCACGGCCGGACCTTTTCGGAACTGGTCAATACGGTCCAGCACGATGTTTTCAGCTACGGTAAACTCAGGAATGATCTGTATTTCCTGGCTTACCATATTGATATCGTGCGCGATCGCATCGCGGAAGGTCTTCATTTCAACACTCTTGCCGTCGAGGTGGATTTCACCGCAGTCCGGCTGATAGATACCGGTAATAATCTTCATTAGGGTTGATTTTCCGGCTCCGTTTTCTCCGACAAGAGCATGAATCTCTCCTTCTGAAAAAGACAGGCTGACATTATCAAGTGCCTTAACTCCCGGAAACAACTTACTGATGTGTTTTAATTCCAGCATTTCTTTTCTCCCTTATCATGAAGACAATTAATGATAAATTGATTACTTAACGAGATATTTTGTCGTAAGGCTGGCCAGGATGTCACTGGTAACTTTCTCGAGGTCTGCTGCATATGTGGTCAGGTTGTCTTTGGTAACGATAGCATTTCCGGAGTTGATGAAGTATTCGCCTTCTTTAACTTTATATCCTTCTGAAAGGTACTTCAGAAGCATGCAGGAGATGTATCCGTGGCCGATCGGATTCTGTGCGATTGTAGCATCAATGACACCGTTTTCGATTCCTTTGATAACGCCGGAATCCGTATCAATTCCTATTGCAAAGATGTGCTTGGCATCAGTCTGCTTAGCATAATAATCGGTAAGTGTCTGTGTCATGCCGACGCTTGTTACAAGCCCGGTGCAGACAATTCCGTCAATCTTGCCGACATTAGCGGAAAGGGCGCTCTCAATTTTGCTGACAGCTTCTTCCTGTGTCTTAATTCCTGCGATTTCCTGGATAATTTTGACATCGGGATATTCGGCAACAGCACGCTCAACACCAGCTTTTCTCAGTGCTGTATTCGGATCTTCAAGAACTTCGAGAACATTGAGGAGATTGCCTTTTCCGCCCATCATATCAATGACGCCTTTGGCTGCATCATATGCGGCCTGCTCTACATCAGTAGCAACAGCAAAGGATGCGGATGTCGGATGGGCTGTGTCCGATCCGAAGTTGATTACATTGACTCCCATTTTATCGTGGATTTCCTGATACAGGCCATTTGCACCGGATGCGTCACAGGGATAGATTGACAGTGCGTTTACGCCCTGTGCAATGAGTGCTTCTACTTTCTCGTTCTCGCTTGCCTGTGTCCAATCCGGTCCGACCTGGATAATGACCTCAATACCGGTATCTGCTGCGAATTTCTCCACGCCCTTTTTCACTTCGTCAAAATACGGGTGGGGTGCCGGTGCGTACCATGCCATTTTGAGTTTGGATGCTGCCGCTGTTGTATCTGCGGCGGTGGCTGCTGCTGTTGTCGCGGCTGCTGTTGTTGCATCGGCTGCTGCCTTGGTGGTTGCTGCTGTTGTCGCTGCGGTTTGACCGCTGCAGGATGCCAGGAAAATCATTGTTGCTGCCAGTGCTGTGCTCAGTAAAACAGTTGATAACTTTTTCATAAGTTCCTCCTAAAAAAATTTGTTTTTTGTTTTCTCTTGGTTATTTATAATTGTTCAGCGGGCTTCTTTCGTTATTCGTAATGACATTCGAGTTTAGTTGATTTTTTAAGACTGCGTTTCATTTTTCTTGAATCCATAATGTCCTTAATGCTGTCCAGTGAAACGGCGAGCAATAGAATTAATCCAAGATATGCAGCTTCGAAATACACGTTTGCATTGAGCATAACCAATCCATTTTTAACAATAACAATTAAGAATCCGGCAAAAAACACCCCTATGGGATTAAACACTCCTCCCTTTAACGCAGTTCCTCCGATAACAGCAACAGCAAAGGATACGACCATCCAGTCAGCTCCGGTTGAGGGCTGTGCCGATCCAGTTCTTGATATCCACAACAGTCCTGCAATAGCAGCAAATATACCTGATCCAACATTGGCAAGAATAGTCATTTTTGCAGTATCGACTCCTGACATTTTCGCTGCTTCAGCATTTCCTCCTGTTGCGAGCAGACGTCTTCCAGTGACAGTGAATTTGAAAAAGTAGCCGAGTAAACTTAGTGCTAGTATTGCCAGCCACAGCAGGTAAGGAACTCCCAGAAAACCTTCCCGTCCTATAAATGTAAAGGATTCCGGAATTCCATTGTAAGGGGACCCCTGGGAGATGCCGTTTATCAGCCCGGAGAAAACAAACGACGTAGCCAGGGTCACAACAAACGAATTCAGCTTAAGTACAGTAATAATGAAACCGTTTACCGCGCCGGCCAGCGCACCGACGGCAAGTCCTATTAAAATTGCCGTCAGCGGGGATACTTTGAAATTCTGCATGCTGTACCCTGCTGCAACAACTGTCAGGCCGCCAATATATCCGAGCGAAAGATTCATACCACCCACAATAACAACCAGTGCCTGTCCTATTGCGATGAAAATATAAATAGCCGCTGTCCGGGACATGTTAAACAAGTTATATGCCGTCAAAAAGCTGGTAGAAAAAACTGAGAAGATTAATCCTAAAAACAGGACTGCAATGATTACGGTAACCTCGCTCCTTCCGAAGAGCGTCTTTATGAAGTCATTGCCCGCGATTTTGTTCTTGTCCATTTCTGCCTCCCGTGTACCTTGAATGTATGCACTGTTCTTCATGATTATAATACTGTCTTTACTTTCTGGAATCTGCCACCGCACGATACATTGCTATTATGTTCTCCGGAGGAACATCCGGCATAATATTATGCTCCGTGTTAAAAACGAACCCCCCGCCGTCACTGAAAATATCTATCATCTTCCGGCTGTAATCATATACTTCAGTCGGAGTGGAACGGTTCAGAACGGAACGCGTATTGCAGCCGCCGCCCCAGAATGTAATGTCCTTACCAAACTCACGCTTCAAAACCGCCGGATCCATCTGCCGTGCTGTTGTCTGAACCGGATTGAGAATGTCATACCCTGCATCAATCAAATCTCCTATAATAGGATAGATTGAACCGCAGGAATGCAGGAAAGTCTTCATCTGGCTGTGCTTGTGTACGTATTCATTCAGCTTTGCATGATGCGGTTTAAAGAGTGTCTGATACTTTTCCCTCGACATGAACATTCCTGTATCCATACCCAGATCGTCTCCGAATCTCAGTACATCGACAATATCGCCCACCGACTCGCATACATTTTTCAAGGTCTCAAGATGCCGTTCCATCAGATGCCCTACCATAATTTCCACATTATCAGGATCTGCATATGTGTCCATCAGGAAGTTGTCCATTTTCCGGAGGAAAGTACCCCATTCAAACAAGTTGCATCCGCAGGTTATGATAAGGGCTTTGTCTGTTTGCTGTCTAAGTGCAAGAGTTCTTGTGCGCAGGTCCTTGTAGAAATCCTTTTCCTTTGCGTGATCCCACGGACTGTGTGCAAGGGCGCTCCATAGAACCTTGCCCATCTGATGATCCAGATCCGAATAATCCTCAGGATAATCCTCTACATAAGGGAAATACGTCTGATCGAAAAAAGTGGCGCCAACAGGCATTTTGGCAATCATTGTTCCTTCATCATCATAAACCACATAAGAACCGTTTTCCTGCTTTACCGGTTTAAACCATACAGGATACTGTCCGGTAGACCCGTTTGCCAGTGTCATATCATACCAGTCTTCATCTTTGTCGTTGAACGCCTGTCCGATGTCAATGACATCAACACCGAACATATCCATAATGGAATCCTCAGGCTGTACCACTTGCTGCACTACGTCATAAATACGTGTATGCCCGTCTGTCATATTAAGATGCTTCTTCAAATTGTTGTATGCGATAGCTGAAATACCCGAACTGGGGGTCCCCCCCAAATCCAAAGGAACATAATCCGGTTGGATATGATTTATGGATGCCATTACCCGTTCTCTTGAGTTCATGTTTTTCTCCTTCCAAAAGTCAGACATACTTGGGTCGTTATAAATATCAGGGATTTTTCAAAATCATCTAAACGCTTAGACTTTTTCTCCGGATATCCGCCAATCCTAATCTAAATGGTAGACTTCTTCCATGTCCGACCACCACTCTTTGGGTCCGGCAGATTCTATCGGCTGCTGGCAGGGGTCCGTCTCTTTCCACCATTTCTGCGTATTGGGATCATCGGCCATCTTTTTCATGTCGGCTTCAAAATCATCACCGGCATATTCAAAGTAACTGAATAGGAATCCGTCTCTCAAATAAATCGAATAGTTCCTGATATTGCAGGCTCTTATCATCTCATTAACACTGCTCCAGGGGTTCGCGTGCAGCTCCTTGTATTTTTCGAGATGCTCTTGCCTGATTCGAATAATTTGTGCATATCGCTTCATTGCGGGTCTCCTTTCCGAGTCACTTATACGCATATTATACATGCTGGCAAACTTTACGCCATATGTTTTGCAAAATATTTGTCTAAACGTTTTGATTCTTGACTATATGCAAATTGTATATTACTCTGATAAGGTCATAAAATACATGTATACTTATTTCTGAAATGATTGCTTATCCAGGAAGGGGTCCAATATGTCAATGACTACAATAAAGGATGTTGCAAAAGACGCCGGCGTATCCATTGCCACCGTATCATGTTGCCTTAGCGGTACCCGGCCGGTTAAGGCAGAGACAAAACAACGAATTATGGATTCAATTGAAAAATTGAATTATATTCCCAACTCATCGGCCAGAAATTTGAAAATAACATCAACCCATCGTATCGGCATCATACTGACCGACATAGACAATGCCTATCACGCCGAGATCTTCAAAGGGCTGTCTGCACATCTTCAGAATACGGGCTATACGATCAGTGTGGCTTTTTCCAATAATTCCCCGGATATCGAATGTGAGAAAATAGATGATTTTATCAGTCAGCAGGTATCGGGCCTGATAATCATTACCTGCCAGCCCGAGAATGAAGCCTTTTTTCAACATCGCATCAAAAGCTGTAATATCCCCACTGTATTTATTGAACAGCACCCGAATACAATCGATAACAATGTTAGTTTTGTGGGCTTCAATAATTTCAAAACCACATACTTTCTTACCAATGAATTAATCAGGGGCGGCTATTATGATATTGCCCTCATTACCGGTTCCGCTCATTTTCCATCGGAGAAAGAATGCATCGACGGATATAAGGCTGCATATATTGATAACAATATGACGGTAAATCCGGACCTGATGTGTTCAACCAATATGTCAAAAGAGGATTCCTTTAAATCCGTTATGAAATTCATCAGCATGAGACCCCTCCAGGCTGTTATCACTACATCAGAAAACATCGCACTCGGAGCATATGAAGCCCTTGAAATCAGGGGTCTGAAAGTACCTGAAAATGTTCAGCTGATCACATTCAGCGAAGAACGCTGGAACAAATCCGGAAGACTGCCGGGAGTCATCCATACCTCACGGACTGCGTTTACCATGGGAGCTTCTGCTGCAGAACTTCTGGTGCAGAACATACAGTCCCCCATGCTGTTCGAAGACAGGAACATTGTTTTCGCTGACAACATTACGATTTCCGGTTTCCCTGTTACTCCGGCCGAACAGCTTATCCCGCCCGTCAAATATCCAGAAAAAGAGCAGCGCACACTGAATATCCTTATGGTAGATCTGCCTACCGCACACTCGACAGAACTTATCTCCAGTGATTTTTCCCAGAAGACGGGAATTCCGATTCATTTTGAATTTGTAAAGCAGGATGAACTGCTGAGCCGGATTGAAAGGGATATAAACAACAACAGGAATTTTTTTGATATTTATTTGTATGATATTCCCTGGTTGGGGTACATGGTTCAAAATGCCCTCGTTTCGGAGATTACCGATTTTGTGGATCACAGCAATTTCAACCCAAGCCTGATTTTCAAGGAAAACATGGATAATTGCCTGTATGAAAACAAATATTTCGGAGTCCCGATTATCGGCGGATCCCAGATCATGTTTTATCGTAAGGATCTGTTCGAGAACAAAGAAATCATGAAGGATTTCAGGCAGAAATTCAAAGTCCCCCTTCGCCCGCCGAGAACCTGGACAGAATTCAACGGTGTCGCAGAGTTCTTTACCCGGAGCTATAATTCCAACTCACCGACAGAATTCGGTACTACATTTGCAGATATAATCAGCGAAGAGTTAGCCCCGGAAATCCTTATCCGGCTGTGGTCGTACGGCGGAAAATTGTGGGATAAATATAATCGCGTCTGCATGTGTACGCCGGAAAATATACGTGCTTTCCACAGCATCCTCCAAACCCTTAATTATGTAGAGCATCCGCTCTTTAAAAAATCGATTTCCCAGACAATCAATGATTTTTCTTCCGGAAAAACTGCGATGCTGATCACATATACCGAGTATGCATCACAAATAAACGAGAGTCTCCATACAAACGTCATCGGACGTGTCGGATATGAGGCTGTCCCGGGAAAAACCCCGGTAAGTGTGGGCTGGAATTTCGGACTGAATCCGTTCACACCCAAAAGTGATCTGGCATACCAGTATTTCAACTGGCTGTGCCAGCATGATACAAGCTACTATATGACAATTCTGGATGGTCAGTCTCCCGTAATAGCAGCCTATCACAGCCATGAACTTCTTAAACTGTATCCATGGATGGAGTTAACGGAAAAAAGTTTTGAATACTGCCATAAAAGAAGCGGTCCCTACAGGCCCAAATCCCTGATCATACCGCAGAATAAAATTGAGTCGATCCTTTGTGACGTCCTCAGCGATATTCTGAAAAGAGGATTAACTGTGCAGGATGCACTGGAATTGGGACAGACCAAAATGGAACTCCTGTTCAGACCCTATGGGTATCCGAAACCGCTGAATCCGGTCTGATCAGAAAACCGCTTTTTCAGCTTCATTAATGTCTTGTCAGCCCCTGTTACCGCATCAAAATCCCCGTGCAAATGATGTTGATTTTACTATATAATCAAATCAAACAACCAATCGCAAATTCGAAACTGTATTTGCTGCTAAGTGAAGATTTTCCGTTATGCTGAAGAAATATTTTGCAATATGGAGGATATCAATATGTTTTGCAGAAATTGCGGTCAACCATTACCGGACAACACCGTATTTTGTACGAATTGCGGAACGAAGACAGTCATCCTTAATCAAGCCGGTCCCTCCGATGTGCCGCATCCCGATGCCGCCCCGAATCCGGTCGCTAAAAAAAAGAAAAAGAAGCATGTCGCCCTTTGGATCTCCCTTACCATCCTTCTGGTCATACTTCTCGGCGCCGGCTGCCTGATTGCATCCCTGTTCGGTGTTTTCGGACCGAAGGATCTGGGCGTCAAGTACACCGAAAAGGACTATCAGAGTGCTTTGACCAAAATCGGTACGCAGACGACCTTTGACAAAATGTCAGGTGATGAGCTGCGGCAATATAACAAAGATCTCAAAAAATCCGGCACAAAAATGGCGATCAGTGATTACACCTGGGAATTTTCCGATTATCAGGAGAAGAACTTCGAATTGACCCCCGAGGAAGCGACGGCATTTATCAATGAAATCGCACCGGGCTTTTTCTGGTTAGAGGACCAGCAGGTCCGCATTTTAAAAGATGGTTCTGTAGAAGCATCAGGAGTACTTCTTGCAGCGAAGGCGATAAATGAACTATACCCGGAACTTAAAGACCTGATCCCTGTTTCAGTGCCTGAAAAACTGGATCTCTATGCAGTCGGCGGCATATCCATCAAGGAAAACGTGCTGACGCTGAATGTAAAAGAGTTTAAATCAGGTATTATTTCACCCGTTTCCGCACAGACACTTAACGAAAACGCCTTGTATTTTGAGGCATTGTATACTACCGTGCCAGGCCTTGTGATTCATTCACTCGAGGTGAATGACCAGGGCAATTTCGAAATCAGCGCATTGATTCCCCAGACAGCAACCATTACAAAAAACGGTTCTTAATGAGACGGTGACCTGCTGCCTTTTCATCACTGAGGTATGAATTTCCCCTGATTTGTATTATCATCAATACAAAAAGCAACCGGGCTTACTAATAAATGAGCTCACCGGGAGGATATTAAATGCGCAAAACAATTGCATCGATTCTGATTCTGTTTATGCTTTTATCCGTGACAGTGTCATGTTCTTCAAAACCGCTGGATTCTTCTGTCAATACCCAGGTGTCAACTGCAGCAGCCTCCACGACACCTTCCTCCGCTGCGGACACAACTGCACCGGCTTCCACCGCCTCCGTTACTCCTTCAGCGGCTGTTGAAACAACGAACAATATTCCGACTCCAACCGTGACTCAAACACCCACCAAGGCACCGGCACCCAAAACGGACCCGGGTCTCAACGTCCTTCTTGATAAAATCACATACCTCGAAGAAGGAACCGCAGGTTCCTCCCTGAAGCAGGCTTCGGCTGCAGGTAAAATACTTGACTGGGTTGAGAGTACGAAGCTGAATCAAAGTGAAGTCGAGGCCCAGATCTCATCCTATCTAGTGTCATCAAGTGATTCTGAAGTTGCCAATCTTCTGGTTGCCAATTTCAAAACAGTATCGGATACTGTTCAGCTGATAATAAACGGTGATTCGTCAACGCTCGCAAGTATGAATGATTCCGGTTACGTACTGGCACACTCAAAATATACGCAGGCAAAATGGGATGCATTTGTCACAGCAATCCAGGTCAGCACTGACGCATATTGATGCCGGCAAATAAAGAAGCTTACATGATGCAGCTGTAATCAGCTGCATTTACTTTCCAGCTTAAGCCCAGTAGACCTGCTCGACTTTGGTGATAACTCCGGCTTCCACCGTTATATAGTAGAAAAATGAATTCATTACTTTATCGGGATAAGCTGCATAAAATGCCTTGAATTCGTCATATGTCATTGAGACTCCGGCGCCTGCTTCAGCCATTGTGCCATCCGGATGAAACATCATCTTGATCGGCACTGTATGCATGTCGACAGTTCTCAGTTGTGGGTTGACATTTTTCTCGATGAATTCCCCATCGCCATAGTTGTCTACTTCAGCCTGGGCCTGGGCTAGTGTATATCCCTTGTTTTCAACAAGCCATTGTACAGCGTCATCACCGACAAGCATGTCAAAGTAATCAAATGATGCCCATCCGGTTATCGGATCGAATGATTTAATATGAGCATAACTCGAGTACATATTAGCCGGGTTTGAAATTGCCGGAACTGCAGGGGTCGCAGGCACTGTGGTAATTGGAGCTGGCGTTACAGCTGCTGCCGTCGTCTGAGCTGCTGCCGTTGTTTCAGAAGGGGTTGCTGTATCAGAAGTATTCGAGGTGTTGGCTGTTGTTTTTTCCGTTGGTTCGATCAGGGAATTGTCCTGCGTGCCGGTTGGCATTGTAATCGCATCATTTTGGGTCGCATCCCCGCTGAAGGTAGTTTCTGTTCCATTGTCAGCCGGTCTTGATTTCCATAACGTGAAGAGCAGTGTTCCGACAACCACGCCGGCAACCAGCAAAACAGCGACTGCAGCAATGAGAATTTTCTCCAATCCTGTGCGCCCTGACCGGCTGTAAAGAGACGATTTTTTCCGGCCTGTCTTTTGTATTCTTCCGTCTTTTTCCAACATCTTTTTTCCTCCTCAAACATTTGAATCCGGTCAGGAGCCACACCGATCCGGCAGGTCAATCCGGCAGGTCATAAACATGTAAATTTACTGTTTTTATCGAACCGATTTTTTTTGTATCGGATATAAACCAAGATAAAAGAAATGCCATTTTTGCGTTTTATAGGTATACTATATATGATACCCTCAAAATGTTAAATATCATACGGAGGAAATATCAAATGAACAATGAAACGCTTTATCAGACCATTTTCGAGAGAAAGTCCATACGCAAATATGATATGGCGCCGCTGCCCGCGGAAGAACTTGAAAATCTGAAGAAATTTGCTGATCAGGCCAGGACAATTGACAATACAATCAGATACGAGTTCGCCTGCCTCGGTGCGAACGACGTTAAGGGCATGCTTGCGATTAAGGCGCCCCATTACATTTGTCTTTATTCCGAAAAGAAGACCGGCTATCTTATGAATGCCGGATTTCTGATGCAGCAGATTGATCTGTATCTTTCCGCAAATGAAATCGGAAGCTGCTGGCTTGGACTTGCCAAACCGGTAAAACAGTTTATGGAGCCAAAAGGCGATTTGGAGTTTATTATTATGCTCGCCTTTGGGAAAACCGATGAGTTACTTCACAGATCCGATACTTCTGTATTTATCCGCAGGAGCATAGCCGAGATTTCACAGATTGCAGGAGCGGAAGAACTCCTTGAGCCGGTTCGTCTGGCACCCTCTGCAAGCAACTCCCAACCTTGGTTTTTCAGCGGGAATATGGAAGAAATTCATGTAAGCCGCGAGAAACCAAGCTTCCTGAAAGCTCCCGTTTATGAACGGCTGAATCAGATAGACATCGGAATAGCACTGTGTCATTTATGGCTGTCCCTTGAACATCAGGGTAAGACGGCAGAGATTTCTTTCCCGCAGGGGATACCTCCGAACGGACATGAATACATGGCAAAAGTAAATACAGGGAGTACAAAGTAATGCAGACAAGAGTGAATATCAAAAACGGTGACGTCCTTTCCATACTGGGATTCGGCTGTATGCGGCTTCCCGTCAAAAATGGCAGTATAGATGAACCCCGATCTATCCAGATGATACATGATGCTATTGAAAACGGTGTGAACTATTTTGATACGGCATACGTTTACCAGAACGGCAAGAGTGAATTACTTGTCGGAAAAGCTCTGGCCGGCGGATATCGGGAGCGGGTGAAGATTGCGACAAAGCTCCCTCCCTTCATGGTCAGCAAGCTTTCGGGTGCACAGAAAATCCTGGCGACACAGCTCGAGCGGCTGCAGACAGGCTATATTGATTATTACCTTTTGCACATGCTTACGGATAAGGCGATGTTTGACCGGCTGGTCGGACTTGGAGTGCTGGTATGGCTCGAAGAGATGAAATCCAAGGGCACTATCCGGAATCTTGGTTTTTCCTTCCATGGATCCAAAGCAGATTTCGAAGCAATCATACAGGCGTACCCATGGGATTTCTGTCAGATTCAATACAATTATATGGACGAACATAATCAGGCAACCAAATCCGGTCTTCTTCTTGCAGCAAGCCTGGGAATTCCGGTTATTGTTATGGAGCCGCTTCGCGGCGGAAAGCTCGTGACACATCTTCCGGAACAGGTAAAAAAAGCTTTTTCCGACAGCAATCCCTCGCGCTCCCCTGCCGAATGGGCATTGCGCTGGGTATGGAATCACCCTGAAGTAACTGTTGTTCTGTCCGGTATGAGTGACGAAGCGCAGGCAGCAGAGAATATCCGCATTGCCGGCGAAGTCACACCCGGCTCTCTGACCGATCAGGAATTAACAGTATTTGAGCAGGTCAAAGCTGAATTGCTGGCCAGGACCAAGATCCCGTGCACTGCCTGCGGATACTGCATGCCATGTCCTTTTGGCGTTGATATTCCAGGCTGTTTCTCCTGTTATAACGACAAATACCTTATGGGCGACAAATCCGTGCGATTCCGCTATATGCAGACCATGGGCGTTATGTCGGCAAAGCCTGCCAATGCATCACAGTGTACACAGTGCGGCAAATGCGAGAGTCATTGTCCTCAGAAGATTGCCATTCGTGATCAGCTAAAAACAGTAAGCCATGAGATGGAAGGAATTTTTTACAAACCGCTGGTCGGGATTGCGAGAAAAATCCTGAGGGTAAAAAAACCCCTGAGGTTTAAATAAGCTCCTCCGCTTATAAGCTTCCGGTCAGCAGATTTTTGAACAGCATCACATTTAATACCGTGATAATAAGTCCGATGGAAAGCAGGAGGACATTATTCAGCACGGTATTTTTGTATTTTCCCATGACCTTTTTCGATGATGTAAGGTATATCTGTAAAAACACCGTAATGGGCAGTTGTATACTTAGGAACATCTGTGAAATGACCAGTCCTTTGAACGGATCGGATATCAGGAATATGATGATGGTTGAGGCAACCAGTATGGAGGCTACACCGATTTTAGTGTGTGTGTCCTTAATGTCGTACGGTTCTTTGAACATACCGGCAAAGATCGTACCTCCGGCCATCCCTGCTGTAATTGTAGATGAGACTCCCGAGAAAAGCAGCGCAATTCCGAACAGGATCGACGCCTTCGCGCCGAGCATTGGAGTTAACAGTTCATGTGCCTGCCCCAGCTCGGTTACCTGGATATTATTCCTGAAAAATGTTGCAGCGGCCAATATGATCATGGCACTGTTTATCGCCCAGCCTATAATCATCGAGATACTGGTATCCAGGAATTCGAATTTCAATTCCCTGTTGATAACAGCCTCGTCTTCCTTGTTCCACTGACGGCTTTGAATAATTTCGGAATGAAGGAACAAATTGTGCGGCATCACAACGGCACCCATCACAGCCATAATGATGATCATGGAGTTGTGCGGAATACTCACTGTCACCCAGCTTTTGAGAGCCATCGGCCAGTCTATCGCAACAGCACTGAGTTCATATAAAAATGAAAAGCCTATTACCGATACAAAACCGACGATGAGTTTTTCAAGCTTTGTATATGAATTTGAAAAAAGAAGAAACAGCACAACAATCAGAATGATAACTGCACCTATCCGTATCGGTATCTTGAAAAGCATATCAAGGGCAATCGCGCCGCCCATAATTTCAGCTAAAGCCGTCGATACGACTGCAAGGATTCCTGTACCGAGAATGGTTCTCGCGAGATGGGGATTAAGATGCTTCATTGTCGCCTCAGCTAGGCAGTCTCCGGTTACTATGCCAAGATGCGCTACATTATGCTGCAGCAAAATCAGCATGATTGTGGACAATGTGACCATCCACAGCAGTGTATATCCAAATTGCGAGCCTGCCGCGATGTTGGCTGCCCAGTTGCCGGGATCGATAAATCCAACGGTAACCAGAAGTCCCGGTCCGATAAATTTCAGGATATCCCTTGCTCCGAACCCTGCGATGTGTTTGGGATTATCCTTAATCAAATTCTTCCATTTAATCTTCATGATCAGAAAACCTCGATTTTTCGATATTTTTTCTGTTTTTTTATGAGATCCTGAAATCCTTGAGACGATGATATACTTCGGAAACCGGCAGACCCATCACCGTATAGTAATCTCCCTTGATTCCTCGGATAAAGAGGGCACCCATATCCTGTATTCCGTATGCCCCGGCTTTGTCGAGCGGAGAACCCTCTGAAATATACCGGCGTGCCAGATCAATTTCACTTGTGGTCCAGGGAAAGAAACCGACGCGGGTCACCGTAAAGAAGGTCTCCTCTTTACTGCGGCTTATAATACTGACACCGGTAAAAACATGGTGTTCCCGGCCGGAAAGACGCCGGAGCATTTCGAAAGCATCATCAGGGGAAGACGGTTTGCCGAGGATCGAATCATCAATTGTTACAATCGTATCGGACCCAATGACAACTGCATCCGGATTTGTATCCAGTAGTTTTCCTGCTTTGGCACGGGCCAGATTCATTACTATCATGGCTGCCATTATACTGAACGGTTCTTTGCTGAATTGATCTTTGAGCGCACCGGTCACTGCATCCTCATCAATATCTGCGGCTTTCGCTTCAAATGGAATACCGGCAAGACTCAGCAGTTCCTGGCGTCTCGGGGACTGACTTGCCAGAATCAGATACGGTACCGCATCCGGAGATATTGAATCAGCATGTAAAGGAGGCGTCGGAGTCAATTTTCCGGACAATTCCGCAAGTGCCTTTTCACTTAACAGATCAACCTCTTCGCACTCCCAGCCATCATCATCGCGCACCTGGATTGTTTCAATTTCCGAAATGGTTCTCAAAAAATTCAGTGCGGAAAGAGTACGGCCGGAATCCTGTATTGTCAGGTTCAGTTCGCAGCCATGATATTCAGAATGCAAAATATCCTGATCCAGCTGAATCTGTCCGTTCATTTTTTCAGCAGGGAGATTTGATGAAAAACGTACGAAAATAGAATATGACATATGAAATACCTATGCTCTCAATATATTTAGTTATTTTTCATTACAGACCTGAAAAATATAAAATTTAAGGTAATATGATTCCCCTGCCGACCATAAAATAGGGTGATCCGCAGCCTGTGTGCGGTACTCCACCTGACGCAGCCGCTTGTGCGTATCTTTTGCTGCTGAGGCAATCGTCGCTGCAAACAATTCCGGCGTCATGAAGTGGGAACAGGAACAGGTAGCCAGATATCCGCCGTCATTAATTATCTTAAGGGCGCGCATATTGATTTCCTTATAGCCTTTGGTCGCATTTTTCAGGGAAGTCCTTGATTTTGCAAAAGCCGGCGGATCAAGGATAACCACATCAAACTTTTCTCCTTCTGCTTCGAGTTTCGGCAGAAGTTCAAACACATCTTCACAGGCAAACGTTACAATATCCTGCAGTCCGTTCAGTTCTGCATTTTTTCGCGCCTGCTGAATACCCAAGTCAGAAGCATCAACACCAAGCACACTTCGGGCTCCCGCAAGGCCGGCATTCAATGCAAAAGAACCGGTATGGGTAAAGCAATCGAGCACTTTTGCACCCTTGCATAATGGCTTGATTGCAGCACGGTTCATCTTCTGGTCCAAAAAGAATCCTGTCTTTTGTCCTTCTTCAACATCAACATAGTACTTAACGCCATTCTCAGTAATCTCAACCTTTGTATCAAACGGCTCCCCGATAAAGCCCTTGAAACGCTCCATTCCCTCATGATCCCGTACCGCAGCATCGCTTCTTTCATATACGCCGCGGATATGTATTCCCTCATCTGCAAGAATTTCCTTTATATCTTGAATAATCTGCAGTTTAAACCGGTCAATACCCAACGCTAATGATTCTACGACCAGGACATCTTCGAATTTATCGATGACAAGCCCCGGCAGAAAATCAGCTTCGCCGAATATAAGGCGGCAGCTGGACATATCTATGGTGTGCTTGCGATACTCAATGCAGTCCCTGACGCGCTGCCTGATGAAGGCTGCATCAATCTCCTGATCTTTTGACCGGCTCATCATGCGGATTCTGATTTTCGATTTCGTATTAATAAATCCGGTGCCCAGGCAATAATCGTTGAAAGCATGTACTTTGACCAGGCCGCCGTTCTCAAAATCACCTTCGATTTTATCTATCTCATTATCAAAAACCCACGCGCCTCCGGCACGCAAAGTTCTTCCCTCTTCTTTTTTAAGGATTACTTTAGCTAAAGTCATCGATATCTCCTTCAATCGTCATCTGCATTTCATTATCCTCATCTCATATCCTGGTTTTATCCTGTCAGGAATCGTCATTTGTGTTCTCCAAAAGTATCGGATCGGAAAAGATCAGGGAGAGGCTGCTGTTTGACTGCAGGATTTCTCGGCTCCTGTCGCATCCGAACCAATTGAAAAGCCAGCGGGCAGAACTGTCTTCAGGCTCATCCGCACGTATTATTATATACGCCTGAGTGATGTACGGATAGCTCCCATCTGCCAAAGTTGGCGTACTCGGTGCGACACCGTCCACGGAGAACAACATGAGGCTGGGGTCACTGAACTCAGTATTAATGTATGACATAATGTTGAAGCCAATGGCATAGGGGTCGCTGATAACCGTATATGTTATATCACTCATATCATCCTCAACATACAGATTAAGCGAGCTGAAATCGGGAAGTTCTTCGCCTTTCCATACAAGGTCCTCGAAAAAGCGCTGGCTTCCGGACTGATCTTCGCGGTAATACGCATTGATCTTCGCATCCGGTCCGCCGAGCTCGCTCCAGTTGGTAATTTCACCCCGATAGATTCCCTTAATCTCATCCTGTGTCAGATTTTTAACCGGATTGCTGGCATTGCCCATGAAAACAAGGCCGTCACAACCATAAAGACGCATCTCAACATCAACATCTTTTTCATTCAAATATTGCTTCTCTTCATCTGTCGGTGCGACAGCGAAGATCATATCAACTTTACGATCGGCAAGATTAAGCCAGGCCCCATGCGTTTTCGAGCAAATCGGTTCGGGTCCTGTCAGGCCGTACTCCCCGACAAACAATGCATATAGCGCCTGAGTTATGGGAATTCGTGCCGTGGAACTATCTATGCTCGGAAAATCAGCAGGCAAATCTACCTTTGTTGATTCCACAGCCGATGTGGTCTGTGCCGTTGTCTGTGAAATCTCCGTTTCAGTTGCTTTGCTGGTAGTTGTCATTTTCTGCGATTCAGATAAATCAGCCGTAATTTCCGAAAGCGTAATGGAAGGGACCGTTT
Source organism: Eubacteriales bacterium (assembly GCA_037143795.1). GTDB lineage: Bacteria > Bacillota > Clostridia > Saccharofermentanales > Saccharofermentanaceae > Firm-13. Next base: position 83,096 of record JBAWXZ010000009.1, on the reverse strand, counting down.
TTGCTGAACACCCGGCGATGCCAGGAATAAGAACAAATCCCAGGAATATGCACAGTAACGCCTTGATGGAGATCTTTTTCATCCTGTTGCCTCTTCTTTCAATTATGTGATGCTGATCCCGGAAAACCATTATATATAGAATTATATCTAAATATCTTACTACCGGGAAATACATTTGACAATAAATTTTGATATGCAGCTATACATAAAAGAAAGGGGTCAATTATAGAGTTTGCTCTGGAATTACTTCATTCCGGTGATATATTCTGCTTCTTCTCTTCACAGTATTTTTCATATGTCTTATTGCCGCCGGACAGATTATATACCTCGCGAAAACCCCGGTTAATCAGTATGTTCTGTGCGGCATTTCCCGTCACTCCTTTATTACAGTAAGTCACAGTAATTGCTTCTGCATCAAGCGATCCCGCCGACTTACGAATTTTCTCGTGCGGTATATTCCCGGCGCCGGAAATGTGGCTTTTCCCGTATTGGGATGCAGTCCTTGTATCAATAAGCTGAACATTCCTTCCAGCTTTCACAAGTCCTTCCAGTTCTGCAGGACGTATCAATCGGCGCCCTTTATGAATCGCGTTATCGAGAATCATTCCGGTATACATGACAGGGTCTTTCGTCGTTGAAAACGGCGGGGCATAGGCAAGATCGAGGTGGAACAGATCTTCAGCTTTTGCGCCGAAAGTTATAGCTGTCACAAAAACATCGATTCTTTTATCGACTCCGTCTTCTCCGACAATCTGCACACCGAGAATTCTTCCGTCTTTCCTGTCGGCAACGGCTTTGATGACCAGCTCTTTTCCGCCCATATATTCCGGCTTGGAGGGCTTGATATTGTGGCAGATTTCGACATCATATCCTTCTTTGACCGCTTCCTTTTCGGAGAGACCTGTCATGGCAACCGACAGGCCGAATATCTTGTATATCCCGGTTCCAAGAATGCCCCGGAATTCGACGGAACTTCCGGATACATTATCACCGGCAATATGTCCCGTTTTATTGGCTGTAGACCCGAGAGGCCTGTATACAGGCTTATTTGTAACAATGTTAAATTGCTCGATGCAGTCCCCGCAGGCATAAATATCCGCGTCGGAGGTCTGCATATATGTGTCAACCCGGATAGCGCCTGTGACGCCGATAACAAGCCCGGCTTCCCTGGCAAGTGTTACCTCCGGACGCACTCCTACTGACAATATGACAAGCTCCGCGGCTATTTTTCTGCCGTCTGAGAGCAGCACTTCTGCTCCGTTAATTCCGGTAACCTCAGCGGAAGTCAGGACTTCGATTTTATTGGCTTTGAGACGCTGTTCGACATAGACTGCCATATCCGGATCAAGTCCCGGCGATACCTGATCGAGTTTCTCAATCATCGTTACCCGGATACCTCGTGCGGTCAGATTCTCACACAGCTCGAGACCTATAAAACCGGTTCCGACAATCACGGCGCGTCGGGGTGATTTATCTGTAATAAAGGCTTGAATCCGCAGCATGTCACTTATATTGCGCAGCATAAAGACATTGTCCGAATCAGCGCCGCTGATCGGCGGCTTTATAGACCGGGCACCGGTGGCCAGAATTAATTTGTCATAATGATCGGCAAATTCCTCACCGGTCATCAAGTTCCTGACATCCAGCGTCCTTGTATCCGGATGAACGGCAAACACCTCATGCTTAGTGAAAATATCTATATTGTATTTGCTCTTGAAAAAAGCCGGATCCCTCGGTGTCAGATCTTCCGCCCGCGCGACTTCCCCGCCGAGAAAATAGGGCATTCCGCAGCCGGAATAGGAAATATACTGATCTTTTTCGTAGATGACAATTTCTGCATCCTCTGTATTTCTTCTGGCTTTGGCGGCCGCAGAAGTGCCGGCGGCAACGGCTCCGATCACTATCAAACGCATACTACTACCATCCTTTCATTTAAAGCAAAAAAGAGAGTATGGATTTACTATACTCCCTTTCTATTGTCGGCATATTGGCCCGCATACGTCAATCGTTTACAGGTAAAATTAAGACAAAAGTGATGATCTTCCTGTTATTTCATTTCTGAAACGCATAATCAGCTGTGAAACATTCCATGGTCACCGCGTTGATGAAGTACCACTCACCCACGTTACCTCCGGAAACTTGAAAAGTCCAGCAGGGAGTCAAATTTTCTTTTCTTCCCCTACTTTCGCATCACCGGTTTTCAAAAGGTAGCCCTTATATTCAACAAGACCGATATTACAGCCTTTGCCGACAGTGACATTGGTTCCGCGGACGACTTTTGCAGTCGTGTTTTCAAGGACAATTTCATCACCTTCTATTGAGTCTGCTTCGAGAACAGGGTTATACATGCCCAGAGTGAAGATGGTTTTCAGTACGTTGAATCCGGCATCGGAGCCTACGGAAACACTGATTCTTCCGCCGCCGATCTCCTTCGCCCTGCTTTTGGAGTGGTACAGCTTAATGGTAATATCATCGGCATTCAAAAGGCCGCTGATTTCAAATGTTCCATCGGAATGGAAGTTCTCCGCATTGCAGTCATGACCGACTTTAGCAGAACCCTCTATTTTGATTTTCTGAACATCAAGATTCTCACCGATTGTCACAGACCCGGATACATATATATTATCTCCGCTGATGCTGCCTCTTACCTGGCCTGATCCCGTAATTTTGAGCAGCTTCGCTTTAATGTTTCCGTCAATTGTTCCGGTTCCGTTAATTTTACCGTCCTGCATATCAATATTGCCGTCAACATTTCCGGAACCATTGATCCTGAATTCCCGGCAAACAACATCACCGGTAATTCTTCCGGCTCCGTTGATTTTTACGCTGTTATACTCTCCGCCAGGCGCAGAACCGGATCCGTCAATCTTCAAGTCACCTTTAATTGTATTGTCCATTTTCTTTTCCTCCTCAGATCAGTTTACATTTAAGTTCTTCAATTACAGCTGGCGTATTGATTTCTGCAATAAGCCGTATACCCTTGTCCATACTGATCCTGCATGGGGGCGATGCGGCGAAGCAGCTGAATACACCTAGTTTTCTCATAAGAAAAATCTCACAGGGGTCCGCCCCAAAGGTTATCCTGCTTTCCTGAATCACTTCAAGAAGCATCCTGCCTTCATCACGGCTGATATCGCCCGCAACAATGAGTTTATTCAATATATAGGCCGAAAGAATATCGTTAAAATCCATTGTTTCGGTGCAGCCGCTGAAATCAAGATACATTTTCAGGACATCATTTGAAACAATGTTTCGCCCGGTCACTTCATCCGGCCGAAGGCTTATACCATCCTGCGTCGGGGAAAAAACATCAGCGAGTTCGTCCAAAGAGCTGTCTTCCTTCATATTTTTAATCTTTTCAATACGATACAATACCTTTCCTCTTGGGAAAAAGGTCTCCTGTCCGGTATAGGAAGACTTCCGGACGAACCACTCGTCCGGTATAAGACCCTTCCGCTTCCAGCGGTAGAGCTGTCCATAGGAGATTCCGGTAAGTTCCAGCAGTTCTTTTTTTGAAATAAGTTCTTCGTTTTCCATTATTTTCACCTCTTGTATCTGTAGTGTAACAAAACATTGTTACGTTGTAAAGAGGTAAGAAGAAAATGTTTATTTACATCTGATTTTTTTGACAATTTGCAGTCCTGATTATAATATAATGATATCAAATATATATTTTGGCATTGGGACAATACAAAGGAGTCCGCCTCATGAAAAAGTCACTGAACATCGCAGAATATTTAAGCCGTTCCGTGAAAAGAATTGCTGCCGGGGCACTGCGTACTTCCCTGCAGAACCCTCAGGAATCCGCCTATATTCTGAAGTTCTCCACTGCCGCCCGCCATGCTGAGAAGACCCGGATGCAGCACGAAAAAGCCGGTCGTCATATCCCTGCCTTTCTAATCAGCAGTATTACTGCCGAGTGCAATCTCGATTGTAAAGGCTGTTATGCCAAGGTTAACCAAAACTGCCGTGAAAACACATTACAGGATATTATGCCTGAGGAAAAATGGAACGACATATTTTCCCAGGCCCGCAAGCTCGGTGTGTCTTTTATCCTTCTTGCCGGCGGCGAACCGCTTATAAGAAAAAACGTAATTGAATATGCAGCGGACTATCCGGAGATCATTTTTCCTGTCTTCACTAATGGCACAATGATCGACAAAGATTACCTTCGTTTATTTGATGCCAATCGGAATCTCGTTCCTATTTTAAGTCTGGAAGGCGAGCGCAAACATACCGATGCGCGCCGCGGAGCGGGTGTATATGAACGGCTTACAGTTGTGATGGACATGTTCAATAAGCGAGGTATTTTTTATGGGGTATCCATCACGGTAACAACGGAGAACATCCGGCACATAACCGATCCGGCATTTATCGCAGAGCTCTCCCGGTCAGGATGCAAGGTCATCTTCTTCATCGAATATGTTCCGGTAACCGAGGATTCTATTGCTCTGGCACCTGGCAATGCAGAAAGAACCTTTTTGGATGAACAACAGAATATACTCAGGGATTTGCACCCCGAGCTGATGTTTTTATCATTTCCCGGAGACGAGAAATACACCGGCGGCTGTCTTGCCGCAGGACGCGGATTTTTCCATATCAATGCATACGGCGGAGCAGAACCCTGCCCGTTTTCTCCCTATTCCGACATTAATGTCAGGGATCACAGCCTGCAGGAAGTTCTGGATTCAAAGCTATTCGTCAAACTTCGCGAGTCCGGCATGCTGATCGGCGAACACCGCGGCGGCTGTCTTCTTTTTGAAAAAGAAGAGGATGTCAAAAATTTTCTATCCGAATAAAAAACGAGGTCCGGATATCGAACCTTGTTAAAATCCCAATAGTTGTGAGACTTTCGAATATGGGAGTCTCATTCTTTATTCAGTAGATTATTTCAAAAGGCATGTGCCGCCGACCGGACGGATGGTCATAATCTGACACGCACCAATACCGATCGCTTTATCCATCACTTCTTTCATTTCGTCCAGCATTGAATTAGGGACAAACGCCTGGATGGTGCCGGCAAAGCCGCCGCCATGTACACGCCATGCGCCTTTTCCTTCGAGAAGCCGTTCGCAGAGAGCCAGAACAATCGATACCGCCTGTTCCTGCGGATGTGACGGGGCGAATACATTCTGGAGATACATGTCCGAGGATCTGCCGGACTCAATAATCAATTTGCTGAACTGATCAAAGTCCTTGTTCTCAAGCGCCTTCACCTGTTGACCGACACGCTTGTCATCAGCAAAAAAATGAATCGCACGCAGAACGGCGCGGTCTCCGGCGACTGTCCGGACTTCGGCAATATTGGAGAAGAAGTCTTCTTCCTTCACTTCCCGCAGATATTCCTTCCCGAACATGTTTGCGACTGCCTTCATCTCACGCGGGATAGCAGCATATTCGTCGGTAAGGTCGCCGTGCCCGGCCCCGCTGTCAATTATGCACAGAGAAAATCCACTGTTCTGAAAATCAAATGCAACTTTCTCAACTATGGGGGACTGTGTACTTGCAAAATCAATTGTCACGATGCCGCCTACCGACGAAGCCATCTGGTCCATCAGTCCGCAGGGCTTGCCGTAGTATATATTTTCAGCATATTGGCCGATCTTGGCGATGGATATCGGATCCTCATTTCCTTCTGCAAAAAATGTATTGATGATATTTCCCACAAGTACCTCAAATGCTGCTGAGGACGAAAGTCCCGAGCCCTTGAGTACATTGGATGTTGTATATGCATCAAAACCACTGACGGGATAACCGAGCTCCTTGAATTTTGCAGCAATACCGCGGATCAGCGATCCTGACCGGTTAAATTCGCTCGTCCTGACGCTCAGGTCAGAAAGATCAATATTGTCCATCTTATGCCCTTCAGATAAAACTCTTATTACGTCTGTTCCGTTTGGGGCTGCAATGGCAATGGTATCAACATTTACACTCCCTGCCAGAACGTGTCCATGCTGATGGTCCGTGTGGTTACCGCCGATTTCCGTGCGGCCGGGAGCAGAAAAAAGAGAAATATCGTTTTCTCCGAACTGTTTTTCGAATTTCTCTGCTGCAAGGGCAAAGCGCTCCGCATAGACCGTCGCCTTATCAGGTTCACATCCATATACGGATGCGATTCTAAGGTTAAGGTCTCCGTTACTGATCATGTCCCTGATTTGGTTGGAAGATACCATATGCTATTTTCTCCTTATAATAAGTTGATAATTCACGTTTCAATTTCTGTTATATTAATGATAATATTCTTCCCCGTCATTGTATCACGCACAAAAGGGACGTGACTACTCAAAAAAAGCAAGCATACTACACATATTTTCTCTTAATTTTTTTATCCATACAATTATCTTAGCTTTCATAAATATTTGTCCTGGCATTATTTTCCGCCTCAGCATTTTGCTGCCATATTTCGAATATTATTGGTGCTATAATTATTCTATCGGGAGGTGGTTTCAATGATAACATGTCCAAAATGCGGGTTTAAAGATCACATTGTAGGCGCCGAGTTCTGTCAGAACTGCGGACAGCAGATTGGTAAAAATTATTGCCTGAACGTCAACTGCCCCAAAGCTCCGGAACCGGATATTCCTGACACCGCGAGATTCTGTCCATACTGCGGACAAAAATCCTTCTTTTCAACAATCGGTATCTTCCCGGATGAATGACTCATCCGGTGAGCAGACCTGCTGGGCGCCAGGGAGAAATTTCGTTTTATTTTTTTCCGGCTGAAAACCCTCCGCCATTCCATCCCATCTGCCCGGAGGGAAGCAAGTCCTCCCTCGATGTCAGCTGAATGCCCCTGAGTATGGACTCCTTGCCAAAGCGCAGACGCAGGTTATCAATGACAGCAGCCACCGCTGCCTTCTCATCTGTCTGGAAATTCTCGTCAAAAAGGAAAATCTGCCGTCTTTCATCAACCGGCGTAACTTGTACTGCACGTACGCCAATGCTTCGAACCGGTTTGTCCCAGTTATAGCTTCGGCGGAAAAGCTCGATTGCAACACGTGCAATTTCGTCGGTCAGATCGGTTGGTACAGGCAGATGCTGCTGTCGCTCGAAAATATGCAGGTCGGTATCCCTCACGTGTATCTGTACGGTGCTGCAAACAAGCTTATATCTGCGAAGCCGCGAGGCCACCTGGTCGGACAGCGTCATTATGGTTTTCCATATGTCGCCGTCACTGGCCATGTCACGTGCAGTTGTCGTGCTGTTGCCTACCGACTTGATGACACGCTGATCCGAGCACAGGCTGACAGGAGATTCATCCAGGCCGTTGGCATAAACCCAAAGGCCCTCACCGTTTCTGCCGAGATAGCTGCGTATATATTCGCAGGGGGTTACAGCAAGCTGACCGATAGTATGAATATTTATCCGGGCCAGCCGCTGCTGTGTCGAACGGCCTGCATAAAGAAGCGCACCTACAGGCAGGGGCCAGACGATGTCTTTGAAATTATCCCTGGTAATCAACGTCGTTGCATCAGGCTTTTTGTAGTCCGAACCGAGTTTGGAAAAGATCTTGTTGAAGCTCGCGCCGACCGAACAGGTAAGGCCCAGTTCATTTTTGATGCGGCTGCGAATCTCGTCGGCGAGGCTGGCCAGGCTGGCCGAACCGCAGGTATCGGTTACATCGAGCCAGCATTCGTCAAGCCCGAATGACTCGACCCGGTTCGTGTATTGGCAGTATATTTCGAAGGCTTTACGCGAATAGTATGTATACTGATCATAATGGCCGGGTACTACGACAAGCGAAGGACATTTTTGCCTGGCCTGCCAGATAGCTTCCGCTGTCTTTATCCCGCAGGCTCCCGCAAGCTGATTCTTTGCCAGAATAATTCCATGGCGCTGTTCCTGGTCGCCGCCCACTGCCATGGGTACATTCTTAAGCTCCGGGTGATTCTTCATCTCCACCGATGCGAAAAAACAATTCTGATCCACATGCAGAATTGTTCGATCCATTTTGTTCGCGCCCTTCTTATTTCCTTGATGACTGAAACGCTCTTCAAAAAGAACATTTGTTTTATTATGATAGCACGCCTCGTTTTTCTTTTCAACAGATCCGGCCTTTCCTCTTTTCTTTCTTCTCACGAATGTTAAGATAGTATATAATAAAAAAAAAAAAACAATGTAAATTAGACTTATTTTAAATAACAATCTGCTGTGCGGGCAATCCGGCAGATAGAAGGTGGTAATTATATGGCCAAACAAAGAGTTTTACTGGTAGATGATGATGCTGATATCCTTGAGGTCAATCGTACTTTTCTTACAAACGAGGGTTATGAAGTCAGTGTTGCCATGTCAATTTCGCAAACACTTGAAAAGGTCTCGACAAATTCCTATGACTGTATTGTGTTGGACATCATGCTTCCGGACGGCAGCGCATATGACTTGCCTGTCAAACTAAGGGTCTACAGCAAAGCACCCATTATTTTCCTTTCGGCAAGAGATCAGCTCGAAGATAAGATCACCGGCTTCAAGGTAGGCGGCGATGACTATATGACAAAACCCTACAGTCTTCAGGAGCTTTCTGCCCGCGTTGCCGCACACATCCGCCGCAACATGACATCAGACGGTCTTCTGATGGAATTTCCTCCTTTATCGATCAACCTGAAGTCCCGCGAGGTTATGCTTAACAAACGGGTTGTACATCTTACTAACCGTGAGTTTGATATTCTTCGTCTTTTAGCAGAAACTCCCAATGTAATTGTTCCCTTTACAAGAATCTATTCACTGGTATGGGGAGATGACGGTATGTGCGACAACCATCTTGTGATGGTGAACATCAGTTATCTCAGGAAAAAAATGGAAAAGGCGGCTCCGGATATTCAGTTTGTAAAAACAGAATGGGGCAGCGGCTATTCGTTTGCATATCCGCCGATACGGAATACTCTGCGCGCTGAGTAAACTCATCCGTACACTTGTCGGAGACAACAAATGAATACAAAAAATAGTATATCGGTCAGCCGTAAGCACGTTCTTCAAATCTGCTTGCAGACGATGCTTTTTCTGCTTATTCTTTTTGTTATTTACCTGACCGTATTGAATTTTAATCAAAGACACGGCAAGGATCTGGTGCTTGATAAGACACAGGCACTGGATTTAAGCACGTGGGAATTCGAAAAACAAGGCATGAATTTCCTTGAGTCCGGATGGCAGTTCTATCCGGCTCAGTTACTTGTGCCTGATGATTTCAAAGAAAATAGTCCAACCACCCTGAGTACCCTTCCCAGGCATGATGCATCATCGCTTCCCCATTTCAGCAACGTCTCAATTACATCAATGGGATGGAATGACATGGGTCCCCGTGTCACGTCAAACAGTGACACTCTGAACACAACCAATATGGATGCCCACGGATACGGCACGTACCGAATCGTCATCAGGGTGTCGGAAAATGAAAGTCTCATCTCGATTGATTTTCCGGAGATTAATCAGGCTGCTAAAATCTGGGTCAACGGCATCCTCGTGAAAAGCATAGGTCAGGTATCCGACTCAGAGGAGGGTACCGTCGCCCAGGAAGCTTCCATCAATTTGAAGGCGATGCCTTCTTCGACCGGCCTCATCGAAATTGTTATCTTTTGCTCAAATTACGGGTCGCCTTTCGGGGGTATCTCCTGGATACCGGCTATAGGAACCGTTACGCAGATTGACAATCTCAACCTTGTTTCGAAAATGTGGATAACCAGTGTCTTTACTCTTCTCATCATGATTATTATTACCGGGTTCTATGTCTCCTTTACTTTTGAAAGCAAGAAAAAATATTACTATTTTATACTGATCATCTCCATGTCCCTTTCCTATGAATTCTGCGACAAAAGTTTTAATCCCCTTCCGGGAAACTGGAACCGCCTTTTACAGACCACTTTCTTTTTACTCATGACTCTTGTTGCAACCCTTTATTTTTCGTCACTGTTTCCCAAAGATCAGAACTCCTTTTTTGATCGTCTGAATAATTGGGATGTGCATATCATCTTCTCTTTTATTTCCATTATGCTGATTGTTTTTTGGCTGCATCCGGAATATCTGTACGATATGCGGACGATCTGGATATACACCCTCTTTGTCGCGATAGTGAATTTGTATAATTTGCTGCGGATTTTTTCGCTGTCCCTGCGGCATCCTGAATACGGGACTTTTCATCTATTGTCTGCCATCACGGCGCTGGTAGTCTTTTCAACCATGCAGATCCGCACACAGCAGATTTATTTCATTCCCCTTCATTCCATCGGGATCATGCTGATGATTGTCAGTGCATCGATCTATTTCACCATACGATACGTCAGGGCATATAATCAGGTATCAAGATTCACAGTTGAACTTGAACAGGCTGTACAGGAGAAAACGCGGAATATAGCCAAGGTTAACGCCGAACTCCTGCTGGCTAACCAGAAGCTCCTGGAGAATGAGGAAGCACGCAAAAAAATGATGTCGAATGTTTCCCATGATTTAAGGACCCCTATAGCCGCAATCCGCGGCTACATCGAGCTTTTATTGAACGCCGGCTGTAAAATTTCGGAGGAAACCCATGAGACCTACCTCAAGAACATGCACACGCGAAGTGTCCAGATGGAACAGATGATTGATGATCTGGTACAGCTTACCCGCCTCGAATCCGGAGGCATCAACCTGAATACACAGACGCTTAATATGAATCATGTGATAGAAAACTTATTCGAACTTTACGAGACTGAGTGCAGGAGTACCGGAAAGACGATCACTATGGATCTTCCTGAAAATGATCCACTTAGCGTAATCGGCGACCCCAACCACCTTATCCGTGTTCTGGATAATCTGATCGTCAACGCGATGAGATATACATACGATAATGGACATATTGAAATCAAAGCATTTCGAGACCGCTCGACCGGTAACGGCGAAAGCGTACACATCATCGTCAGCGACGACGGATGCGGGATCCCGGCATCTGAAATTGCTTATGTATTTGATCGTTTTTACCGTGCATCCAATTCGGCATCCCAGAAAAACGGATCCGGCCTTGGTTTAGCCATTGTTAAAAGCATCATTGAAAAACACGGCGGAAAAGTATGGGTAGAGAGTGTTGAAAAAAAGGGATCGTCATTCCACATTATTATTCCGGCCATAAAAAAGCCGTAACTGCAATTCTACATGCTGTTACGGCTTATTGGGCTGATTACTTGTCATTCATCTCTGTCCGGTTGGGATCTCACGGTTAATTAACATCCCTCCCGTAAATGCAGTCACCGTTCTCAGGCATTCGCCTCCGGAAGTGTCTGGAGTGAGAAGAATGCATTCAACTCATCAAGGAGTATGTCGCAGTCCAACCCGTGAACCGCACAAGCCTCTTCAATGGACTCTCCGCTGGCCATGGCACAGCCAAGGCAGTGAAGGCCGTTCTGCAAAAAAATCGGAATCGTTCCCTGATTCAGGTTCAGAACATCCGAGATAAACATATCTTTTGTAACTGTCATATATTATGTCCTCCATACGTTTAAAAATGTTTAGGTACAATGTTAACAGTATCATTTTCTATCGTTTGTTGCAAGCCTCAGCGGTCGTAAAGACTTGTTCCGAGGCTGTCTATCAGAACAACAGCGGGAAAGTCATAGACCTCAAGCCTGCGGACCGCTTCAGCCAGGAGATCCGGGTATGCGATCACTTCGGAAGCGATGATACGCTGCGACAGAAGCGCACCTGCACCTCCGGTCGCACCGAGGTACACAGCACCGAACTCCTTCATCGCATCCAGGACTTCCGGTTTTCGCAGGCCTTTGCCCAGCATAACAGTCTGCCCGAGGGAGATAAGCGTGGGTGCATAGGCATCCATCCTTCCGCTGGTGGTCGGCCCCGCAGAGCCGATGACGAATCCGGGCCTGGCAGGGCAGGGACCCGCATAGTAGACTGCACAGTTATGAAGATCAAATGGAAGGCTCTCTCCCTTTTCTATCGTTTCAATCATACGTTTATGCGCAGCATCCCTTGCGGTATACATAGTCCCGCGTAACAACAGAAGTTCGCCCGCCCGAAGCTCCCTGGCCTCTTCCCGTGTGATTGGAAGCTGTATAATTTTACGTGAAGCAGTATTCTGTGACATGTTTCAAACCCTCCTACAGGCGAATATGTGCGTGACGGGTCGCGTGGCAGCTCATATTTACAGCCACCGGAAGCCCGGCTATATGTGTCGGATATGTATTAATGTGTACAGCAAGCGCTGTCGTTTTTCCGCCGAGTCCGGCCGGACCGATATCCATCCTGTTGATTTCCGTAAGGAGATCTTCTTCGAGCAGCCGGATGTGGTCAAGGGGACTCTTCTCTCCGACAGGGCGCAGCAGTGCCAGCTTGGCAATTCTTGCCGCCATGTCCATGGTACCGCCGATCCCTACACCCAGTATGATCGGGGGGCAGGGATTCGGACCTGCCTTTCGCACTGTTGAAAGGATTGCCTCCCGCACACCGGCAATGCCCTGTGACGGACTTAACATAGTAAGACTGCTCATGTTCTCGCTTCCAAAGCCTTTGGGTGCTACAGTAATATCTGCATGATCACCCGGGACAATATCCCATAGTATTACAGCAGGTGTATTATCACCTGTGTTTTGCCTGAGGAGCGGATCCGATACAACGGATGCCCGCAGGTACCCTTCCCTGTATCCCCTGGCAACACCCCGGTTAATGGCTTCTTCAACTGACCCGCCTGTAAAATGGACGTCCTGTCCAATTTGCACATATACAACGGCCATTCCTGTATCCTGACAGATCGGAAGCCCTTTTTCTTTAGCTATAGCAGCATTTTCCAGAAGTTCTTCGAGAATTGCCCTTGGACGCTCATCGTCTTCCAGATCCCTCATCCTGCAAATCTGTTGCTCAATATCACTTCCTAAGATAGTATTAGCCTTTATGCAAAGAGCTGCCACACTGTTCTCAATAATATCTACTTCAATTTCACGCATTTTGGCCTCTTCCTGTGCAAAATATTGCAAAACAATTCTTTTCTATTTTGAAATTACGTCTTATTCTACTATGCAAATAGGCGTAAGTGAAGTAGAATAGTCATATGTCACCAAAGACAGTGACTTAAGAATATTGATTTTTGACCAAACGAGTCTGCGACGCAGAAAAATTGCACAGAAGGCTTGACATCCAGCATACTTACATATGATAATAGCCAATGTGAATACCGCCTAAAGGAGGCAAATTTAGTATGAATAAGACAGATTTAATTGATGCAGTTGCTGAGGCAACGGAATTGACAAAAAAGCAGTCCGAGTCAGCTATCAACGCCACTCTTGACGCAATTGTAGGGGCATTAGCCAGCGAAGAGAAGGTTGTTCTGGTTGGTTTTGGAACTTTTGAGACCAAGAAGCGTGCCGCACGCAAAGGCCGTAACCCCAGCACAAAGGAAGTCATCAATATTCCTGCTTCCAAAGCACCAGTCTTTAAGGCCGGTAAGGGAATGAAGGACAAGGTCAACAAGTAACTCAAATATTATGGTTTTACATTGTCCCTAAACAGCCGCAGTTAATAGCTGCGGCTGTTTTTTGTTATCTTTTCCCTTATTGTATTGCCGTTACATTCCGGGAATCCCTCAGACAGATACCTCAAATGAGTATGGATGACAATCGAAGTGCTGCACAAGAAGCGCTGCCACTTCATCATGAAGATGCTGAATAATATGCACATTCCTATACCCCTGATCATACAGTGAAATACGGCTGAGTGTATAACGAAGATTACGTTCGACCTGTGATCCCGATATGCCGAATTCCCTGCCTGCCAGCGGATAAAGCCGTTTGGATACAGTTGTCATCAGTGACGGGTCCCTCAGGCTCTGCATCAGGATGAACCGGATAATTCTTGTACCAAGAAGACCCCTGTCCATCTCATATCGCGACAGAACTTCCTCAACAGTCTCCAGGACACACGAATTGGACAAAGAGGAGTAATCCATCTTACGGCATGCTTCTTTGGTAATATGGTTCACCGCACTGTGCACGCCAAAGCGGGCATCGACCATATAGTGAAGCCGGCCGGCCGTATCCGAAATACCTACAAAGCCTCTGTTCTTCATCATAGAATTAATTTTATCAAGGATCATACGGTCGCTGCATACAACATAAAACCCGACTTCCTTATCGGGGTATAAACTATAACCAAAAGAAGACGGTATCTTTTTTTCGGGATTCTCAAAAGTCATATCTTCTCCTCCTTCTGTTGTGCCATAGAAATAAATCCATTGTGACACCAAAGAAATTGCAGAGCAATATGATATATGCGTAAGATTAATAATTTGAAATAAATATGCGTCTCATATTTTTACGTGATAAAACAAAATGAAATTCACGGCTGCGCCAGTTTCAGTTCCGATACGTAATGCGCATACGGTGTGAAAGAAATTTCAAGAATATCCCCGGCCTGCGGCTTGAAGATGAACGGGTTGTAGTAGTATTTCTCTCCGTCGATAACCAGGGCATGATTCAGATATCCCACGGATTCAACTTTACCGGATATAGTCTCATAATTTTGCTTCAGGACATAAACACAGTCCAGAAGACGCGGTGCCGTGACGTATAAAGACTGAAAAAGGAAAATAACAGTTATAACAACAGGCAGCAAATAAGAAATGCCTCTCCTGTTTCTGTGTTTTTGATTATTGGATACAAAACGAAGGAGTGCCAATAGCAAACCGACGGAAATCAGAAAATGAAGACAAAGATTGATGAAAAAATAGATCATTTCCCTTTTCCTCCCTTAATAAATCAAACCGCCTCTATTATCTATCCGAAAAACAGTCCCTGTCAAACATTATCGGAATGATTTGTCATTAGTGGCCGGCTTAACGGCCTGTGCAGTCGAATCCGTGCGCAGCGGCTGTCTCCGATGGTGTAATGATGTAATCAAGCTTCAGGTCATGACTGTCCTGCGGAATGGCATCTATCAGCTGGAAATCATAACCGACACCAATGAGAAGCGGCCGCCGGTCACCCGGGGCCAGCTGCAGAAAGCGATCATAATAACCTTTTCCATAACCCAGCCGGGCGCCTGTCCTGTCAAAAGCAAGTCCGGGGATACATATTGCGCAGAAATCCCGGCACTGAACCATTTCAGCCTCCGGCAGCGGTTCCATAATCCCGAACACGCCCGGACGAAGGTTCTTCCCATCCGTCACCACACCAAATACGAGCTTATCGCCGCAAATGCGAGGCAAGGCTGTCAGCAGCCCCCTTGCGCGAAGGAGTGCCGCATGGGAAAGAATATCCGCCTCCGAGCGTATCGGGGAGTACAGGCCTATCACGGCAGGCTCAGGGAGCGAACATGCAAGTTTCGGCAGCGCGAGAATCCTCTGCACTATTTGCCCGCCGGCGATTTCTGCTTCCCTGGCAGGAAGATTGCCCCGTATTTTCATCATATGAAGACGAATCGACTCTTTATCAGCGCTGGTATCCGCAAAATCATACATTTCGATTCACACCGTAAAATATACGCCCAGAATCAAGATTTTTTCGATAATAACACCCTGTTGAATAAAGCTTATTCTCATGTAAACAAGTCATTGCTGCAGAACACTCTTCATAACGGCTACAACATCCGAAACTATTACTTGATTTGTAATTGTCCAAACAATAATTTACATTAGCTTTCAAGTATTCGTAAAAATCTTCATTGTCACGTTCAAAAACAATATGTTTATAGATTTTATCTGACTTCAATTCCTTTAATGTTGCACTACTCGGAAAAAGCACATCAGCATACTGCTTATTTCTAATTAATAATTCAATATTCTTTTGGTTTTTAATGTTCATAATAACATATGATTTATTTTGAGATTTTTTCTTTTGTGGATCAACTGGATATTCCGGTTCACTGATACACAATGAATTGGAAATTAGCTTACCTTCGTGTTTACCTTTTGACGAAACATTAGAGTTCAAATATATTGAATTTGCAGGCAATTTTCTTTTCTCAATGATCTCGTTCAATATTTTTGTAATATTTGTCTCAAAATCCAAAGCTATATCCCCCTATTCACTTTTCAAAATTTGACTAAAGGTACTTTCAGAAATAATCTGAATATCGGAACCGTCCATGATCATTTTCTCTGCCTTCATTTGCTTGCTGCTCCTGCCACCTTTTATGGATGCACAAAATGAATTATCCCCTAATATTAGAAAATCAGTATCTTTTGTGATTCCACTTTGACAAACCCCACCAACATTTGTAACAAGCTGCATAGCTGTTTTTCTATCATATCTATCTAGTGTACCCGTAAACACACAATTCTTCTTATATAGTGGGTGATTTTCATCAGGTTCATCTAATGCAGCAATAAGATCTTTTAGTGCTACATGCTCTCCCCATTTCAAACTCTTCTTTTCAACAATTTGAATGTTTAGCAGTTCACAAACCATTTTTTCACTATATATTTTCAAAGTTCCATCCATGAATCGCTGTTTTGCAGTATTAAGCCACGGTTCCCAAACTTCTTCAAATGTTTCAATTATACAGAAACGGTTGTAAGTACTCTCGTTCATTATAAGAATATTACACGAGGAGTATAGCGAATAATATACGTTACTATTCATCTCTGAAAAAACGCACTCCAACAATCTTGGTTGAACATATTTCATCTTTGTTTTTATAACAATTTTTTTGTTATAAAACAAATTGCAATTGCTAGCGGCGCATTGTATTTGAATAATATTCTTTTCTCGATAGTTATCATTTAGATCTGAAAGAGATTTAATTAACTCGTATGTCATTTGTGTATCATTGATGGCGCTATGCTGGCCTAAATCGGCAATTTTGAAATAGCTAATTAGCGTTCCAAGTTTGAAATTGGGAATGTCAGAAATTAGCGTCTTTGACAATCTCATAGTATCAATACGTTCATTGCGGATTGTTCTATTAATGAGTCTTTCACAATCGTGGTTAAGAAAACGGTAATCAAATGATATGTTGTGTCCCACAATTGTCAAATCCCCAACGAACTCAGCAAACTCTTTAATAGCATGACATAGCAATTTGCCCGCTTCAACATCATTGTCTGTTATACCTGTCAAACGAGTAATAAATGCAGGAATCGGCTCACTCTGTTTAACATATGTATGATATCTGTCAACAATTTCTCCATATAAAACCTTAAGCACAGAGATTTCAATAATATGACAATATTCAACAGAAAATCCCGTTGTTTCAATATCTACAATAACATACTCTTCTTCTTTGATAATTGATGTTTTATTGTTCATCTTAATACCTACGTTACTTGGTCATATTTGTAAACTCTTCTTCAGAAATTATAGTGACTCCGAGATTCTGTGCAATATTCAACTTGCTGCCTGCGCTGTCGCCAGCTAAAACATAATCAGTTTTCTTCGAAACTGTCCCAGTAACTCTTCCCCCAAATGACTCAATCAACTTGATCGCTTCCATCCGATCCATGTTTGATAGTGTTCCAGTTATCACAAATGTTTTTGATTCAAATCTTGTATCCCCATTCCTTGAAGCACTTAATTCCATATTTAATCCGTTTTCTTTAAGTCTTTGTATAATTTTTCTATTTGCATCATCATCAAAAAATTTTCGAATCGATAATGCACTAGTTTCTGCAATGTCGGGCACTTCTATAAGTTCCTCCATAGTTGCATTTTGAAGTCTATCAATTGAACCAAATTTTTTTATGATCTCATTCGCTGCTGCTTTCCCAACATTGGGAATCCCAAAACTTGTTAACAATTTCTGAGGTTCATTTGACTTTGATTTTTCAATAGAATCTAGTAACTTTTGTGTATTATTTTCCCCTATAATAGCTTTTACAATTGGATCATCACAATAATCACGCAATGAATAAATATCTGCGATATCTTTAATATATTGCAGGCTAACAAGTTCTTCAACGTAGGATTCACCAAATCCTTTGATATCCATTGCCGCACGCCCAACAAAATTTATGATGTGTTTTACTAATTGTGAAGGACAATTTGGATTAATGCATTTTACATCTGATGTGCCCTCCTCTCGTAACGTCTTGGTTCCACAATCCGGACAATACTCAGGAATATAGAATTTCCCGGTATTTGCGATTCGTTGATCCTTTACAACATTTTTAATTTTCGGAATAATTTCTCCAGATTTGTATACAATGATAGTGTCTCCAATTTTTATATCCAAATTATCCATAAAATCTTGATTATGTAGTGTAGCTCTGGCAACAGTTGTTCCACACAAACGAATTGGTTCAAAAATTGCAGTAGGAGTGATTCTTCCCGTTCTTCCAACGGACAATTCTATATCAATCAGTTTTGTTGTTTTCTCCTCTGGCGGATACTTATATGCAATTGCCCACCTCGGAACTTTGGTAGTATTTCCAAGTAGCACTCTATCTTTCAAATTGTTGATCTTGATAACAGCACCATCAATATTATATTCTAAGTCTCCTCTATCCTCGCCAATTTTGGTAACTGCTTCCCATACTTCCTCTGCTGTCTTACAAATGACATAATTTTCAATAACTTTGATTCCCTGTTTTTTCAGAAAATCATAGCCTTCTGTATGGGTGTTAAACTCCCGTCCTTTTATATCCTGTATATTGAAAATAAATAGTGAAAGCTCTCTCTCTTTTGTTATTGTACTATCCAATTGTCTTAATGTACCAGCTGCACAATTACGAGGGTTAGCAAATAATTCTTTCCCCTTAAGCTCCTGACGAGCATTAACTGAATCAAAAGCCTTGTTAGACATATATACTTCTCCACGTATTTCCAAATACGGTATAGTATCCTTCAATTTAGTCTTAACATCTTTAATTACTTTGGCATTTTCAGTCACATCTTCGCCCTGAATGATTCCATCACCCCTAGTAATTGCAGCATCTAGATTTCCGTTTACATATCGAAGAGCCATAGACAATCCGTCTATTTTTCTCTCAACCACGAACTCAGGGGATTCAAGTTGTTCCTGCATATCCTTTACAAATTGGATTACATCTTCTCTTGAGAAAACATCCTGAAGACTGAGCATTGGAACTCTATGACTAATAAGAACTCCTGCCTCTCTTTTCGCTGCCCACCCGACTTTCTGAGTAGGAGAGTCCAGAGTAATTAGCACAGGGTATTCTTGTTCCATTTTTTTCAATTTCTGCATCAAGATATTATATTCTGCATCGGAAATTTCAGGAGCGTCATCATTGTAATACTTTCGGCTGTGATATTCGATTTTTTTGATTAGTTCAAGATATTCCGGTACAGCCTTCAATGCTTTTTCTCGTGCAAGTGCTCTCCCACCAAGTTTTTTTGTAGGAGAATCTTCTTGCCAGCCAATAAGTGGATTTTCATTTTCAAGTTGGATAAGTTCATTAAACCGAGCATCATACTCGAAATCTGTAAGCTCTTGTGCTTCTCCGTTTTCATAAAGTCTATTGTTGTGAATTATGAGTTCTCTCAGCTCTTCTATCCGTTTCCAGTCGTCCATAAATATTCTCCTTGATTCCTAAAGCCTATAAAATCATTTTTCAGTTCTTTTTGCGGCTCTTGGACAGGTACAAAACAGGGATAAGCATGAGGGCAAACAGGAATATACTCCAAATCAGCATCGGCACCTGAAACAGATTGCCGATCCTTGTCGCAATTCCCTCTGCAGGGACAACAAAAAGAGCTGCAAGAAAATTCGGGGATGCTTTGACAGTCACAAACAGAGGCGTCAGAACAAGCTCAAAAAATAAAAGGACAGGGATTGAAAAAATGTATGCATCGGCAAGCCACAGACTAGCTTTGCCGGCCTGGAAAATCAGGAAAAGCAGAGCCAGGGCGAGTCCGAAAGTAACCGTGAATGAGACAGAACCCAGTGTTCTGTTCTGCAGGCAGGTGAATAGATAATAGAGCATGCTTAAAAGGGCGCAAATCCCTGCCATGTACTGGGAGAACTTCTTTCCGCCCAAAATAAGTAAAATCACAACCGTAATCACCAGAAGCAGGGTAATGATGAATCCCGAAATAACGGCCGGTGTGTGAAACAGGTCTAAAATCCAGGAATAAAAATCTCTGAATGCATACGCAAAATAGCGGAACGGACCCGTTAACATGGTCCCCCACAGCAAAAAGAGTGCGATCGATACAATCAGAGCGCGTGTGCCACTCTTCAAAATGATCCCCCCGAATTATTTATTTTCTATTTCATATGGATCGTAATCCGACAGAAGTTCCTTGAGGACGGCTACTTCTTCGCCGTTTAAGGAAAGGCCTTTGCCTGCTTTTTCATGTTCCGGTGCCCAGTCACGGATATCAAGCTTCGGTGCGCCGCCATTCCAGCTGACCAGATTCACTTCGCGGTTCCAACCGGATTTGCTGGTGGATAAGATACCCAGTTCCTTAACGACTTCGGATGTAATTTCACTCTTTGGCATATGACTTCCTCCATATTATAAATATTATTTAATAGTGCTGTTCCCGCGGCAGTGCCGTCCTCCGGAGAGTGGCAATTGACACGAAAACCAGAATGCCTCATGATTATAGCACATTACAAAAACGTACGAAACCGCCCGGCAATTCAAAAGCGTGAGGTATCGCATTGATGGATTCTCTTATACCGTCTGCAGCCCTTCTGGGCGGATTGATCCTGCTTTCGGGTCTGGCATTTTTAATCCGGGCGCTTTGCGAACCATATATGCTTGAAAACGCATCTGCGGACATGGATTCTGACGAAAATTCTATCAGAAGTGCTCCTGCAGATAATTCAGCCGGTTCAGCCGGACCGGGCCTTGAAGCGGTTTTTTTTACAGATCTCCATGCTGCCTTATGCCGGGTATCCGACAAAAGACTGATGGAGGCCGTCTTCTCCGCCCCATGTGATGTCATCCTTTTCGGAGGAGACCTTTCCAATCACGGGAAAGGTAAAGATGATGGAATACGGCGTCTTTCCCTTGTTTTTGCCCATGCACGGGAACTTCATATTCCCTGCTACGCCGTGCGGGGAAACCACGACAGGACCATCAGCACAAAGGAATACGACAGCACCGGATTCATTCTTCTTGAAAACGAGAATGTCACTGTCAAAGGACGTTCCGGGCTTGTCTATCTGCTCATCGGCCTGATCGACACAGGCAAAAAAAATCGCAAGTGGCCCGAATTGCCCTCCGGCTATTTTGACGAGATACCTGTTGAAAGGCGTATTGCACTCGTTCATAACCCGGAATACATTTTTTCGCAAAAAAACGTCCGGTACAGGTATCAGCTGTCCGGACATTTCCATGGGGGTCAGATATATATGCCGTTCGGCCTTGAGTACCGGCTGTTTCGAAGGGAACAGCTGGCACGTGAAGGTATTCGAAAAGGTGTATTTACCAAAAACGGCATCTGCGGCTATATTTCAAGAGGTGTCGGCTGCGTTGTGGTTCCCCTGAGGCTTTTTTCAAAACCGCAGGTCACCCACCTGACATTCCGCACATAATTCTTCATTCAGGAAAATTCAGCGCTGCCAGGCGGTACCGGCTTAACTGGTTCTGATTTTTACAGGCTTGATTTTCCAGATGCCGTCTGCATAATCCTGAATCGTCCGATCCGAAGAGAAGCGGCCCGAGTTACAGATATTAATCCAGCATTTTCTGGCCCATGCAAGTCTGTCCTTATAATCCGTATAGATGCGGTCCCGTGTGGTACTGTAATCGACAAAATCCCCCAGAACAAAGAAAGTATCTGCCGGCTGCCAATTTGATCCATAAACCAGCGCATTAAACAGATCCTTGAACATGCCTGTTCCGGCGTCATCAAGGGATCCGTCGATCAGACGGTCCAAGACTTTTTTGAGGCCCGGGATATTCTCATACTGCCAGAGCGGGTTGTAGAATTTCCTGGTAGAATCCAGGTCTTCCACGTGGCAACCGAAAATATAGATGTTCTCCTCAGACACGGCTTCGGCGATTTCAACATTGGCTCCGTCACAGGTACCAAGGGTAACTGCTCCGTTCATCATGAACTTCATGTTGCCCGTCCCGGAAGCCTCAAGGCCTGCTGTTGAAATCTGCTCGGAAATATCCGCTGCAGGGAACATTCGCTCGCCGTTACTGACATTATAGTTCTCGACAAAGACGACCTTAATCCGGCCGTTGATCTCTTTATCACCGTTAATGAGACGTGCAATTTCATTAATAAACTTGATGATAGCCTTTGCGCGGAAATATCCGGGTGCCGCTTTGGCCCCAAAAAGCACAGTAATCGGAGGAAAATCAAGAGACGGATCTGCCTTGATGCGGTCATACAGATTTAATACATAAAGTGCGTTCAGAAGCTGGCGCTTGTATTCATGAAGACGCTTGATCTGCACGTCAAAAACTGAATCCGCATTGAGTATAATACCTTCTTTTTCATAAATATAATCAGCCAGGCGCTGCTTGCTGGCTTTTTTGATGTCAAGGAAACGGTTCATTACTGCATCGTCCGATGTATATCCGGCAAGTCCGGCAAGCTGTTCAAGGTCTGTAACCCAGTCTTCATTTCCAAGAAGCTCCGTTATCAGGCCCGAGAGCTCAGGGTTGCAGGTCCGAAGCCAGCGGCGCGGCGTAACTCCATTGGTCTTATTGGAGAATTTTTCGGGCCAGAGCTTGTACCATTCCTTGAGCGTGTCTTTTTTAAGGATTTCCGTATGAAGGGCGGCTACTCCGTTGACTGACCTTGATCCGTAAATAGCAAGCCACGCCATGCGTACCTTTCCGTCTCCGAGAGGCGAAAGATGATCAACATAATCCGTCTTGAATTTCAAAGCGAACATTTCATTTCTGAACTGCATATTGATCCCGTCTATTATCTGGTAAATACGCGGGAAGAGATACTGGAAAATTCCGATGTCCCATTTCTCAAGTGCTTCAGCCATGACAGTATGATTGGTATAAGCATATGTAGCCCTGACAATCTCCCATGCCTCGGTCCACTCAACACCGTTATCGTCAACCAGGATACGCATAAGTTCCGGAATTCCGATGACCGGGTGCGTGTCATTGAGCTGGACGGAGTTGTATTTGGCAAAATCGGACATATCCTCGCCATGCACCGCCTTGTACCGGGTGACAATATCCTGCAGGGAAGCCGAAACGAAGAAGTACTGCTGTCGGACACGGAGTACCTTGCCGTCGTAGGAGGTATCATTGGGGTAAAGGACACGCCAGATATCATTGACGCGGTTTCGCTCCGTCACTGCATCATCAAAGCGCTGTGAATTGAAAAGATTGAAGTCGAACTCCTGCGCAGGCTCCGGCTTCCAAAGACGCAGACGGTTGACGTTGGACGTTGCATATCCGGTAACCGGCATATCATATGGGACTGCCCAGACATCAAAGTCATTGTAATGAACCTTGACACGTTCTTCTTCACGGCGCACAACAAAAGGATATCCGCTCTCCATCCAGCTGTCCGGAATCTCTTTCTGAAATCCATTGGTGATAGACTGGCGGAAGAGCCCGTAGCGGTAGAGAATTCCATATCCGGTAACCGGCAGATTCATTGTCGCACAGGAGTCCAGAAAACAGGCTGCAAGTCTTCCGAGACCGCCGTTGCCAAGCCCCGGATCCTTCTCCTGTTCAAGAAGATCCGTAAGATTGATTCCGAAATATGCCGCTGCTTCATTCGCCTGTTCATAAATCCCAAGATTTACGAGGTTGTTCAGCATTGATCTTCCTACGAGAAATTCCGCGGAAAAATAGTGTTCCTGCCTGACCGCAGCATATACATCCCGGGTTTCTTCCCAATTATCTGCAATAAGTTCCACGATTGTGTGTGAAAGCGCCGACCAATAATCCCAAAGGGTTCCTCTGTCTGCTGCTTTTCCTGCATCAGCGCGAATATAAGACGCCATTTTTTCGCGCAGCATTTCAGATGTGACTATATTGTTCATATACATATTTTAGAAAAAATTCCGTAAAAGATAGGAATTTCTTCGTTCTCCTTTTTTAATAAATCCATGATTCCAAATTTGATTGTAACAGGCGCATGACATACAGTCAAATGCGAAAAAAAAGCAACGCTTTCAAGACGCCTGAAGGACGCTTACCCAACACATCTCTTGCATCTGGGAAGAGATACGGGTATTCTAAATCCAAATGTATGAATCCGGAGGCGCACATGTTGTCTGACTATCTTCCTTTGCTCGGGGCTTTTCTCGGCGCGGCACTTGCGCTGCCGCTGCAGCACCTGTATAACAGCTTTCCGGAATCATGGCTTCAGGACTATGATTATGACCCGAAGGCCAGGGACTTCCGGCTTGCAAAGCGGATGAAATTTGTACCGCACACAATAATTGTAATGGTCACTCTGATGCTTATGTTTTTTGCTGCATTTTATGTGAATGACTCGTTCGTCCGTCAAAAGGACATCTTTCATTTTCTCCTGATGCTACTGCCTCTTCTTCCTTTATCTTTGACAGTTGTATCTGACAAACTGAATCGGATTATTCCCGACCAGCTGGTCGTTGTCATTGCCCTGTGCTCTGTTTTCGGATTTCTGGCGGACGGTCTTGAAGGCAGCTTATGGGTTGCTTCACAATACCCCTGGTATATGCCCCTGCTCAACAGGATTCTCGGAGCGGTTATCGGAGCCGGTCTTCTCTGGGGAATCGGCATCATCGGGTCCTGGATCAGCGGGCAGGAATCGA
This sequence comes from Eubacteriales bacterium, assembly GCA_037143795.1. Lineage (GTDB taxonomy): Bacteria > Bacillota > Clostridia > Saccharofermentanales > Saccharofermentanaceae > Firm-13. The sequence goes on along the minus strand of JBAWXZ010000009.1, from coordinate 58,493 downwards.
TGGGGTTCGGCGATATTAAACTGATTTTTGCATGCGGACTGTTATCAGGCGCCTATGGACTCATTTTTGTTTTTTTCTTTGCTTTTATTCTCGGCGGCGTCATTGCCTTCCCTCTCTATATCAAAAAAAGACGAAGATTCCGTACAGAGGAGAAGTTAATCCGGGAAAGCAGCGATCCGGTCAAAAAGCGTATGGATATCGAGAAAGAAAAAGAAGCGGTTCATTTCTCGGAGGATCCGGATTACATCGCATTCGGGCCTTTCCTTGCTCTTGGAACAGCTGCTTTTCTTATTTTTGAGACGCCGGTTCACAGTTTCTTTGTTTCTTATATCCTCACTTCGGCCGGCCTGTTATTCTAATCCCATTACAAAATCGAAATCACGCGGGTAAAATATTTATATGACAAAATCAGAATCTGAAAAATCGAAAAAACTTACACTGCCCAGGGATAAAGCAGGTGCTTCTGCGCCTCCGGAAGAGCCGGAGTTTGCATTTTTTATGCCTGCTGATCAGGAGGCCGGTGATGGGCAGGAGTCTGTTCCGTCACCTGTCACAACAGTTGGGAATATTATTTTTTTCTGCGGTGTTTTCAGTACGATCATAACTTTGATCTGGAAATTTATACCGGATACGATTCTTCCGTTTGCAAAAACGTCGCTCATCGGCTTTTCTGTAATTACACTCGCACGCCTTTTTCTGAGTCTTTTACTTCCAGTTGCTTTTTTCGTTTTCAGGTATCGCATAGATGACACGAAAATCCTCGGCCGGAATCCCGGAATAGGCGCTGTTATCCTCAGTTTCCTGATAGGATGCCCTTCTGCCCTGATTTTCGTATCCATACACAATCTACTCGTCAGGTTTTTCATTGCAGCAGCAATCCCTCTGACACTGCCGGCTTTTTTCTATGCATCTGAAGATATTTCAACGGAATCCCGTCTGCTGGCACTCGCCGCAGCGTTCATCATACCCGTACTGCTGCAGGAATTGTTTTTCCGGGGACTCCTCTTCTCTGTATGGCCGCAATCTTCGGCCGTATTCCCGAAGATCCTTCTGTCGGGCTTGCTATTCACTGTATTTCTGCAGAACCCGGTTGATTTTATCCCGCTTTTTCTTCTGGGAATCCTTCTTGCTTATGTGCGTCATGCAACGGATCATTTCCTGTGCCCGGTTATAACACAGATATCGATGCTGGTAACATACTGGCTGTTTTCTTCGCTTCTTCCCTATAAGGATTATATAACGGCCAGCGTCACCGGAGACCTTGACTCCACATCACTGTACACGGCTATTGCCGCCCTGGTAATGAGTCTATTGGCATTTCTTCCGGTACTGTCACAACTGCGGCGCATGTCGCACGACGCTGCAAAGATCGCACGACCGCAGGATGAGACTGCAGCAGAGAGTCTGCACGGACAATTTGGCTGGTCCTTTGGACTTGGCCTTATTCTTTTCGCAACCAGCTGGGTACTTCTATTAGGTATTTAGTACACAACCGATGATCAGTCATGATTCTTTGACTCGTTTCATGTATAATAATCATGCATTTTATCTTCCTTTATAAGATCAGGAGGTCCAAATGGACGAGAATCTTCGTTATCGAAAAGACAAGGCAACTGTTATTGCAATTATTAAATATATCCTTTACCTTCTGATTACACTGGGGATTCTGTTTTTATCGAGCAAAGTATTAGCGATCATCTTTCCGTTTTTAATTGGATTTGTCCTTGCAAAAGCCTCGAGGCATTTGTCAAGCGGAATAATCCGGTTTCAGAAATACCTGTATGAACGTTCAAAAAAACAGAAGACAAATGCAGCGTCCGATTCTCCTGCTGTCGAGGCCGGGGACGTAAAGATTCATATCACAAAAAAACCGAAGCAAAGATCCAGGCTTTACAATATACTTTTCCCGCCCAAGAAGAAGGTAATACTGTCAAAGCGATCAAAAATCGCTGTTGTAATATACATAATCCTCCTTGTTTTTTCCCTTGTTGCACTAATTACGGCAGCGACCGCGCTGGTCATACAAGCCAAAAAATTAATCGGCAATTTTCCTTCATGGATTACCAATTCAGATTATGTCGGTCTGGTGGTTAACTGGGTCTCGCAGTTCTCAACAGCGAACGGCGGATTCCTGTCGCCTGATCAACTCGTCAGTATTACGGAGTACATTACCAATATTCGAACAAGTATTTCAAACATGCTCCCGAATATCGTTTCCAATGTCCTCGGCGGAATTATCACTATGGTCGGGGATATCCCGATGCTTTTATTCAGTGTAATTGTCATTATTATGTCGGGTTTCTATTTTCTGACCGACAGCAAAATGGTTTTCGAATTTCTTTCAAGAAATATAAAGAGCCGCACCTTCCGTCACAGGGCCATTCATCTTGTGGATGGTCTGGCAACTACTCTTTTCAGGGTCCTCGGCGGTTACCTGCTTCTGCTTTTCATTACTTTTTTTGAAGCGCTTATTGTTTTCATGATAGCCGGGGTCAACTATGCGGTTGTCCTTGCCCTTGTTACGGCAGTACTGGATTTTATGCCTGTACTGGGTGTAAGTGCGACGATGGTTCCCATGATGGTATATATGGCCGTCCAGGGTGATTACAGGGGCATAGTGATTTTACTGATCGGAATGGCGCTTATTACTGTGGTCCGGCGCTTCCTTGAGCCTCCGGTCCTCGGCAACGCCATGCATATGCACCCTTTGGCCACACTGTTCGCGATGATATTCGGTGTTGCCATATGGGGCGCTATCGGATTCCTGATGGGACCGGTTGTCTTTCTCATTTTAATGGAAGCCTTCAAAGGATTCTCACTTGACAAGAAGGTCCGTGAAACTGTCGGAAACATCCTTAATAAATTCTCGCAGTGATATCTGACGCGGTATAATCCGCAGGTCCTATTTTGATTTATCCTTGTCTCCGTCTCGGCTCAGGAAAGTGAAAACCGGCAGTTCTTCCCTGACAGGAAGGTAATAAAGCATCTTTGCCCGGGGAGTTGATTGTATCGGCTCCCTATTTTCGTCAAGAAGACCCTCCGCAAGGATCGGCTCATGACGGCCGGCCGGCATAAGCACATGGAGAATATCTCCTTCGGATATTTTATTTCTTTGCGAAATAATGGCAAGTCCATTTTCCCTGTCATATCCGATAACCATACCCGCAACAAACGCAGGGCGCAAGTATGTATCGTCCAAATGAATCTGTGCGTTATCTGCCGGCATATCATAGAAAAACCCTGTGCCGAAAACACGGTGAACCGTACGGTCAAGAATCTCCTGGCAAAAAGGATCCGCCTTATATCCGTCCGGCGAAACCAGATAGGCATCCAGTGCCTCCCGGTAGGCCTTTGTAGTCGTCGCAGCGTAAAATGATCCCTTAATGCGTCCCTCGATTTTGAAGCTGTCAATGCCCGCCTGTACAAGTTCCGGAATATGATCAATCATACATATATCTTTGGAATTGAAAAGATATGTACCTCTTTCGTCTTCCTCGACGGGAATCGGCTGATCCGGACGTTTTTCTTCGGTGACTGAATATTTCCACCTGCATGGCTGGGCACATTCCCCGTGATTGGCGTTGCGCCCTGTAAAATAGTTGGACAGGAGGCATCTCCCTGAATAGGACATGCACATAGCACCATGGACAAAACATTCAAGCTTCAGGTCGTCGGGAATCTGCCTGCGAATATCCGCAATCTCGGAAAGAGTCAGTTCCCGTGCCAGCACGATACGTCTTGCGCCCTGTTCGTACCAGAAAAGGCACCCGTCGGCATTGGTAATGCTCGCCTGGGTGCTGATATGTATTTCGAAATCGGGATACAGCCTGCGAATTCTCCGGAAAATGCCTGCGTCGGAAACAATCAGCGCATCTGCACCGATTTCATGGCAAAAGTGAATCTCACTGTCGAGTACTGCAATGTCTTTTGCATGGGCCAGGATATTCATGGTGATATAACAAAGGACGCCATGCCCATGGGCATAGTCAACAGCTTCCTTCATCTCATCGTGGTCAAAATTACCGCTCCCGGCTCTTAACCCAAATGATTTTCCGGCCAGGTACACAGCATCCGCACCATAAGCGACAGCTGCTTTAAGCTTTTCCATGTCTCCGGCAGGAGACAGGATCTCAACCTTCCGCATTGGGATCAACCGTCGGCGTCGGGGCTGCTGTAACGGAAGGGTTGTCGGTCCAGAAAGGTTTGTATTTTTCAACATTAGCAGCCTGTTCTTCAGCTGTTACAGCAAAAGCGGTCCCGCCTTTTCCATCACCGGTTGCGCAGAAATACATGAAATTCTCGTTGCTGGGATACAGCGCTGCCGTAATCGCATCTTTGCCCGGCATGCAGATCGGTCCCGGCGGAAGGCCTGCATGCAGATAAGTATTATACGGGCTTTCAAGCAGCTGGTCCGCAGTTGAGGCGGCCCAGACCTTGGTAAGGCCTGCATTCTGGCGAAGGTAGTTGATTGTTGCGCAGGATTCCAGCTTCTGCATGGCTATGTCTTCCGATTTCAGGCGGTTATGAAAGACGCAGGAAATTGAGAGCATGTCGGACGGGTTGCCTGACTCAGCTTGAATGACGGATGCAAGCGTCATGACCTGATCCATGGTCATACCGATTTTAGCGGCACGCACGTAGAAATCTTCATAAAGCACCGCTTCCGTGTTCCGAAGGAAAGTTGTAACAATTTCTTCTTCAGAAGCGTTCATATCAAAATTATATGTATCAGGGAAAAGGTATCCGCTCAGAATAAAGTCACGGCCTTCTGATGCCTGAATCAGTGATACGAATTTATAGTCAACAAAAAGATTCGGGCTGTTCATGCACTCATCAAGCTTTGCCGTATCAAACTCCAGTCCGGCATCCAGAAGTTTCTGTTTGACTTGAGCGTATGTCATGCCTTCAGGAAAAGTGATCGTAATTACTTCCGGCTCCTGACAAAGCATATACATCATCTCATCATAGGAAAGATCCGCTTTCAGAAAATGCGTGCCAGCCAGATAGCCTCCGTCAAAGCCGTTAAACTTGGACATCAGCGTAAAAACAAGCGTGTTGTTAATCAACCCGCTGTCTTTAAGCTTCTGCGCTATGTCAGAAGTATCGTCACCCGCACCAACAACAATCATCACTGAGTTGGGTGTGTCCTTATTAATAACCAGGGTCTTATCCTTCAGCGCCTTCTGGAGGGAGTCAAACCGGTTGCCCTGAGAGGTCACGTAGTTATACCCGAGAAAAATCCCAGTAATACCGACCATAATAATCATAAGCAGGACAACCAGCAGTCCGACCATTCGCTTAAGCTTATTTGAGAACATACCTGTCTGTACTCCTCTCGGCGGTCATTATTTCTGTTTGCGGTTCTTCATGCGGATATCCGTGTTGAGGATCCTCTTGCGAAGGCGGATGCTTTTCGGTGTAACCTCACACAATTCGTCGTCGGAGATGAACTCAAGGCACTGCTCGAGACTGAACTGTGCCGGCGGTACAAGTCGAAGTGCATCATCATTACCGGAAGAACGCGTATTGGTTAATTGTTTCCTCTTGCAGACATTAACAACAACATCTTCGTTCTTGGGGTTTGATCCGACAATCATTCCCTCATAGACCGGTGTGCCGGCCCCGATAAAGAGTGCTCCGCGTTCCTGTGCATTATAGAGGCCATAAATAACGGATACACCGGTTTCAAAAGCGATCAGAACGCCGTGTGAGCGTGTCTCGATGTCTCCTGCATAGGGCTCAAATCCGCATATAACGCTGTTCATTATACCATTGCCCTTTGTGTCGGTCAAAAACTCCGTGCGGTAGCCGATGATTCCTCTTGTAGGAACCTTGAACTCCATGCGGCTGTATCCCTTCTCAGGAGGCAGCATGTTGATCATCTCAGCCCTGCGCTGACCGAGCTTTTCGATAACCGGCCCGACAAATTCCTCGGGAACATCAACAAGAAGCATCTCAACCGGCTCATGCAGAACACCGTTGACTTCCTTGAGAATAACCCTTGGTTTGGATACCTGAAATTCAAATCCCTCGCGGCGCATCGTCTCAATAAGGATGGAAAGATGAAGCTCTCCTCTTCCTTTTACAACAAATGCCTCTGTCGTATCTGTTTCTTCCAGACGCATGGAAACATTGGTCTCCATTTCACGGAAAAGACGGTCACGGATATGGCGGGAAGTAACAAACTTGCCTTCCTTGCCTGCGAAAGGACTGTTATTGACGGAAAAAGTCATCGATATCGTCGGTTCATCAATGTTAATGAAAGGCAGCGGTTCGATGCAGTCGGGAGAGCATACTGTGTCTCCGATATTGATCTCAGGAATACCTGCGATACATATTATTTCACCGACAGTTCCCTCCTGGACTTCCTGTTTTCCCAATCCCTGGAAACGCATAAGTTTGACAATCCTGGCTGATTTCTGCGTGTTGTCGTCAAATCCGCAGACAACAACATTCTGGGCCTGGCGGATTGTTCCGCGCTCAACGCGGCCGATTGCAATTCTTCCGATATACGGGTCTGAATCGATGTTGGAAATCAGAAGCTGAAGAGGCGCTTCATTGTCGCCTTCCGGACAGGGGATATATTCGAGGATTGTATTAAGCAGAGGGTGGAAATCTACTGCCTCTCCTCTTTCGTATTCTTCAAGGGTCAGACAGGACAGTCCCAGCTTACCGGAGGAAAATACGATCGGGAATTCAAGCTGCTCATCATCGGCACCGAGCTCGATGAAAAGCTCAAGGACCATATCGACAACTTCTACCGGACGTGCGTCGGGACGGTCAATCTTATTAATGCATACAATGGGCTTAAGACCCATTTCAAGTGCCTTGCGAAGAACAAACCGTGTCTGCGGCATAGGGCCGTCATAGGCATCTACTACAAGGAGAACACCGTCAACCATTTTAAGGACTCGCTCTACTTCGCCTCCGAAGTCAGCATGCCCGGGTGTGTCTACAACATTGATGCGATAGCCTTTGTAGCTGATCGCCGTATTTTTTGCAAGTATTGTGATTCCGCGCTCTCTTTCAAGTGCATTGGAATCCATGACGCAATCAATGATCTGCTCGTTTTCACGGTAGATGCCGGCCTGCTGAAGCATGGCGTCTACGATGGTGGTTTTACCGTGGTCAACGTGGGCGATAATAGCAATGTTGCGGAGATTTTCAATTTTAGTCATAAAAATGTGTTACCTCTTCCTTAATCCCTTATCCTTTTGTCCTATACAATTGATTTCATTTACTTGTCTTAGTCTTTTTCCTTCTGACGCATATAGATGTGCAGAGGGGTTCCTTCAAATCCGAAATTCTTACGTAACTGGTTTTCCAGATATCTCTCATATGAAAAGTGCATAAGCTCCTTATCATTTACGAAAAGAATAAACTGCGGCGGAAATGTTGCAATCTGCGTGCCGTAGTAAATCTTCAGGTGCTTGCCCTTATCCTGCGGCGTGGGCACCATTGCGATTGCTTCGGCAAGGATATCATTGAGCATTCCAGTCGTGAGACGCCTGCCCGCCTGTTCATGGACCTTGCTGATCAGATCGAAAAGCTTCTCGACGCGCTGTCCGGTCTTGGCTGACAGAAATATAATCGGTGCATATGACATAAAGGAAAAACGCTCGCGGATATCCCGCTCCTGCGTCTCGAGAGTACCTGTCGTTTTTTCAATCAAATCCCATTTGTTGACGGCAATAATGCATGCCTTGCCGCCGTTATGGGCATATCCTGCTACTTTGGTATCCTGTTCGGTAACGCCTTCCGCGGCATCGATCAGAATGACACAGACATTCGAGCGTTCAATCGCTGCCAGGGAACGGATCATGCTGTATTTTTCCACCGAATCATCAATACGGCTCTTTTTGCGAAGGCCGGCTGTGTCAATAATGGTAAATGTACCGTGCGAATTCACAATAACAGAGTCAATGGCATCGCGGGTTGTTCCGGGAATGTCGGAAACGATGGAACGCTCCTCCCCGGTCATCTTGTTGGACAGCGATGATTTGCCTGAGTTTGGTTTGCCGATCAGAGCGACGCGGATTTTACTCTCGTCCTCCTGTTCAAATTCCGTATCGGGAAAATGATCATACAGGGCATCCAGAAGTTCGCCGATTCCCAATCGATGGGCGGCGGAAATCGGATATACCTCACCAAGTCCCAGGTTATAAAATTCGTACAGTTCCGCCGGCAGTGAACCGACGTGATCAACCTTATTGACGCACACTACAACCGGACGCTTGGATTTTCTGAGCATAATGGCAATATCATGGTCGGATGCCGTCAGACCGGACTTCAGGTCACACATGAAAAGAATAACGTCTGCAGTCTCCATTGCAATCTGGGCCTGTGCCCGCATGCTCTTGAGAATGAAATCGTCTGTAACCGGCTCAATACCTCCGGTATCGATCAGGAGAAAATCGCGTTCGCGCCATGTAGCCGTTGCGTAAATCCGATCACGCGTGACGCCCGGCGTATCATCGACAATGGATACACGCTCTCCTATCAGTGCATTGAAAAAGGAGGACTTACCGACGTTTGGACGTCCGATAATCGCAACTACTGGTTTACTCATCGCTTGTGTTACCCCGCTTTGGTGATCTCTGACGCCCTTTTCGAACAAAAAGACCGGTGTATTCATCTAATGCTTCAAGAAGTCCCTCTCCGGTCGGCCGGCTGACCGCAACCGGAATGGAAAGCTTGTCCCGAAGCTCATTTACTGTCATATCATCAAGGAAAATATCCTCGTCAGCCTTAAGTGTGCAGTCCGGAAGCAGAATCACATCCGAATCCCGTTTCCCTGCCCGGCGGTCTTCTTCCATGGACCGGACGATGTCCTGACCTGTCAGAAGGCCTGTAACCGTGATCGTTTCACCGAAAAAGTGATTGACCACCGCCTTGACTTCCAACTTGATATTATAGAGCACTGCCAACTGATCCGCAAACGAATTCAGGAAGGGTTTTGCATCTACGCCAGAAAGCACCATAACCAGGGGGCTCGCGGCACAGTTTTTTGTGCTTATTGCCACCTTTTTGCGTCTCCTGGACGCAATACCCGCTTCGAGCTGCTGCCTGTGCTCACTGATCAGTCCGACACCGTTTTCAAGCTGCGGGAATCCTTCATACCACGAGGGCGGCGGAATCGTCCTGCCTGCCCGCAGGAAAAACTCATCTGCAGCAAAAAATACTCTTTCGCTGCGCGTTTTTATAAAATACTTCTGCCACCTGTTCACAAGATCAAGGACCGCTGACGCCGTTTCCCTGTTATAAAGCGACAGGGGCGTCAAATGGTTCTCTTCACGATACTTTGTTATGCCGACAGGTACGACCGCTATCGAACGAAGATTTTCCCCGAGTGAGGAAAGCTCCGTAATGGTTCCCTCCAGCACGTCGCCGTCGTTCAGGCCGGGACAAAGTACAATCTGGCAGTTCAGAGAAATGCCGGCTGCTGTGATGCGGTGCAGACGTTCCATAATGTTGCCTGCAAAGCGGTTGTTCATCATTTTTTTCCTGACTTCCGGATCTGCGGCGTGCACCGAAACATTCATCGGAGAAAGATGATACGAAAGAATCCGATCAAATTCCTCCTCCGAAAGATTCGTGAGCGTCACATAATTACCGGTCAGAAATGACATGCGCAGATCGTCATCCTTGAAATACAGCGACGGGCGCAGGCCACTGGGAAGCTGATCAATAAAACAGAATACACAGCCGTTATGGCAGGAGGAGCACGTATCGAGAAGCGGCTCCTCAAAGCTCATTCCCAGTTCGTCATCCTCATCCTTTTCAATCTGTGCTTCAAAAAGGGACCCGTCCAAAAGGCGGAACGTAACGGTAAGATTCTCACTCATGACCCGCATCCGGTAATCAAAAATGTCCCGGACTTCTTCCCCGTCAATGGAAAGAAGAATATCACCGGGTACAATCCCAAGCTCATCTGCAATGCTGTTTTTCAGCACAACTGATATGCGTCGATTGTTTTCATTTTTAACTGCCAAAACGTTGATCCCCTTTACTCATGATCCGCAATCCGGAATTTCTCTTCCCGATCATGTGTTCTTAAGCAAACAAAAAAGCAGTGCGTCCTATGTAAGAGATCCGCACTGCCATTCTTGAAAGCTGTCTTATCCGGCCTAATCTTAAGCCGTAACTTCGATCTTGACAATTTCCTTGCCATCCAGATAACCGCAGGTCTTGCAGACCTTATGACGCAGCATCTTCGTGTGACACTGTGGGCACTCTACGAGTCCGGGCAGAGTGAGCTTCCACGCACTTCTATGACGAGAAGTTCTTGCCTTTGACCATTTGCGTTTTGGATTTGCCATGTATCCACCTCCATCACTTACCTGTCAGAGACACTTCTCCGACATATATCGGCGCTACTCATTAAGCTGAGGCGCGAATGATATTATCATATACGACACGGACCTTTGTCAAGTAAATCCGTATATGTTTTTTATGATTTTACCTTTTATCTTCATTCTTTACAAGACTAATTTGAATTGCGATATCATTTGGCATCGGGTCCTGACCTGAAAAATACAAAAAATAACTTAAATGAATGATCTTTACTTTTTGCTCTCTGGAAAAAATATCCGCGTCTTCCTCTGCAAACTGCCACAGTTCGTCTGGGACAAAAAGATTCCGCGTCTCGATTTCCAATGAAAAATCACCGTAAGGCGTGGATAATACCCCTTTCGTCCGTGCACTTCCGGAAAAAGTCAGATCTGTAGTGTTGTCACCTGTGCGCTTCATATGAAGTATCCCGTCCGGTTTGCCATATGACAGATGATGCTGGGATCCGCATGTCTCCTCCCCTTCAGCAGGCTGTGTCCATGATAAGGACAGCACATTTCCATCAACCGTCAATTCACCGGCAGCCGGGACATGAGCTGCATCGGACAGGCCGCTTGTCAGACTGATCAGAACCTTCACCTAAGGATCTCCTCTCCAATATATGCTTCCGTATTGATACGCATTGTTCCTGAAGGCCTGTCCCCCCCGAGGAAAGGTGCAGTAACATTTTCGAACATCTGCGGATCGTCGCTTGTATAGAAAGTATGCTGCGGCTTTGTACCCGACAGATTCCGCAGATGATTGGTACCAAGAACTTCCGCAACTCTCCGTGCGACGCTGGAGCCTGCATTGACCAAAGCCGTCCCGGGCCCCATAACATCTGCAATCGTATGCGAAAGGAGCGGATAATGCGTACATCCCAGGATCAGGGTATCAATTTGATTCTTTCTTAAATCCTTAAGATACTCCTCAGCCGCAAGATATGAAATCGGCGAATCCCACCAGCCCTCTTCAGCAAGCGACACAAAAAGCGGGCATGCAGCCTGTTCGATATAAAGGCCGGTCAGGGTTTCGATATTCCGCCCCAGTGCAATAACACGTTTGGCCTCATCTTCAACAGCGACCCTGTAAATCCCGCTGGTTACGGTTGCCCGCGTAGCAATGATGCCGATACGGCCTGTACGAGTCGTTTTCACGGCTTCGGCGGCTCCGGGGGTGATAACTTCAACTACCGGAACGCCTGCCTGTGCCCTGACCGCGTCATAGGCGTGTGCGCTTGCCGTATTACAGGCTATAACAATCATTTTTACATTTTGGCTTAACAGGAACCGCATATTCTGCAGCGAATAATTTACAATCGTGTCATGGGATTTGGTGCCGTAAGGAGTACGTCCGCTGTCACCGAAATACACTGTGCTTTCACCAGGCAGTGCACTCCAGATTTCCTTAAGGACTGTCAGGCCTCCGATGCCGGAGTCAAAAACTCCGATCGGCCTATTATCGGAAACTGCAGAATCCCTGTCGTCCTGATTCATAATCATCCGATACTCTCCACACGTTTTTTGTTTTCAGATTCGGTAAGGGCATAGGTGACCAGCTTTTTCATAAGCTTATCAAGCGGGACACCGGAAACCTCCCAGGCCTTCGGAAAAAGGCTGATCGTGGTAAATCCGGGAAGCGTATTTATCTCGTTCAGATACAGGCTGCCGTTATCCCTGTCGAGGAAAAAATCAACGCGCGAAAGACCGCCCGCACCGGCCATCTTATATGCCTTTACTGCAAGTTTCCTTACACGCTGCATCATTTGCGGGTCGATCTGCGCCGGCAGATATACGTCCGCCCCGGTGGAACTGAAGTATTTGGTCTGATAATCATAGAAAGGCACGCTCTCATCCGTAGCGATTTCACCGGCCATGGAAGCAAGCGGCTTCTCGTTGCCCATTACAGCAACTTCAATTTCGCGTGCATGTATATATTCTTCTATAAGAACAGTCCGGTCATATTCGGCGACTTCGAGCAGAGCTTTTTCCAGAGATGCAAGATTATCCACGCGCATGGTTCCGACCGAGGAACCTCCGTTGGAAGGTTTGAGGAAGCAGGGAAAGCCAATCTGACCGGCCACTTTGGATGCGACCCCTGTAACATTTTTCCGGATCTCCTGTCGTGTGACGGATGTATACCGGCACTGCGGAATCCGGGCCTTGGCAAAAAGCTGCTTTGTATAGACCTTATCCATCAGCACGGCTGAAGCCAGAACCCCGCTGCCCACATAGGGAAAACCCGATAATTCCAGGAGACCCTGAAGGGAGCCGTCTTCACAGTTGATGCCGTGTACCGCCGGAAAAATCACATCCGGCACTTCGCCGCCTGCAGCTGCAAGAATAAAATCACGGACCGAAGCCGGGCCATTGCCCGGTATTGATGAAAAGGTCAGTCGATCAGCCCACTTCATATCACGGATATCCTCATCCGTGCCATCAAATCGTCCCCATCGTCCGTCCTTTGTAATACCGACACGTATAACAGAATAGCCTGCCTGACGCAGGCCGCTTAGTATATTACAGGCGGAACGGCACGAAATGAGATGCTCGGTCGACACGCCTCCGAAAAGAACAAGAACTTTTTTCGCCATTATCCTGGCCTCCCTTGTATGGAATCGATTTACAGAAATATGCAAAAAAGAACGGTCTTTTCTGCGATAAGTATGCAAATCAGTCCTTATTTTACCACGAATCTGCAAATCAGGTGCAATATACCCTCCCGTTCCGGCAGAATTCTTTGTCAAAATGCAACTTGGGTATCGACCCGACCCACGATGCTCTGATACTATATAGGGTACATAATAGTATAATGTCACTTTATCCACAGCCTCAGTCGCGAGGCAGAAAGCATCAGGGAATAATGAAAAGTTTTATCGTGTCCGCCGACAAAGACGGAAAACACGTTGTCCGGGTCGCAATCAGCGAATTTGAAATGCTTACTCCTGCCATCCTGCAGAAGGCACTGCGCCATAAGGATATTCGAATCAACGGCAAAAAGATCGGCGAAGATTGTCCTGTAATGACAGGCGATCATGTCGAACTGTGGCTGCCTGATGAGGATTTCATCAAATCAGCACCGACCGGGGGCTCCGTATCCGGCCTTGCAGACTACAAAATCGTATCCGAGACCGATCGCCTGCTGGTGGTCAATAAGCGCCAGGGTCTTGCCGTCCACTCCGGTAAAGGCACCGAGGGTCCGGCCCTTATCGACATCATCCGGAAAGATCAGAGGAATCAGGACATCGACCTGTGCCACAGAATTGATATGAACACCGGCGGTCTTGTTCTTCTCGCCAAAGGCAAGGAGAACCTCGAACACGCAATTGATCTGTTCAAGCAAAATCTTATTACCAAGCGCTACCGCTGCCTTGTACGCGGTGTGCCCACGGTCGGCGAACCATGCGTATGTGTTGACGAAGTCATCATGAAGGAAATACATGCCTATCTTGAAAAGCCCGGCCATGGTGATGTCTATATCCATGATGAACCCAAAGAGGGTGATCTTCCCATCACATCCAGATACCGCGTACTGAAAGTCCTCAAGAATATCGGACCCGACAATGAGGATGTATCTGAGATTGAAGTTGAGCTTGTCACCGGAAGGACCCATCAGATCCGCGCGCAATTTGCTCATCTCGGTCATCCGATCTTAGGTGACGGCAATTACGGCAGAAACCAGTACAACCGCTTCTTTACCTCGAAGAACGGCAGCAAAGTGCGTTATCAGCAGCTTTTTGCAACAACGCTGCTATTTGCCCGTATTCCAAAGGAGAACAGGCACACCGGTCTTTCCAACAGAAAATTCACCATTGTACCGATGTATGATATCGATCTTCCTTTCACGCCGGAAGAGGCAAGGTAAAGGCGAATACTGCCCAATTTCCAATATAATTCCATACGAATGGAGTGTATTATGTTCGGGAAGAAGAATGACCTGCGGACACCTATGGGACTGTTTGGTTCGACTCCGGGATTTATTGATATACTTGTAGTTGTTGTACTATGTATGGCAGCTTTTGTATTCTTTGATCAATGGTACGATATGAATGCAACCTCACAGCAGGCTTCGGACCTTCTTGACTGTATCTTTACCGGAAAACCTCTCCATTTTTATACGTATGTATTTAACAAAGCTGCAGAGGGCGGATATCTGCCGCCCTCTTATGCGCCGGATTTAAGTCCTTCAGCTGCATACAATATTGTATTGTACCTTGCTCTGGCCATCTGGGAATTGCCTCTGTATGCCATAAATCATATCTTCCCCATGGCAAAATATATTGTCGTCCTGGAGCTTTGGGCGCGCTTTCTCAGCATCCTGCTGTCCTGCATATGTTGTTTTCAGTTCACAAAACTCGCAGAAATCCTTATGGCAGATAAGATAAAAGCAAAATGGGCAGGATACTATTTCATTAGTTCCCCGCTGATTGCATATTGTGTAATTATCAGAAATCAAACAGACATCATACCTGTACTGCTGATTATTCTGGCACTCAAACAATATTTTTAAAAAAAATACACGGGGTTTTGCCTGCTCATGGCCGTTGCCTGCTGCTTCAAACTGATGCCGATTTTTATTGTCATCCCCCTGCTTTTACTGGCAGAGAAGCGGGTAATTAAGTTGATAGGTTACTTGTCGCTGTCTATATCACTATGTGCAGTAACTTATATAGTGCCTATGCTGACAGATCCAGGATATAGTCTCACGCAAAGCCTGGTAATGAAAGATGATGCCTTTTCGCAGTATATTTTCAAAATCACCATACCCGGGGGAGTCTCAAATACCAGTGTATTTCTCCTGCTCTATTTTCTGATCTGTGTTATTTCATATATAGCAAAACCCAAAGAAAATGATTTTCAGGTATATGCCTTCTTGCTTGGTTTTGCTTCTCTTTCAACTTTTTTTCTCTTTATCAAATGGCATCCGCAGTGGATGGTCCTGCTCTTGCCATTCATCACATTACTTGTATTCTCACTGTTTGATTTTAAATTCGGTATTCTGTTGGATATTGCGTTGACTCTTGGATTCCTTGTTACAAGTGTACTTTTAGATCTCACCAAAATGGTATTTACTTCTTCCGTATTCTATACGATCACACAGGGACAATACTCGGCAATTTACAATTATAATCCAATCTATTCGTACTTTTGCGAACACCAATATACCGATATTATTCCCTCTACACTATTTTTCTCCGGCATCGTCTCTCTACTTTTTGTTGCAATATGGAATAACCGCAGCCGATCCTCCAAGATTGTTAACTCTTTTGACAATGAATACAAGGTCATAAGAGGGTTGTTTTATGCAAGATCAGCACTCATCCTTATAGTTATTTTACCGCCGGTCATAAGCTACCTGAGCCATCCGATATAACAGCATGATGTAAATGTACGTCCTTTTCCAAAATTGAAATCAAGTACAGAAAATAGTGTCTATTCACTAACTTTGCAGGGGCAGCATATCTATATAAGATGTGCTGCCCCTGATTTTATCCAAATAAGTGTCGCTGCAGGTTCAAGTAATGAATTAGGAATATATGTAACTATTTTCTATCAGTGTCCGTTCAGCCGAGAGCCTTGACCTGTCCGACAATTTTAGCGACTGCTTCTTCGACTGTCATCTCAATGACAACACCCGTTGCACGTTCCTTGTACTCTACAATACCCTCGACTGCCTTACGGCCGACTGTTACACGAAGAGGTATACCGATCAAGTCCGCGTCCTTGAATTTCACACCCGGACGTTCAGGACGGTCATCAAGGAGTACCTCGACACCGGCTTTTTCAAGGCGGCTGTGAATGTCTTCACCGACGGCGCTGATCGTCTCATCCCCTGTGTTGGTCGGCACAACAATCGCCTGGTAAGGCGCTGTCGCCAGAGGCCATACGATTCCATTCGCGTCATAATGCTGCTCAATTATTGCAGCGAGTGTCCGGCCGACACCGATGCCGTAGCAGCCCATAATCATGGACTTTTCCTGGCCGGCCTGATCCAGGAATTTACAGTTAAGTGCATCAGAATATTTGGTCCCGAGCTTGAAAATATGGCCAACCTCAATGCCGCGGCAGGTCTCTACAGGCAAGCCGCAGACAGGACACGGATCACCGGCCTCAATTGTCCGGATATCAACAACTCTCGCAGGTTTGAAATCCCGGATGAAGTTGACATTCTTAAGGTGATAATCCGTCTCGTTCGCGCCAACGATAAAGTTCACCATTACAGCAACCTCCTGGTCGGCAATCAGTTCAACATCTCCCTTAAAGGCAACAGGTCCTGCAAACCCAACAGCTGCACCGGTTACACGTTCTACATCAGCAAAACTTGCCAGAGCGAGATCGTTTGCATCAAAGAGATTCGAAAGCTTCGTCTCATTGATTTCACGGTCGCCCCTGACCATTACAGCAACAATTTTTCCATCAATTGAATACAGGATCGTCTTCACGAATTCCTTCGGCGAAGCCTTCATGAAAGCCATTAGTTCCTCAATGGTTTTAACATGGGGTGTATGGATTTTTTCAATCTCCTGCAAGGCAGCCGGGACAGCCGGCTCACTTGCAATGCAGACAGCTTTCTCTTCGTTGGCTGCATATCCACAGGAAGAACAGTATGCAATCGCGTCCTCTCCGACCAGGGATTTGACCATAAACTCCTGTGAACCGGATCCGCCCATTGCTCCGGAATCGGCATCAACCAGGATATAATCAAGACCGCAGCGGTCAAAAATCCGGCAGTATGCCTCATACATTGCCTTGTATGAAATATCAAGACCTGCCTCATCGGCATCAAAGCTATATGCGTCTTTCATAACAAATTCGCGGGCGCGCATCACACCAAAGCGAGGGCGTTTCTCATCCCTGTATTTATGCTGGATCTGGTAAAGTGTAAAAGGAAGCTGGCGATATGATTTGATATTGTCGCGGACCGCTTCCGTAAAAGGCTCCTCGTGGGTAGGTCCCAGACAGAACTGACGCCCTCCCCTGTCCTGAAGACGGAACATCTCCTGGCCGAATTTATCCCATCGTCCGGAAGCCATATAGACTTCAGCCGGTAAAATAGCAGGCATTATCAGTTCCTGTGCTCCAGCCCTGTCCATTTCCTCCCGGACAATATTCTCGACCTTGCGGTACGCCCTGTAGCCCATTGGCAGGAATGAATAGATTCCGGAAGCAATTTTCTTCATAAGACCGGCACGCAGCATTAGCTGGTGGCTGACAATTTCCGCGTCGGAAGGGATTTCTCTCTGGGTTGGCATAAACAATTTGGAAACACGCATATTATTATCTCCTGATCTTTGGTGGATAAACATAAATGAACACAAGTGAGTATACTTTTTAGGTCCTTCAATGTCAAACCGGAACAGACCGCAGATCCCATACTTTCAAGCCATATTTATCCGTTTAGGGCCATGTGATACACCGTCAGATACCCAAGGTAATTCTTTACAACAAATGAATCTGTTATAGAATACCCTCTTGCCTCCAATGCTGCACTATAGATATCCGCTGCTAAGTTGGCAGGCAGAATAAAATAGAAATCATCTTTCAGTTCAATTTCCTTGCAGGAAAGAATATCCGAACTGGAAACCGTAGATAAATCCGGGAGAAAAACACCTTCCCCTTTATTATTGTACGTTCTTTTCTGATGAACAGGATCCCAGAAGATAAGATGATCTGTCTGCACCCGATTACCAGTCAAATATATCGCATACCAGTCGTTGCCAACCATCAGAAAATGATCGCTTATATCAGGGTTGATCTTTTCCATTAACTTATCAAGCAAATCTTCTGCGTAATCAAATGTACGATTATAGACGTACATTTCGTTAATATAATCAAGATTCATAAAACTGTATTCTCCTGTCGGCGAATAAATATATTCAAATCCCAAATTAATTTTCTCATTTCCAAGAGAAAGAGTTGGGTCCAGATTGAAGTAATTCTGAAGTATAAATAGAAGAATCAGACTACCTGTCACAATTTTCACTTGTATCTGGCGCTTCCAAATGTACGAAATCGCACCTACACTGATGAGACTTATTGGGAGCGCAAAACACACATTATAACGCGGACACATAGTTGTAATAAAAAAACACGAAAATAACATGAAGATGAATGAACTCAGAGTAATCCCAATAAGAATAGAAAAATCAGCCGATGGATCTATTAATTCCATCGCTTTCTTCCTGTTTTTTCGGAAAAAGTATACAATACCTGTGGTAACAATCAGGATCGTTATGATCCAGAAAAAATTAAAATACATAATTTGGGCAATTCGTGACGAGATATATCCAGTGTTTATTCCAAAACAAAATAGACTGTCATTATCCCATCGAATAGGTGATTGGTTTGTATAGGTTGCACCAAAAGTCAGATCCTGTGAAAATAAATAATAATAGGACAGCAACAGAAGCGGTGCAACACTGTATAGCAGTATCCTCCTGGGAAATAGATACTGCTTTATCTTTGCAAAATAGTTCTTCCCCTCCGCTTTGCCGGCGCGAATAAGAATTGCAGATAAAAGAAACGAAGCAGCGAAAAGAATGCCGGTCTCTTTGGAAAAAATTATAAGAAAAAACATAAAAGCAGCAAGATAATCGAGTTCTTCAGCAAACGCATAGATAAGAATGACGAAAAACATCGAGATAAAATAGTCTGGATTTATATGGGAAAAAAGGCCCAGCACATATGGGCAAAATGCAAAAACAGCCGTTCCGGCTGCCTTCAGCCAGGGAGCTTTATCCGGGAAGATCCGCCCCATAATGCCATACAGACAAAAAATAGCAATATCAGTAACTATCAATGTAACAATGTAAACGCCGACACTCTGCCTGGGGAACAGCATTTCACCGATACTGATCAAAAGAGAAGTGCCCTGCAGCGGATGTGTAAAAAAAGTAAATGCGGACACAAATGAATTCAGCGAATAAGTAAAAGTATCAGTCGCCGTAATCAGGGCATCATAATACAGACCGCCGTCATATCGTGGAACAGTGTCGAATTGGAGTCCAGCAAGAACAGAAAAAACGGCCGCGACAATGGCCACCGGTAAATATGAAAAGATTTTCTTTCGCCTTGACTGCCTGTCCTCCGGATGTTGTATACTCCATTCTTTCCGGTATAAAGAGTAATACAAACAGGAGAATAACATCAGCAGCAGCAATCCTACATTTAGTACAGAAAAAATGATTATAGAAACAGGAACGGACAGATTTATCCTGCCCCTGAACAAAATCGCAGCATCGAAAAAAAATGCAAACGGCGCAAGTATGAGGGCAAATTGAGTCAGGGAAAGAAATCGACAGTGTATGTGCATGATATCATTATTTCTCATTCACGATTACCCTTCCCATAACTTAATATTTGCAGAAATACAAATTGATTGTAAGGCAAACGATAATATTCTTCAACTATCATTTGCAGCTTGCTTCCATCCATAATATTTAATAGCGTTGCAACCAATAAATAAAGATAACCCTGTTTTCCATCCTTTTTTCTATGCTGTTTTCTATTGCTTTTCTATCAAATAATACCGTATTGTAATAGTATTCCATTTAGAATAATATATTTTCATATTTAATAAATTACAGGAGGCCAAATAATGCAGTTCCCCCATTTAGAGGCATCCACGGATCATAATAATCTTTTCAAAAAAGAAACGCCCAGTATTCTGGACTGGTTACTTGTAATTATTCTAGCCAGCATTTCCTTTGTGTGCTTCGATCAGGCTTTTGATATGATAAATACTATGACGCAGTCTTCTGATTTGCTCAAGTGTATTTCTGAAGGTAAATTTTTTCATTTTTATGAATATGTGCTTCAGAAAGAAACTGCCGCGGGCAACTTACCTGAAACCGGAACCCAGTGTGCTGCTGCTTACAATATTGTTATTTATATAATATTTGCTATATGGTCGCTTCCGGTTTATCTTCTAAATGCTGCAGTCGGAATCGCTCGATATGCTTATTTCCTGAATTTATGGGGAAGAATTCTTGTTATCGGACTGTCAGTATATTGTGCACATATCATTACAGTTCTCGCAGCAAAATTCACCGATGATTCGGCTAATGCAAAATGGATGGGGTACTTCTTTCTAAGCTCACCAATTGTAATCTATTGTGTAATTATTCAAAACCAATATGATATTTTTTCCGTTCTGGCAACGTTACTTGCGCTCTTCTTCTATTTTGATAAGAAATACTATAGGTTCTCCGCATTGATGTCACTTGCGATCTGCTGCAAGATAATTCCTGTTTTGATTTTTCTGCCCCTGTTATTATTGGCTGAAAAGCGTCTGATAAAACTTTTTCAATATATTGCGATTGGTATTACTCCATATCTTATAACAACTCTGGTTTTCAGCATTTTTGATCCAGGTTACCTTGCTACACAAAACTTACTGAAGACCGGTTATGATTTCTTCGGCAGGATATATTCTGCCAAATAGGAGGCGGATCATCCAATATAAGCATCTTTATGGTTTTGATGATACTTATCTGTATCATCGCTTATTATATAAATCCGGCACCTGCAGCTTTCCCTGCGGTTGTATTTACTTTATGCACAGCATCTTATGCATGTTTTTTCATTTTTGTCGAATGGCATCCGCAATGGTTTATTATTATTCTCCCCTTTTTTACATTAATGATCTTCAGTATGAAAAATATAAGGCTGGGCATGCTGCTCGAAATTGCTGTTACAGCGGCATTCCTGTTCGCATCAAGTCTCAAATTTTTAACTGTCTACATGTTGAATAATTCAATTCTGGTTTCATTGACGCAAAATAAATTCATTCTTTCAGACCTGCCAAACCCTCTCTACAATTTCTTTGTTGCACATGGTTATAGTTTTGTACCTGTCATGAGTGTGTTCACCGGTTTGCTGTGTGCGCTTCTTCTTGTTGCCTGCCTGGATTTGAAATCGGACAGGACCGGCACAAATCACTTTGACAGCAAAATAAAAATAGAAAGAAGTCTCCTTTACCTGCGTTCTTTAACTATTTTTATCTATGTCCTGCCTCCGCTTGTCTATTATCTAAGCAGTCCCGTCAGATAAACTATTCAACGGGGAAGATCGTGTTCTATATTATTGAAGCTTTTCTCTAATAGATCTACGCTGTTTTTCCAAAATCGCAGTAAGAATCATGCCCATCAAAATTCCAACCGCTGCCTGTCCAAGGTTCGGAATTACCGATCCGGCTGCCGCCGCCGGTCCGTACATGAACGGAAGTGACTCATATCCAAAATATCCTGCAACCATAATCAACTCAGCAAGAGTAAATGCCAAGATTTTCCTGCTGACTGTCACTTTATCGTTCTTCAGTAAAAAACCTGCCACAAGCCCCATCAGACCTTTTATGACAAAAGTTGCCGGAATATAGACCGGATAACCAGCCAGCAAATCAGCCAGTGCAGATCCTATTGCGGCCGGGAAAAAAGCTGCCGGTCCGAGAAGATATGCGCAGACGAGTATGAATCCATCTCCGAGATTGGCATATCCAATACCGGTTGGAATTTTAAACAATTGTGTTGCTATAAGAATAAGTGCAGAAAACACACCCGCAAAAGTTATCCTGAGAATAATCTTTAAAGCTGACCGGGATTGCGGTTCCACTTTTTTATTTATATCATTTTTTTCATCAATAGCATTGAATTTCATATCACTGTTCATCAGCTGTCCCTCTGTTCTATTTGATATTGCTATTTTATAGCGATTTTGATACCATTGAAAGTGTCAATTTTTAATATATCATAGGTATCAGATCACCGGAAAGGAATCAATATGTATATTCCTGTCCTGAACCCATCCACTGCAGCCTCTATATACATGCAGATTTACGAGAGTATTAAGCAGGATTTGATTTCGAACAGGTTACTCACCGGCACGCGTCTTCCCTCAAAACGGCTTCTTGCATCCCAACTTGGCATCAGTGTCAATACAGTTGACACCGCTTACCAGCAGCTGGTTTCTGAAGGATATCTTGAGGCGCGTTCAAGAAGCGGTTATTATGTCTGCGATTTGGGTGCGCAGTTCCCTCATGCACAGAGCTCATTTCCCGAAAATACAAATCCCAAAGTCCAGGCTGCTGCAAATGCTATTACAGAAGCGTGCATCCCTGTTATTGATTTCTCCCCCAACGGAGTTGACCTCTCTGTGCTTCCGCTTGCCAAGATCCGGAAAGCCATACGGGAAGTGTTTGAAGAAGACGGGGTAGCAGCCTTTTCAAGTTGTGATCCGCAGGGAGCGATGAGTCTTCGGAACGCCTTGTGCAAATATTTAAGGGAATCCCGCGGATTGCTTTGCAGTCCGGATCAGATCATTCTCGGAGCGGGAACTGATTATATTCTTCAGC
This sequence comes from Eubacteriales bacterium, assembly GCA_037143795.1. Taxonomy (GTDB): domain Bacteria; phylum Bacillota; class Clostridia; order Saccharofermentanales; family Saccharofermentanaceae; genus Firm-13. Next base: position 35,816 of record JBAWXZ010000009.1, on the reverse strand, counting down.
TGCTTGTACAGATCCTCCGGTCCGTCCATGATATCCATTCAGTCGCTATGGAAAATCCGGTCTACAACAAGGCATATCAGATTTTTACCGGCCTGCAGGTCCCTGTCGACCTGATTCCCCTGGACAAATACGGTATCCACATGGAAAGTCTTACTTTGAGCCGGTCAAATCTCGTATATACGACCCCATCCCATCAGTTTCCCCTCGGCATCATTATGCCGGTCAGCCGTCGTACCGAGCTTATGGCCTGGGCCTGGGCCGCACCGGACCGCTATATTATTGAAGATGATTATGACAGCGAGTTCCGCTATGCCGGCCGTCCCATTCCTGCAATCAGCGGTCTGGATGTACAAAACAGAGTCATATATCTGGGAACATTTTCAAAATCCCTGGCTCCGTCCGTACGTATAAGTTATCTGGTAGTACCTCCCAGTCTCCTTTTGGCATTCCAAAAAAACCTCTCATACTACAACACCACCATCACACATCCTGATCAGTTGGTTTTGGCACGATTCATAGACAGCGGGGATTTTGAGCGCCACATCAACCGCATGCGGACACTCTATCGCAGGAAGAGGGATCTATTCGTGCAGGCACTGTCACCATATAAGCAAAAGCTGCAGATCAGCGGAACAGATGCAGGGCTTCATCTTTTGTGCCGTGTAAAAAACGGTATGACGGAGGAAGAATTAGTTGATAAAGCAAATAAAGCCGCGGCAAAAGTCTACGGTATTTCTTCGTACTATTTATTCGATAAAACGTCTGACGCTGCAGGCCGGCCGGTCCCGCCAAAAAGCACAGTGCTTCTTGGATATGCAAGCCTATCAGATGATCAGATCATCCGGGGAGTCGCCGCCCTTGCCGGGGCATGGCAGCTATAGGATCAGGATTTACGGTTGTCATCGGATTCTTAAAAGCCCAGATATTTCCTTGCAGATTTTTCGCCCAGAAATTTTCGGACAATCAGAATAGACATCATGCTCATTGTGATCGTAAAGAGAAACTGAACCAGTTGAAATAGAGGCAATATATTATCTAATACAGGGAAAAACGAAGTAATCCATTCAAATGTCATGATCCAGATAAGATGAACATAGTAAATCCCATATGAATGATCACCGATTTTGATTAACATCCTGACTTTATGTGTTTCAAAACGGGGCTTGATGACCATCAGTAAATTAATAATGGAAAGCGCAAAAAGAAAAGTGGACCCCTTGATCTGACTGCTGGCAAAACCGGAAGGATAACCTGCAAGAATTAATCCATATCCTTCCGCGATACTTAAACCCAAAGTTATAATACAAAAAATAATCGAATATGTAAGCTGCCTTGTTTTGAAAATCGGTTTATATCCTCGAATTTTCATCCGGATTCCTATAAAAAAGAATAGAAACCAGGGGAGGAACGGCAGCCGGTAGAGGTCCGGCTGACCATCAAAAGCAATCGTGTATATGTAGATGAACACCAGATACACCGGTGTTATAAGAAACAGGATAGTGATACCTTTATTTCTATTAATGAGCTTAATCAGAATCGGTGTTAATAATACCAGTTGGACAAGTACAAATACATAGTAAAGAGGTGATGCCGAAAGCCCAAAAAGAAAATCTACGACCGTCTTTCCAATATCCATTTTCTCTCTTGATTTTACGACATTTATCAATGTATAAATAAGTGACCAGATGTAAAAAGGAATAACCAGTCTTTCCAGTCTTTTTAAAATATGCCGGGGATTTTTTTGTTTTGTTTCATCCACGTTGGAAAAATATCCTGCAAGAAAAAAGAAAACCGCAACAGGAAAATTAATCACTTGCCGTAAGACAAGCCAATAATCGAAATTCCAGGAACCAGCCAGAGCATTTTCAAATTTCAGACCATCTTTGCCGTGAATCAGTATAACAAAAATGATGCATATTCCTCTGACAAACTGCCAGTATGGATCAACTGTTTTTTTCAGGCCCGATGCGTTTTCATTATTCATAATATTATCCTCAGTGTCATTAAGCTCCTTCCAATGCAAAAAATGCCGTGACAAAGTCAACGGCATTTCCTGTATTATTCAATAATTAAAGCATGGTGCAACGATTTTAATTTAATTCTTTTTTGTGAGTTTTTCGGTTTCCTTGGCAATCGCAAGCTCCTCATTGGTCGGGATTACAAGTACCTGAACTTTAGAACCGGCTGCGGATACATTCTTCTCCACTCCCCTGGTTCCCTTGTTCATCTCCTTGTTGATTTCAATACCCATAAAGCCGAGTCCTTCAACAGCGCCCTCACGAATCTGATATGTGTTCTCACCGATTCCAGCCGTGAAGACGACTGCATCGACGCCGCCCATCGCGGCAGCATAGGAACCGATAAACTTTTTGCACTGATATATGAACATATCAAGCGCAAGACGCGCTCTCTTGTTGCCTCCATCAGCGGCGGCATACAGATCACGGAAGTCGGAAGATATGCCGGATATGCCCATGACACCGGACTTCTTATTCATCAGATTGTTAATGCCCTTCATGTCGAGTCCTTCTTTTTGCATGATGAAGGACACAATGGCAGGATCAATATCACCGCATCTTGTGCCCATGCAAATACCGGCAAGAGGAGTAAGGCCCATTGATGTATCGACACTTTCACCGTTCTTTACAGCGGCGATCGAAGAACCGTTTCCGAGGTGACAGGTTATTATTTTAAGTTCCTCAATCGGTTTTCCCAGCATGGCAGCTGCACGCATTGCAACATAACCATGTGACGTGCCATGAAAGCCGTAACGGCGGACACGGTATTCTTCATACAGTTCGTAAGGAAGTGCATACATATAAGCGGCAGCAGGCATTGTCTGGTGGAAAGCAGTGTCAAATACAGCAACCTGCGGGACCCCGGGCATTGCTGCTTCGCATGCCTCGATACCGGTCATGTTGGGCGGATTATGAAGAGGTGCAAGATCAAAGCAGGCACGGATGGCACCCTTCACGGAAGGTGTGATAACGACGGAATGTGAAAATTTCTCACCGCCGTGAACGACACGGTGGCCGACTGCATCAATCTCCATCATGGAACTGATAACGCCGAGGTCAGGGCTCGTAAGAATCTCGAGCACTTTCTCAACAGCTTCCTTATGGTCCGGAAGATCTTCCATGATTGTTACCTTTTCATTATCTCCCTTGACATGAACGATACAGGCATTGTCGAGACCGATTCTTTCTGCTCCGCCTTTTGCAAGAACCGCTCCTGTGTCGGATTCAAAAAACGAATATTTAAGGGAAGAGCTTCCTGCGTTGATTACCAGTACTTTCATTTGCGACTCCTTTTATCAGGCATTCCGGCACAAAAGCCGCTCTCACGGCTTTTGTCGGTTCAGCCCACATTATTTTTACTTCTTCTTATTCTTACTTAATTGCCTGAACAGCTGTAATAGCTGCAACACCAACAATATCATCAGCAGAACATCCGCGGGAAAGATCATTCACAGGAGCTGCTATTCCCTGTGTGACAGGTCCATATGCCTCAGCTTTTGCCAGACGCTGTGCAAGCTTATATCCGATATTACCCGAATCAAGATCCGGGAAAATCAGAACGTTGGCTTTGCCTGCAACCGGGCTGCCGGGGGCTTTGCTGCTGCCGACGGAAGGAACTATCGCGGCATCGAGCTGAAGCTCGCCGTCAAGGTTCAGTTCCGGAGCCTTCTCTTTGGCCAGGCGGGTTGCTTCGACAACCTTCTCTGTCAGGACGGAGTGTGCGGAGCCATATGTCGAGTAAGAGAGCATGGCAACATTCGGCTCAATTTCAGTCAGCTGTTTGAAGCTTTTTGCGGATGAAAGTGCAATTTCGGAAAGATCATCAGCACTCGGGTTCTCAACAAGTCCGGAATCAGCGAAAAGGAATACACCGTCCGCCCCGTATTCACAGTTGGGAACGATAATCATGAAAAAAGCCGACACGAGCTTTGTACCCGGAGCCGTCTTTAAAATCTGAAGGGAAGGTCTCAGTGTATCAGCGGTGCTGTGGCATGCGCCGGAGACCATGCCATCGGCAAGACCCATCTTTACCATCATAACGCCGAGGTATACTTCGTCCCTCATGAGCAGCTTTGCTTTTTCCCGTGCCTCTTCAATTGTTGCAAATTTCTTTTTTCTAAGCTGTGCAAATGCTTCCACATATTCTTCATATTGCGGATAGTTTTGCGGATCAACAAAAACAGCTCCTGAAATATCCCATTTCCCGGCGCTGCTGCTTAATTTCTCTTTGTTTCCAATCAGGATTACTTTTACTATTCCACGTTCAATCAGCTTTGCAGCTGCCTCAAGGGTACGCGGATCCTCGCCCTCGGGAAGTACAATCGTCTTATTGGCTGCTTTGGCCTTTTCAATAATTGTGTCAATAAATGCCATGAAAATTCCTTCTTTCTTTCTTTGAACTCAAATAATACGTTCTTAGTATAAAGAAAAAGAACAGGCTAGACAATGGAAAAACAGGCGTGTTTACAAATTGCTTTTCATTTTTTTAGCATATATGTGATTTTTTATCCTGTTTTCACCTGGAACCATGAAACTAAACACCCAGCAGCGCTTCGAGATTATCTTTGGCATAAACTACCACCCTGGAATTGTCGAGCTGCCGGAAGACTGTGCTTCTTGCGGTACTTGTCGAATTTGTCGCAAGGTGCCACTCCAGACGGGCCAGTGATTTGCTGTAAAGATCCGTATCATCCACTGCACGCGCAATTTGCAGAATGATACCGTATGCTTCCACAGACTCCGCATCAGTTGTTGCCTGCCCTGATATCAGGTCATAACTGCGGTACAGGAGACCCTGGTTATACAGTTGTTCCTTGATCCACAAAATTGTTTTTTGCGGTGCTTTGCCTTCTTCCGCCAGATGCAGTGTGACTTTCAGCGATGACACCAGATCGGCCTGGATTTGATCTCCGCTATAATACACGTATCCTGCCGAACTCTGTGTGTAGCCAATGGCAAAAAGCGGAATATCATCTGAAATCATTGCTCCCGTAAGAATGGTGAGCGCCTTGTCATAAAGCGGCTGGTATTTACTGTCAGCGCTGCTGAGCATCCGGAAGACTTCAAGATCCAGTGAAGCGAGCGTCAGCGTCGAAAAACTGCCGCCGGTCGATACCTGGCCTTCAACCGTTGATACGATATCCTGACCTGGTCCGGTTGGCATCAGCGAGGGTACTGCAGCTGAAATAGTCAGATCCTCAAAAAATGTTCCGTCCTCAGCATACAGAAGTGATGCCAGCTTCTCAATCCGGGTCCAGTCCGAAGCCTGCCCCCACTTTTGATAGTACTCCAGCAGTGCCCTCAAATATTCCACGGTTGACTCCATCGAACAGGCAGACAACGCCGGCAATTCTTCATAATCAGGATTCGCCGGGAAAACCGGCTGCGCCGTTCCTGCGGAAGCAAGTTCCGATACTTTTCTGACCGGAACAAGATATCCGCCTTCACCGGTGAAATCATCCGTTATCGATTTTGCAAGATCTTTTGCTGCATCCTTATTTCCGTTTTTCACATAGCAACGGAGCAAATTGACCTGATCCTCTGATGTGATGTATGCGGATGCAAGGCTTGTGATACTGCTGATACTGCCGGGAAGGGCATACCAGCTCACTACGTAGGGAGAAATATTCATCTGTTTTGACAGCAGGGTAAGTGAATGGGACAGCATATCGGCCGTCACGATCTTTGCACTGCGGGAAAGAGATGTTATGTCTTCATTGGGAGAATCCGTCCTGACCTGAACGGCCCTGCGGTTATAGAAAAAACCGTTCAGATACAGGCTCAACAGCACAATGCCGATGATAATAATCAGACCGGCAGGAATCAGGTAATAGATTTTCCGCGGTCTTTTTTGTATTGATGCAGATCTATTTGAACTTCTTTTCATGATAATCCTCCAAAGGGACCTGTTACTGCGCCATATACACGGGGTATCATAATGAATCCAATCCGTGTAAAATAAAAACATTGATCCTTACTTGTATTGTCTGTCAGGGCAATAAACACCCTTATTTTATCACACTCAACCGAAAAGGCAGGTGTATTCAATCATGAAGGTCATCGGAATAATTGCTGAATATAATCCATTCCATTTGGGGCATGCCTATCAGCTTCAGAAAGCACATGAACTTTTCGGTGAAGACACAGCCATAGTAGCTGTAATGAGCGGCAGCTTCGTACAACGGGGAGAGCCTGCAATTGCAAGCAAATGGACCCGTGCACAGGCTGCGCTGCAATGTGGCGTTGATCTTGTCATCGAGATCCCTTTCACATATGCATGTGCATCAGCTGAACGCTTCGCACAAGGAGCGGTAGGTCTTCTGCAGGCGACCGGAATTGTTACCGATCTCTATTTCGGAAGCGAATTCATTGACCTTTCCCTGCTTAACATCCTGGCCGGTATTCTCAGCGACGAAAGCCTTCCCTATACATTATTATTAAAAGCCGGCCTGAAGGACGGTCACTCATATGCCAAAGCCAGGGAACTTGCCCTGACAGCCTATCTTGTCGCTATCGGGAACTCAGAAATAGCTGAAAAATGCGCAGCACTACTTAAAATGCCAAATACGATTCTCGCACTTGAGTACCTCATTGCCCTCAAAAAAAGCGGTTCCGGAATCAAACCGTCCGTTCTTCTCCGTTACGGAGCCGGCTATCATGATATATCCATGACAAACGAAAATGCCAGTGCCTCAGCTATTCGTAACACTGTTACAAAGTCAGTCGTCAAAGGTGTTTTCAGTGTTTCGCAGCTTGCCGGGCAATTAGCGGGAAAGATGCCTCCCGAGTCGCTTTCCCCCCTGTTATCCGAGTGGTCAAACGGCATCCGGCCGGTTCTTGCATCTGACTTTATACCGGAAACAATCCTCGCACTGCGTTCCCGTACGACTGCCCAGCTTGACGGACTGGCCTATATGGGAGACCAGGTCTCGCACAGGCTTAAAAATGCGGTCGCCGGTCTGAGGAACTGCTCAAAAGAAGATTTGCCGGAATCATTCCGTGCCTTGTCCGATACAAAGCGGTATGCAGGAACACGAATCAACCGTGCACTGATCTCGCTTCTTCTGGGGCAGACAGCAGCTGACCTTGCTTCCCTTTCTTCTCCTGAATATCTTCGAATACTCGGATTCTCCGAGCGCGGAAGATACCTGCTTCGACTGATGAAAAAGACAGCATCCCTTCCTCAGATTGATAAAGCGTCGGACTTTCTGGAGTATGGGCAGAATGAAAAACTCTCCCGTATGGCGGAGCTTGATCTTCTAAGCACCGATCTTTGGGGACTTAAAGCCGGATATATTTATGGTGACGAATATGAAAGGTCCGTGATCCGGATCAAGGGCAAGGTTGTTATCAAATGAATATGAAAAACACAAAAGGCCAATATCACGCATTCCTTTTTCGGATTCAGTTCGCGATTATTCTCGCTCCTTTTGTATCTTTTTTTGATGCTGCTGTTTTACTCCGCGGTAAGATAAATCTATCTGTTCCCTGTTTGGTGATTCTTCTGTTTCTTTTAAATGGCGGGCTGCTTTTTACAATTATATCAGCCTGTACACGGGTAAAGTCATATCAATTGAGCAGGAAAAATGCTTCATTGGAAGATACTCCGAATCTGAAAATGAAGTTCTTATCATATATACCTGTTACGGTGGTTTCTGTTGTTTTTACTATCCTTGCCAGCCTCCAATTTTCTTTGATTCCGCGTTATGATGCCGGAACATATTATAGTGCACTAATTAACGCTACAGAAAATTTCACTTACACAATTGATTCCTTTTTATCAAATTTTGCTTTGTGTTTGCATCCAATGCAGGGAACAACTTTATTCATTGGTACCGGTGAAATGCTTTTTCCAAAGCAAGTTGTAGGCGTATACGGTGTTACCCTGGTTCTTTCCCTGGCAGCAATTTTCTGTTTATACGGAATTATGGGGCTGATTTTCCCCGGCAAAGCATCATGGCTTAAAGCAGCAGGAACCTCTGTTTTTGCATTCTGCCCTTATGTTCTGGGACTGTTTTCCCATATTAATCCCGATTACTTCACTACATTATTTTTTGTGTTTCTTATATATGCATTCGCAAGGGAACTGGATTATTTGGCAGCTTTCTTTTCTGTCCTTCTTGTTTTCTCCAAAGAGACAGGCATTCTTTTTGCAGGCTCTTTTCTTGTGTCCGCCATTCTTATTCGCGCCGTCAGGACAGAGGGTTCAAATTATTTTACAAAACTGAAGATTTATCTATTTCCACGACGTTTGTTGCTTTATAGTTTGGCGCCGCTTTTGTTTGCTTACTATGCACTCGTCTTAAAACGGCTGACATTCGGTGAATCATTTACAAATAAATCTCCTTTTCGCTGGGATAATGGCGGTGAACATTGTTTTGGATTTAACTTTAATTACATTTCGGCACGGCTGGGACAGGGTCTGTTTTGGAATTTTTTGTGGATTGTAACACTTTTGTTCGTTATAGCTGTTTTCGTTTATTTTTTCAGAAAAACGAAAGTTGCAGCTGGTAATTTTTTTGAAGAATCGACTGATTTCTCAATTCTTACCGGAATTATTCTGAGTTCATTTGTTTATCTGATTTTTTCCTGCCTTTTCATAACGGTTATGTGCCCACGTTATAATGTGTGCTTTACAATTCTTTTAAGTCTTGTAAGTGTAGGGACCATATCGTATATTTGGAGGCATCAACTGGTAGTTAAAATCATGATGGGCGTACTGATTCTGTTGTTTTTGCTTCAGAACTACTTCAATCTGGACCCTACACTTATCGCCGGCCATGAAAAAATCAATTTAGGATATCAATACATCTACTCTCCAACCAAATATAACAATGAGCGTTACGTAGGCGAATTGTATGTATACAATTTCACATATAACTATTCGGATAATTTATTGGACCAGATGATGAAAAAAATCAATCCGGATAAATATGATTATTTTTTAACAACTGACGACAACTGGTATGAATTAAATCTAATCGGCGACGCAAGGCTTTCAACAAATCCGGTCTATTGGGATCCGGTTCACCAGAAAAGAACTTATGACAATAATGGTAAAGATATTTTTCTCCCAAATATTTCTTCGTGTTTAAGTTCGGATATTTTATCTGACAAAGTACTTGACCTGGTTGATGATTTTTATCTGGTCATTCCTGCACGGGAAGATGGAAATGCATATTGTACAGCACTCGGGAACAGGGGATATTTCATTGTTGATTCATTTGTTGTAAAGAATTACCTCGGGTATCTGACTATATATCATGTTGTCCGAACATGAGTGGGTCCTGGCTTTTGTTCAAATTTATGCATCAGGAAAACAAGATTGTAAGCAACAGGGATTTTTATACATACTGCAGGGTAAATCCCCTGAAAAAATTACAAATTATTGCATCTCACTGCTACAATTCTGCTATAACTTCTTTGACTTTTCTTCCACACATGCGGTAAAATAGTTCGATACTTCGGGAATTCCCGGTGTAATTTTCCAGGAAATGGGGGATCATATGATGTCGACCAATGTTTTTGATACTTTGGAAGCCCGCGGATATATTTCACAGGCTACGCACAGAGACGAAATCTACGAAAAATTGTCTAAGCCGGGTGTTTCTTTTTATATCGGCTTTGATCCCACCGCAGATAGTCTTCATGTCGGACATTTTGTTCAGATGATGGTTATGAGTCATATGCAGCAGGCTGGCCACCACCCGATTGCTCTTATGGGCGGCGGTACCGGAATGATCGGTGATCCGAGCGGACGTTCGGATATGCGCCAGATGATGACAGTTGAGACGATTCAGTATAATGTGTCTCGTTTTGTGGAACAGATGGGTACCGTGGTTGATTTTACCAATGGACGTGCGACGATTGTTAATAATGCAGATTGGCTCTTAAAGCTCAATTATGTTGAGTTCCTGCGTGATATCGGCCCGCATTTTTCCGTCAACCGCATGCTTACTTTTGACTGTTACAAACAGCGCCTTGAGAAAGGTCTTTCTTTTCTAGAATTTAACTATATGCTGATGCAGAGTTATGACTTCCTCTACCTATATAAGAATTATGCCTGCACGATGCAGCTTGGCGGCGACGACCAGTGGTCAAATATCCTTGGCGGCGTTGAACTGATCCGGCGCAAGGAACAGGGCGAGGCTTTTGGGCTCACATTTACGCTTCTCACGAACAGTGAAGGCAAAAAGATGGGCAAGACCGCCAAAGGTGCTGTCTGGCTGGATCCCAATAAGACAACTCCGTTCGAGTTCTACCAGTATTGGAGAAATGTTGATGACGCCGACGTCATCAAGTGCATGAAGCTGCTTACATTCCTCCCTCTCGATGAGATTGCCGAATATGCAAAACTCTCTGACGCTGCTACCAATGAAGCCAAAAAACGCCTGGCCTATGAAGTTACAAAAATTGTCCATGGCGAAGAACTGGCCGAAGCGGTAAAGAAACAGACGGAAGACCTTTTCGAAAAAGGCGGGCGTTCTGATGATATGGCTACGACAATTGTTACAGCTGATGAAATTGCAGCCGGTCTTTCTTTGCTGGATTTCCTTTGCAGAGCCAAACTTACAGCTTCAAAAGGTGAAGGCAAGCGTCTGATTGCCGGAAATGGTATTTACCTGAACGATGCTGTCGTTGAGGATCCTTTCTATATACTTACTGCCAGGGACTTCACCGCTGAAGAGGCTATCATACGTAAAGGCAAAAAAATATATCACCGCGTCAAGATCGGCTGAACACGCAACCCGGGAGAGTGGAGAATGAATACAATCATTGGTCCATCCTGTACACTGCTGAAACCGTTGACAAGAGATCGATACTATCTGTTTTTTATGTATGTTTTTGCAGCACTCCTCCTGCTTTTCTGCACTCCGAACTCACCTTTGTTTCCTACACAGGACTGGGTTGATCCTAATGTTTATATGGATGTGGGACGCGCACTGAATACAGGGCGCGTCCTTTATCGTGATGTCTTTGACCACAAAGGTCCTCTTTTTCTGATGATATTTGCAGTTTTGGCGCCTGTTTCCAAAAACTCCCTGCTCGGGCTCTATTTCCTGCAGACTGCCTGCCTGGGAACAAGTCTCGTTTTCCTTTACAGGACTGGCAGGCTCTTTTTATCCAATACGGCCAGCTTCCTTATCTGTATATTTTTTCCTGTTTTTTTATTGACCGGTTCGATTTTTTCGGATGGCGGGGGATCTCCTGAAGAAATTCTGCTGCCATGTTTTATGGGAAGCCTTTACTATGTTGCTGCAGCTTTTATACCGGCAAAAGAAGGTGGATCCGCTCACTCCACCCTGCATCCGTTTTGGTTTCATGGTCTCTTTTGGGGAATAGCAGTACTTACCAAACTCAACCTGAGTATCTTCTTTGCTATCGGATCCGCCATGCTACTTTTACGGCTTCTGCTGAAGCGGGATCTTCGAAGTTTTGCCGGTTCCCTTTTCCGCCTTCTGGGCGGCGTCCTCCTTGCCTTCACCCCATGTATAATCTACTGGACCGCAACTGGGAGCCTGCAGGATTGTTGGGAGGCTTATGTTCAGTTTAATATGAGATATGCTGCATTCAACGCTTCAGGCAATTCCTTATCTAAAACAGCAGCAGTCTTCATGCTATTGTTCGTAACGAATTTCGCGGGGATAATGTGTGCCGCCCTGGGGCTAATCCTTTTACAGCTCATGAAAAAGCTCCCCCTTTATGCTGTCCTGACTGTCTTTCTGATGTTTGTCTCGCTGCTGGTCGTTACCTTCGGGACGGGCAATGCATACTGGTATTACTGTATCCCTTTTGTCTGCTTTGCGGGCTTCGGAGAAATTGGAATTGTCATTTTCGCCAGGGAAGCCTATACAAAAATGGGTGCACATTCCAAATCACCTGCACATCCGTATATATCCGGGACGCTCGTTATAACAGCAGTTGCAGTAATAACTGCTGTTATCATCCTGGGCAATGGTTTCTGGCGAATATCCGCCCCTTTTTCCCCGGAGAAATCCGGCGTTGAGGAAACATGCGATGTCATTCTCGCAACCTGGGCACAGAAAGGCGCGCAGGATAAGCCGGATATACTGCTGTATCACAGCCAGGAAAACGGTTATTATTCCAAGCTTGGCACCGCTCCTCAATTCAGGTATTTCTATAGACCCGGCATTGCACTAGATTTGATGCCGGAATACATGACAGCACAGGAGTCATACGTTATAAAGGGTCTTCCGGATTATGTGATCTGTGTCTCCGGCCAGCAGAATGCGGACTTCGGTATTGATAAGCTGAATGATCAATACGTTCCAATAGGATCTTTTGAAAAAGTTACTGCAAAGCCCTATTATGACCATGGTTTGTCGTATATTTATCTGTATCAGAAAAAGTGATGCGTTTTTCCAACGACTTACCGGCACAAAAAAATCCCGGCTGATCATAAGATCGGCCGGGATTTTTGTTTTGCAAATCAGGTTGATATTTGCCTTAGCTTACGCTCCGGCAGTAATAGCTTTTGCAATACGGGACTTTTTTCTAGCGGCAGTATTCTTGTGGATATATCCCTTGGCAGCAGCCTTATCAAGAGTAATCTGAGCTTCCTTAACAGATACAGATACGTCTGCATCTGCAAGTGCGATGGAGGCCTTCGCCTTCTTTACCACCGTGCGAATTTCGCTTTTCTTCATTTTGTTCGCAGCCGTCTTCTTCTCTGTTACCTTCACACGCTTGATTGCGGATTTAATATTCGGCATTTCCTTCACCTCCATCTGGTTAATCAATTTAGACACCAAGAAATTCTACCATGATTCCCTCTGTTGTGCAAGAGCAAAAATAAGTTTGTACCATCCGTTTCAGGTTAAGTTTCTGGTTCATGAGAGTAATATCCTTTTTGCCAGCTCATCATTTGCCGATGTCAGGTAATCAATTCCTGTCTCTTTTTCCATCTCTCTGTTTGCCGACATCAGGTCATCACGGCTGATCTCAACAAGACTGAATTTTCTGGCACCCGCCATAAATTGCTGCAGTCCTGCAATAAGCTTGTCCGCAAGTGTCCAGACACCGATGGCCCCCAGCGGGATTCCAGCCATCTCATTTATTCCGACTTTCTTTTGCACATCATAATATCCGGCGAAAATTTCTTTTTCGTTTTTACCTAACTCGGATACAGACACCGGCAGTGAATCCCAGTTCCCGAATACCTTGCTTCTGCGTTCAGGATACAACGCTCCTTCAATGTTCGAACCAAGGAAACCCGGGATCATAAGCGCACGGCCCATGCAGACAATCCTGGTGTAGGGAGCTCCGAGTGCAAGTGCTTTAAAAATATGATCTTCGCGGGCCAGGCCGCCGGCAAAAGCCATGTCAACAACATGGATGCCTTTGGTTTCGAGAAGACAGGCATATTCATATGCCTTGGAATGCAGGGAGATCGAAGGAACGCCCCAGCTCTCCATCATATTCCAGGGACTCATCCCTGTGCCGCCGCCGCTTCCATCGATCGTAAGAAGATCCAGCTTTGCTTCGGAAGCAAGACGTATAGCTGAAGCAAGGCCTTCCATTCCGTAAGCCCCTGTTTTTAAAGTAATTCTCTTATATCCGAGCTGACGAAGATATGAGATTGCGGAAAGAAAGCTTTCACGGACTTGCTCATAATTGTGCAAATTGGTATTTCCCAAGCGGCTGTGTCTGGCAAAACTGCTGATAGCACCGGATTTGAATGCATCCTGCGCCTCAGGCATGGAAGGGTCCGGATCAATGATATATCCTCTTTCCTTTAAAAAAAGCGCATGCTCAAGACTGTCGACCTGGATCTCGCCGCCTATATCTTTAGCACCCTGCCCCCACTTGAGTTCTATGACAACTTTGTCCCCGTATTTCTCAATCAGGTATTCTGCGACTCCATTTTGCGTATCTTCAACATTCATTTGAATGATGATCGCCCCGTATCCATCGAAATAACGGAGGTAAGCTTCTATTCTGCGGTCAAGTTCGGGTGCTTTCGTGATTTTACCATTTGTAAAAACAGCCTGTTTGTCGATCCCTACTACATTTTCGCCGATAACGATAGGAAAGCCGACAAGGGCAGCTCCGATTGCAAGGCTGTCCCAGTATTTTGCTGCAACAAGTGTCGAGCCGAGGGCTCCGGTCATAATTGGCACGCGGCATTTGGTTATGGTCCCGGCGCCAAAGCTGACTTCTGTATTTACGTTCGGGAAAATACAATTGTCAGCATCACGCTGCAGTCTGTCATTCAGTCCTGCATTTCCATAATGATAACCGTTGATTCTTAAATTGTTGTAGCAAACACCGATGTGGTTGACATTGGAACTTCCGGATGTAGTTGAGCCGAAATCTCTCGGGTACAGTGCTTTTCTTCCTTTAAGTGAGGAGAGCCATGTCTCACATTTACCTTTGCAGTCTGCGCGGCATAGTGTACAAAGACCTGATTCTGCCGGATTTCCTCTGTTAGTCGTTCCCAGGGCGTCATTTGTTTTTTCGTAAAACATAAATCATTTCCCCCTTTCGCTTTGTTTGCTCATACACAGATTCAAGCGCATTTTAACATGTTTTCGGGTGAGAAAACAACAGTCGGCGGGAATGATGATTTTCTTTTATCTGCCGGCAGGAGCGTACATTTACAGTTGGATTACTTTGTCCAATCCAACATTCACGAATTGCATCTTCTGCTGCTCTATTTTCCGGTTCAGCCAGTGAAGTTCGCGTGAAATGACTGCGACTGTAATCAAAATGGAAGCGCCGTCTGAAATCGGGCTGGCTAGCCAGACCCCCTGGATCCCCAGAAAATAAGGAAGAATAAAATACAGCGGGATCAACAGTATAATCTGGCGCAAAAGTGTCATGACCAGGGACACGAACGATTTGCCGATGAATTGGAAAAGATTGGCAGACACAATCTGAAAACCAAGGAAAGGCAGCATCAGCAGTACCAAACGCATTGCCTTGGATGTAAGGGCGACAAGCCCGGGATCATCATTAAACATCGCGACCAGCTGACCCGGAAAGCTCTGTAATATGGCGCTTGCCGTTATCGTCATTATAGATGTAAGCAATACTGCGAAAAAGAATGTCTGCCGGACGCGCAGGTAATTTTTTGCACCGTAGTTATAACCGATAATCGGTTGGATTCCCTGGACAATTCCGATAATCGGTAGAATGCAGAACATCGCGATTGAGTTGACGAGCGTCATTGCGGAGATCGCCAGATCGCCGCCGTGTCTGGCGAGTTGGAGATTAGCAATAATCTGTACGAGTGAAGCCGCGCACTGCAGCGCAAAGGATGAACTTCCAATCGCAGAGATTTTCGCCAGAACCAACATCTGCGGACGCAGGTTTCGAAGATGAAGGCGTACAGGTGATTTACCACGCGAATAATAGAAAAGTACAATTCCAAATGAAATCAGCTGTGCGATGGCCGTCGCAATAGCTGCTCCCCGGACGCCCATATTCAATCCGAACGGCATATAGAGCTGCATTCCGGCGAACTTAATATTTCCCGCCTTGAAAATAAAGAACGGATCGAGCACCATGTTGGCAACTGCTCCTGTCACCTGGGTCATGACAGACCATGTAGGGTGCCCCACACCGCGCATAACGCTCGACATGGCAAACTGCAGGGTATTGAATGTATTGACTGCAAGAAGGACATACACATAATCAAGGGCAAACGGAAGCGTCTTGTCACTGGCTCCGAAAAGCCGAAGAAGCGGCTGCGCGAACGCAAGTCCGAGAATCGTTATTATTGTCCCCAATATAAAAGAAAAAGAAGCGCAGTTGCCCAGGACAAGCTCGGCTTCCTGCCGCTTTTTTTCACCGAGGCGGATTGAAATGAGCGCCGTTGAACCAATGCCAATCAGGGCCATGAAGGAAAAGGCAATCGTTGTCAGCGGCATCGTAAGTCCCACACCGGCCATCGCAACCGCACCATTTTCCATTTTCCCTATCCAGAACCGGTCGACGACATTATAAACCGCATTGACCATCATACCAATCATCGTCGGAATGGCAAAAGACAGCACCAGTGAGGGTATTTTCTTCTCTGCCAGAACTTTTTCGCGCTGATGGGCGCTGGCTCCGTGCGGATCCAACTCCTTGATTTCGGGATATTCATCCAATGAAGCATCTTTCTGCCCTTTATTTTCCGGCTTGCTTAAAAACATATTCCTTCTTCCTGTGGCGATACAAAAAGTATCGACAGCATTTCCCATAGACTATATACAATACACGATAAAAAATAAAAGTAAATGCCTTCACGATTTTACAAAAAAAGCTTACATATTAGTATTCACAGGCTTTTAGATATGATAAAATAGTGACAACATTAATCCATAAAGGAGGGCTTTTTCATGGAAAACAATAACAAGCTGTACAATGTTTTATCCTATTTAAACCTTTGGCTGATTGGTTTACTAGTTGCCCCGAATGAGCAGGATGTTAAATTCCATGTCAATCAGGGAATTATTCTTACAATTGGTTGGGTAGCAGCCGGAATATTGTCATTTATACTTGCTTTTATTCCGATTCTTGGTTGGGTTCTTGCATTTGCAATTTATGTTTTCATCGGTGTACTTGCAATCATGGGCATCATCAATGCTGCCAAAGGCGAGCAGAAAGAACTTCCTGTTATCGGCAAGATCAAGATCCTCAAGTAATCCCCTTATATATTTCTATCAATGGCTTACGGGTGTATCACTCTGTCGGCCTTGAGTAAATCGCGCGTGATTTCACTCATCGGGACCGGTTGTATTTTTAATACGGCCGGTTCTTTTTTGTAGAAATCAAGGCTCTCACGGCACGCTTTGACCACAACATCCTGTGAACACAAATTGCACAGGATGGTCCGGGCGGGATGGTCTTTGTCGAGGACAAATACACCACGGTGATAGAATACAATTTCATCCGGAAGGGTGACTCGCTCGCAAAGGCCCTGCAGAAAAATCAAAAGGAGATCCGCCCCGTGTTTCTCGTCACATACACCAAGCTGATCATCCGATATGGCCACAACAACACGTCCGGGATTACCGGACGCTGCAAGAAGCGCAAATGCGGGATCGAGTTCTATATCATTGTCGATACATAGAGCCTTCTGAAGTTCTGTAAGTGTACCCGCCTCTGCCGAACTATTGTTCACCGGCTTTCCGTGTGCCGGCCTGTGACTGCCGTTCGAACTTTTGACCTTTTTATTTACCATCAACTGTGCCCCCCTCATCCGACAGAAATGAAATGGCTCTTGGAATCGCTGTTTTGCTGTTGCCCCAGGACTTATCCTTGTTTCTATAATCAAATTTGAGTGTGAACCATTCAATGTCCGCGATCATTTGATCGAAGCCTTTGTTTTGCTGCTCGGAAAGAATCCGGATAAATTCATTTGCCTGGGTCTGTGACAGATACCTGGCAGCACCGCGAAGGAGAAATGCCGTATGGTGAAGACAGTGGCTGTTTTTGGATGTAAACAAATTCCTGAATCCTGCATCCTCGAAAAACATCCACAGCAGAACATCGAGATACCGGTCCATCGTGAAGCTGATTTTATCGCAGATGATGCAGGAATCAGCACGTCGTTCGATCCGGTCAGCAAGAGTCTCCAGGCTTTTTTTATAATCACGGTCGCGTCCCTTGAGGAAATTCCCGGGAGCCGGGGCAGCATGTGAGAGGTCATCTCCGACATCTTTTCTAAGGTCGAGCAAATGTGTATGAAGCATGAGCCCAAGTCCAAGCCGGTTTTTTTCGGTGTTGTACATTCCGGTCAGATGATGTCCGCAAAATCCGGTTGTATTGGTGGATTTCCGGACGTCGGGCTCCATGAGGGACGCTCCGAGATAATAATCAACCGAACTGTTTTCAACTTGCGCGGCAAGGTCGCAGAGGGGACAGGCCGATGCCGAGCGGTATGCGTCATTAACAGGAATCGTATAAATTTTTTCCTTCATCCTTCATGCGCCACGGACACCCCTTGCTTTAGTCGGGGGATAAAGTGGCTCTCCTTTCTTACTGTATAAGCATTGTCTGCGATGTTTGCAGTTTTCTTATTTGCTTCCAGCTGGCGGAGCGGTGGATCACGGTTCCGTCCAATGTCCTCAAGTCAAAATACCCTGACGTTCTTTTGCCAAAAATGAAACATTCCTGGTCTTTGTATAAAACATGATCGAACAGCCGAAACCCTTTAATAATGGGTGTTGATTGATTTCTTTTTCTCATACCGCCCTTTGCTGTGTTTGCCTTATGGATCTGCCGATTGTGTCGTCTGACAAACCTTTGCAGGTATGTTCTTCTGATCCGCTCGGCTTGCAGGTTTCCTGCAATGCAAAAAGCGTCTGCGGCATGCGCTTTCGGCTCACCAAGCTCGTGTATACGCTTGTGTTTGGTGATATACCCGTATGTCATACCGACATCCGGGTAATCGGCCTTGAGCCGGTTGTAAACCGTCCAACGCATGATTCCCATGAAAGCCGCATCACGAAACGACGTGCTGCGAATCATTTCTAGCTTGATTTTTCCTTTGTGCAGCAGCTTGTGACAGGTTTCACATAGTGTCACCAAATTATTCGGTGCATCCCCTCCTGTTTTTCTGCTTTCGAGATGATGTGTGTTTAATACCTTATCGCCGCTTTTCCCGTGGCAGTGCCGGCACTGGTGATTGTCCCGAAAGAGTACATATTCCCTGACGTTCCAGGAATCGAGCTGTTCACCCTGCTGGTAGCCGGTATCTTGAACCTGTGGGTTTTTAATTTTCCGGATATCAAAGGCTGCTGTTTCAATAACGATCCGTGCGATGGGGAGAATGAAAGAGATTTCTTTGACCAGATCCAGATGCTGCTGTACCTTTCGTTCTACAGAGGGAGCCAGCCAACCCTTATGCTTGCTTTTTACGCGGTTGTTAAACCGGGCGGGGCGATATCTGGTTTTTCTGTTTCTTCTGGTACATCGGTTCTGCCGTCTTGTTGACAGTAAGTCTACTATGTCCGTTCTTAACTGCGCCTCCGCTGCGTAAAATTCTTTACTGTTACTTGCAGCGGAAAGTCCGACTGTTTTGCTTCCTGCGTCAATGCCAAGTGTTATCGGTTGGATATACTGTTCACTTATGTACAAAAGCTGTATGGTGAACGGCGTCCTCCTGATAACTTTGGCTTTGCCCTGCTTGAGTAAATGTTTGACTTTGCCGTGACGACTGGTCGGCATTAAAGGCTGTCCGTCTTTGCTTATTACATAGACCATGTCGTCACTTCCTCTCTTTTGGCAGTAAAGCCATAATGCCGGGCATACGCCCGGTTAGGTTTCCCATCGCCCATGTTATCGCAAGGTTTTTCGATAGCAGCACTCTTCCTACCCTCAGAACTGTTTAACCGCTATCCGCAGAGCGGCGAACTTGGGAACCACATTCGCCGGTGCCTATATATTCTTGCATAACGTAGCCCTTTTCGGGCTTAGGCTAGTCAACTAAGGCTCTTTCAAGCCTCTGGCGTCAGCCAGGGGTTGTTGACATTGAGGCTTCTCCGATGCTGGGATTCTGTGAAGATACATGTACGAGACGTTTGGCGCGCACATCTACGGCAACCATGTTAATCGAAGAATATTCTTCGACATATCTTCCTATCCGCTCCTGCGAGGCACGCAGAACCTCCTGGGCATTGTATCCGTATATCAGGGCAAGGTCGACGCTCAGTACAACACCATAGACGCGTTTTTCAGTCTGAAATTTGATGACATCATATACACCCGGGACTTTGCGCAGAATAATGCGGACCAGATCCAGAAGAGCCTCATCCGAAATGGAATAGGACCCGAGACTGGAAAAAGTCGGGCGGACGACAGTCCTTTCGGTATCCGGGGCAATTGTCTGTACACCGCGCTCTTTGTCCAGACGGCGGCGAAGACGATTGAGAGGATCGGAGAATTTGCCGGAAAACTCGTGCTTGATCTCCATGCTCGGCACGGGAATTGTATGCATTCCCTCTGTGATCCGGGTATGTTTGGCCTGCTGCATCTCCTCTTCGGAGCTGATATCTTCTATTTTGATCAGCATTGCCGGCTGGTTCAGCCACAGGTTTCCGCAGATTTTCTCAAGCATTGCATCCGATGTACCCAGAATCATCAGCGTAGTGGGTAAATGTTCGGCAAGCGCCCTTCTCATTACACCGGACCGGCTTGGATCAGCGAAAAGGGCCTGCCTTACGGATTCAAGTTTTGTAGGTGCTTTTTTGGCGGATGTTCCGGCTACAATACGGCTGCCGTTAATCAGAAGGCCGTCGTCAATCATATAATAAATCGCATTGTCTTTGGCGACTTGAATTGCACGGGTACTCTTGCCGGTGCCTGATGAGCCGATGAATGCAACCACCGTAATCTGAGACAGTATTTCGCGCATAATTTTCTCATTATTGGCAGCCTCTTCAATGTGCCTCTCAACGCGCGCGTGGGTAAGACCGTCTCCGATCCTCTCAAAACGTTTGAGTGTTGCCATCAGTTCCGGACTGCCGACGCCCCTGCGCACAGAAACAACAGGTGCCTGCGCACCTGACTGTTCCTGGGCTCTATCTTTGTTTTGCTGCGTTTTTGGCTGCTCCACGTCATGTATCCTCTTGGCTGTCGCCGGCAATTTTTTTAGTTATGCCAGTTGTTGTACACTTCCTGGATGTCTTCGTTTTCTTCCATTTTTTCGAGCATTTTTTCCAGGTTTTCCGTCATCTCAGCATCCTGAACCTCAGTCCATGTGATCGGGACAGGACCCAGATTGGAATCGGCAAAAGTATATCCTTTCGCTGAAAGGGCATCCTTAACAGTATAATAATCATGCGGAGCCGTCACGATTTCATAGTATCCTTCTTCGGAAGTAAAATCTTCAGCACCGGCTTCAAGAGCATCCATCATTACCGTTTCTTCGTTCTCAAACTCCCCGGCGTCGATGACTATAATTCCTTTTTCCTGAAAAAGAAAGGAAACACTGCCGGCCACACCCATATTTCCGCCGTGTTTGTCAAATAAATGACGGACATCCCCGGCGGTGCGATTTCGGTTATTGGTCAGAGTACGGACCATAACGGCAACACCGCCGGCTCCGTAACCTTCATATATGATTTCTTCGTAATCTTCGCCCTCACCTGCACTGGCTGCTTTTTTGATTGCACGGTTGATATTATCATTGGGCATATTGTTTGCTTTTGCTTTGGAAATGACATCCCGAAGCCTTGAATTACTCGAAGGATCAACTCCGCCCTGCTTTACAGCCAGCATTATTTCCTTGGCGGACTTAGTAAACACCGCCCCCCTGGCAGAATCCGTTTCACCTTTTTTTCTCTTGATAGTACTCCATTTAGAATGACCGGACATAAATACCTCCCCAAAACCCGCGTTTTGTTTTATTTACTATTATAGTACGGGAAACGGCATAGAAAATCAAATTCCTGTTCCGGGGCTTTGCATTTTGCCGGATAAAAATCCTCAGAAAATTATGCCCGGGAAAATAGTTACTCCAAACAACGCTGTAACAGCAATGATAATTCCCAGATATGGCAGGAGTATCTCCTGATTTCGCGCACTGCGGGCAATGGCATAAGCAATAAGGCAGGGGATAGCTGCCGGGAAGCCGATCGCCGTACAGACTGCAGCAAAAAACAAGTCACTGGTACGGAACGTACGGTTAGAAGCGGCAAAGTATCGCCTGAATGAATTTCCCGTAAAGACGTCTGAAAAAAACAGACGCGGCGAACGAAATTCGAATGGCAAAAAGACAATCAGCACCAATAGAATCCCCACGGAAATCAGCAGCGCCTTGGACGCAGACAGAATAATCGGCTCCATGGACGCCAAATCAAAGAATCCAAGGAATACCCTGACAAGAAAAAGCGCGATAACACCGGCCGAAAACCTGTACATTCCTGTTTTATGATCTTTCCGGATCATCATTACAACAATGATAAGTGCCGAAAGTGCGACAAGAACAACTATCCTCAGGAACCCTGCCAGAGCATTTGCGGGTTCACCCGGAAAATAAAAAAGCTCTCTGCGCTGCCATGCGAGGACAGCGAAAACGAAGCAGGTCAACCCTTCTATTTTTGCATAACGTGATGCAATGGGCGAACCGCAATACCGGCACTTCCCTTTTAGAAAGACCCAGCTGAAGAGGGGGACCAGATCGAGGGCGCCAAGTTCATGTCCGCAGGTCATGCACATTGAGTGTCCCTTCACGATTGTTCTTCCCTCGGGAATCCGATATATGCATACATTCATGAAACTCCCGATTACAAGACCAAACACACCAAAAAACGCTGTGCTGATTATTTGGAATAAGAGCAAAATGTCCATGTCTGACCTCGCTTTTCCAGATGCGATAAGTTTACCATATTGTGTCCCGGATTATGGCAGGATTTCAACAACTGGGGGCATGCACACTGTTTTTTCGCATATAGCCCACATGTTCACAAAATATTAAGATTTTATTATATTGTGTACATTTTATTTGTTCTTTTCCCATTTCAATCGCGTATAATATGAAGTGATCGACAAAAAGGTTCAAAATGGCACCGCATCTTTATGGTATCAGGCAAATAACAACAAATATATGCAGCTTTTTCTGTCAATATTGCCGGTATATGGTGTTTTGTGATATGGTGTACATACAATCATATATTGGAATGGAAGTATTCCAATACAAGAATCTTTTTGTGAAATATTACACGATTATTGGAGGATCAGATGAAGCGACTTGGTGACATTCTTATAGACAGCGGATTCCTTACAGCTGCAGAACTTGCCGAGGCGCTCAGCGCCCAACAGGGTTCAAAGAAGAAACTCGGTGAAGTCATCGTTGATATGGGTCTCCTTACTGAGCTGGATATCCTTCGTGCAATATCGAGCCAATACGATATTCCGATTATTGACCTGCAGAATGTTGATATTGATCCGGAAGCAACCAAGATTGTTCCGGAGCAGTACTGTATTGAGAATTCCATTGTCCCTATTGGATTTGAGGGTGACCGCATGGTCGTCGCCATCTATGATCCGCTAAATATTCTCGTCTCCGATGATCTTCGTTTCAGGACCGGAAACGAGGTCATCCCCATGCTGGCTCCCCGCAGGGCGATAGAGGAAGCCATCCAGCGCAATTACGGCAAGGAAGTTGCCCAGAAAGCTGCTGCCGACCTCGAACTGGAAATTGACGTCGAGGCAATGAGAAACCTTGGTGAGCAGATAACGGATGATGTCAACCAGGCGCCTGTCGTCAAGCTTGTCAACTCCATGATTGATTTTGCAGTCCGTGCAAATGCATCTGATATCCATGTGGAACCTATGGCTGACCGGGTACGCGTACGTATCCGTATTGACGGCGTTCTTTCCGAAATCATGAGCAATCCCATTGGCGCCCGGGATGCCATTATAACCCGTATTAAGATTCTGGCCGGCCTTAATATCGCTGAAAAGCGTATTCCACAGGATGGCCGTATTCAGACACTTATCAACGGTAAAGCAGTTGATATGCGTGTATCTATTCT
Organism: Eubacteriales bacterium; assembly: GCA_037143795.1. Lineage (GTDB taxonomy): Bacteria > Bacillota > Clostridia > Saccharofermentanales > Saccharofermentanaceae > Firm-13. The sequence continues at coordinate 12,310 of JBAWXZ010000009.1, read as the reverse complement.
TCCCACCATCCATGGTGAAAAAACCGTTATCCGTATCCTGGCCAAGAGTGATACAAATCTGAATCGTGCCTATCTGGGAATAAATGCCCATAACAATGAGATGATTGATCGAATAGTGAGGGTTCCCCAGGGAATTATTCTGATTTCCGGTCCAACCGGATCAGGAAAGACGACTACCCTCTATACGCTTCTTTCCGAAAAAAACGAACCGACGACGAATATTATAACGGTAGAAGATCCTGTTGAAATTCAAATCGCAGGAATTAATCAGGTACAGGTCAATGTCAAGGCCGGAATGACCTTTGCAAGCGGTCTGCGCTCTATTCTGAGACAGGATCCCGACATCATTCTGGTCGGCGAAATCCGCGATGGTGAGACTGCAGAAATCGCGATGCGCGCTGCAATTACAGGCCATCTTGTTTTCAGTACGATCCATACCAACGACGCTGTTTCCTCCATAAACCGACTGATAAACATGGGGCTTGAACCTTTCATGGTATCCTCCGCATTAATTGGAGTTGTATCCCAGCGTCTTGTCCGGCGCATCTGTACCAACTGCAGAAGGGAGTACGAACCGGATGAAATTGAGAAGGACGTACTCAAACTGAAGCCCGGACAGAAGCTTTATGCAGGTGCAGGCTGCGGAGAGTGCAACGGTACAGGCTACCGGGGCAGAATTGCCATACACGAAATTGTTGTTTTGTCCAAGGGAATGAAGACTCTTTTAGAGCGAAGAGCCAGCGAAGAAGATATGAGACAGCTGGCAGTTAAGGAAGGCACACAAATGCTTGCCCAATCTGCTGCCGAATTAGTTCTGGAAGGGATTACTACAGTCAAGGAGATGAACAAGGTTACCTATTCAATCGATTAATAAAGGAGGTTTGATTGTGGAAGAGTTTACATTATCCATGGACTCAATTCTTACTGAATCCGTACATCGTCAAGCATCTGACACGCATTTAACTGTCGGACGTCCGCCTATGATTCGCGTAAATGGTGATTTGATGCCAATGAATACCAATATTCTTACACAAAGCGATACGGAGTTTTTGTGTAAGTCCATGTTGGACAAAGCAAGGCTTTTATATCTTGCCGAGCGTGGTGAAGTCGATTTTTCTTATGTAGTCAAGGATTTCAGCCGTTTCAGATGCAACATATTCAAGCAGCGCGGAAGTTATTCTCTTGCCGCAAGAACAATTACCACACAAATTCCGACTTGTGAGCAGCTTGGGCTTCCTGAACTGTTCAAAGAATTGTCACTTCGCCCACGGGGACTGATTCTGGTTACAGGGCCGACCGGTTCAGGAAAATCGACAACGCTGGCTGCAATGGTCGGCCACATCAACCGGCATCGCCGCTGTCATATCCTGACTTTGGAGGAACCGATCGAGTACCTTCATAAACACGGCGAGTCTATGATTAATCAGCGTGAAGTCCATGAGGATACACTGACTTTTTCAAATGCACTCCGATCTGCCCTCCGTGAAGATCCGGATGTCATAATGGTCGGAGAAATGCGTGACCTAGACACAATCAGCACTGCTATCACAGCCTCGGAGACGGGCCATCTGGTTATGTCTACCCTTCATACAAGCGGCGCTGCGGATACCGTGAACCGTATAATAGATGTTTTTCCGCCCCACCAGCAGGATCAGATTCGTGTCCAGCTTGGTTCTGTTCTTGTGGCCGTCATTTCACAGACACTCATACCAAGGGCGGACGGTTCCGGAAGAGTTGCGGCATTTGAGATCCTTCTGGCAAATGATGCAGTCCGCAACCTGATTCGCGAAGGCAAAACATACCAGATTGATAATACAATTGCAACCAATATCAAATCCGGCATGTGTTCCCTCGACTACTATCTTGCAGAACTTGTCAAGAAGAATCTGATCACCCGTGACATGGCTCTGGGCAAGTGCAGAAATCCTGAGGATTTCAAAAGATACATGTCAAATACAGGCAATTCAGCCAGCAGTATTGCTAACGGGCTATTTGACGCTCTTGAATACTAATATTTACAATATCCAAAAAGGAGGTCTGCCTCATGGCAAATTTCAAATACGAGACCATCGACAGCGCCGGAAGATCAGCTAAAGGCATTATTGAGGCTTCGACAATAGCAGATGCTTCAAAAGCACTGCGTGCAGACGGGCGTTATATTTCTTCGCTTGCACTTGACTCCGGATCAAGCATTCTCAGTATGAAAATAGGAAGTCCGAAGCTCAAGACAAAAGATCTGGTTATCATCTGCCGACAGCTCTCTTCCCTTTTGGGCGCCGGAATTACTGTCATTCGCGCATTGGATATGCTTTATCAACAAATGGAAAGTAAAAATGCGAAAGAAGTAATTGGAAATATTTACGAAAGCATACAGTCAGGAAAGACCCTTTCAGAAGCATTCCGCGATCAGGAAAAGGCCCTGCCGAGCATTATGATCTATATGATCGCTGCCGGTGAAGAGTCCGGAAGACTCGACGAGGTAATGATCCGTCTCTCAACCCATTTTGAAAAAGAATCCAAACTCAAAAACAAAGTGGCCGCAGCTATGGTATATCCGGTTATCCTAGCCATTGTTACCTTTGCCATTACAATTGGGCTTATGGTTTTTGTTGTTCCCCAGTTTGCTAAAACACTTGAAAGTCTAGGTGCACCCTTGCCGATTCTCACCCAGATAGTGATGGGTATGAGTCAGAATCTTATCACTTTCTGGTACATTTATATTCTTGTATTTTTCGTAGTCGTTATGCTGTGGCGTGCCTGGATCCGATCTGAAAAAGGCGGTATGGCATGGGATAGGTTTAAGCTTAAGGTTCCCATCATGGGAAAATCAGTCAAGATGACGGCAGCATCACGATTTACCAGAACTATGTCAACACTGCTTCAAAGCGGCATCAACGTACTTGAAGCGATGGAAATCACCAGCCGTACACTTGGGAACCATTATCTTGAGGCAAGACTGTACGAATCCCGCAATGACATCCGAAAAGGCATGTCTCTTTCAAGATCAATCCGCGGAATCAGCGAATTCCCGCCGATGATATACGCCATGATGGCAATCGGTGAAGAATCCGGAACATTGGACGCCATTTTGGATCGTGCTGCCGACTTTTTTGAAGACGAAGCCGATGCCGCTACTGCTAAGATGACAGCTGCTATGGAACCAATTATGATTATTGTCATGGCAATTGTTGTCGGTGTCGTTGTTGCGGCATGTGCTGCACCTATCCTGACTATGACTCAATCCATTCTGTAAATAATCTCAATTCATTCTGTGATAATCTGAAAGGAGACAAAATATGGGAAACACAATAGATAAGCTGACACGATCCTCGGACATCGCAATTGACGCTGCAAGTTCCAACTTGCGTGTTGTTCAGGGATCTTACAACCAAAAAAGCGGCCTTCTACAGATTGCCAAAGCAAGCATTGTACCGCTTGAGCCTGACACAATATCTGACGGGGTGATTGCTGATCAGTTTGGTGTTGTTATGGCACTTAAGAACACACTGGCGAAGCTCGATATCAGTTCAAGGAGAGCTATTTTTTCGGTAGAGGGAAGTTACCTTCATACCAGGGATCTGGAACTTCCTGCCGTTAAACCGATTCAGCTGCGTGACATGATTCGCTACGAAATACTGGGACAGAGCAATACAAATCGTGACATGATTGTCGAGTACATCATATATGGAAGTTATATTGACGAGGAAACCAAGCAACCTAAATATAAGATCCGTGCAACAGCCATTCCCAAGGAAATCGCATCCGACATTCGTGATCTTATGAAAAGCTGCTCCCTTACACCCGTTGCCCTCGATGTGAATCCCAATGCCATCCGCAAGCTTTTTCAAACGGGCATGATTAACGGGCATGTCAACATAGAGGCAAGCACACTTCTTCTAATTGAACTTAGCAGTAAGACCACCAATATCACAGTATTGGATAAGGGATTTCCTGTTCTCTCCCGCCGTCTGCAATTCGGACACAGCAGTATTCATCAGGTGGCTGAGACCGTCAAAAAAATGCAGAGCAATACTGCTGACAAATCATCGATTCTGACGCGCCGGCTGCAGGTAGTCAAAGGCGAGCCCCTGAAGCCGCTTGAGCTTTCCGACATTGACGTATGGAACGAGACAGTAAAGGATGAGCCGTCGCTTTTAAGTGCCGTAACATCATATTTTAAAAGCCTTACCGAAGCTGTTTCAAGAACGGCGCAATTTTCTATTTCCAAATATGGTCTTGACAGTATCAGCACGTGTTTCATATATGGAAGCGGTGCCGCCTACAAAAAAATGGATAAAGAAATGTCACGTCAGTTAGGAACTCAGGTTGAAGTTCTCACTTCTCTGAGCAATGTTGTTGCACCTAAGGACTTCGTGCTTGCAGAATATGTTAATGCATGCGGCGCATTGATCAGAGAGGGCTGAGGGGAGGATAGTAATTATGACAAACAAGAAGAAAACCGAGTCAGCAAAAAGAGATATGAACTTTTTTTCAGAGTTTACATCTTCATCTGGACAAACTGGATCATATGTATCTTTTATACTGCTTGTATTATTTGGTTTACTTATTCTGGGGGGAGCAATATATGCTGTTATCTTTTTACAGACAACAACCATCAAAAAGGATATCAACTCCCTCAATACAAAAATGCAGTCTGAAACTTATCAGGCTGAACTTGTTGCCTATACCGACATCAACAATAATATGGACACACTTAATCAACAATACTATGATGTTTCGTCACTCTTTGCAAAGGTCGAAAACAAGGAAAAAATTGATTCAAAATATATGGATACTATTTATGACAACATTCCAAAGGATGTTGTCATAACGGGCTTCGCATATGCAGATGGAACGATAAATCTATCAGGTCAATGTGACAGTTATTATTCGCCATTGGATATGATTTCAAATTTCACTGCTGCTAAACTATTTACTTATGTAGGTATTACGGATATTACACAAGTGGATATCAATTCAGCCAGTGCTACGACAGCTGATCTTGCGCTTATGAAGAAATTTACATTTACGATTCAATGTTCGCTAAAGTCAAACTATGCAGTGGTCATTTCCAAATTAGTTGACAATACAGTAGGAACGCCACTTACTGCCGCAAAAAGTCAGATGTTGAGCGTTGGCGAAAAATATACCGAGTCCGGAGTCAATACGTTCACAGATAATGGCAAAACATACACTTTGAGTCGTGTCATTATTAACAATGTGTTAGTGCCAGAAGCTGAATTAGCCACAATTCGACAGAATGATAGTGTTTCAGGTCTTGTTACATCATCCGTTGATGTCAAACTTTTCTATACTCTATCGAACGGAGGTAATTAAAGATGAAACTTTCCAAACGCGAAACTATTATGGTTGTAGTTCTTGTCTTTGTTGTATTTATTGCCGGTTTCTGGTTTTTACTGCTCGCCCCCGCCAGAGCTAATTTAGCGGCAGTACAACTGGATTATGCTTCCATCAAGCAAGTTAATGATTCCAATCAAGCAATAATCGACAGTGTCCCCACCCTTAAAGCAACTCGTGATGCCCTTGTAACCAATGTGTCGGATATTGAAAAGCAACTTTTGCCATCATTGAAAAACGAAGTTATCACTGAACATTTAGCTACAATTTTTGAAAAAAACGGGCTTCCTTACATCACTTTGATTTCTTGTGATCCTGTTGTTACTGAACAGTTCCAGCATATTGACAACACAATAAGTGAAGACAGTGTACAGTGGGTACGGGTTAACATGAAAATTTCCGGAACAGATGGAATAACAGAAGGCGGTATCCCTGCTGTAGGGTACAAAGAATTTATTACTGCAGTAAAGGAAATTGAAACTGCAAATCCGGACACAATTCATGTATATTCAATATCTATGGAAGATACTGAGCAGGGATTTCAGTACTTTCTTATTTCGGTAGATGTCTTTGCATTCAATTTACCGAATCGTATATCAGCAATCGATCCGACCGAGCCATACATAAGTTGGGCTCGTGATCCTGTTGTGTCTGGCGGCGTATTTGGAATTCCATATGCCAGCATTCCTCCCTCTCAAATTAGTGCTGGATTTTTCAAGCCATTTGCTCCCGCACAGCTAACAGGCGGTAATCCCGGAACTAATGCCGGTGCAAATACTGCTGCCCCGACCCCTACACCATAATTAATAACATTTACTTCTAAAATGTGAAGTAATTACAAAATTGTTATTGAAAATCTTCACAGAACGGTTATAATAAAGATACAAAGTTTTCAAAAAACAGAGGAGGATATTATATGAAGAAGATTCAAAAAAACAAAAAAGGATTTACGCTCATTGAAATGGTTCTCGTTATTGCTATCATCATTATCTTGGCCGCTGTTATGTTCATCTCGATCTCTGGCTACATTAAGACAGCAAATACTGCTGCTGCCAGCGTAAGCAGCCATAATGCAGAGCTTAATTCCTTGACATCAGGAATAATCATTAGTTGAAAAAATAATTATCGCCCCGTATTTCATTAAAGAAATAACATATCACGAAGAGAGTATTCATTTGGATACTCTCTTTGTTATTCGTGTTAATTAATTATTTGAAACACATACCCCGACTTTGGCAGAGAAAGGACAGAAATAGCGCCGCAAACCATTGGTGTCAAATGATTTGCGACGTTTCTGTTTAATCCAAATTGTATGTAGAGCAGAATAATTTTTTATTTTGACGATCAATTATCTATTTCGACCAACGCTCCGGTATTTCAATGAAAAATCAATACACCGGATTGTCCGACTGCATCAGGAACCTCATTACGGTGGTAAAAGACAAAAAGGGGGTTTTTCAATTTGTTGCCCGAATAGGAGTTAAGACTTTCAACCAACCGTCCGGCGGAGAAGTGGTTTCTGTTTTCTGCTTGAGACAACATAGAAGCAGTAGCGAAACAAAGCAGGTCAGTAAATGCGTGTTTATCCGATCTTTTCTGGAAATGTAAACAAAGTTTGCTTCCAGTTTGATCTTGATAATCCGGAAGTCCTCTTCAATGCACCATAGACAACGACAGGTCTCAATGACGCCATCGTCCGGTTTTGATTGTAAATTGACGAGTAAAATTGGCTACAAAGGTCTTATCACAAGCGCGTTTCAGGTATCGTTTCTTCGCGCCAAACTATGGAATATTCGTTTGGATATTTTTTTCATTGCCGCGTTATCTAATTGTTTGTAGCACATAACAACTTTGTCTATTTCGTGATATAATTAGTTATGGAGTTGTATATGCAGATACAATTTGCTTTGCGCCCAGGAGGAATGTACTGATGAAGATAGTTCAAAAACAGAAGGTGGGTTTCACACTCGTTGAAATGGTGCTCGTTATTGGAATTATTATTATTCTTGCTGCTGTACTCTTTATCTCCGTAAGCGGCTATCTAAATTCAGCTAATACAGTACAGGCAAGTTTCAGTTCAAATAACAAATCTTTCTCATCAAATAACAAAAATATTAATAGTCAGTTCATCGATTTAGGTTATTAATCATAACCTATATTAGGAGGTAAAGTCATAATGCATATATTTTCTAATATAAAATATACCAAAACTGGTAAATATTCTTTTTATCACAAACGTGGCTTTACATTGGTTGAGACTGTAATTGCCATAGGGATGCTGCTTGTAATTGTTATTATAATATATCAGGGCTTTTTATCAACAATACAGCTCTCTACCAATACAGCCAATTTTCAGAAAGCCGGAGATCTTGCTGCAGGGTCAGTGAATCGTAAAATTGCTACAGCTTCAATCACTTCACCAACACCGGCATTGCAGGCTATTCATTTGGGAAGCCCCAGTTTTAATAAAAACCTTGGCGTCTTCGCGTTCAAAGCCACGCCCAGTCCAAACACGAACTACGGAGATGAAAAATACAGAGAGGTTAGCCCAACGCCTTCAACGACAAGCAGGTCCGGGTTCTGGTACAGCGGTGCTCCGTTATCTTAAAAGCGACTTGATTGAGGAGTAATGTTTTATGTGTAAAAGAGCAACAAATACAAATCATCGACGCGGGTTCACACTAGTTGAACTTGTATTGGTTATGGCAATCATGATGATTTTGGTTTCCGTTATTTATGCAACTTTCAATATTATCAACACCTCTCATGCCAGGGTTGCGGTCATTAATGATGCAAAGGATTTTGCCGATTTGAATATGATGGCTATTGAGAATCTCGCAACTGATGCGCAAGCAGTGAAATTGTCAAGTAATTCATCCCTTGTTGCGGGAGAAGAAAACTATACTTCAATATATTTTAAAGCGGATTCTTCACTTAACTATTTTGTTGATGGTACCAGCGAGAAATTGGCTTTCAACTATGGTCAATATACAGTTAATAATGGGACACAACTGAAGTGGGCTATTTTACAGACACAGCCTATCTTTACCAGTCCCGCGACGGGTATTGTTCATGTTAAGCTTCAGATAGTAGATAATTCATCAGGAAATGTCTACTACACACTTGAGAAAGATATTATTATGATAAATATAACTAGTCCATCAGGTATTACTGGTTCCTCCGGCACAGTAATTAAAATCAAAAACTTTACTATATAATATATCCTGTCGAGATAGATCTACGGGAAATAACCATCTGCATTTCCGTTATCCCATAAAATTGAACAAATGAATTTACGACGGACAATGGTATCATCGAACAGAGCCTTTATGTGAAACTGTTTGTTGAATTTGTTGCCTCGATTTACCTGTCCTACATTGTTGTACACACAGTAGAAGTGGATTGAAAGACAGGAATTCAGAGAAAGAAACGTAGTAGAAGGCAATTTTGGAGAAGACAAGCGCTTTTACAGGCTGGGTCGTGTGATCACACGCATGCATGACAGCAGTGAAGTCACTAGCCACATGACTTTTCAGATTATACGCCTCCAGAAACGACGCCAGGATCTTCTTTTGTCCATTTTCAGATGGCTGCTTACTGGCATAATGCCAACTTGTGTGGCATACTAATTTCGATCAATTTTAAATTGCCTTTTACTCATAAGCCCCCCCTATTTTAGAAATAGCCAAAGGAAAATATATCGCTGAATTTACTGCGCTCAAAACACAAACAATCTACAAAATATGCATGCATAATCAAACACATAAATAAGCATATAGGAGACGTATTGAGAGGCCCTAATACCTAAAACTACATGATAGAGGCCATTGCTTCGGTGTTTTTCTGTCTTCAGGATAATTCGACAACACAAAAGCCAACCTATTAATCTGGCACAAATGATTCTGATTGCGATTTGGCTTATCATGCTGCCGTTAAGGAATCCTCAATTCACGAAGTAACGTATCCGGATAGCAAATACGAACTTGGGTCTCCTGAGCCCCCTGAGGAGCTATCTGAAGGGCTTGGGCAGTAAGGAATCGTTGCCATATCACCACTGCCCGAAAAAACATAGCCATATGATTCAATTCGCCCATAGAACTTAGGTTTATTGGCGATGGTTAATGACCCCCCGTCTGTCGCTCCGTATCCATATAATCCAATATATCCCTCAATACAGGCCATCTGACCAACAAACAGAGTATTTGCTCTGGTTCCATAAATATAAAGATATGGTTTTGTGCCAAGGACATAATCTGTCTTAGTGATATTTGGACCCCCTGTCTCTGCAGTATGCTTAGCCCCAATAATCCCTGTATCAAAAGGATATCCTGAGGAAGATCCAATACTAATATCAACTTTATCTAAAAGAATAATTCTGCCAATGTTATTTGTTCCATTAATAAAGCGAATGAGTCCCTGAGAAACATTCAGTGTATTTCCACTGCTCCCGATAATGTACAGATCGATAGGTCCGTTAGTCAGATCAAAGGTAAGCGTCATACAGTTGTTGTTATTACCGGTGCCAAGTTTAGTATCAATATTTGTATCAATAAAATATTTGGAGTTAGTACTCGCAGAAAATATCCGTTCTGAGGATGCACCGTATAGTCCGGTAATTTGTTGTGCACCAAGACCCGTAACGGTAGTTGTTCCGGGAACATCCGCAATGCCGAGCAAGGCAAATGCCTGTGCAGAGGTGGGAATTTGACGATTAACACTGGAAGTAATTGTTGCTGTTTTATAACTGTCTGCAATAGCTTTAGTGGTTGCTATAATCGCATTAGAACTGGTGCCTTGCGCGGTGCCATTAATCGTTAATTGCCCTCCGGCTGATTTAATATAGGTAGCATCAGATGGAGAATATGATCCTGTATTCACAACAGATCCATCATACGAAATTACATAAGGCTTGCCGAGACCCGCGTCCGAAATACGGTTCCAGTCTGGATTTAGAGTGAGGGATCTGTTTTCAAGGAAGATACTTGCTCCAATGTGAATGGGACTTCCACTGGTTAAAACCACATCATTTCCTGCAATATCCGTAAACATGCTCTTAACCGGTGAAGCTGCAGTCCCATTTGCGATCAGATTCTTCATAAAGTACATGCTGCCGCTGCTAGGGGGAACAATAGAGGCACTATTATCAAAAAGAATTACATTTCCATAAAAATGAGAATCACCATGGAATGTCAACTTTCCGGTTATAACTGTATCTGAGTAAATATCCTGATCTCCGCCTGCAGCAACATCAACAATTCCGTGAACAACAACAAGATTAGAGTTGACCGGGTTGGGATATCCGACAGTTGAGCCAATGTCAACTCTCTGTAAATTAATGTTAGAATTGCTTCCCCCGAACAACGCAAGACTTGAAAAGGCTCCGGCATCAACAGGTGGTTTCTTCTTCAGAAATACTGAAACCGAATCAATCGCCTGGTCAGTAGCAGCGCCTGCATCAAGATATGTTGTAACAGTAACTTCTATATATGTCTTGATCGTGTTGTTAGGATAATTCGTGAAAACAGCTTTAGTATATGACGTTCCAACGTTACCTTTCAAGCCGGGAGCTATTGCATTGCTATTGGTACTTCCTGCACCGGAAGTAGCGCTTGCAGCAACAGTGACAGACACTTCAGCTGATGCATTTGCAAGAGCCTCAATCTGAGTATCGGTAATATCTCCTGCAATCACAGCTGCTCCGATTGTCTTGGCTACAGAGGTCGCCGTCAGGCGGGACTGGCTGGAAAGAGCTGTATTATAGTATCTGCTTCTGGCAGCGACAGTGATTGACAACGCAGAAGTGATAAGTATTATGCCTACTGCCATAATTACTAAGACAAGTATCAGCAGGCTGCCTGAACGGCTACGCGCTTTTCTGAGTGATGTCTCCATTCGACGAGAGAAAAGTGATTTTTTTCGTATCATTATGATAACCTCCCGTTGAGTACACTTTGTTTACAAGAATATCTGCAGAAATATTTGCAAGAGCGCATAATACGCCTATTTATTATTATATGTAAATAGCAGGAAAATTCAATCATTTTGCATAACAAATGTGTGAACATGTGACTTTCTATCACAATAATAGGGAGTATATAAATGCTATTAGGGGCTAATGAGTAAAAAGCCTTTTTAAACTTCCAGTGTTTTGCAGCAGATAAGAAAGCAGAATAACTCAAAATTTTTAGGGGCCTTAGTTATAGGATCTTTTTTCTTCTGAACTGTAAAAATCAATTTCTCACATGCGATACACTCCTAAATACAAATCATGATCTGTCATTTCACCACGCGAATGATCGAAAAAGCATGAACCGTCCAGCAAACTTGAACGATCAAAGCAATCCCATTTGGAGTTGTGATAGAAAACTTATCAGTAAGTAATGACGGTTTTAGAAAAATCTCAAACCGTCATTAAATATTTTGGGGTTAACATGCTTTACTTCGTCGCCTTTCGGCTCGAGAAATGGAAATGCAGTTTTGTTATTGCTGATGTTAATTAAACTGCGCATACAAAGTCATACTACTCGTCACATTGCTCGTAAAAATCCATTTGGTGCCATTAGATGAAGACGAGTACCACCCCTTGAATGTGTGACTACCCCAAGATGGTGAAGTCGGTTGCGAAACGGGTGTCCCTTTGTCAACTGTAGCAGCGGGCGGAGTTGTACCGTGGGCTGTAAAATAAGTCACAGTACAGGTTTGAATATACTGCGCTGTAACCGTCAGATTCGATGTAATGTTCGTAAACGCTACATTCCAAGCAGTGAATCTGTAATTTGTACGAGCTGGAACAGTCGGCGCAACTGCACTGGCTCCAGAGACAACACTCTGTGTAGGGTTGATTAGAACGCCTGATGCGTTGTAATACGAAAAGGTCACAATATACATAACTGGCGTCGGTGTTGGTGTTGGTGTTGGTGTTGGTGTTGGTGTTGGTGTTGGTGTTGGTGTT
>JBAWXZ010000008.1:0-146689 GCA_037143795.1 Eubacteriales bacterium | reverse complement strand
TGGTGTCGACAATACTTGCCTGGTAACGGGCCGGGAAGATAGATCGCTGCCGGATTTTTATTCCTCAATAGCTCAGTTGGTAGAGCATGCGGCTGTTAACCGCAGGGTCGTAAGTTCGAGTCTTACTTGAGGAGCCAGATAAAGCCCTAGAACCGAAAGGTTCCCGGGCTTTTTTGTTGTCTGGATTCCAGATATTTCACTGCTGCCATTTTCTTATGAATATTAACAAAACGTGTATACATACAGTATGCCCGTTTTGTTGCATGTAATGAAACTTGTATTAAAGATGTATTGACATGATGGCTGGATTTCGTGTATATTCAACTGAATGATGGAATTATCCGTATGGTAAAAGGTATTCAATAGATTAATTTATTTAAAAGCATCATATATAGTCAAACATGTACGAAAAGGTGTATGTAAAAACGTATAAAAAAAAGGGAGTATATCAGTGGCATTTAGTGAAGAAAGTAAGCACAAATATCAGATCCTCGAGAATTGGATCCGTGCAAGAATAATGGACGGTACCTTTAAGAGCGGTCAGAAAATCCCTTCTGAAAACAAACTGGCAGAACAGTTCATTATCAGCAGGCAGACAGTTCGTCAGGCGATTTTGCATCTTGAAAAAAAGGGGTCACTTATAAGCCGCCGCGGCAGCGGTACGTATGTATCTGAAATTACACGGGCAATGACAATCGGTTATATTGCGACGAATATAACGGATTATATTTTCCCTGGTATTACTAGCGGAATTGAAGATGTTTTGACTGCGAACGGATACAGTATGACCCTTGGTGTCACTCGAAACAGAGTTGAAACAGAACATCAGCTTCTGCAGTCACTTATGAATAAAGGTGTAGACGGCATTATCGTAGAAGGCAACCGTTCAGCGCTTCCCAATCCGAATATTCCTATATACAGGGAGTTAACAGCCAAAGGAATCCCGTATATTTTTATTAATGGATATTACGAGGCACTTGATCCTGTTTATGTTGTTACCAATGACAAAGCAGGCGGAAGACTGGCGGTGGATTATTTGTATAGTCTCGGACACAGACGGATCGGCGGTATTTTTAAGGCAGATGACAGGCAGGGACATGAACGATATGCCGGGTTTTCGGAAGAATCTGTAAGGCACAGCCTGCCAATGGATGACGATGAGATTATCTGGTATACGACCCCGGATCTCGATCATCTGTTTTCAAAAAGTGAAGAACCCCGTCTTTTACGGCGCCTGCAGAAATGTACGGCTGTTGTCTGCTATAACGATCAGGTTGCTATCAGGCTGATTCAGGCTATGCTGAATAATAAGATTCGTGTTCCGATGGATAAATCAATCATTGGTTTCGACAATTCTGCTATATCAGAGCTGTCTCCTGTTCGCATTACCACGATTACACATCCCGGGGAGATGCTGGGGAAAGAAGCTGCAAGACGGCTTCTGGATATGATAGATTCCGGAATCCGGGGAAAATCGTTGGTGATGGATGTAGAGATTGTTATTAAAGACTCTACAGGATCGATTACTTTGGATGATATGTAATTGCACCGCCGGTGTGAATTCGGGCAAATGAGCAAAGTTGTTACTAAAAATAAATATACTAAGGAGGCAAAAACATGTCTGAATTAAAAAAATACGAGTTTTGGTTTGTCACGGGGGCGCAAAAACTATACGGCGATATTTTTGAGGAGATGGTTGGGCACGCAAAGGAAATTGTTGCAGCTCTTAATACTGATCCTGATATGCCAGGTACTGTGGTATATAAGTCGGTAGTTACACAGACATCTGAGATCACGGCAACACTCGAAGCGGCAAGTCTTGACTCGAATTGTGCGGGTATTATTACATGGATGCATACATTCTCCCCGTCCAAGATGTGGATTGCAGGATTTGCTTCGCTGTCCAAACCGCTTTTACAGTTCGATACCCAGTATAATCGTGATATTCCGTGGAATTCCATTGATATGGATTTCATGAATATGAACCAGTCTGCACATGGAGACAAGGAACACGGCTTCATCACCGCGCGCATGCGTCTTCCGCGCAAAGTGATTTCCGGCCATTGGAGTGACGCCGCGATACGCGGCCGCATTGCCGGCTGGATGCGGTCAGCAATTGGTGCCGCGGTCAGCAAAAAGCTAAAGGTCATGCGTATTGGCGACAATATGCGTGAAGTTGCTGTTACAGAAGGCGACAAAGTAGAAGTACAGATCAAGTTGGGCTGGCAGGTTAACGGATGGGGAATTGATGATCTGACGGATGTCATGGCGCAGGTAACCGATACAGAGATTGCTGCCCAAATGTTACAGTATGAAGAGCGTTATACAATAGCTACAGATAATATCGGAGCGATTCGCTTTCAGGCCAAAGTTGAAGCTGCCCTGCGTAAAATGTTTGCTGAGGGTGGTTTCGGTGCCTTGACGGACACATTCCAGGACCTGCACGGAATGGAACAGCTTCCCGGCCTGGCTATTCAGAACATGATGGCGGACGGGTTCGGATTCGGAGGAGAGGGCGACTGGAAGACGGCGGCCCTTGTGCGTGTTATGAAGCAGATGGCACTTGGCCTGTCCGGCGGTACGTCCTTTATGGAAGATTATACATATCACTTTGAACCTGGCAATGAATATGTTCTTGGTGCCCATATGCTTGAGGTTTGTCCGTCACTGGCGTCGCATAAACCGCGTATCGAAGTACATGCCCTTGGAATCGGCGGCAAAAATGATCCTGCACGTATTGTATATGATGGTGCAGGCGGTGATGCTATTATCGCCTCGCTTGTAGACATGGGCGGAAGGCTTCGCCTGATAGTCAATGATGTAAAGGCAGTTGAACCGCTATATGCGATGCCTAAGCTGCCGGTAGCCCGCGTAATGTGGAGACCGATGCCGGATATATCAACCGGTACGGAGGCATGGATCCTTTCAGGGGGAGCGCACCATAATGTTATGAGCTACGCCCTTACAGCAGAACATATGAGAGACTGGGCTGAAATGATGAGTATTGAATTTGTCCACATAAATGAGAAGACAACCATTCCGTCCCTGCGGCAGGAACTTCGCTGGAACGACATTGCCTGGAAGCTGAACTGATTAACTGATTGCTGCAAAGAACCCCGGTCAACATGGTCTGCGGGCCGGGGTCACACTATTATTGATGAGGTGGAACGATGCTTGAAGAATTAAAAAAATCTGTCTATGATGCAAATATGGCGCTGCAGTCTTACGGCCTGATCGTATTTACATGGGGAAATGTATCCGGGATCGACCGGGAAAAGGGGCTTTTTGTGATTAAGCCTTCCGGAGTTCCTTATGAAGATCTCAAGCCGTCTGATATGGTTGTCGTCGATATGACAGGGAAAAAGGTTGAAGGAACGCTCAGCCCTTCCTCGGACACACCGACGCATCTGGCTCTATACCAGGCTTTCCCTTCGGCGCAGGGCGTGGTACATACGCACTCCCGATGGGCAACAATCTGGGCTCAGGCAGGCAGGGGAGTACCTGCATACGGGACCACACACGGCGATTATTTTTACGGGGAAATTCCCTGTACAAGACGAATGACACCGGACGAAATACATGGGGAGTACGAGCTTGAGACGGGGAATGTAATCATTGAGACATTTGTATCGCAGGGCATTGATCCGTCACAAGTCCCGGCAGTGCTGGTCCAGTCACACGGTCCTTTCACGTGGGGAAAGAATGCTGCTGATGCTGTCCACAACGCAGTCGTTCTGGAAGAGCTTGCTATGATGGCCTGGCACACAGAGATGATTGCAGGGAGTGCACCGCGTGCCCCGATGCAAAGTGAACTTCTTGACAAGCATTTTCTCAGGAAACACGGGCCCGGAGCCTATTACGGACAGAAATCAAAGTGATGCAACGATGGCGCTTAAGTAAGACAGATTTCGTTTTTTTGATAAATTACATCGCATCTATGCCCGGCAATGTGAATTTGCATTGACCGGGCATTCTTTTCCTTGCAATTCCAGCTGGTTTTCTTTATAGTCTATACGGGGCTGACGGATTCCTTTTGACGAGCTATCAATGTGGGACGCCAGACCTAAGTACAATTTGCTCCGGTCGATGACGCTTCGACAACTAATTTCTGGAGGATTATATTGATGACAAAGGGAAAGACCTCTTCTATTGCAGGAACTCTCTATCTGGCCACTTCTGCCGTTATTGCGGCGCTTTATGTTGTGCTGACCCTGCCTTTTGCACAGTTTGCTTTTGGTCCGATTCAGTTCCGCCTGGCCGAAATAATGGTTGTGCTGCCGATTCTTACGCCGGCTGCAATTCCGGGACTGACACTCGGATGTTTTCTCGCTAATCTCCTGAACCCGATGAACCTCGGCGTAATTGACATCGTTTTCGGATCACTCGCTACTCTGATAGCAGCGGTTCTGACACGATGGATCACCCTGAAGGCAATACGGATTTCAGAACGTCCGCGTGATATTTTGGCGCTTGTGCCGCCGGTGCTTGTGAATGCGGTTATTGTCGGAATCTATCTTTCTTACCTTTTGACAGATGGCCCTGTTACCGCAGCACTTATTGCATTGAATATACTTTATGTTGGCTTGAGTGAAACCGTCGTAGTGTTTGCATTAGGGTTTCCTTTCCTGCTTGTTCTTAAAAAAACCAATATTGAACGGATCTGGCATAAGAATTGAGGTAGTATGGCACATTATTTTGACAAAAATCCGACAACCCCATCCGATCCTAACGCACTCGAAGCACGCTTCCATGGGATCGACTTTTTTTTCTCGTCGGATTCCGATGTATTTTCCAAAAAGCAAATTGATTTCGGCACGAAGCTGCTGCTGGATACGGCTATTTTGGATCTGCACACACGCTGCATCAAAAAGGGACGGCTTCTAGATCTTGGATGCGGTTACGGCGTGATCGGAATTACAATGAAGCGTGTTTTCCCTGCGATGGATGTCGTGATGGCAGACATTAACGAGCGTGCGATTGCACTTGCGCAGGAAAATGCAAAATCCAATCACAGTCCGTTTGTGTCGATAATTTCTTCAGACGGGTGGGCGAATCTGGAGGGTTCTTTTGATGTTGTCATGACGAATCCGCCGGTCCGCGCCGGGAAGCAAACGGTTTTCGCCTTTTATGACGGTGCCTTTGAGCACTTATGCCCGGGCGGATTCCTTTACGTCGTACTGCGTAAAAAGCAGGGGGCACCATCGAGTCTGACACATCTCGAAGAACTTTTCGGGAATTGCGAAATTCTTGAAAAGGATTCCGGTTATTGGATTATGCGGTCTCAAAAAGGCAAGCAG
The DNA here is from genome assembly GCA_037143795.1 of Eubacteriales bacterium. Taxonomy (GTDB): domain Bacteria; phylum Bacillota; class Clostridia; order Saccharofermentanales; family Saccharofermentanaceae; genus Firm-13. The sequence continues at coordinate 141,392 of JBAWXZ010000008.1, read as the reverse complement.
ACCTGATGGAAGGCCTGCCCGGACAGACAGCGGACATTCCGCACGCTTTCACTTTTCGTGGTAAAATAATATTTTTGATGGTGACAACTACAACAATTGGATAAGACAACGGGAGGAATACTATGTCTTCATGTGACAGCTGTAAAAGCAAAGATTCATGCGGGTCCGCTTCTTCGGGAAGCTGCCCGGGTGATAAGGATCAGGAACCGGCTTCTTTACGTGAGAAGCTTCACAGCGAATCGAGCATTAAGAAAGTAATTGGAATCTGCAGCGGTAAGGGCGGTGTCGGCAAATCACTTGTTACTTCGGTGATAGCATCCAAGCTTGCCCGCGAAGGATATAAAGTGGGGATTTTGGACGCTGATGTCACGGGTCCTTCGATTCCTAAGGCATTTGGACTTAAGGGCAAGCTAAAAGGAAGCCAGGAAGGGATTATGCCTGCTGTTTCGCACGGCGGCATACAGATTGTGTCCGTTAACCTTCTTATGGAAGATGAAGAAGCACCGGTTCTCTGGCGCGGGCCTGTTATCGCAGGTGTTGTTAAGCAGTTCTGGACAGATGTGATATGGAAAGAGCTGGATGTTCTTCTGATCGACATGCCTCCCGGTACAGGTGACGTTCCTCTTACGATTTTCCAGTCTATTCCGCTTGATGGAATTATTCTTGTATCAACGCCGCAGGATCTGGTTTCGATGATTGTCAACAAGGCGAGAAACATGGCCCTTATGATGAAGGTTCGCGTCCTGGGATTCGTCGAGAACATGAGTTACATTACCTGCTCGCACTGCGGGGAGAAACAGCTGATCTTCGGAGAGGGCGGTGTCGATAAGGCAGCTGCCGAACTGAATGTCCCGGTTTTTGACAAAGTTCCTGTCGACCCTTATGTCACTTCACTTGTAGATTCCGGTGACATCGAGAAGATTTCCACGGATATTTTAGATAATACGGTCAAATTTATCGCTGATCTCATTGAGAAAAAGTGATACAGGCGTTTATATTGATAAAGGAGAAGAGCAGCATGCTGCCTCGGAAAATCAGGGTTACATCGGGAAAAACAGGATTTCTTGCAGCCATTGTGCTTGCCGGTATGATTCTTCTAAGCGCCTGCAGCACAAGGAACAGTACTGACGTGAACTCGTCTGCATATCTGGGGGAATATTCATATGATTCTTCCATCTCTGCAATGGTATATGAAGATATGGACGGCGAGGGCGAGGGGATCCAATACCGCAGGGTTACGGATTACGACAAGCTGATTGCGTATTCTCCCGTGCCTGTATGCCTTTACTTCTATGCCGGACTGGATTCTGATACGAGCGGCATTACTGCAAGTGTGGAACAGCTCGCGGAGACCTATCACGGCCGGATTTTATTCGTATCTGTTGATGCCCAGGCGGAGATTGATCTGGCGGAGCATTTTAAAATTGAAGCTTTACCTGACTTTGTCCTTCTGGACAAAGGTGTATGGATCGCTTCTTTTTCCAGTTATAACGGAAAAACATGGACTGCAGGTGATCTGGAAGAATGGATTACAGCAAATAGCGGCATTTCCTGAATTTACCGGTCAAAATGGATGCAAAGGAGATATGCTATGATTATGTATGATTTTATGCATGCAATTGGTCAGGACAGTCATCGGTTTGTACAAGTGGATGATAACGGAATACCTTTGGATCCCAAGGATAACCATCAGCTTATTTTAGGCGGATATGTTATTCCCGGAGGACGCCCGCTTCAGGCAAACAGTGACGGCGATGTGCTTCTGCACGCACTTACCAATGCGGTTTCCGGTATTACCTGCATTAATATCCTCGGAGAAGCCGCAGATAAGCTTTGCCTGGAAAACGGGGTTAAGGACAGCAGGAAATATCTTGAGCTTGCACTGGATTCCCTGGTTGACGGGGAAATTACCCATGTGTCATTTTCAATTGAATGTAAAACACCAAGGCTTGCCGAACATATTGAAAATATTCGAATGAGCATCGCTTCGCTGCTTGCGATTTCACCAGGCGCAGTCGGGATAACGGCCACTTCGGGTGAAGGCCTGAGTGCTTTTGGTAAAGGTGAAGGGATTATGGTGTTCTGCAGCGTCACGGTAAGACGGGTTTTTGGTGATTTTTCAGAAGTTCCGCCAACAGAAGATCTTCGGGTGTTGTAATTTTAATGTTGGTATAGGCACCTTCAACGAGATAAACGGGAAGTCCGGCCATTTCCGCAAGGGAGGTATCGTCGGTAGCGGTCCGTTTTTCTATTTGTCCATCTGTGTAGGATTTAACTAAAAGCGCATGCAAAAATGCCTGCGGGGTCTGTATCGCATACAAAGTATTCCGGTCCGGGGTTGCAATTACTTTGCAGCTGTCTGCCGGATCCGCCTGTTTAATTGTGTCCTTTACAGGGATGGCTGCCGTGCATACGCCGTATTTCCGTGCACCGTCATAACAGCGCTGAAGTGTGCTGGAATCTACAAAGCAGCGTGCTCCGTCATGGATAAAAGTGATATCGTCACCTTCAGGCGGAACAGCAAGTGTTTGCAATGCGCAGATTCCATTCCACACAGATTCCTGCCTTGTTGATCCTCCGGCAATTATTTTTTCAACGAATGTTATTTTGAAATCGTCGCATATTTTTTTGGCCTCATGGACGGATTGAGGCGTCGTGACAAGTATTCCGTGCATGGAAAACGGGCCGGCTTTTTGCTGCTCCAGACAATAATGTTCAAAAGCCAGGAGCGTGCGTGCGAGCACGGGAATACCCCCGATGGGGATAAACTGCTTGCCTGATGTGCCTCCCATGCGCTGGCCCAGGCCTGCCGCAGGAATAATGACGTAAAGCCTGACGGGCATTCTTTCCTCAGAGGAATCCGTCATTTGTCGCCCCGTTTCGCGGCGCTGCTGTGATTATCTGCAAAAAGCACATCCATCGCATCTGCAAGCGTATCTGCGAAAATGAGTTCCGGGAAAACGGTCGAATTCTCTTCCGGGCCGGTATGTGCATTATCCGGTCCGCCGTGATATATACTTTCCGATTTGGTATTATGTACACCGGATGTATGGGCATTCCTTTGTTTTTGGATACGGTCAAGGCCTGCTTTGTTGCTGCCAGGCAGGATGCAGGAGGAGAAACCAAGACGTGCTGCCTCGGTAAGACGCCGCTCAATATCTCCGATAGGACGTATTTCACCGGTCAACCCTACTTCACCCATAACAATTGTGTTCGGGCGGACAGGACGATCCTTTAGTGCCGAATAGACGGCTGACAAAATGGCAAGGTCACAGGAGGTTTCAGAAATCTTTAGACCTCCGACAACGTTGATATAGGCATCCATATTATTAACACCTGCAGAAAATTTCTTCTCGAGTACAGCCAGAAGCATGCCGATTCGTCCGCGGTCAAGACCCTGCGCCAGGCGCTGCGGGACAGCGTAATTCGAAGGATTCATCAGTGCCTGGATTTCTACCAGAATAGGCCGGGTGCCCTCCATACATGCGGTCACAACCGAGCCCGGAACCTGTATAGGTCTTCCTGACAGCAGAAGGGAAGAAGCGTTTTCGACTTCGGTGAGTCCGACATCGGTCATTTCAAAGAAGGCAAGCTCGCCCGTCGCACCGAAACGGTTCTTGACGGTCCGCAGCATCCGGAACGGACTGCTGTTCTCACCTTCAAAATAGATTACCGTATCAACCATATGCTCAAGTACGCGTGGACCGGCAAGAGCCCCGTCCTTGGTTACATGCCCGACAAGTACGATTGTAATCAGAAGGTCCTTGGCAAGTCTCAATAATCCTGCGGTTACTTCACGGACCTGACTAACGCTCCCGGGGACGGAAGAGAGCTCTTCTGAATAGAGAGTCTGTATTGAATCAATTATGCACAGGGAAGGCTTCAGTGTGGAAATTGACTCGGAAACCTCTTCAAAAGACGTCTGCGTGCAGATGGTAATATGATCTGTCTCTATTCCGAGCCGAGTAGCACGGAGCCGGATCTGCGTTTTGGATTCCTCGCCTGAGACGTATAATACAGTCCCCTTTGTTTTGGCCAGATGACTGACCTGGAGAAGAAGGGTAGATTTTCCAATGCCGGGATCACCGCCGATCAGTACAAGCGAACCGGTGACAAAACCACCGCCGAGGACACGGTCAAGTTCTTTCATTCCTGAAGAATACCGTGGATTTTCATCTGTTGACACATCGGAAAGAGGAACAACTTCATTACTGGTAATCCAACTCTGACGCATGGAGGGCTTTGCATTTGTCTGCGGCTCTGCGGATATCCGTTCTTCAATAAGGGAGTTCCAGGTCTGGCATGAAGGGCATTTGCCCATCCATCCCGAAGTCTCATATCCACAGGCATTACATACATAAATAGATCTGCTTTTTGCCATGGTTCCACGCTCCATTCAATAAATCGGATTATATCAAAGAAAAAAGAGAATAACGGAATTTAACATAATTATATCATCTGTATCAGACAATGTATCTGAAAAACATTTTGCATTTTTATGAAAATCGTTAGTACACATATCAGCAGGAATGGAATAAAATAAAATAGTCCGGGTCAAAATCCGTGACAAGGAGAGTATAACGCATGAAAAAACCTTGGATTTTGCATTATGACCCCGATATGAAGGAATCGCTGACATACCCTGACAAGACAATGTATGAAATGCTTGTCAGAACGGAAGATAATTTCCCGCGTACGCCTGCGATATCATTTGAGGGACAGAAGATATCTTTTCGATCCCTTCTTTTTCAGGTTGATACGATTGCCATCGCGCTGACTGATCTTGGGCTCAGAAGGGGGGATGTAGCAACCATCTGCCTTCCCAATATACCGCAGGCTGTCGTGTTCTTCTATGCAGTCAATAAGATCGGCGTAATAGCCAATATGGTGCATCCAAAGACCCCGCCGCTTGAACTGAAGGACTTCATGACTTCCACACAAAGTGAATATCTGATCATACTTGATGCATTTCTGCCCAGGCATCTGAAAATGCTTTCGGGGATAACCGTTAAGCGTGTATTTACAGCTGCGATCGGTGACTACCTGTCTGCGGCTAAAACGTTGGGATTCTACATAACCAAGGGAAGGAAGATTCCGAAAATCCCAAAAGATAAAAAATTCATGTCATGGCGCGATCTGCAGAAGGCCGGTCTTTCCGCCCGGTATGCGTCTGAGAGCCTTGCATCTTCCTTTCATTACGTCAGGCCGCTCGAACCCGGGGCACCGGCTGTGTACCTTCACAGCGGCGGTACGACAGGAACGCCGAAGACGATTGTTCTTTCCTCCCAGAATTTGAATGTCCTTGCCGTACAGGGGCCGCAGATTGTCAATATTCCGGATCCCTTTGAGACCGGTGCGGCTCCGCAGGTGTCAATGGTTACAATACTGCCTCTTTTCCACGGCTTCGGACTGTGCATGGGCATGCATACGATGATATGCAACGCGATCACATCTATTCTCGTACCGCAGTTTGAGCCGGATTCCCTGGCTAAGGTTATCATGAAAGAACGCCCAACGTTTATTGCAGCGGTTCCGACTTTGTACGAAGGCATTCTGAAGAGTGCTCTTCTGGATAAGGCGGACCTTTCCTTTCTTCGCTGCTGCTTCTGCGGCGGTGATTCACTTTCCCCGGACCTGAAGGATCGTTTTGAATCATTTATTCATGCTCGCGGCTCAAAACTTTCGCTGCGTGAAGGATACGGCCTTACCGAGACAGTTACTGTCTGCTGCGTGAATCCGGAAAATAAATGCAGAAGAGAATCCATCGGACTTCCGCTGCCGGATATGTATATGAAAATTGTGGAGCCAAATACGCACAATGAAATTGCTTGCGGAGAACACGGGGAAATCTGTGTTACCGGACCCACTGTCATGCTCGGCTATTTAGGCGATCCCGAAGGCACGGCCGAAGCGATTCACCTGCATGATGACGGACGTTTGTGGGTCCATACCGGTGATTACGGATATATGGATGAAGATGGATTCTTCCACTTCACGCAGCGCCTCAAAAGGATTATTAAGGTTTCAGGGATTCCCGTTTTTCCTTCCCAGATTGAAGCGGTTATTTCAGGTGTTCCCGGAGTCGACTCCGCATGTGCGATTGCGGTTCCGGATCCTTACCGGATCCATGTCGTCAAGGCAATTGTTGTTGCATCCGGACTGCGTTCGGAAGAGCATCTGACAAAAATCAAAAAAGATATAATTGACGCGTGTGCAGAACGGCTGATTCCATATGCACGTCCTGTCACGATTGAATTCAGGGATCAGCTTCCGCATACGCTTGTTGGAAAAATTGATTATATCGCGCTCGAAAAGGAAGAAAGTGAGAGAAGTGCAGCTGCATTGGTGTAAAGGATCTGTCTTCTCTCCCCACTGGTCAGTGTGAGTTTTGCAAAGCGTGACAGTTCCTCGGAAGCACTCCACATCGGATAATCGGTACCGAAGAGGACATGATCCGTACCAAATCGATACACCAGTTCCGTCGCTTTTTCAGGCGAGAGGAAATCCAGGGTACTGGATGTGTCGATATATACATTCGGAAGACCTGCCAGTGCGTCAGGCGACTTATGCCACTCGCTCCAGCCGCCGAAATGGGCAGCGATAATGGTAAGATCAGGAAAGGAAACTGCCAGTTTTCTGATCTGTTCAGGATGTGAGAAAGAATGCCGGTAATCACCAGCATGGATCAGGATCGGAAGCCTGCCCGAAGCGGCATGCGCCATAGTAAAAACAGCCTTTGAATCAGCAGCAATTCTCTGGAAATCCGGATGCAGTTTGATGCCGTGAAGCCCTAAAGCCAGAATATTCTCTACTTCGGCCTCGATTTCCTTAACGGACATGGAAGGATGCAGGGTACCGAATCCGATGAGACGGCCTTTTGAGGCATCCTGCATTTTTTGGATGAATGAGTGGATGGAAGCTACCTGCCTTACGGTCGTTGCCGTTGTGAATACGACAGAGCAGGCAATACCTGCTTTTTCATTTTCAGTCATCAGTGTCTGGAGGGATCCATCCATATGCATGCTCAGGTTATAAAACCGGCTGATGGATTCAACCGCCCGATCCAGAATTTGCGTGGGGAAAACATGGGAATGTATATCGATAATCGGATAATTGACCTTTGGGGCAGGGATCTGTATTGACATGAATATTCTCCTTTGAGTTAAGAAAAAGCGGCCTTATCCAGTTTATGACGGATGAAAACCAAAATCAACAGGCAAAGTACGATTACACCTGTGACAATCAGGCCTCCTTCGGGGCCGAAATCCCCGCCTGTCAGTAAAGGATAATTATCGGCGGAATAACTCGTTTGTATTAGTCTGGCTGCGCTTTGCGTTCCGCTGACTTCGAGTCCGAATAAATTTCCCTGTGCAAAATTCCAGATCGAGTGTGCTGCGCATACTGTCCAGATTTGCTGTGTATAAAGGGATAGAAGTGCGAAAAAGACCGCTATCAGAATTAAATTGGCAAACGCAATAACCGAAAATCCTGCGTTGCCTATGTGAAGGACACAAAAAGACAGGGAGGTAAGAAGCACGGCGGCGGCACGACCGAACCGTGCACTTAACCGCGGCATCATGTAGCCCCTGAACATCAGCTCTTCGGATGCACCCTGCGGAACCCACATGAGGATGTAGATCAGGAAAAGGCCGGCAGCGGAAGAATCGAGACCGAAGCCTGTCACATGGATCTGTCCGGTCAGCAGGAGCAGTAAAAACACACCCAGCATCATTGCAAAGCCGAGGACAAGACCTCCCATATAGGAAAGAAGAGCTTTTCCCGGCGCACCGTTACCGCTCAGGGAAAGGCCGGCTGTTGACATCGGCTGCTTTTCGAAGACCCTGATAATCAGAAAATATACAGCGATTACAAGGACATAACTGACGCCCATTGCAATTACAAAGGGTTTTGTCTGCATGAATTTTGCCAGCAGCCTTAATACCATACTGATTGTAAACGCAGGGTTCCCTCCGGATTGGGAGAGTTCTGTAAAAAATGAAGTTGATTCATCCGACCGGATATATGACAGGAGCGGAATAATCAGTGCGGCAGTTTGGAAAATCGACAACAGGTAGAGTGGAAGAAGCAGGTGATAGGTAAGCAGGCTTACTGCAGGCCGGGATCTTTTCGGATGATAATTATATACGATATTTTGCGGTGCATCCGTTTCTTTCTGCAGCATAATCCGATCTTTATTCCTGCGCCGGATTTCTTTTTGCACATCCTGATTATCATCTGCAGAAGTTGTAAATCGTTCAACGTGAAGCAGCTTGTCCGCAGCAAGAAGAAGCAGAACGGTCAGAACTGCACAAATCCCGCACAGCATAAAAAGAAGGCTGACGGAATAGGTGCCGTTCAGTGCTGCTTCGATTCCGTAATAATGACCATAGAATGGAACCAGATACGAAAACAAAACCGGTGTACCCTGTTTCTGCATAGCGGTTATACAGACAATCAGAAGAATGAAAAATAGGGGAAGGAAACTTGCCTGCGCAGCCAAAATGCTCCGGTTCAGAATGGAAATGATAAGGACAAGCGCTGTCAGCAGTAGGGAAAGGGACAAACATAAAACAAGAAGATACATGATTGTCCCGGCTGAGAAAAATCCGAAAACTGCAGTAAGCAGGATACTTATTATCGTTGCGGGAATCATTGCGTGCAGAACAATTCCAAGTGCGTTTCCCAAAACAATTTCGCCGCGCCTGGCCGGCGTCAGAAGTATCGCAGCAAAAGTGCCCCGCTCTTTTTCCCCGGCTATTGATACCGTCCCGGCTTCCATGCAGGCATACATGACAGAAATAAACAAAACAAGCGGGAGAATCATGCGCGTAATAATGCTCTTGGATCCCAATATGCCTTCTTCCGTATGTGTGCCGGAAAATTCCTGCAAAACGACATTAAATGCAGGTGCGCTTGTTGAAATCCGGCCATATTCCGCCTGGATGGCATCGCCGTAATCGGTAAGGATATTTTTGATAAACCAGTCATGCGCTGATTTTGAATTGGGGTCGGAAGGGTCATAGTAAGTGAGGACCCTGGGACGGTTTTCTCCCGACAAAGCCGCTGTCATACGGTCGAAATCTTCCGGAAACACAATAACCAGCTCTGCCTGACCTTTGGACAGTTTGTCCTGATATGTCAGAAAATCATAATATGCCCCGTTTTTTTCGCGGATAAATGCGGTAACCGCGACTTCAGGGACATCGGCAAATTTTTCTGACAGGAAGACTTCAAAGGAATGAGGCGGATTCACAAGGAGAGTTTTCCCGGCAGATTCAGATGAACCTGAGGTATCTGGGGTGATTGCATAGCTCATAAGATATAAGATAAAAAACATTACAAAGAGCAGGCTTACCCAAAGTGATGCCTTTGACATCTGCGTCTTAAGGCGTGTTCCTTTGGCAAAACTCCTACGGGCGATAGCCAGCACAACTCTTCTCATGCAATCCCCCTAATCCATGTGATTCTGCGTGTAAAGCCGGAAAAAAGCTTCTTCAAATGTTGCAGCTCCCGTAACTTCAAGAAGTGAGGTGACCGAACCCTGGGCAGCTATGCGGCCGTCGACCATCACAGCCAGTTCGTCGCAGAGATCCTGGGCGACTGAGAAAATATGCGTTGACAGGATTACAATGTGTCCGTCATTCCTTAGTTCGCGCAGGTAGTCGGTAACCTGATGTGCGGTCAGGATATCCAACCCGTTTGTAGGTTCGTCGAAAATAACGACCGGCGGATTGTGTATCAGGCTGATGGCAATCGAAATTTTCTGCCGCATGCCCGTAGAAAGTTCAATGATTTTTTTTCTTGCAAATGGGCCGATATCAAATCTTCTGAAGCTTTCTTCCTTTTTCAGCTCGACTGCGTCGCGATCCAGCTGATACAGCTCTCCGAAAAAACAGAAAAGCTTGTCGGGTGTCGAATAAGGATCCAGCTTCACTTCCGATGTAAGAAAACCGATCTTACGGCGAATCTCACGTGCCTGGTCCTTAGTATTCATCCCGTAAATCAAAATGTCACCGCTGGTAGGCAGCAGCAATGTCGAAATCATCTGCATGAGAGTTGTTTTTCCGGCTCCGTTCGGACCGAGAAGTCCGAATATCCGCCCCTCCCGTACTGTGAAACTTACGTCATCCACTACATTAACGGAAGACGGATACTTTTTTGTTACATGTACAGCCTGAATCATAGTATCCTCCTTCTATATTCCAACCGGGTCCTGCGACTGCCGGATTCCTGTTCAAACGTGCGTTTTATATTTCTATACAGAAAAAAGGCTATGATCAAATTCAGGATAGTGATTATCGCATAATAGGGAATGTCAGCCGTTCCGGCCATAATATCATGTATCAGCAGCAGATTATTGTGCAGCGGAATGGCATATTCAACCCAAACGGGAGTCGACATCCGGAAGAGCTGCAGAAAAAAATCCACAAGGAAGAGCAGGAGCGGGAGCTGGAGGTTCATGATGATATCCTGCATATTCCGCAGATCAACAATGATTTTGAAGCAAAGCATTGTCATCACAATAGCGGCACATACGACTGACACCATGACAAGGATCAACTGGGTCGGCGTCAGAAGAAGCCCGAAAGGAATGAGGGAAAGCGGATTATTACTTCTGTTTGTCCAGGAGGAAAGGAGAAGCACAAGAAGTGTAATCACAGACGTCAGCGAGGATACGCCAATTACCGCAAGTGCTTTGCCCCACAGCAGTCCCCGCGTACTCAGCGGTGTCAGTGTCAGCTTGGCTAAGAACCCGCGTTCCCTGTCGGAAGCCAGAATATCACCGGACAGCGAATACACACAGTAATAGAGAAGCAGAATCAGTATTCCCGGAATGACCCGTGCACCCATCGGATTCGCCAGGCTCCGGTATTCCATTAATCTGGTATAGGGATTGAAAATATCAACAGAAAACGGAGTACCCCCGCCTTTGGAATAGAACGAACTTCCGGCTGTTTTGACAAGATAGTCCTTGTAACGTGGAAGTACATTCTCCTTGAACTGATTGGCGGTTGTCTGTGACATGATAATCCGGGAGTTGGAGTAGATGGAAACAACGGCCGTTGTCTGATTGTTGCCGGCGCCTTCGGATAATTTCCGGAAATAAGTTCCGACTGCGTCCTGGAAAGAGATCCCCGGATTGACGGGCAGCGCTTCGCCGGCCGATTTAAAAACAACAATAATGCCTCCGTCTTCCGCGATACCGGCGGCTTTTCCGTCCGATTCCGCTTCTGCATATTCATCGGGGGACCAGATTTTGTAAGAATAGGTTGAGGCCAGGGAGTCTGTTTTAATGAATGAGAGCATATATGCATCCGGGGAAACAAGTACGATCGGTGCCTTACCGATATTTCCGGTGGAAATATAATCAACCAAAACGGGAAAAAGATACAAAGCAAGAAGAAGAACAATGGAGGGAATCAGAAAAATCGCCATTGTCTGGCGCCAGTTCGACAAAATTCGCCGGAACTCCCAACGGAAAAGGACAAACATTGATCTCATACCAGACCTCTTTTCCAATACGTTTGCCACACAGTTGTAATGAAATGCCTTTGATTTGTAGGATATGTATTATATCTGTAGCACGACAATAATCCATTGCTGCAGGAAATGTAGTATGATATATAAGTTCCTCATCCTTATAGGAAATAGTATATCATTTTGATGAATTTCTCATCATATGAGAAATGAATGTTACCCGACAATTTTCGGATGAATGCAATGAAAAAGGGAGAAACCTGATGAATACCAAATCGAGCGGAACCATACGCAGGATACTGTTGGCAATTATGATTCTGTCCCTGATAATGACGGCTACTTTTTCATCATCATGTTTCCTGGTTCCGGTTATACGGCAGGTTGCCGGTGATTTAGCAGGGAAGTCCGAAAGTTCGGATGCATCAGAAGCCTCAGGCTCTGCTGCGCAGTCTGAGACTTCCGGCGAAGCAGGAGCCATACAAGCTTTAAAGGATATTGACTTTGAAATGTTTGCGGACAGTGTCACATCAGACACACTTACGCTGCATTTTTCCGTAAAGGACCCTGCGGCTCTTAACCTGACTGTACCGCCGACAACGTTCGGTGATGTCTCCAAAGAAAAATCAGACGAGACAATTGCCGGATTCGTGAAGTATCAGGATGAACTTGCTAAAATAGATTATGGCATGCTGCCTGAGCAATATCACGTTATGTATGATGTTATAAAAAGTGATTTGAAGGAAGGGATTGATTACCAGAAGTACTATTACTATTCTTCTCCTTTTAATTCAATTACCGGACTTCAGACGGAGCTTCCCCTGGTGCTTTCCGAATATACTTTTGCAGGCAAAGAGGACATAGACCAGTACCTCCTGCTTCTTTCCGATCTTGACAGATATTATTCGGATCTGATGGTTTTTGAGAAGGACCGTGCGGATAAAGGACTTGGTGCTTCGGATGCGAATTTGCAGAAAGTCATCGATTCGTGCAGCTCTTTTCTCGCAGATAAAGAAAATCATTTTCTGATTTCAAGTTTTGCCGAGCGCCTTGATACAGTCAAAGGACTTACAGACGCGGAAAAAGCGGATTACATTGCTCAGAATCAATCTATGCTGGATACGCACGTGTTCCCTGCATATCAGATTCTCATCGACGGATTTACCGCATTGATGGGAACCGGCGTGAATGCCGGCGGCCTGTGTAATTTGCCTGGCGGTAAAGCATACTATTCCCTGCTCCTGAAGTCCGACACAAGCTCCGATTCGTCTGTGAATACAGTGAGCAAACAAATTGAGCAGGCAATTTCAGACGAAATGGATATCATCAAATCGGCTCCGACTGACAGTGCCTTCAGCGATGCATATGCCAATTACAATTTTTCGGAAGGCACGATTCAGCAGAATCTGGATTATTGTGAGGCTGCAATCGCTGCTGATTTTCCTCCGATAATGAGTCATAAAGTGACACTCAAAGAGGTTCCGAGTGCCCTCGAAGCATTCTTCAGTCCGGCAGCCTATCTGTCCTGTCCCATCGATGATCCGACGGATAATGTTATTGTGACCAATACTGCTGCCCTTGCCGGCTATCAGAATATTCTGGAAACGGTAGCGCATGAAGGATATCCCGGACATATGTACGAGGCCATATTCCATGCACAGAACATTTCCAGCTATTATCAGCGTACTGCAAGTTTTATAGGATATTCCGAGGGGTGGGCTGAATACGCGGCCGGATACATTCTCTCACATTCAGAATATGATCAGACGCTGGTATCTTATATTGCTGCAGAAAACCAGATTATAAATATACTTCTTCCTTCGAGAATAGATATCGGCGTCAACTACGAAGCATGGAGCCAGGAGAAAGTAAATAATTATGTTTCCGGGTTTGGTCTTAATCAGGACTATGCAGATTACTGCTATAATGTGGCCATTGAGATCCCGTGTTACTATATGCCGTATTGTGTCGGCCACCTGAATACGGATGACATCATCGCCAATGCGAAGGACAAACTGGGAGATTCGGCTTCCCTCAGTGAAATTCATAAGGCATATCTTGATATTGGCCCTGCCCCATTCCAGATAGTTAAGAAATACATGGATATTTATGTACAAAACGGACAAGAATAGTACGATTTGATGACATTTGCAGTTGCCATAAATTTCATTATGGTATAATAAATTAAATACTTTTTTCATTTGTGATACATACATCCGCTGCTTAACGGCATTTTAATAGTTAAATGAATGGACTGGAGGCTCTAGTTATGGCTAAATTAACACGTCTTGCTTCTACCGTAACCGCCAGGTACTACCCCGCATCGGATTTGACAGATGCTTTCTATCTTGACGGCAGACTTTCCGGTAAAAGGGAAGCCCGAGCGGCTGATATCACGGTCGATAAGGAAGACAGGGGCTTTTTCTTCACGGTGTTTTCCCACTCGACAGTTCCTGGAAGGGATCCGGCGGCTGAGCAGTCCTTCGAGGCTCCCCTGCGCAAGCTTTCCAACGAGATTAAAACAGGCAGGAAAGCACTGGATGATGAAATCGGAGAACTGGTTAACACTGCGGTTGCAGTAACCGGAAGGATGAAGCTTCAGGCTGACAACACCAGAACACCGTTTTTTGCCGGTGTCCTTGTTAAGGACTCGGAGGCATTTGCTATTACAATGGGTAAGGGTCTAGCTTTCCTGTATCGTGATGATACGCTTTTCCCGCTCACTGCAACAGATCTACAGATAGAACCGGTAAATACGCAAAGACAAAAAGTAGATAACTTCTACAACTATTGCGCGACGAAGACAGCAACAGCGTTATGCTCCAATATTGCCCAGTTAAAGATGGATGACTGTATAATCCTGTGCAACCGCGAAGTGTATGACGCACTCGGACAGCAGGAAATTCTGCGCATCCTTTATGATGCAGAAGATCAATGCGATGCCGCAGGCATAGTAATGACTGAGGCTGCTGCGAAGCTTCCCGGAGTTCCGCTGCAGTTCATGATTTTTTTCGTAGAAACGGTATCGGCACAGGAGAAAGCCGGACTTTTCGGTTTTGGAAAGAAGAACCGTCAGCAATCCTATAACGATGTTGACGATGAAGCGATAGAGGTTCCTATTGCCAAAGCTGCACCGGCAGCCGCAGCTGCTGCTATTACGGCACCTGTTGCAGCAGAGCCGCTGTATTTCGGGAATGATGCCACCAACCCGTTTGTCCTGCCTCTTGCAGAGCAGCCGGTTACACCTCCCGGACCGAAAGACCCGATTCATTTTAAGGATGATTCACTTGAACCTTTTGGCGAACCGGTCACAGAGAGCGAATCCGTTACGGATGAAGGCGGTTTTGTGAAAACTGAATTTGAGGACGATGTGGAGAGCTTCAAGTCGGCTGAAGATGAGGCTGTCCCTTACCGTCAGGATGCTTTTGGACAGAATGTAAAATCCGCTCCCAAATATATTCCCGAGATGTCAGAAGAAGAAGAAGAGGGTGAACCTCTTGTATTTGGGGATGATATTCCGGCTGTTATACCGAAGCCTGTACAATCAGCATATGCTGCAGCTGATGCTGCCCCTGCTTCTGCACAGAACGGTTCGAAAACAAATGGCTATTCATATTCGAAGGCAGTCACTGAGACAGACTCTTCTGCCGGCGGGACATACTATATTCCATTCGAGTCAAAAGAACCTGCTGCACCTGCAACAACAAACATAAACGATATTCCGGACATGCCCCTGTACGAGGCACCAACCTATTCTCCGCCGACTTACCCGACTAACAGCTATACTCCCAAAGGTTATGACAGTGCCGGAGTATATGCGCGCGGTTCCTATTCACTGGATGACGAAGACGGTGATATGAGAAAAGATTTGCCTCCGCAGCCAAGCCAGGGGAATAGAAGCTATTCTTACACGCCGCCGCAGCAGACGGTACAGTCCTATGGAACTGCCAAAGAGCAGCGTGGCGCACAGACGACGACCCAGCAGACTCCGCGGCCGAGAATGAATCAGCAGCAGCGGCCTTCACAGGATATGTTTGACCAGGAAAAAGGATTCGACTATGGTGATACGGATGCTGCATACAAGCGCAACAAACTTTGGGTAGCTTTACTGATAGGTGTCAGCGTACTTTGTATTATTATTCTGATTGTTGCCCTCATTAACGGGAACGGCAAAAAAGAACCGGCAGTAACTACAGCACCGACAGAACCATCCGTTACCCTGTCAGCAACACCTGCAGACAGCAATGCCACCACTACAGCACCCGGAACCGTCACAGCTACACCGGCAGCCGGTTCCACTGAACCTGCAGTGACTGCGGCAGTAACACCTGCAGTAGCTCCTGTTGCCGCCTTCTACTTCTCGGATCAGACCGGTTTCCGTACCTGGTGGGATTTGTTCTTTTACTCATATCAACTCAAACTGGATTCCAACACCGACCCGCGGATAAAAACGATTATCACATATAACGGGTTGGCAGCCGACTATGTGCCAAAGCCCGGTGATGTCATACTGGTTCCACCGGTTTCGATGATTACGGGAACCGGGACTACAACGGCAACACCTACACCAGCAGCGTAATACGTATAACTGATGCATTTTCACCCTGCAAATTTACCAGGCGGCAATAACATAGCAAATGAACAAACCGCAAAGCAATCCGTTAAAGGAAAAATGCTTTGCGGTTTGTTTTTTTTTCTTGACATTGACGTAACGTTAAGGTTTACAATACATGTGCAGGAGGTGAAAGCATGGAATATACGATACAAAAAATGGCAGCCCTTGCCGGGATATCAACGAGGACTCTCCGGTATTACGAATCGTTCGGGCTGATCAGGACTAAGCGCAGGACATCAGGCTACAGGGTATATGGACAGACAGAAGTGGACCGCCTGCAGTTGATTATGTTTTTCAGGGAATTGGGAATGAGCCTTGAGACAATCCGCGGCATACTGGCATCCGATCATTTTGACCGCAGCCGCATTCTGCGTGAACATCTAGCCTTGCTTCAGAGCAGAAAAGAACAGTTGGAAAAATTAATAACCAATGTAGAAAAAACAATCGATGTACAGGAAGGGAGAATTACAATGACAGACAGCGAGAAATTCGAGGGATTATCCCAGAAGATGATTGATGAAAATGAGGAAAAATACGGAAAGGAGATTCGGGTCCGATACGGTGAAGAGGCGGTCGACCTCGCGAATCAAAAGTTGAAGAAGATGACAAATGAAGATCACAGGCAGCTCGAAGCTCTCAGTCTCGAACTGAATGAGGCGATTAAGGCGGCATTCAAAACGGGGGATCCGGCAGGACTCCCGGCACAGAAAGCCTGTGAGCTTCACAAAAAGTGGCTTATGAATTATTGGGACACCTATTCGAAGGAATCACATCTGGCTCTGGCTCAAGGTTATGTCGATGATGCGCGATTTGCTGCATATTATGACAAAATCGCGCCCGGCTGTGCCGTATTCCTGCGGGATGCCATCAGGATATATACAGCAGGGGAGGAGACCGGGGACGCGAAATAAGACTTACTGGAATTTTTACCGGATTTTGATAATATACAATGTCCCGCTCTCAAATACTTTTGTTCCTAAATTCTGAAGAACCGCGTCATTGATATTAACAAACTGGGTTCTTTCCAGATCACCGACAACCAGATAGGTCACTGCATATTTATTGAGCAGCGTCCGGGCTTCTGTTACCCCTGCACTTGTATAGATTGCCCTTACATCGTTTTGCCGCGGTGTAAGAACCGTCTTCCAAACATCCTTGTCAGGGATGCTGACTAGTTCGCCTGCGCTGTTTACGACTCCCTGGAAACGCCACAGCCATTCATGTGTCTGCCAGCCGATGATCGTTGGGAGTCCTGTATACGCCGATATTACACAGTTATCCGTATAGCTGTTTCCAAATGCTTCGCAGATGGCAGGTGTGCCTTCTACATTTGCATTGAGCCAGTCAATGGCAGCCGAATAATCTGCGAGGTCTCCTGCCCCTGAAGTCAATTGAGGACTGTCCCTTGTTTTGAGCGCTGCTGTACCGTCAAGACCGGCGTAGTTTTGCAGTGAAATAGGGCCGGTTCTCTGTTCAATGGCAACAAAAGGATATCGCATGGGTACGAACAATAGAAGTGCAAGAACCAAAGCTCCGGCTGCAAACACATACAATTGCCGCCTGTTTTTTAAGCGGATACAAAGAAATCGGAAAAATGAATATGCCAGGACTAGCGAAAGCAGTACAAAAGCCTCGAAAGTGAACTTGAACATTGTGTTGGATCGCTTATAGCTTCCTGAATATATGTCACGGACATAGAATATTTCAGGTGCGGCCAGAAGCAGGAAAGACACAACCGCAATGCCCGACATAAATATATCCGCCGGATTCATTTTGGCAAAGAACCGTGCGACAGCATTTTCCGGGACATAGTCATCCTCAATAAAATTATCAGCCGATGCAGTCTTTCGGGAAAACAGAGTGACTGTTATCAGAACGAGGGCAAAGAGAATATGTGTGCCCCAAAGGATCAGAAATTGATAGACTGATGACTGATCAACTGTTTTGGCAAGCGAATTTGCTATCATTTCAAATTTGGAATTGAAAGTCAGCGAGCAAAGACTTGCCGCAGAGAATAGAAAGGACATACCAAGGCCGGTTCTTGTAAGTGCACAGGGTATAAGTGAGGTACCGGTCAGACAGATCACGAATATAATCATCTGGACGCCGACATGTGTGAAAGGCAACTTTGAGTACTTCAGATATGCAATAAGGATCATTGCTGCCTCAGTCAGGAAAAACGGCATGCCTGACAAAGACACAAAATGGCGGGATGTCCTGATGTTATATATAAGGAGGGTCATGCTGCCTGCGATAAAATAGATTAAAAAATCCCAGTAATTACACATTGTCGCGATACCAAGGAGTATGCCGGCTATCACAATTTCCGGTCTGAGCAATTTTTTAAACTCATACAGAATTCGTGTCCACAGCCTGATCGGATTCCCGCTGTTCGGGAAGACCCGGACAAGCATTTCCCTGCCTGAGGGATGCCGTGCATTCACATACAGCGAAAACAATACGGCAACAATCAGCATGACAATCATCAGTCCGACGACATGCGCGTGAAGATCGCCCAGGAGGTATGAGTAGCAGGGGAATTCGTGGATCGTATAATCACCGTTTCTGAGCAGCGTCGTCTTTGCTTCGTCCCATATCTGTGAATCAGGGTTGTGACCGATAAAGCGTGTGGAATCCGGATAAAAAAACCCGTCAGTCCGTCCCACGTTAATACCCATTTTTGCGAATAAGCCGAGTAATGAGTTGCCGGCTGAGTTTTCATCATAAAAGAAAGCATGGGAATTACCGAAAAGAGTCACCGCGAATGCGCTCAGTATCCCTGCCGCTACCCGGAATGCGCCCGATGCACGAAGCCCCTTTTTTATAGCTCCGTCGAAAAACAGTGAGCCGAGAGAAAACGACATGGTAAATGCGAGTGCGAAAGTCGTGCACATCGAAAGATTATAGGCAATCCCGGTTTTAATCCCGGTGAGCTTTGTAATGAGGGCATAAATATATTGACCGTAATAGTAATAGTTAATGCTGCTTCCAGCCAGCCATGGGTCAACACACGGAAGCGTATCCGTACGGACAAGTGAATTCAAAAAAGCGAAGTCCATGAACTTTTCTTCTCCGTTGATTTCAGGGCGCAAACCTTTTATAAAACACCAGGCCAGAAGAGCAAGAACAAAAAGTGATTCTTCAAGCGTGATTTCCCATATATCGGACTTTGAGGAAAGTGCGGAAAGTGCAGCTTTCCTTGTCTTTGGGATGCCCCAGCTGACAAAAAACAGCACGGCTAAGAAAAAAATAATCCAAAACCGCGTGAAACCGATCAACTGCAGATAAGAAAAAGTCCAAAGAACAAAGGATACTGCAAGAATCCCTATGGCCTTTGAAAAGCCATAGCCCTTACCGCGGAAGGCGGAAAAAAGCCACGCAGTTACAGGGAAAGCGCCGATACCAAATACCAGCAGTGCTGCCCACCAAAGTAAATAGCGGGGCTGGTCATCTTTCAGCATAAATGACAAAAAGAAGGCAAGGGCAACCGGAATCAGAAACAGGAGAAACCGGATTGGCTTAATTTTTTCGGGAATTAGCGAAGGGGAAGATAAATGTTTATTCGGCTTATCAAAACCAACGGGATTGAACGAAGACTTCTGTGAATCAGGTCTTTTGTTATCCATCGGCATCCTCCGGAAATACTCATATACCGAACACAAATACATGAAACGGCACTTGTGTTGATTATATACTATTTTTCTTCGAAATTAATATCAATAGATACGGTCAATTGTGGCATACCCGGTGCTTTTTAGCCCTGTCACCTGGCGATCCAGTTCAATTATCCGGGCTGCCTGCCTTGCCATGGAAACGCATGCATCCATCCGGTATTCCACTGAATCTTCCGCACCGCCCTCGACCAGAGCCAGACTGCTCACATAAAGTCCGGGCATCAGGGGAGAAAGGAGATTATAAACGGGCTGCGAAGAAGGCGCGGCATAACGGGTACGCGTCAGGCGCCATGATAATATGTCATTCCTGACAGTGGCTGGATTCAGAAGTTGAAGATGCTTGAAAAATTCACTGAAGACCTCGGCGTCGGATTGCGTCCACAGAGGATGCGAAGTAGCGAGCGACCCCGACAGATACACAACGTGTCCGCCATAACGTCGTTCACCTACCAGGTTGGTATGCTCAATGATTCTTTGAAAGGGTGCATTGAAGGCTATCGGCCGTGAAAAACACCCGGTGAACTGCGTTTTCATGAGAAGCAGAAGACACATATTCGCTTTGTACGTTACATCCATCAGAGTGTCCCGGTAATCGGTCGGCATGGATAAGTCATGTGTAATATGAGCGAAGTTTCGGCAGGATGCAGTAAAAAGTACATTATCAGCTTCCAGGACGACAGTAGTACAATCGGCCAGCACACAGGAAACCTGGTATCTTGGCAATGTACCGGATGCCAGGGAAGATACGGAAAAGTAGTTTTGTAAGGATTTATCAGCTTCAGGAGTCTGTGAAATATCCATTGCAGTATAGCCGTAATGGATTATTCCGTCATTATCTGTAATCTCCTGGGTCAGGGCACTGATCAATGAATGAAAACCGTTATTCAGATAGCCAAGTTTCTTGCGGCCAACCCTGCCGTACCAATAAGAATCAAACCAGGACACATCTTCCTGCAGACCGAGTTCCTTAAGAAGACCCAGCAGATTCCTATCGGATTTACGGATATGATGGGGAAGCAGCTCAATATACTCGTGTCCAATCCGCATGGATGACAGCATCCCGCCGGCAGTCGAATGCTGTTCGACGACCTGAACGACAAAACCTTTGCGGGATAACTCCCAGGCACTGACAAGGCCGGTAATACCCGCACCGATTATGCAGATGGAGGGACGTGAATCAGACATAATTACTCCTTTGGCATAATACTTTTTGCTTCAAGGTAATAACGCTTCTCGATTGCTTCACCCATGGAAAATGTCTTTCTGGGGAAAACACCTTCGGCTGTAATAGTCTCGAAAAAACTATTTTTCGAAATAGCAGGAAGGAGGAACCCGAGATTTCCGGAAACGGAGAGCGCACGGACCGCATCTTCACCGTGAATATAATCCAATCGGACATCCGGCCGAACTGAAATGAGATGATCAAGGACATTTTGCAGGGAGCCGACAGCCAGTGTGTGTTTCGGTTCAGTAAGAACCAGGTAGCTGCTGTGACCGTCACTGATCACAGGTATACTATGTGCAGAAACAGGAAAATGTTCCTTCTGAGCATTCCATTCTTCTTCATTCAGAAAATGGAAACCCTGTCCTGCAAAAAACGTTCCCGCTGCGGCATAAAAATCTTCAGCACAAAGCCCAAATGCAACTCTGTGAATCGGCTCAAAAGCAAGACCGTCATCGTGGATGTTGACAACTTCAACCAGTGCATATCGCGCCGGATGATCAACTGCCTCGTCGGAAGTGATTGACGGCCGGATGGAATCCCAATGTGCCTTTGCCGTAGCAAGTGAATGATTACCGTCACCAACAGCAAAGAGGAAGCCGTCCGCCGATTTTTCAAGGAGTGCGGAAAGAGCATCAGTGATTTTGCGGGAAACAGCAGATCCGGCTTCTGTAAAATAGCCGGTAACATGTCCGCCTCCCTGCATCAGATCTATATCATATAAAGGGGATGCACCTGAGGATGCCAGATTATCATACGCCGGCTCAATCACAATATGATCCGGATCGTTAATCAGAAGCATGATATGCGGCAATTCAAGCCGGGCGTCCCGCCTGATCCTGACGCGGGGAGGAATGCGGGAGAGCACGGTGCCTTCCGTTGCCCGGATCTTCATATGGTTGCCCGGGACGAAGTCATATTGATCAAGGTCGACAGCCAGAACCAATCCCTTGCGAGCCGGGTGATATGGTGTAGCACGGGAAAGCAGAACAAAGCCGGAGGGAAGTGCGGTAAGCGTTCCATCAGACAAATACAGATTTATTGAGTCGTTTATTGAAGAAATCTTATGGTCAAGCTGATCCGCCGATGATGATTCAAGGTACACTTCCGGCAAAATCATGTGTGCACAGGAGGGAACACCGGCTGTATCAAGTTCAACCTGAGTCCAGTACAACGGTTCTGAAGTAAACTGATCACAAGCAATGACAGCCCATCTTCCGAGATCTATGTCCTGTCGCGGGATAAGAATCTCCGGAGCCATAATGGCTAATTCTGGAAAAACTACTGCATGCATGGGATAACCCCTTTCAGAAATATCACAATAATGTAAACGACATTGTATCACAGAATCTTGAGGATAACCAGATAAAACCATGCTTAAGGAGTATATAAAATGGAGGACCGGAAGAATGCCAAAGCCGTTATGCACGGAAAAAAACCAAGCACGTAAAGGCACAAAACAGAAAAAAATCAGATAAACAGAAATAAAAGTCCTTTGACATTTGCGAAAATATAAAAAGTAAAAAAAATGTACTAAATAAAAAAAGAAAAATCACAAATTAAATAAACATCACACTGTATAAAATACAACTAGTAATAATTATAAACAAATAAATAAGGGATTGATCTTCTGTCGAATTATGACTTTATAAAGATGAGAAAAAAACAATTAAATAATACTGATACGAAACGTTTAGCTCATTAAAAAATCACATTTCGTTTTCGCATACTATCCAATAATAAGCATACAAATATGACGATGGAAATACGTACATATTGCACAAAAAACAAGACATATTGATGGGTTGCACAAAGTTATCGACAACTATTGACAAAATTGTAGCTGAGATATACAATTCTGTTGTGGTCGTGCTCGAGCACGGAAACTCACTTGTATTTGACTTTCAGTTTTTAATGCTTGTGTGTTTTTAAAACTCGTTTGACCGGACTCTTGGCAAGTTCTTCTCTATTGATATAGAAGAACAGAACAATTTGTCGGAGAATGCCTGTGCGGCACGTTATTTTTTGAATCCGACGCACATCGGATTTCCGAGTGTACTTTACACTACATTCCGGAAGGGGGGAAAGAATAGCAAAGTGGTATGCACTTAATCACGAATACTACAGTTTATTTTATATTTTCTCAGGCTTAATATTATTTTACAGGTTTCTTGTCTTCGTGATATTTATATACCGCGGATTATGTATTATTTAGTTTGACCATTTTCTCATCCACTGTATTACATGACATAATGCTTGCAAAGAACCGAGAAACAAAAAGGAGAGAAAAACATGAAGAGACTTAAGAAAATCATTGCACTTCTCGTCGCATCTGCCGCACTGCTCTCAGTAGTAGCCTGTACAGGTACAACAACTACGACAACAACCGCTGCCGCTTCTGCTGCTGTTACAACTAAAGCCGGCGCTACCGGTACCGCAAAAGTCGGTGTTGCTATGCCTACAAAGGATCTGCAGCGCTGGAACCAGGACGGTGCCAACATGAAAACACAGCTCGAAGCTGCCGGCTACACCGTTGATCTTCAGTATGCAAGCAACGACGTTGCAACACAGGTTTCTCAGGTTGAGAACATGATCACTGGCGGATGTACCGTTCTTGTTATTGCCGCTATCGATGGTTCTTCTCTGGGAACAGCTCTTACTGCAGCTAAAGAAGGAAAGATCCCTGTTATCGCTTATGATCGTTTGATCATGGAATCCGACGCTGTATCCTACTATGCAACGTTTGATAATTACATGGTTGGAACCATCCAGGGTAACTACATTGTAGATACTTTCAAACTTAAGGACACGACAAGCAAATTCAACATGGAAATCTTCGCCGGATCCGCTGATGACAATAACGCCAGATTCTTCTATCAGGGCGCTATGGATGTTCTCAAGCCTTACATTGACAAGGGAACTCTTGTTGTTGTATCCGGTCAGGTTGACTTTGAGAAAGTTGCTACTGCCGCATGGAAGACAGAGACCGCTCAGGCCCGTATGGACAACCTGATCACAGCAAACTATGCAACAGGCACAAAGCTTGACGTAGTTCTCTGCTCAAATGACTCCACTGCTCTTGGTGTTGAGAACGCTCTTGACAACGCAGGCTACAAAGTCGGCGAAAACTGGCCTGTAATTACCGGTCAGGATTGTGATAAGCCCAACACAAAGAACATGATCGCCGGCAAGCAGTCCATGTCTGTCTTCAAGGATACACGTACTCTTGCTGCCAAGGTTGTTGAAATGGTTACATCTATCGTTAAGGGCACAAAAGTTGATGTTAACGATACAAAGACCTATGAAAACGGCAAGGGCATTGTTCCTACATTCCTCTGCACACCTGTATTCGCTGACAAGTCCAACTACAAGACAATCCTGATTGACAGCGGTTACTACACAGAAGCTGATCTTGCAGCTTAATCTACATCTCTGACATGTAAGCATTATGTTAGCATTTCGTGGGTTTATGAAATGATATAGTTTCGAGAGGCGGGCATGGCTGTAGCTTAATGCTGCAGCCGTGCCCTAATCCTCTTTCAGGCAGAAGAAATCTGTGCGAACGGGAGGGATAAGACATTGGCAAAGACACTATTGGAAATGAATAATATTACCAAGCTTTTTCCAGGTGTTAAGGCACTTGATGATGTCAACCTTATAGTAGAAGAGGGAGAAATCCATGCGCTTGTGGGAGAAAATGGCGCAGGTAAATCTACTCTTATGAATGTACTCAGCGGCATTTATCCGTATGGGTCATACGAGGGCGACATTCTCTATGATGGAGAGCTATGTAAATTCAAAGAAATCAGGGACAGTGAAGCAAAAGGCATAGTTATTATCCATCAGGAACTGGCTTTGGTGCCGTATCTTACGATCGGCGAGAATATGTTTTTAGGAAATGAACGTGGAAGTGCCCTTAATCTTGATTGGGATGCTACATTTCACGAGGCGGATAAATTACTTCGAACTGTCGGGCTTCAGGAAAGCTCACGTACCCTTATCAAGGATATCGGTGTCGGTAAGCAGCAGCTTGTTGAAATTGCAAAAGCACTTGGTAAAAACGTCAAACTTCTGATACTTGACGAACCTACGGCTTCTTTGAATGAAAATGATTCGAAGAAGCTTCTTGGCTTAATTAAGGATTTGCAGAAAAAAGGCGTCACGTCCATTATGATTTCCCACAAACTGAATGAAATCAACTTTATCGCAGACAAAATTACTATTATCCGTGACGGATCAACAATTGAAACACTTGACAAGACGGTTGATACAATAACAGAGGACCGGATCATCAAAGGAATGGTAGGCCGTGAACTGACCGATCGTTTCCCCAAACGCGAATCACATATCGGAGATGTCGCTTTTGCCATAAAGGACTGGACGGTATACCATCCGGTATATTCCGAGCGCAAAGTTGTTGACAATGTTTCGATAAATGTCCGCAGGGGAGAAGTGCTTGGAATAGCAGGCCTGATGGGCGCAGGAAGAACAGAACTTGTCATGAGTGCTTTCGGTAAGGCATACGGATCGGGCATCAAAGGTGAACTGGAGAAAGATTCCAAGCCGGTATTTCTTCACAGCATCTCCCAGGCCATTAAAGAAAAGATCGCATACATCACGGAAGACCGTAAGGGTGACGGCCTGATTCTCGGGAATACGATCACGGATAATGTTACATTGGCCAAAATGTCCAAAGTCAGCAAAAGAGGGAAGATTGACAGGGATCTTGAGGTGAGCATAGCCAAAACATACCGGGATAAGCTCAGAATTAAGTGTTCAACTGTCCAGCAATTGGCTGGCAACCTTTCCGGCGGCAATCAGCAGAAAGTTCTTTTGAGTAAGTGGATGTTTACAGATCCTGATATCATGATTCTTGATGAACCGACCCGAGGAATCGACGTCGGAGCCAAATACGAGATTTATTGTATTATGAATGATCTGGCGGCTGAAGGTAAGTCAATCATAATGATTTCTTCTGAACTTCCGGAGATCCTGGGTATGTGTGACAGAATCTACGTTATGAACGAAGGCAAAATCGTGGGTGAACTCTCACGTAATGAAGCATCACAAGAAGTTATTATGGGCATGATTCTTTCTGCGAGTAAAGGAGCATAAAAAAATGGAAGAAAGTAAACTTAAACAATTCACGTCGTCCATTGGTACAGGTCTGAGACAGTATTCGATGCTGATTGCACTTTTTGCGGTCATGATCTTTTTCGAAATCACCACCAAACAGGTTCTTTTGGTTCCTCAGAATGTATCCAATTTGATTTTTCAGAACGCGTATGTAGTTATCCTGGCAGTGGGTATGCTCCTTTGCATCCTTACAGGCGGTAACATCGACCTTTCTGTCGGTTCCGTCGTAGGCTTTATCGGTGCCCTTGCAGGACAGTTGATTATCGTCAATAAAGTAAATATCTACCTTGCTATCCTGATCTGCCTGGCAGCCGGTATTGCAATTGGTATGTGGCATGGTTTCTGGATCGCATATGTTCAGATTCCCCCGTTCATCGTTACTTTGACGGGCATGCTTCTGTTCAGGGGCATGACACTTGTTGTACTGAAAGGACTTACTCTTTCACCATTCCCTGCAACGTATCTTGGAATGTCAACAGGGTTCTTCGGTGACTTTTTCAGTGTTCCGAAATTCAACCTTACATGTATGATTGTTGGCGGATTAGCTGCACTGGTTTATGTAATTATGCAGGTTATTGGCCGCATCCGCAAAGTCAAGAAAGGCTATGAGACAGGACATTTTCTTGGTTTTGCAATCAAGCTGGTTGTCATTTCTGCCGCTATCCTTGTAATTGCTTATACTCTTGCACGCTATAAGGGCATTCCGACTGTTCTTCTCATACTTGCAGTCATTGTGCTTATGTATGCATACATTACCAATAAGACCGTAGCAGGCCGGTATCTGTATGCTCTTGGCGGCAATCAGAAGGCAGCAAGACTCTCCGGTATTAATACAAAGAGGGTATTCTTTGTTGTGTATACCAATATGTCATTCCTTGCCGCAATCGCCGGTCTTGTTTTTGCAGCACGTCTTAACTCTTCTGCACCGACAGCCGGACAAAGTTTTGAACTCGACGCAATAGGTGCCTGCTTTATCGGCGGCGCATCAGCTTACGGCGGTATCGGAACTGTCAGCGGTACATTGATCGGTGCTATGTTCATGGGCGTTCTCAACAATGGTATGTCCATTGTCGGTATCGGCTCGGATTGGCAGCAAATCGTAAAAGGACTTGTTCTTCTGTTTGCTGTTGCCTTTGATGTTGTTTCCAAAAGAAAAACAAAATAATAATCATTTGTCAATTTGAATCGAACTTCTCCCTGCGGGTGCAATACCTGCAGGGAGAAGGTTTTTTCGAAAAGTATTGACAACCAGGGGGATGACAAAGTAACCTATATTTGTCCCCGTGCTCGAGCACGGTTTGAAACAAGCAAAAATCATGTAATTTGGATGGTGGTGTGCCGGTGACTTCAATCAAAGAAATAGCAGCACTTGCAGGTGTTTCAAGAGGAACAGTTGACCGGGCGCTGAATAATAGAGACGGGGTCAACCACGAAGTCGCTGAGCGGATTCGTCGAATCGCAACGGAAAAAGGCTACAAGACGAACCGGGCCGCGCTGGCACTCGCAGCGAGAAAAAAGCCTCTGAAGATCGGAGCTATTTTCCCTGTTGACGGTAATGTTTATTTTGTAGATGTTATTGCAGGCCTGCGTGCAGCCGAAAAGGCATATGCGGACAATGGTGTTACGGTATCACTCAAGACCATGAAGGGTTTCTCTGTGGAAGTACAGCTGCGCCTGATTGATGAACTCGTAGCTGAAGGAATCCAGGGACTGGTTATCGCAGCGATAAACGAACGCTCAATTGCACATAAGATTAATGAACTGGTGAAGATGGGTATTCCGGTAATTACATCGAATACGGATATTGAGAAGACAAAACGGCTGTGCTATGTCGGGACGGATTATCAGAAGAGCGGTGAAATTGCAGCGGGTCTGATGGGTCTGGTTGCAGACGGAAGAACATACAAAACTGTCCTTTACACAGGCTCCATTCATATTCTTGGTCATAATCAGAGAATTACAGGATTCAATTCATCTATCAGACGCTATCATCCGACAATTAAGATTCTGGATGTTTTTGAGACACTTGACGAGGCGGATAAAGCTTACCAAAATACACTTCACCTGCTTCAGAAGTATAAAGACCTCGATGCAATTTATATGACTGCAGGCGGAATCGGCGGTACATGCAGAGCTCTTGTTGATTCGGGGAACGCCGGTAAGATAAAACTTTTCACACATGACTGCACATCGGAAACGAGGCCGTATCTGGAGACCGGCGTCATATCAGCAACGATTTGCCAGGACCCATTTCAGCAGGGTTATATGCCGGTTAAGATTCTCTTTGATTATTTTCTTGACAGGCAGATCCCGGAAACTGATTTGATATTTACGAAAATTGACATTCTCCTGCGTGAGAATTTGTAGAAAATAGGCACAAAGTGGTAACTCACAGAAAAGCAGCAAAAAGTGGCAGCCCCACACAGGAAGGAAGGACACAATTATGAGCGAATTTTATCCGAACATCCCGAAGGTACGTTATGAGGGAAAAAAATCCCAAAATCCAATGGCATTCAAGTACTATAATCCGGAAGAGTTAATAGCCGGCAAAACAATGCGTGAACACCTGCGCTTCGCCATGTCATACTGGCATACAATGGTTTCAGAAGGTGCTGATATGTTTGGTTCAGGCAGCATGGATAAAAAATACGGTGCGACAGACCCGATGGAGCAGGCTAAGAACAAGGCACTGGCTTCTTTCGAGCTTCTGGACAAACTTGATATTGACTACTACTGCTTCCATGACCGCGATATTTCCCCGGAAGCTGATACACTCGCTGAGACAAATGCCCGCCTTGATATCATTGCTGATATTTTGGAAGAGCAGATGAAAAAGCATAATAAGAAGCTTCTTTGGGGCACGGCAAATCTTTTCAGCAATCGCCGTTACATGAGCGGAGCAGGCACATCACCGAGCGCGGATGTCTTTGCATATGCTGCAGCACAGATTAAGAAGGCTGTGGAGATCACGGTCCGTCTTGGCGGTGAGGGTTATACTTTCTGGGGCGGACGAGAAGGATATGAGACCCTTATGAATACTGACATGGGTCTTGAACAGGATAATATGGCCCGCCTGATGCATTTGACGGTAGACTACGCCAGAAGCATCGGCTTTACCGGGGATTTCTATATTGAGCCGAAGCCGAAGGAGCCGATGAAGCACCAGTATGATTTTGATGCAAATACCGTTCTTGCTTTCCTCCGCAAGTATGGCCTGGAAAAGGATTTCAAGCTTAACCTGGAAGCAAATCATGCAACCCTCGCTCAGCACACATTCCAGCATGAGATTCGTGTTGCCGGTACCAATGGTGTATTCGGTTCCCTTGATGCAAATACAGGCGACCTTCTGCTCGGATGGGACACCGACCAATTCCCGACAAACGTCTATGACAGCACCTTTGTCATGTATGAAGTTCTAAAAGCCGGCGGCTTCACACACGGCGGTCTGAACTTTGATTCAAAGGTACGCAGGCCGTCCAACACACTCGAAGATATTTTCTACGGCTACATTGCCGGAATGGACACATATGCACTCGGCCTGAGAATGGCAGTTCGCATGATAGAGGACGGACGTATTGATCAATTCGTCGAAAATCGTTATGCAAGCTTTAAATCGGGAATCGGAGCAGATATTGTCAGCGGTAAAGTAACAATGCAGGACCTTGCAGCTTATGCACTCAAAAACGGTGAAGTATCTGCAGAGAGCGGCCGCCAGGAATATCTTGAATCCATCATGAACTCCATTCTGTTCGGCTGAGCAACTGTATTTTATTCAAAATAGGGCTTTCGCTGCCCGATTAGCAGCGAAAGTCCTTTCTATAATATTGAAAAGGAGCTATTTATGAATTATTTGATTGGAATCGATATCGGCACATCAGGAACCAAAACAGTTCTTTTCGACGAAATGGGCAAAGTGATCAGCGACGCCCTTATTGAATACCCGATGTATCAGCCCCATAACGGCTGGGCGGAACAGCTTCCTTCCGACTGGTGGCAGGCAGTAGCCGGTACATTGAAAGAGGTCATGGGCAAAAGCGGAATAAATCCCGCACAGGTCAGCGGCATTGGCCTTTCCGGGCAGATGCACGGTCTGGTTATGCTCGATGAAAAAGACGAGGTTATCCGTCCTGCAATTATCTGGTGTGACCAGCGCACCGCAGAAGAGTGTGTTGAAATAACGGAGAAGGTCGGTGCAGCGCGTCTGATTGAAATCACAGCTAATCCCGCACTTACCGGCTTCACAGCCTCGAAAATCCTATGGGTAAGAAACAACGAACCGCAGAACTATGGCCGGTGCAGGAAGATCCTCCTTCCCAAAGATTATATCCGCCTGATGCTTACAGGCGAATATGCTACCGAAGTATCGGATGCATCCGGTATGCAGCTTCTCGATATCGGCGGCCGCTGCTGGTCCGATGAAGTCCTGAAGAAATTGGAAATCGACAAATCCCTTCTTGCTCCCGTATATGAATCACAGGAGGTCAGCGGAAGGGTTTCTTCCCGGGCAGCTGAACTTACCGGCCTGAAAGCAGGAACACCTGTTGTAGGCGGCGCCGGCGACAATGCAGCCGCAGCAGTCGGAACGGGCGTTGTCAGTGACGGACAAGCTTTTACTACAATTGGCTCTTCCGGAGTCGTATATGCGCACACATCCAAA
The DNA here is from genome assembly GCA_037143795.1 of Eubacteriales bacterium. Taxonomy (GTDB): domain Bacteria; phylum Bacillota; class Clostridia; order Saccharofermentanales; family Saccharofermentanaceae; genus Firm-13. Next base: position 110,613 of record JBAWXZ010000008.1, on the reverse strand, counting down.
ATGCATATTGATCCGGCTGGACGTGTACATACTTTCTGCTGTGCAGTACCAGGCTGCTGGCATGTCATGGGTGTCACACAGGGCGCCGGGCTTTCACTTAAATGGTTTCGTGATAATCTGTGCGAGTCTGAGATGGAAACGGCGGCCCAGATGGGTGTCAGCCCTTACTATCTGATGGATATGGAAGCCCAGAAAGTTCCGATCGGAGCGAACCGCCTTCTGTTTTTGCCATACCTTATGGGAGAACGTACACCGCATCTCGATCCGGACTGCAGGGGCGTGTTCTTCGGATTATCTGCCATGCACCAGAAAAGGGACATGATCCGAGCCGTACTCGAAGGTGTTTCCTATTCCCTCCGGGATTGCTTTGAAGTTATCGCCGGAATGGACACGCCTATTGATGTAATGCGTGCCTGCGGCGGAGGCTCGGGACCTTTGTGGAGACAGATGCTCGCAGACGTATACAACTGCGAAGTCAGCACTATAGTATCCAAAGAAGGACCTGCCCTGGGCGTTGCCCTCCTGGCAGGTGCGGGAACGGGAGTCTATAAGAATATTCAGGAAGCATGTTCGATCGCCGTTCTGACCAAGGATTCAGCTTCTCCGGACGCAAAAAGGCATCAGGAATATGAAGCCTACTATCAGTTGTACCGTTCCATTTATCCTTCTCTGAAAGAGCATTACAAGATCCTTGCAAAGCTTTAATTGAACATTTATTCCTGTCCGAAAATAACCTCCTGACTAACAGGACCCGGTGCACTTCAATAACGTGCGCCGGGTCTTTTTCATGGACATTGTGAGTATGGGCTGTTTTCGAAAAACCACGACTGAACGATGCTAATCTATATTTTGTACTCCTGCCAGCTTTTCATAGAAAAAAACAAATCCGCCAAGGAAGACAAAGGCTCCGATCGGTATGATCCACAGAGTCGTTGCTCCCGAGACGGCACCGACTAACAGCGGAATTACCGTGTAACCTATATTTGCCATACCCATCTGATAACCTATTGCAATTTTTGAAAATGTGCGCCCGAAATGCAGCGGCGTGTCCTGCATGGCGCAGGGATACATCGGAGCAAATCCCAAACCAATCAGACATAATCCGACAGGACACAGGATACTTGCTGCAGCGGGGACAAGAAGACAGGTAAAACCCAAGGCGCTTACAATCGATCCCAGGCGGACAGCAGTCTTCGTACCGGTTTTTTCAACAATCAGACCAACCAGAATTCGTCCGACTGTAATGCTTCCATAATAGACTGAAACCCAGAGTCCCGCGTCTGCGATGGACACAAGCCTCGCACTCCGCAGGTAGCTTGCACTCCACAATCCGACTGATGTTTCGGATCCGACATAAAAGAAAAAAAGAAGCATTCCTGAAAGCAAACCTTTGCGGTGGAAAATTTCCTGGAAACCTCCCAGCACACGTTGGCCAAATGTGAGGATGACCTTATGGTCGGCTTCTTCATTTGGCCTGTCCGATTTATTTTGTAAAGACTTTTTCTCCGGTGCGTGCAGCTTCCATAAGCCAAGCGTCAACAGAAAAATGAGGGCAAGAGTCAGCTGTACCGCAGCAACCGAAATATACCCTATTCTCCATGATCCGGCGCTTACAATGGCTTTCGTCATAATAAGCGGCCCGCAAAAAGCACCTAATCCCCAGCATGCATGCAGCCAGTTCATATGACGTGAAGAAAAGTGAGTAGCGACATAATCATTCAGGCCCGTATCAACAGCACCTGCACCAATACCAAGAGGGATACAAAGAATAACAAGATAAATAAAAGATCGTGATAACCCGAACCCCAGCATGGCAACTCCGGTTAATGCCGAACTTGCACAGACGACAGGGCCCGTACCGAATTTCTTAAGAATATGTCCGCTGGAAAAGGCAGAGAAGACTGTTCCTAGTGAGCCGACAATTGTCAGAACGCCTGCTCCTGCAAGAGGAAGGGAAAAGGTCTGACGCATTTCCGGCCAGGCAACGCCCATTACACCGTCCGGAAGTCCAAGACTTACAAAAGCAAGATATATTATAAGCAGCAGAATTGTCGTTGTCATACCGTATTCCCCCGATGTATCCCGCCCAAATAATACAATATGATCATTGCAAATAAAAACATCAGAAATGGTATCAAAAAAGCGCTTCCTGTTGACGGCGGCGCTCAAACATGCGAAAATTAAGTTTGGTTTTAAATAATACTTTTGTACAAAAAATCACAAATACAAGATATCATATCAGTATATATACGTCAAGGGGGACTTCTCATGGCAGAAAAGAACAGTCAGGACGGACTTGAGAGACTCGGGTTTCTAACCACTTCTGATTCACACGTCGCTGATTTGCGAATCGCGAATGATGATATCAAGGGAATCGGTTCATACCTCACGGAGAGGGGTATTCATGAGGTTCTTGCAGCGCGTCAGAGTTCACTTGCCCGGCAGGGCCGCCTTCAGTGGTCCCTGGAAATGACCGAGAAGCTTCTGGAGCGTGCATCATCTTCCCCATATGCCGAACAGGATACCCTTCCGCAGGTTATCGCAGACTGGTTTGAAGTGATTTTATATATACAGAACCAGACCACGGACTTTATTGCTGACGACGATATCATTTTTGCCGTGGCTGAATACTATGATAATTTTTGCGCAGGGGATGCCGATCTTCTGCGAGGCAAAGCTGCCGACCGCATTATTAAGAACTTCCGGATGAAAAAGGATCTTTACCGGGGGGCGAACAATACACCCGGCAGGGAGACTTCTTTTGAAGATGAGGAAGCAGAAATCAGCCCTGAGGAAAATGTGCTTCCGCTGACGGAAACCTTCCGGCGCAATATCTTTGCTGTACGGGAACCATCAGAATTCAAGGATTCAGGCTCACGGTCGGATTTGAGAGTCGCATCGAACATGGATAACGCTTCCGGTGATGAATCCGAAGACGCTTCACAGATGGATTCAAAAGCACACGCCCCGCGTCCGGGTGCGCAGCTGCGCCGCAAATCAAACCACCCGGAAGAAGAGGCGCATGAAATTCTGGCGCTTTTCCAGAAAGAGCTCAATCACTATGTGGGAGAAGGATCAACATCCGTTTCCGAACGGATCGGACGCAATATTTTTGCGTCAGTACGATTTACACTCAGCCTCGCACCTGCCGCTGCTGCGTCCCCTTCCGCTGCGGCTTCAGTGGAGCAGCGGTTCTGCGACGGACAGAGGCGTCTTCTATCACTTATGGAAGAGTCGGAACGGGATTTCCGGGCTATTCTTGCCATGAAGATCCATCTTCCGCTTGATACCTACTATGGCACGCTTTATCGCGAAATTCCGACCTTCTTTCGTCTGTATGACGGTCAATATGCGGCACACGAGACACCGGCATTAATGGATTATCCTCTGGCAATCGAAATTGAAAATTTATCGGGTATTGTATATATACATGAATATCTGCGCCGGATGCGAATCGAATGTGAATACATCCACCGTGTAACGGAGACTCTCTGCAGTGAGCTGATTTCCGCCTACAGCCGAAAATATGATATGGATATCACTTCCGTACCGGTAAATTTTTTCGAAATACTGATGGGACAGGCATTTGCCGCAGCTCTTATACTCGACCATGACGGAAAGGATTGCACAGCTGTCTGGAACATCAAAGATGATAACCCATTGATTGACCTGTGGCTTCATCCAGTATCTGCCTGTCTTCCGACTCTTTCTGCACTATCCGCCCTGTCCTTTCCTGAAAGAAGAGAACGAATTGCAGGAGTCTGCGAGGCGGTCTGCGGTTTCCCTGATGCATCAGGTCCACAGACAGTTGAATACGCACACATTTATGCGGATCGATGGATTATTCTATTCGAAAGCACACTTGAGAATCAATGCCCGGAGAATCTGATACTTTTCCCTCCGGTTAATGCACAGGAAGAGGATACGGAAGCACCCAGCTATTTCGTGCAGGGAGAGCCAATGCCGGATGATGAGTATACGGAGCTTGTCGAAAAGCTAAGCGCTGCTGCAGATGTCAAGGAGCAGAATCAGCTGATCCGTACAAATGTACACAGTAGAAAAGATCTGCTCGATATACTGCAGGAGGACTTCTGGATGCCGGGAGAAAAGGATGTTTTCCTAGCTACTTTCAGCCCGGAGGAGCAGGCACTTTTCGCCAGGGAAGGTGAACCTGATGCTCCGCAGCTCGGGAAAAAATAATAAAACCATATTAAAATGAAAAATAACCAAATTACCAAAAAAGTTTATTAATGCCGGGATTGTTTCCTGAAAGCGGGAAACAACCCGGCACTGCTGTATTTGTAACAATGTTACAAGACCGCGGACACCTTATATTGAAGGCCGTTAAGGATATTTCGGGCTATCAGCACACACGATTCCGTCCTGACGTGGCAGCATGGTAAATTCTTCCGGTAACAAACCATTATATAAATGAGGCAGGCTGCAAACCGTGTGCTTAGCTGCATTTAGCAGCACCGAACATGGGACAATATACCGACAAATAAAGCAGCCCGGTGAAATAGTTCTATAAACAGCGGCAGACAGGCAATATTGGGCCGAAAAATCCTTGCGTCATAGCACGCAAAGGTTAATAATATGAAGAGGTATTGTACAGGGAAAATTGCAGCTACAGGAGGCGCATATGGCAGGAACGGAACAACCACGTCTCAAGGTTCTACACCTTCTTCAACTATTAAAAGAAGAAACAGATGAAGAACACGGCGTTCCCATGACCCGTATCCTAGGATATCTTGAAAACCATGGAATATCCGCCGAACGCAAAGCTATTTACCGCGATATCGCAATCCTTCAGGACTTCGGATATGAAATTGAGAAAAACCGTAAGAGGCCTGTAGAATACTGTCTGATCAATCGTTCCTTTGATATTGCGGAGTTGAAACTTCTTGTGGATGCCGTCCAGTCCGCGCATTTTATTCCGGAGGATTTGACCGATACATTGATCCGCAAGCTTGAATCCCTGACCAGCAAGTCCCGTGCTGTCGAACTTCGCCGTCAGGTTCACTATTCCGGCCGTATCAAGACAGAAAATGACCACGTATATTACACGACCGGTACTCTTCACGATGCGATCAATCACAATAGACGCGTAACATTCACCTATATCGAGCATACGATCGAAAAAGGCACCAAAGCACGCCGTGAAGGACAATGCTACGAAATCAGCCCCTACGCACTGGTCTGGAACGATGACAAATACTACGTTGTCGGCTACTACGAGCGTTACGCCAAGGTCTGTAACTTCCGCGTCGACCGCATGAAGAGTGTCACGTGCACCAAGGATCACAACCTGCCGAAGCCGGAAGACTTCGAGATAGACAGCTATATAAAGAACGAGTTCGGTATGTACACAGGAGAGACGGTCTCCCTCGATATCCGTTTTGCCAATCACCTCATGAACCCTATAATGGACCGCTTCGGAACATCCATCCCCGTTCACCGCGACGGACCCGGACACATTATCGCCCACATTCAGGCGGCTGTAAGCCCTGTATTCTATTCGTGGCTTTTCCAGTTCGGAAGCAATGCGCAAATAATAAAGCCGGCACGCATTGCAGAAGACTACAGGAAGATGGTGAGTGACGTACTTGCGGGGATGCAGTAGAATTTTTCCGGCACTCATATTGTTATACCTGTAAAATACTTTGATCATCAAAACGATTGCGTTTTTTCCTCTGCGGGTCTACACTGTATATAGTGAATTTAATAGATGGAACCATTGCGGACAGCGTGATTCTATAACGTATCTTAAAAACTGGATTTTGTTAAAGTTAAATGAAGATACGGGTCCTTTTCTGTGTGGAGGAAATAAATGAATATTTCAGATATGAAAGAACTTATTATTGGTAATTTGACGGCGAGAACGCCGATAATTCAAGGTGGTATGGGTATTGGCGTATCATTGTCAGGTCTTGCTTCAGCTGTTGCGAATCAGGGCGGTGTCGGTGTTATTTCAACGGCGGGCATCGGCATGATGGAAGCTGATTATCATTCAAATTATCTCGAAGCAAATATCCGGGCCCTCAGAAGAGAGATTCGGAAAGCCAGGGAACAGACTACCGGGATTCTTGGTGTCAATATCATGGTGGCTATGTCCAATTTTGAGGATATGGTCAAGACAGCCGTAGAAGAGGGAATTGATGTTATTTTCGCAGGTGCGGGACTGCCGCTGAATTTGCCGCAGTTTTTGAATAATGCAGGGAAGACGATGATAGTCCCGATTGTATCTTCCGGCAGGGCCGCCAGAATTATTGCCAGAAGATGGTTCGATAAGTACCAGTATGTTCCCGATGCAGTCGTGGTGGAAGGTCCGATGGCAGGCGGTCATCTTGGATTTTCCACAGAGCAGATCGATGACAGTAATTTTGCTCTTGAGAATCTGGTTACCGATGTGATACAGGAGATGAAGCCTTTTGAAGATTCCGGCGCGAAGTCGATTCCGGTTATCGCAGCGGGCGGCATTTACACAGGTGAGGACATATATAAATTTATGCAGCTCGGGGCAGCGGGTGTGCAGATGGCAACGCGCTTTGTTACTACGGATGAATGCGACGCATCAGAAGCATTTAAGAATGTTTATATTGAGGCTCATAAAGAGGACATCGGTATAATCAAGAGTCCGGTCGGGCTTCCTGGCAGGGCGATCGTAAATAAGTTTATTGAAGATATCAGAAGCGGGGCTAAAAAGCCCTTCACGTGTCCCTTTCATTGTATAAAAACATGCGACTACAAGGTCAGTCCGTATTGTATTTCGGTTGCCCTGATGAACGCAAAAAAGGGTCTGATGAAGAACGGATTTGCTTTCGCAGGTGCCAATGCGTATCGTGCAGACAAAATAGTTTCGGTAAAGGAATTGGTAACTTCACTGCGTAAAGAGTATAGTGCTGCGGTTGCCGGACTGAAGGGCAGCCTTTGATTACCGGTATATAACACCCCGGGATTTCAAATCCCTCTCGCATTTTTCGACGTCCTGCGGATAAATCGTATCAATCGCATCGATCAGCATTGATGTTTTAAGGCCATATCTTACAGCACCTTTCGCTGTAAGATATACGCATTTTGTCGAGTCTATTCCAGCAATTTCAACTTCTGTAATTCCCTGTTCCCGGATATAACGCTTCAGGGCCGGGTTGGAAAATGCATCGCCGAATTGCTTTGTGAACCGTGATGTTCCAACTATTTTCAATCCCTTATACAGTTCTATACCTTTGGTGCCTTTGATGGAATGTCCGAAGAATTTCCTGAATACGAATGTATCGGGGAGCACCTCCTGCGTGTAGATCACTTCGTTGCCCGCAGCTTCATGGGCTTCGATGTGCTTGTTGACACGCTTGATAAATTCTTCGATTCCTGCGTCTTCAAATTTGCCGAATCGCTCCCGGTTTCGATCCTTTCCAAAATACTCTTCCTGTAAATCAACTACCAGCAGTGCTTTTACCATCGCTTTATCCTCCTGAAGCGGAGCTTTAAGCTCCTGTTAAGAATGATTGCAGGTATTTTCCGGACTCCCCATATTATACCAATAACAACAATTCCGGACAGGAAAATTCTTGATTATTCTGTCTCAGTGATCAACATAAATGTTGTAAGGTATATAATAGAAATCAATCCCGGTGAAGTCCATGCAGGAATTTCTATTCAGGAGGACAGGATATGAATTCTAAAGAGAGAGTAATGAACCGCCTGCAGGGCAAAGCAGTCGATAGAGCGCCCAATACCAGTCTGATTATGTCTTTTGCACCCCGATATATAAATAGGCCGGCATCCGAGTTTTTCCTTGATTATCGTGTTCTTGTGGAGTCCTCGATCAGAACGAACATTGACTTTGGAATTGATGTTATGAGTACTATTTCCGATTCATACAGGGAAGCATATGATTTTGGCGCGAAAATTGATTTTCCGTATGACTCATTGCCGGTGTCAAAAGAACATTTTATTGAAACATATGATGATCTGAAGAAATTGAAAGTATTTGATCCCTATGAATCGACACGCATGCTCGATAGAATCAGGGCAGTCGAATTATTCAAAAAAGATGTGGGCAACGATTATCCTGTCATGGGATGGGTGGAATGTCCGCTTGCCGAAGCAGGTGATCTGCGGGGTGTCAACGAAATTCTCTATGATTTCTATGATGAACCGGAAATGATTAAAGAACTTATGGATATCTGCCTCGATGCGGGTATCAGCTGTGCAAAAGCTCAAATCAAAGCAGGAGCAGATATAATCGGAATGGGTGATGCCGTTGCGTCCCTGATAGGACGTAAATTCTATCAGGAATTTGCGTATGACTATGAAAAAAAATTAATTGCAGCCGTCCATGAAATGGGCGCACTGGCAAAGCTTCACATCTGCGGAAATATAACTGATCTAATGGACGATATAAAGTCAGTCGGAGCTGATATAGTGGATATTGACTGGATGGTTGATTATAAGACATCCTGTGCAAAATTGAAGGGAAAGGCAAGCATCTGCGGCAATATTGACCCGGTTCGAATCATCAGGAGCGGGACGCCGGAGATCATCAGGAAAGCGGTCCGCGACTGCCTGGATGCAGGGGATGAAACATCATTTATCTCCTCGGGCTGTGAAATCCCTGTCGGCACGCCGCATGAAAACCTATTGGCGGTCAGTCAGGCGCTTGTTGAATATGGAGGATATCACAATGGATGAAGACGCTTTACAGTCCAAGGTATCTGTTGGTGTTGATGCGATTTTTGTGGAGGTTTTCCCATGCGGACATCCGCTTGAGTCCGATCTTGATGCCAACAACCTCATCACTTTATGTATGGAGAATCATGCCGATCGCATCCTGATAAACAAGGATGTTTTTGCCGACGATTTTTTCAGGCTGAGGACAGGCGTTGCCGGCATTTTCCTGCAAAAATTTACAAATTATTCAATCAAGGCAGCCATTATATATGAAGCACACGGTTTGCACGGAAGTGCTGTTCTTGAAATGATGGCTGAAATTAACCAGGGCGGGCAAATACGCTTTTTTGAAGATGAGGAAGAGGCCAGGGAATGGCTGAATGGTTCTTCCGTTTTTCCTCTCTGAATACTTCTTTGATAATGTGAATTATAAGGAACATACACAGTATCTTAAAAAGGAGCATAATAAAATGGCAGATCTGAAACATACATTCTGGTCAATGCCGATTGAAGATATTTATAAGGAATTGGGCGTAACGAAGGATGGATTGTCCGGCCGGAAGGCGGGAGAAAAACTTTCGGAGTTTGGTCCGAATTCGATTAGGCCCCTAAAAAGCAACAGCACGCTGCAGCTTCTGATAGCACAGTTTAAAAGTCCGATCATTATCATTTTGTTTTTTGCAATCGGGCTGTCGTTTTTTCTGAAAGATACTGTGGACGCCTTTATTATTTTGACTATTGTACTGATCAGCGGCCTTTTAGGTTTCTGGCAGGAACACGGGGCCAATGATGCCGTTTCCAAGCTTCTGGAAGTAGTTAAGATTAAATCTTTCGTTCTCAGGGACGGAAAAACGGTGACGGTTCCCGTTGAAGAGCTGGTTCCGGGGGATGTCGTGCTCCTGAAGGCAGGTGCCGTGGTTCCTGCCGATTGTCTCCTGATTGAATCAGATTCGCTGAATGTTGATGAGGCGACTCTTACCGGGGAGACGTATCCGGTTGAAAAACAGGCCGGTGTTGTCGCACTCGATGCCGCTTTAAACGCCCGTAAAAATGCTCTTTGGATGGGGACGCATGTAATCAGCGGGACGGCGTCGGCGATTATTATCAGTACCGGCAAGGATACAGAATTCGGTAAAATTTCGGAACGTCTGAAGCTGAAACCCATGGAAACCGAGTTTGAGAGAGGTGTACGGCGCTTCGGTTATTTTCTGATGGAAGTAACGTTCATTTTGGTCTTTGTGATTTTTGCGATTAACATGCTGCTGAAACGTCCGGCTCTCGACTCTTTTCTTTTTTCACTTGCCCTTGCTGTCGGCCTGACACCGCAGCTTCTGCCTGCGATTATTAGTATTAACCTTGCACACGGAGCCAAGATGATGGCAAAAGGCAAGGTTATTGTCAAACGTCTGGCGTCAATTGAGAATTTCGGAAGTATGGACATTCTTTGTTCTGATAAGACGGGGACTCTTACGGACGGCACTGTGAGAATGCAGTCTGCCATCGGCGTGAGCGGTAAGGAAAGTGATAAAGTCTTCCTTTATGCCTACTTAAATGCCTCTTTCGAATCCGGATTTATCAACCCGATTGACGAAGCAATCCGGACTTTTAAAACAATTGATGTAAAAGGTTATGTGAAGCTGGATGAGCACCCTTATGATTTCATACGCAAAAGACTCAGCATTATGCTTTCAGAACCGGTCACTGATTCTGAAACAAAACAGACACATGTTATGATTACCAAAGGTGCGCTTACCAATGTGCTTGCTGTCTGTACGCAGGCAGAGATGGAGGAAGGCAAGATCGTCGACATCAAAGAGGTGTCTGCTTCGATCGAGAAAGAATTCGAGGACTATAGCGGAAAAGGATTGCGGACGCTTGGCGTGGCGTATAAACGCATCTCAGAGAAATCGACTATTGAAGATGAACGGGAAGAGGGTATGATTTTCCTGGGATTCCTGACGCTGTTTGATCCGCTCAAAGAAAACATTGTGAAGACAGTCAATGACTTGAAAGTTATGGGCGTCCAGCTCAAAATTATTACCGGGGACAACAAACTCATTGCAGCGAATATTGTCGCTCAAATGGGAATTAAGGATGCGATAATTCTTACGGGCCCCGAAATTCATAAAATCAGCGACAGGGCCCTGGTGAATCAGGTCGGCGGTGTATCCGTCTTTGCAGAAGTGGAGCCCAATGAAAAGGAACGCATCATCATTGCACTCAAAAAAGCTGGATTTGTAGTCGGATACATGGGGGACGGCATCAATGATGCATCTGCGCTTCATGCAGCCGATGTAGGTATATCGGTTGACAGTGCTGTCGATGTCGCCAAGGAGGCTGCTGATATCGTCCTTCTCGAGAAAGATCTCAGCGTTCTTATCAATGGTGTCAAAGCCGGACGTATCACATTTGCCAATACGCTCAAATACGTGTTTATGGCCACAAGCGCAAACTTCGGAAATATGTTCAGCATGGCAGGCGCGTCCCTTTTCCTGCCTTTCCTGCCCCTTCTTCCCAAACAGATCCTGCTGACAAATCTCCTTACCGATTTTCCCGAGATGACGATTGCTTCCGATACGGTCGATCAGGAGATGATCATGCAGCCGCGCAAGTGGAATATAGCTTTCATCCGCAAATTCATGCTGACATTCGGTCTGATCAGTTCTGTTTTTGATTATGCAACTTTTGGTGTGCTGATGCTGGTTTTTCATTCCAGTGATGTGCAGTTCAGAACGGGATGGTTTATCGAATCCGTAATATCTGCTTCCATCATTGTACTTGTCATACGAACACGAAAACCTTTCTACAAAAGTGTTCCCGGCAGGTACCTGATGGTTGCAACAGCATGTGTCGCAGCTGCAGCGTTGATGATTCCATATACCCCGCTTGCCGGTATTCTTGGATTTGCACCGATATCGCCGTTGATCCTAGTAACTATCGGCGGAATTGCCGTCACGTATATAGTAATCACAGAAATCGCAAAAAAATTCTTTTACAAAATTGTACGGCAGAATTAACCTTTTCCCGGAGATTATTTATGATAATATAAAGATAGAAACTGCCTTTTAAATCATTCGTATTTTACCAAGGTATGGAATTTGTGCCGGAAGCGGGGTAGCTGTATGAAAAACGAAAAGAAATGGAAAGTAGTCTCCATTTTCATTTTTATCAGTGGAATAGGAAGCGCCGCTATCTTTGCTCTTTATATTGTTATGGGCGGTATTCTTGACCCGAACTATAATCAGATGACAGATTCCATAAGCGCATTAACAGATTCAGGAGCCCCCAATCAAGGTGTGCTGATATCCCTGTACAATTGGTACGGACTGCTATACATTCTGTTTGCTGTTTTGATTGCGGCTTTGTTTTGGAGAAAGACCAATAAGCTTATGAGCCTGGGCTCAGTACTTCTGGCAATATCAGCAATAATTTCGAGATTCGGGGTTGGGTTATTTTTATTCAACAGCGATACATCCAGTGCAACATTTAACAATATGATGCACTTTGCGGTCGTAAGTGTTGTATATGTCCTTACCATTGCATCGATGTGTTTAATCGCAACCGGTAATATAGCTACAATCAAATATCGGGGTTTTGGTATATTTTTACTGCTCCTGACTTTTGTTTTTGCGCTCTCCGGCTCACTTTCCACTTCAATGACCGGATATGGCAGCCCATATATTGGATTTGTTGAAAAAGCAAGTATTGGCACTTTGCAGATATTTGTTTGTTCATTGTCAGTCTTTTACCTGAAAATCAGGTTTATTGCCATGGAAGGTGACGAAGTACCCGTGAAAAGCGAAGACTGGCTCTGATAGTACCACTTGTCTTTTCTGACAGTATTATGAAGATTTTCCTTTCGGCTGTTTTTTCTTTCGAAAAGTTAAAATTGCAAGAGTCATCACGACAGGAAAAAGAAGGGCTGTAAACAGGCCGGTTTTAAGTCCGATTTCATCGGGATTCATACCCGGGGCAGAAATCAGCTGAGTCAAAGCCGGTATTTTGTGCTGTTTTGCCATATCGGAGATAAAACCTGTCAGCCACGGTCCGAGCGAACAGCCAATATCGCCGGACACTGCAAGCATACCGAACATTGCAGTGCCGCCGCCCGGAAACCTTTCGGCGCTTAGACTGAAGGTACCGGGCCACATCAGGCTTACAGAGAGACCGCAGAATGCACAGCCCATCAGCGAGAGCAGCGGCCAGGGGGCAAAAACAGTGGTCAGATAACATAAGATACATAGGGCGCTGCTTAAAAGGAGCGCTTTTTTCAAGTTGATCTTGCTGCCAAGGAGGCCATATATAGTCCGGCCTATACCCATAAAGACGGCAAAAAGACATGGACCCAGAAGGTCGCCGAGTACTTTCGGCAGGTGCAGTCCTTTTTCTGCGAAAAGGGAAGACCACTGCGACATGGTAAGTTCACAGGCTCCGGCGCACAGCATCATCAAAAGGGCGATTACAAAAAACTTTGATTGAAAAAGATTGCGAAGCGGCAGTCGGATATCGTCCGGCAGTGCCGGAGCGAGAGGTACTTTCAGGAACCGGACTAGATTGTAGATGGGAATGAGAGCCCACATGAGCGGGATAAGAGGCCAGTAATCGTGTCCGAGAATCCAAAGAAGGAGAGTCGTAACGACAACGACACTGACTTGACCCCAACAGTAGAAAGAATGAAGAAGACTCATTGCACTGTCTTTCTGGTCACCGGGCAGTGCGTTTACGATTGGGCTGACCAGAACTTCGAGAAGGCCGCCGCCGAAAGCATAGAAGACCACGGCAACCATGATTCCCACATATGGCGTTGAAAATACATTCGGCAGGACGGCTAAAAGAACAAGACCCGATGCACACAGAAAGTGGGCAAGAACGGCGGCCTTCCTGTATCCGAATGAATCCATGAATTTCAGGGCAATAATATCAGCTGCTATCTGCACGGCAAAATTGACCAGAATCAACCGGCCCACTTCCTCAAAGGACAATCCGAAGCGGTTTTGGAAAATCACGAAAAATAAAGGAGCGAGGTTATTGACGATGGCTTGTGTAAAATATCCGGTATAGCAGGCATGCAGTGTGTTTTTGTAAGAGTATTTCATGTTGCCGGATCCTCCTGCTGCGATGCTCACTTGTGCAAAAGCCCGTGATACCAGCTTCACACTTCATGTAGCTTATCGACAAACGGAACTTCCGTCAAGGCATTAGTCAATAAACAAATACAAAACATGCCATGGGAATGTCCGGGGATATTCGGGTATAATAAAACAGGCAAAAATCGGAAATCCGGAAAATTCAGGACCCACATTTGGTAAGTTGATTGTTTGAGGGACAGCAGATGGATATTGTTGCGGTTATTGCCGTGCTATGCGCTTATTTGGTTAAAGGCATGTGCGGTTTTGCTAATACATTGGTTTTCAGCACGATCATGAGTTTTAAAGCAAACAACATAATGATTTCACCGATCGAATTAATAGTCGGATATCCATCCAATATTCTGATTGCCTGGAAGGAAAGAAAATCCATATCCGCAAAAATCTGCATTCCCTTATCTGCACTGGTGATTTTGGGCAGTATACCGGGCGCGCTATTTTTGAAGAATGGGAACACACAACTCATAAAACTATTATTCGGGGTAGTGGTTGTATTCATAGGATTGGAAATGTTTTTCCGGGAGTTTCAGAAAGGGAAGGAAAAAACCTCTCCCGTGATACTTATCATATTAGGGATCCTGTCCGGAATACTTTGCGGCTTATTTGGAATAGGCGCCTTGCTAGCCGCATATGTCAGCAGAACCACTGAAAACAGCAGTGCGTTTAAAGGGAATATCTGCATCGTTTTTCTGGTTGAAAACTCTTTTAGAATAATACTCTATTCAGTTATTGGAATTGTTGATTTTGAAATACTTAAAAACGCCCTTATGCTTTTTCCGTTCATGCTTATCGGTTTATTTGCCGGAATGTTCCTGTCTAAATCGGTCAGCGAACGGATAGTGAAAAACACAGTGATTATCCTGCTGATTTTCTCTGGCATTTCGTTAATAATAAATAGTATTTCTGTGTTCGTGTAATTGCATTGATTGGAAACATATACAGAAGTACAATGAATAATAGAATATTGTTCACCCATATCTCCTGCTTTGGAGGGAATGCATATGTATAATTTGTTAATTGGAGGGGCGGCCGGTCAGGGAATAGAGACGACGGCTGCTGTTTTGGAGAAACTTCTTAAAAAATCAGGGTATCATGTTTTCACTGTCAGGGATTTCATGTCACGGGTCAGGGGAGGACATAATTTCACACTGATTCGATTCGGTTCGGAAAACATCCAGTCGCACAGTTATAAACTTGACGGGGTAATTGCACTGAATGATGAGACGGTTGAGCTTCACAAGGATCAGATTCAGGACAACGGGTTTATTCTTTGCGACAGTAAGCTGTCAACAAGTGACCCGAAGGCAATTAAGATTGACATGGAGGCGATTGCTCAGGCGCTCGGTAATCCGCGCGTAACAGGAAGTATCGCGACCGGTGCCGTGCTCAGGCTTTTCGGCGAGAGTGCGGATTATTTTGAGGATGTCCTCAAAACATTTGTGAAGGAGTCCGTCCTGGACGTCAATGTTAAGGCAATGACAAAGGGATATAATTCAGTCCGTGCCCATTTTCCGAAAATGGAAAGTGATGCGGGCGACACCATGATTCTCTCAGGATTTAAAGCAATGTCCCTTGGGGCTATCGCGGCAGGGCTTAAGTTCTATTCCGCCTATCCAATGTCGCCGTCAACTTCAGTAATGGAATTCCTTGCTGAAAAAAGTGAAGAAGCAGGTATTGTAGTGGAACAGGCGGAGGATGAGATAGCTGCTGTCAACATGGCTATCGGAGCATCCTTTGCCGGTGCCCGTGCTATGACAGGCACATCCGGCGGCGGATTTTCGCTGATGGTCGAAGCACTTGGACTTTCCGGAATGGCAGAAATTCCGCTTGTCATTGCCGATGTGCAGCGCCCCGGCCCGGTAACCGGTCTTCCGACCAGAACAGAACAGAGCGACCTGGCTTTTGTTGTCTCAGCATCCCAGGGTGAATTCCCGCGTATGGTAATTGCGTTAAGGCATCACGCTGATGCTTTCTACCAGACAATACGTGCATTTGACCTGGCTGAGAAATATCAGATTCCTGTGATTCTCCTTAGTGATCAGTATCTTGCAGATGCATCCGCAACAGTCGTGCCTTTTGACTTAAGCCGAATCAATGTTGCCCGGCCTGCCGACGCATATGAAGGCGAAGGCGAATATCGGCGCTACAGTTACACGGATGACGGCATTTCACCGCGTCTTATTCCGGGCAAATCTTCGAATTTTGTATCAGCTGACAGTGATGAACATGACGAGATCGGCCGGATTACGGAAGCTGCAGATGTCCGTATCCGTATGATGGACAAGCGTATGAAAAAGCTTAAGAAGCTTGGCGCCGAAATTCAGGAACCCGAATTTCTGGGACCGCAGAAATATGACACACTTCTTGTCGGGTGGGGATCGACTTACGGTCCGATTGCGGAAGCTGTGAAAGCCCTCAATGAGTACACGCCCGATAAATTCGCAGCGCTCGTATTTGGGGATGTATTCCCGCTTCCTACAGCACTGCTCCTGGAGAAGTCAGTTTCAGCAAGTAAAATAATCAATATTGAACAGAATGCAACCGGTCAGCTCGCAGGGCTCATCCGTGAGTACACGGGTATTGTCTGTACATCGAGCATTTTAAAATACGACGGCCGTCAGATTTCCGGTGAGGAAATAGCTGACAGGCTCGTGAGGGGGGTATGAGTATGGGTACCACTTCTTTTTCGACATATGAGCCGGCATGGTGTCCCGGCTGCGGCAACTTCAGCATCCTGGAATGCCTCAAAACGGCACTGGAACAACTGGGAAAAGATCCCTATGAAGTACTGATGGTGGCCGGCATCGGCCAGGCAGCCAAAACGCCGCAGTACATCAGCGCCAACAGCTTCTGCGGACTTCATGGAAGATCCCTGCCTGCTGCTGTTGCAGCGAAGATTGCCAACGAAAAACTGACAGTTATTGTGAACACGGGCGAGGGAGATTCCTATGGCGAGGGCGGCAACCACTTTATCCATAACATCCGCAGAAATGTCGACATAACACATTTTGTCCATGACAATCAGATATACGGACTTACCAAAGGTCAGGCCTCGCCAACCTCGATCGAGGGTCTCGTGACGCCCGTGCAGGTAACCGGAAGCATCAACACACCGCTCAATCCCCCGCTCATGGCTATTGCAGCCGGTGCAGGATTTGTCGCGCGCGGTTTCAGCGGCAGCAAAGAACACCTGATTTCCATTATGAAACAGGCAATCGAGTATAAAGGCTACGCGCTCGTAGATATTCTTCAGCCCTGTGTAAGCTTCAACAAGGTCAACACCTTTGCCTACTACAGCAAACGCATCTATGAACTGGACAGCACATATGACCCGACCCAAAAGCTTGCTGCATTTGAAAAGGCGCTGGAATTCGGAGACCGCATTCCGATCGGCGTCATCTATCGCGAGCCGAAACCTACATATCACGAAAAAAACACGATTCTCAGGAGCGGCGGTCCGCTTCTGGATCGACAGACCGATCCGGGAATTGTTGAGAAGTTCTGCAATGAATTGAAATAATGCAGAACTCCCAATCACTTTCGAAACAATACATTCAGCGGAAAAACAGGGAAATGTTTTCGGATGATTTGCGCCGGCATCAGGCAAGCGTCGAAAACATATTCCCTTTTCCGCCCTTTTCATGTAAAATCAATAAGTTAATGCATGCCCGTAAAAACCTCTGTTTTGCTCGTGTTTGAGCCGATTCGAGGTCTTTTTTCAGATTGGGCAAGGAAATAGGAGAATTATTTCATGGAACCTCTTGGACTAAATGAAATTCGCGAAAAGTATCTGTCATTTTTTGAATCAAAAGGGCATCTGCGTCTGCCTTCATTTTCACTGGTACCTGATAATGACCCCTCAGTTCTGTTGGTTAATGCCGGCATGACACCACTGAAGCCGTATTTTACGGGAGCACAGACACCGCCGTCACTTCGTGTGACGACATGCCAGAAGTGCATCCGCACACCGGATATTGAGCGTGTCGGACACACCGCGCGTCACGGTACATATTTCGAAATGCTCGGCAATTTCTCCTTCGGCGATTATTTCAAGAAAGAAATAATTCCGTGGGCCTGGGAATTCTGTACCGAAGTCCTGAAGATGCCGGCTGACCGCCTGTACCCTTCCGTCTATATAGATGATGATGAGGCATATGCTATCTGGCGCGATGATGTCGGTGTTCCGGAGGATCACCTTACCCGTCTGGGTAAAGCGGATAATTTCTGGGAACATGGCACCGGTCCCTGCGGCCCCTGTTCTGAGATTTATTTTGACCGCGGTGCCGAATACGGATGCGGTTCCAAAGACTGTAAGGTTGGATGTGAATGCGACCGGTATATCGAATTCTGGAACCTGGTTTTCACACAGTTTAATCGTGAGGAAGACGGTACTTATACACCTCTTGCCAAGAAAAATATTGATACCGGAGCAGGTCTTGAGCGTTTTGCCTGTATTTTACAGAATGTTGATAATCTTTTCGAAGTGGATACAATCCGCAAAATACTTGATACAGTCTGTGAAAAGGCCCATGCCGACTACGGAAAGGACCCTAAGACCGATATTGCTATCCGCGTAATCACGGATCACGTCCGTTCCACTACTATGATGATTTCCGACGGTGTTCTTCCGTCCAATGAAGGACGCGGATATGTGCTCCGGCGTCTTCTCCGCCGAGCATCCCGATATGGCCGGTTACTCGGCATCAAGGATCTTTTTCTCACGGAAATTGCCGCGGTAGTCGTCGAACTCAATAAAGAGGCCTATCCGGTACTCCTTGAAAAGCAGACATATATCATGACTGTTATCCGCAAGGAAGAAGAAGCTTTCCTGCGTACGGTTGAGCAGGGTACGGATATTCTTAACAGTTATATTGCAGAGACCAGGGAAAAGGGCCTTACAACCCTGGCAGGCGACCAGGTGTTCCGTCTGCATGATACATTTGGGTTCCCTCTCGATCTGACGCGCGAAATTGCACAGGATGAAGGCCTCACCATTGACGAGGCGGGGTTCCAGACTGCGATGAAAACGCAGCGGGAGGCTGCCCGTGCCGCAACCAAAGCCAAAACAGGCACTGCATGGGGCGGTAAGGAACTGCCGGCGGAACTTTTACAGGACACATCCGCTACGAAATTTGTCGGTTATGAGCAGCAATCCGTTACAGGCAAGCTATTATATCTTTTAAAAGAAGATGAAGAGAGCATCCTGCAGATGGTACCGGAAGCTTTTGCAGGTGATAAAGTCATAGCGATTTTTGACCAGACGCCATTCTATGCAACATCAGGCGGTCAGATGACAGATGTGGGAGTTGTGATGACCAAAGGCTTTTTCGCACATGTGACGTCTGTTGAGAAAGATTCTGCCGGCAAGTTCCTGCACAGCCTTACGGTAAATGAAGGTGCACTTCGTGCCGGACAGGAATTGGGCATGCGCGTAAGCGGAAGCCATCGCATGTCAATCGCCCGCAATCACACATCGACGCATATTCTTCAGAAAGCACTTCGTACGGTTCTTGGCGATCACGTCGAGCAGTCAGGATCACTTGTATCCGCCGATCGCCTGCGTTTCGACTTTACGCATTTTCAGCCGATGACGGAGGATGAGCTCCATCAGGTTGAGGATATGGTTAATGAAGTTGTGTTTGCAGATATGTCTGTTGACACTCGTGTTATGAAGATTGAAGAAGCCAGAAAGTTAGGAGCCATGGCCCTTTTCGGCGAAAAATACGGCGAGGAAGTTCGTGTTGTTACAATCGGGGATATGGAAAGTCCATACTCCCGGGAATTCTGCGGCGGAACGCATCTGACGCACACAAGTCAGGCATGTCAGATCAGAATCCTTTCTGAGACCGGCATCGCGTCAGGAATCCGGCGTATCGAAGCCGTTACCGGAGCTGCATCCTATGCACTTGCCAAAAACACACAGGAAACTCTCGATGCTGCCTGCGCATCCCTGAAGACCACGCAGGATCAGTTGGTCCGCAGAATCCGCGCAGCAATGGCCGATTTGAAGAATCTCGAAAAAGAACTCTCTCTCATGCAGGAACAGAAATCAGCAGGAATCGCAGAAGAGCTGGCAGACATGGCAGATGTTATGAATGGCGTATCCGTGGTGGTTGCTTCGGTAGAAACCGAGGATGCGGATGCCCTCCGTATAACAGCCGACCAGGTACGCGACCGGTTTGATGCGGGCGTTGTCCTTCTGGCAGCGGAAAAAGACGGTAAACTGCTCTTTGTTGCGATGGCAACACCTGCGGCAATAGCAAAAGGGATTCATTCCGGCAACATCATCCGCGAAGTGGCTAAAGCAGCGGGCGGCGGCGGCGGCGGACGTCCCGATATGGCGCAGGCAGGCGGAAGGGATGCTGTTAAGCTTCCGGATGCACTTGCTGCTGCGCGCAAAACAATCAGGACGCAGCTGGGCGTCTGAATTTCCGATCAGAAAAGGAGATGAAAATTATGTGTATTTTTTGCATGATAGCCAACAAAGAGATCCCATCCACCATCGTGTACGAAAACGATGATGTCATCTGCTTCAAAGACTTAAAGCCAATCACCCCTGTCCACATCCTCATAATGCCCAAAAGGCACTTTGACGACATCCTTGATCTTTCCGCATCGGAAGAGGGCCGGAAGGCCATGACAGCGGTTCTTGAGGCCATTCCCGAAGTAGCCCGCATCACCGGCGTCGAGTCCGGCTTCCGCCTGATCAACAACTGCCGTGCAGAGGGCGGGCAAACCGTCATGCACGTTCACTTCCACCTTATAGGCGGCATTAAGCTCGGAGAAAAAATGCTATAAGGGAGAAGAAGAACATCTGTCTCTCTCCCAGGTCCTCGGGCATCGCCCTGCGTAAGGTCGTTCGACAGATGTTCTTCTTCCCTGCATGGCGCCCGTCGGGCGCTAAGGTATATATTTTAACTGATTCCCTCATTTCGTTGATTTTGTTGAAACTTAAAGTAAAACAAACGCCATAGCAGGTCAATCTGCAATGGCGTTTGTTTTTATGATTTGTTTTTTACACCCGCAGGGTGCCATACAGTGAGTGGATTTGTTACTTGAGCGATCTTGCGCAGGGCGTTAATCCGTGGACACTAATATCCTTAGCGCCCAACGGGCGCTTTGCGGTGAGTGAGAAAAAAGTATCCTCCGCCTAGACCGCTATATCTCCGCGTTCCCCGGTGCGGATCCGGATACAATCCAAAATTTCGCTGATTAAGATTTTGCCGTCTCCGACTTCTCCTGTCTGCGCCACGTTGATTATTGTTGAAATTGTTTCTTCCAGCTTGTCGTCTGTGATTATAAGTATCAGCATTATTTTTGGAAGTACGGTCAGAAGCGTGTCACTGCCGCGGACGGATTCCGTCCATCCCAATTGGTTCCCGCAGCCCATGACGGGTACAATTGTGATGCCTCTTATTTGAATGCCGTTCAAGGCTTCTTTAAGTGCTTCCAGTTTTTCAGGACGTATTATGGTTTCTATTTTTTTCATCAGTAAAGTCCTCCTTGTGTTAGTCCAATCCCAGGTAAGAGGGATAGGCATTTTCACCATGCTCGGCAATATCGAGTCCGATGTCTTCCGATGTGTAAGGTACACGCAGATTGCGGGTAAAGAGCTTTGCGACGGCAAGGGCTATGAAGGTGCCGGCAACAGAAATGACAATTGTTATGCCGACGGCTACTAACTGACGCCAGAAGAGTGCGGTCTCACCAAAGGCAAGGCCATTCCATTTTGCAACACCGTTGATGGATGTCATAGCAAAAATGCCGGTTGCAACACTTCCCCAAATGCCGCCGATACCGTGGCATCCGAAGGCGTCGAGCGAGTCATCATAACCAAATTTGGGTTTTACTATGGTGATGAAGAAATAGCAGATAGGACTGACAAGGGCACCGATAATGATGGATGCCCAGATCGGGACAAAACCGGCTCCCGGTGTGATGGCAACCAGTCCGATGACCAATCCCGTCGATGCTCCAACCAGAGTGGGTTTGCCGTTATGAATTTTTTCTATAAGCATCCAGGAAAGAAGGGCAGCCGCTGCAGATGTATTTGTTGTCATGAAAGCATGTACGGCAAGTTCATTAGCCGCACCGGCGCTTCCTGCATTGAATCCGAACCATCCGAACCACAGAATTGCCGCTCCAAGAAATACAAATGGTATATTGTGAGGGTGATACGTGATTTTGCCATGATGCTTGCGGGTTCCGATTACCAGGGCTACAACAAGTGCCGAGACACCTGAACTGATATGCACAACATTACCGCCTGCAAAATCAACAGCGCCAAGCTGAGCCAGAAGTCCGCCGCCCCAGACCATGTGTGCCAGCGGATAATATACTATAACAGACCAGATGGTAACGAATATAGCCAGCGAAGAGAACCGCATCCGCTCGACAACAGAACCGGTAATAAGGGCAGGCGTGATAATTGCAAACATCATCTGGAATATAGCAAAAGCGAGGTTGGGCACGGTAGGAAGCCATGGCCCCGCTGCGCCTCCGACGCCGTTCAGGCCGAACCATTTGAGATTTCCGATGATTCCGCCGATATCCCCTGAAAAAGACAGGGAATATCCGAAAAGCACCCACAAAATGGACGCCATTCCCATTATGAATACACATATCATCATGGTATTTATAACATTTTTTCTTTTAACCAGGCCCCCGTAGAAAAATGCAAGTCCCGGGGTCATGAAAAGTACAAGTGCAGACGAAATCAATATCCATGTAATATCACCAGAGTTCATAAATCATCCTCCAAATAAAAAACCACCGTGTCCCCTCATGCGCATATGCTGCATGATCAGATTACAGTGGCTCCATTGCCTTCTGAACAGTTCTTTTGTGTCATTTCATTGTGTCATTCTGTGCGGGAAGCACAGGAGTCAAAGTTCAAAATATGAAATAATAATTAGATCGCTATTTCGCCGCGTTCTCCGGTCCGAATTCTGATACATTCTTCAATATCACTAACAAATATTTTGCCGTCCCCTACCTCTCCGGTCTGTGCCACCTCAATAATCGTATTTATTGTTTCTTCCAGTTTGTCGTCCGCGATGACCAAAATCAACATAATCTTAGGCAGTATAGTAAGTACAGTGTCGTTCCCGCGGACAGATTCTTTCCAGCCGAGCTGATTTCCGCATCCTAATACCGGTGTTATTGTTATTCCCCTGATTTGAATCAGATTCAGCGCTTCTTTGAGCGCTTCGAGCTTTTCAGGTCGAATAATGGTCTCGATTCTTTTCATAAGATAGTTCCCCCTTGAACTAATCTAATCCCAAATAAGACGGGTATGCATCTTCGCCGTGCTCTGCAATATCCAGACCAATATCTTCCGACGAAAAAGGAACACGCAATCTGCCTGTAACCAGCCTGGCCGCACCCAATGCAACAAGGGTACCCAGTACTGCAACAACAACAGTAATGCCGACGGCTGCCAATTGCCGTATAAAGAGAGCAGTTTCACCATAAACTAAACCGTTCCATTTTGCAACACCATTTATGGAAGTCAGTGCAAAAATCCCGGTTGCGATGCATCCCCAGATACCGCTGATGCCATGGCAGATGAAGACGTCAAGTGAGTCATCATGACGAAACCTGGGCTTGATCCTGGTGATAAACAGATAACAGATGATGCTCGCGCAGGCACCTATAATAATGGCAGCCCAGATTGGTACAAAGCCGGCGCCGGGTGTGATCGCAACAAGCCCGATCACCAGACCTGTCGAGGCACCGACAAGGGTTGGCTTGTCGTTATGTATTTTTTCAATCAGCATCCAGACGAGAAGGGCAGCTGCAGCTGATGTGTTTGTTGTCATAAAAGAGTGGGCTGACAGGAAATTTGCGCCGCCCGCGCTTCCTGCATTGAATCCAAACCAGCCGAACCACAGAATAGAAGCCCCCAGAAATACAAATGGTATATTATGAGGATGGTAGGTGATTTTACCATGATGCTTTCGTGTACCGACAACAATAGCAGCAACCAGTGCAGATACGCCGGAATTGATTTCGACTACATATCCGCCTGCAAAGTCGACAGCTCCCAGCTGGGAAATCAAGCCGCCGCCCCAGACCATATGGGCCAGGGGATAATAAACAAGAAGAGACCATACAGTTACGAAGACAGCCATCGCAGAAAAACGCATACGCTCAACGACTGCTCCGCAAATAACCGCCGGGGTAATTATTGCAAACATCATCTGGAAAATAGCGAAAACGAGATTCGGCACTGTCGGATTCCAGGGTCCCGGCTCAGCACCGAAGTTATTCAGACCAAGCCATTTGAAGTTGCCGATAATTCCTCCGACGTCTCCGCTGAAAGATAGGGAATAGCCTATCAGCACCCACATGACGGATGCCATTCCCATGATGAAGACACTTGACATCATCGTATTGATAACGTTTTTGCGTTTAACAAGTCCACCGTAAAAAAACGCAAGTCCGGGAGTCATAAAAAATACAAGTGCTGATGCTGTTAATAACCATGCAATATCGGCGTTCATATATTTCCTCCCAATAAAAAAATCACTTTCGTTAGAAAACACAAGCATGTGTTATCATAACTACAGTGACTTCGTTGCCTCTGATAAATTATGCATATAGCATTTTGTCATCAGCAAGGGAGATCTCGAAAGCACCCTTGCTCAAAAAGAGTGTACACAAGAAATGCAATTTGAGCAAGAGGAAATTGCATTTTAGTGAAAATTTGTTGATTCACAACCAGAAAAGTAACCGGATTAGCACCTTGTGTTTGCTTGACGTGCCTGTCAAATACAGGTATAATACCAACGTTATGAGTTATTAGAAGTGTCAAGTATGTTTTTTTTGCTCATAAGTTTAACGCACGAGGGGAGGGATAAAAGTGTCAGAAATCAGAATTAAGGAAAACGAGTCCCTTGATAGTGCGTTGCGCCGTTTTAAGCGCTCTTGCGCAAGATCTGGAGTTCTAGCTGAGGTTCGTAAAAGAGAACATTACGAGAAGCCAAGCGTAAAACGCAAGAAGAAGTCAGAAGCTGCCAGAAAACGCAAGCGCTGATTTTGCAAATTGACTGGTAAGGACCCGATGCATTTGCATCGGGTTTTTTTCTTTCCAAACGTTTTATTATCAATTTTTATTTTCTCCCTGTCTTCAATCGTTATCTGGGTTCGCCCGGAAAGGATATATTTTGATACTTATTGAGAAAAAATGGAATCTGCCGCTTCCGTTTTCAAAGGAAGATGAGGGCCTGCCGCTTGCGCAGAAGCTTCTCTTTTCGAGAGGAATCACAGATGGTGAGGAGAGAAGGGCATTTTTGTCCGATAATCACACCGGATGGCATGACCCGGCCCTTTTTCTGGATATGGAGCGTGCCTGTCAGCGTGTGTCCCGCGCGATTGCTCAAAAAGAAAAAATACTTGTATACGGCGATTATGATGCCGACGGCATAACTTCTACAGCGCTTCTTGTTCTTTTTTTGAAAAAGACAGGAGCTGACTGTTCTTATATTATTCCTGACCGTCTTTCTGAGGGATATGGCATGTCGGAGGCGCTTTTCTCAAGAATTCTCGGGAAAAAGCCGTCCCTGGTTATTACTGTGGACTGCGGGGTTGCGAATATTGACGAGGTTGATTCCCTGAATCGCTCGGGAATCGACGTGATTATTACGGATCATCATGAGGTTAAACCCATACTTCCTGCTGCGTTTGCGGTTCTGAATGCCAAGCGGACGGATAGCGGGTATCCTTTTTCACAATTGTCGGGGGTTGGCGTTGCCCTTAAGCTTGTTCAGGCTCTTTGTACAAAACTTGTTCCATTGACCAGACCGGGAGACTGGCGTGCGTATTTGGATCTCGCGGCCCTTGGTACGATTGCTGATGTTGTTCCTATTCTAGATGAGAACCGGCTGCTGGTTAAGGAGGGTATGATCCTTCTGACTCAGATGAAACGGGCCGGTGTATGTGCGCTTTATGCCGTGTCGCATCAGAATGATCAGAAGATGACGACGACATCCGTCAGTTTTTTGCTGATTCCGCGTATTAATGCCGCGGGCCGCATGGGGGATGCTTCCCGTGCAGTAGAGCTTTTGATGACGGATGATGAAGAAGAGGCAGGCAGGCTTGCTGAGATTTTATCCCAGGAAAACACACGCAGGCAGGAGATCGAGCTGGCCATTTTTGATGAGGCTGTCGCACTTCTGGAAAATCCTGAAGAAGGGACACCTGTCGTGCACGCACAGACGGGTCCGATTCTTGTATGCGGAAAAACCTGGCATCCGGGTGTTATCGGCATTGTCGCCTCGCGTCTTGTCTCGCGTTATAACCGGCCGGCTATTGTTTTTACCGAAGCTTCCGGCCAGCCCGGTACCTTGAAAGGATCGGCGAGGGCATGTGAAGGTTACAATATCCTTGAGGCGATCCTTTTTGCCCAGGAGTTTACGGAGCAGTTCGGCGGACATCCCAAAGCCGCCGGCATTTCGGTATCTGCCGGACATTTCGTTCAATTTGCCAAGTGCCTGGAGGAGTATGAACTCCAGAAAACGGATGAACCTTACGAACCTTCCGTGGAGGTCGATGCTTATCTTGCCGCCGCGGACCTTACCCTGGAGACCTGCCGCGAGATTGCGGAACTTGCGCCGTTTGGCGAAGGCAACCGGGAGCCACGGTTTCTGGCCAGAAACTGCCGGATCGTGCAGACGACCGGATGCAGTAAGGGTAAACATTTAAAGCTGAAGTTTTCAATTCCGGGACCGGAAGGTGAGGGCAGTATATTTGACGGGATAGCCTTTGGGATGGGTCATCTTGAAGAACTGTTCAGTCAGGGAAGCGTTGTGGATGTTGTTTTCGGACTCGTGATTTCTGTCTGGAAGAGCCGTGAGTCGCTGTCAATGCATGTGGTTGACATGCATTTTCCGAAGTCCGGCCGTCTTCTCTACGACACACCCGATGTCCTTGAAAAGCTTTATGAGAATAACCTTCCCCTAAAGCAGCTGGCTGTCCTTTCGAAGGTCGGGCTCGAAAAACTCCTTCCGGAGAAAGAAGATTTTAAAAAGATTTATCAATTCCTTCGTACCCGGTGCGCAGATGAGATTACCCTGTGTGATTTGAGACTTATGTCCCTGTTTGTGTCGGCTGATTACGGAATTTCACTTCATGGATTTGCACTGGGCCGCGTTTTGGATGTTTTTGCAGAAGCCGGACTGATCCGGATTTATTCCCGCAAAGGGCAGCGTGTATGCTTCACCTTGTTATTTGTCGAGGGTAAGGTTAAACTGGAAAATACACCGACATATCGTAGACTTTTTGCCGAGGGAGGCACTCCGCGATGACTGCAGAAGGAAAAAAGGATCCTGCAAAAATGCTTGAGAAATCCGAAGAGGCCAGAAAAATGGAGCTCTTTGAGGCGGATCTGCGCGATTCTGCTTTTCCGGAAAACCTGCCCCCGGAAATTCTCGAATCCTTTGAAGAAGTAATCCAGCGATATAAGAATTATGCAGAACGGGACGACTCGGAGAAGCTGCGCCGCGCCTTTGTTTTTGCTTACAAAGCACATGGCCCCCAGCTTCGTAAAACCGGCGAACCCTATATCATTCATCCGCTGGCCACCACTGAGATCCTTACTGAACTTGAAGTGGATACGGACACGCTTGTGGCCGCACTCCTGCATGACACTGTGGAGGATACCGATGTAAGTGTGAGCCTCATTTCCGAATTGTTCGGTGAGGATGTTGCACTTCTGGTAGACGGCGTCACAAAGCTCGGCCGGATTCCGTACTCATCCAAAGAAGAGACACAGGCCGAAAACATGCGCAAAATGTTTCTGGCGATGGCGAAGGATATACGTGTCGTTTTAATAAAGCTCGCCGACCGCCTCCATAATATGCGTACGATCAAGCATCTGCCGCCGGACAAGCAGATTGAGAAGGCTAAAGAAACCAAAGATATTTATGCACCCCTGGCACACAGGCTTGGTATTTATAAGATTAAGTGGGAACTTGAGGATCTTTGCCTGCGGTATCTTGACCGGGATGCTTATTATGAACTCGTCGGTGCCATTTCCCAAAAACGGTCGGAGCGGGAAGAGTTCCTGTCCGAGGTAGTAAGCGAGCTTCAGAAGCGAATCGGTGAAATGGGCATTGACGCTGAAATCGAAGGCAGGCCCAAGCACTTTTACAGTATTTACAACAAGATGAAAAAGCAGGGAAAAACACTTGATCAGATTTTCGATCTTTTTGCCTGCCGTATCATTGTAAATACTGTCTCGGATTGTTATGCGGTTCTGGGCCTTGTCCACGATCTTTATTATCCGATGCCGGGCCGGTTTAAGGACTATATTGCGATGCCCAAGCCCAATATGTACCAGTCGCTTCATACGACGGTTATCGGCAAGAAAGGTACGCCGTTCGAGGTGCAGATCCGTACATTTTCCATGCACCGTACTGCTGAATACGGAATCGCCGCCCACTGGAGATACAAGGACGGCGGTACGGTCGGTCCGCATAATTCTCCGGACTCCATCGATAATAAGCTTTCCTGGCTGCGTCAGCTTCTTGACTGGCAGGGCGAATCAAAGGATGCAGGTGAATTCCTTGATACACTCAAAAACGGCCTGGTCGCGGACGAAGTGTTTGTATTTACGCCCAAAGGCGATGTCATTTCCCTGCCTGCACACTCAGTTCCGATCGATTTTGCTTATACTATCCACAGCGGGGTAGGTAACCGTATGTACGGCGCCAAGGTGAACGGCCGAATTGTGCCGCTTACGTATGAGCTCCAGAATGGGGATATCGTCGAGATTCTGGCATCCGAAAAAGTCCACGGGCCTTCGCGTGACTGGCTGAAGATCGTTAAAAGTTCTGCCGCACGCTCGAAGATTAACCAGTGGTTTAAAAAAGAGATGCGCGAAGAGAATATTGCTCACGGACGGGAAGTCATTGAACGCGAAATTAAAAAGACAGGGTTTACGTATGCCCAGCTGACGCGTGCCGATTTCATGGAAACAGTGCTCCGCAAGCAGTCTTTCAGCACACTTGATGATATGCTGGCAGTTGTCGGATACGGCGGTATTCCTGCATCCAAAATTATCGGAAGGCTTAAAGATGAATATATTAAGTCGCTGTCTGAAGAGGAGAGATTCAATCTCGGATACCGCGTTACTTCGGGGGGACAGGTCGTCTATTCTCCGCTCCCTTCAGGAATTACCGAAGAAAATATAATACTTTCTTCAAAAGCATTGCCAAAAAGCAAGACGGTCCGCAAAAACAGGAAGGGAAATGATTCCGGTATTGTTGTAAAGGGAATTGATAATTGCCTTGTGCATCTTTCCCGCTGCTGCAGCCCGGTTCCGGGCGACTCAATTATCGGATATGTAACCCGGGGAAATGGCGTCGGTGTGCACCGCACAGACTGCTCCAATATCCGCAACATCCTCAAGAATTCGGGTGATACGGCAAAAGATGCGGAAAAAGCATCGCGTCTGATAGATGTTTACTGGGATCAGCGCGGCGAACAGGACAGTTATCAGGTCGAAATAAGCATTCTTGCCCATGACAGGCGCCACTTGCTCGCTGACATTTCCAATGCCATATCCGAGGAGAAGGTCTCTATCATTACGGCCCAGCTCCAGGCGATGAAAGACGTCACGGCCAACTTCAACATGACAATTGAAGTAAAGAGTCAGAATCAGTATGACCGCGTCGTTGGCCGCCTCAAAGCAATCCGTGATGTAATTGAGGTCCGCCGGGGACACTGATACCGCCGGTTCGGATGTCCTGTTTTCTTTGTATAAATGAAATTGAGCCTGTGTAAATCATCTACACAGGCTCAATTTGTATTACTCATCCGGACGGAAGCCTTATCAGCGAATGGAAAATTATACCTGTGTAAGTGAAATCAGAATCATCGGCCTTCTTTTGGTTTTTTCAAAAAGGAAACTCTTCAGATAATCACGCATCTGGCCGGATTCCACTACGGAACCGACACTTTTGTTTGACTGTACACATTTGCCGATGTAGGCGGTCAGTTTATCAGAGCAGTCTTTTATGACTTGCGCCGATTCACTTTCGTACAAAAAGCCCATGGCCTGGATGGTGGGGATTGCAAGCAGCTTGCTGCCTTTCTTTTCAATAACGATGGAAACCGCAACAATGCCGTCATCAGCAAGCAGCCTCCTGTCGCGCAGAACACGGTTATCCATGTCGCCGACACCGGAACCGTCAATCAGGACAGCGGAAGCGTTGATATACCCCGATATACGGGCCATATCCTGTGAACATTCGAAAATATCCCCGTTATTCAGGATGAATATATTGTTCCACGACATACCGAGATCCTTGGCAAGCTGTGCGTGCTTGAAAAGCATGCGGTACTCACCATGGATGGGAATAAAGAACTTGGGCTTTACCAGCTGATGGATAAGCTGGTGCTCTCCTCTGAAGGCATGACCGGATACATGGACATCGGCAAGATCTTCATAGATTACCTTTGCTCCCCTGCGGAACAATTCGTTGATGACACGGTAAATCGGCTTTTCATTACCGGGAATTGGGTGTGCGGAAAGGATGACGGTGTCCCCCTGCTGAATCTCAACAATTTTGTGGGAGGAGAAAGCCATACGTGTCAGGGCGGACATCGGTTCGGCCTGGCTGCCGGTTGTAAGAATAACAAGCTGTTCGGGCTGGTACCGGTCTATATCATTGATGTCGATCAAAGTGTCCGGCTTCATTTCAATATACCCGAGCGAGTTTGCAGCATCAAATACGTTGAGCATGCTTCTGCCGACCAGGGCTACTTTACGGTTGAACTTTTCTGCAGCAGTGAAAATCTGCTGCATCCGGCTTACGTGGGAGGAGAAAGTTGCTACTATGATGCGGCCCTGGGTATTCTGGAAAATATTTTGAAAGGATTCTCCGACTTTACGCTCCGAGGGGGAATTACCCGGGATTTCAATGTTCGTGCTTTCTCCGAGAAGCAGAAGAACCCCTTCATGGCCATATTGTGCAAAACGCTGCAGATTAATCGGCTCGCCGTCAATCGGTGTGAAATCGATTTTAAAGTCGCCCGTGTGTATGACAACACCGACAGGTGTGCGGATAGCCAGGGAAAATGCGTCGGCAATACTGTGATTAACATGAATGAAGTCAACGGAAAAGGAACTTCCTGCTTTGATTATGTCACCCGGCATTACAGCCTCAAGCTGAATACCACGGGAACCGCTGCCTTTATCGGCCAGTTTCCTGCGTATGAGCTCGATCGCAAGCTTTCCTCCGTAAATCGGACACTTCAATTCCCTCATCAGATACGGAAGGGCTCCGATATGATCTTCGTGGCCATGTGTAATGAAAATCCCCCTGACACGATCCTTGTTCTGGAGTACGTATGTGTAATCCTGAATAACAGCGTCAATACCCGGCATATCCTCTTCAGGAAAAGCCATGCCGCAGTCAACAATAATTATATCGTTGCCGAATTCAAGGAGCGTCATATTCTTGCCGATTTCATTCAGACCGCCGAGCGGGATAACGCGGAGCGCTCCCTTTTTCTTTTCCCTGTTTTTTGGTTTGACAGAAGACTGCAGGAAAAAATTGGGCATCGGTTCCTCGGCGGGTTTGGGGAATTTAACCGGTTCCGGTCTCGCGGTTTTTGAAGTCCTGGATGGTGAGAAGGGTCTGAAGGGAACGGCTGAACGTTCAGGACTTCTGTTCCCGGACGACGGAATCTGTCTCTTGTCGGTGTTCTCTACGAACTGTATCGTTGTTCCCGCAGCTTTTGCTGCGCGCGGTTCTGCCGTCTTAGCCGGCCTTGGTGTCTGCTGGCGGTCAGGATTCTTTGCCGGCCTTGCAGGCTGCAGGCGTTCAGCACTCTTTACCGGCCTTGCCGTTTGCTGGCGTTCAGGATTTTTTGCAGGTCTCTGTGCATGGGGTTCGGGTGAATTCACAAGCATATCGGCTTGTTTTTCATGCCCTTTTGCAGATTTTGCGGTGTGCGGTTCTGCTGATTTGAGTTTGCCGGGGAGCTTAACCGTGTTGTTGTAGTCTGGTGTCGTCGGATTCATCTCCGTTTTGTGTTTTGGTGTAAGATCTGATTCTTTCTTTTTTTCATGTGGCATATATAGTATTCCTTTCAGATATTTTGATCCATAGCAAAATCCCCGGACTCACTGCGTGAAAAAACACGCAAACACGGGGAAATACATCACGCAGAAAATGTTTGCGCGATGCATAAGGGTAGGTACCATCAGGAAAATATTCCTATGGCATTGTTAGATTTAGTTTACAATATATACATTAATATTATACTTCGTGCTATATGAGCTGGACTCTCCATCATTAGCAAAAATATCAACAATATTTCCTTTGACGGCTGAACCGGTGTCTTCAGCGATAAAATATCCATCACCTTCCGGACCCATTGAGATGCCCTCGATATAAAGCTTGGTGCCGAGCGGAATCACACTGGGATCGACGGCAACCGTCCTGCCTTCTATGCAGGGAGCACCGCTGTGCGTGTTATTGCCGGTAGGCCCGTAAAAAGTAACCTTGAAGCTGCCTACCAGTGTCTTTTCCCCGGGAGCCGGAGTGGGGACAGGTGTGGGTGTAGGCTTGGGAGTAGGCGAGGGGGTGGGTTTGGGGGTAGGCGTTGCCGGAGGGGTAGATGTGCACAGGCTGCTGTTGACATACGTACCTTTCGCCGTACGGTACCATCCGGTAGATGTCCGGGCTACGACAGTAATTGCATCACCGGCAGCAAGCGTCTTTGTTATATCGTAACCGGTACCCGGGCCGGAGCGGACATTGATCTCACCGATTGCATAATACGTTCCGCTGAGTTCTGTTTCGGGAGGTGTTGCTGATAAAAAATCGTCGATGACGTACTTGGCGTCGGCAATTTTCTTCCAGCCGTTGCTGGTGGCTGCTATTGCGTCCAACTCGTCGCCGGATGCATAAGCGCCGACTTTCCCGAATTCCGTGCCCGGACCTGAACGGATCGTGAGAACTGCTGTTACATAATAGTGCCCGGTCTCGGCGGTCTCTGTCACAGCGGCAGTTGTCTCCGGAGGAATTGTAGCTGAAAGCGTAGCAGATACAACAGTTACGGAAGCTGCCGAAGGATCAGTCGGTATTGCGGTTGTTCCGGTCGTCAGGTTAATGGAATCATCTGAACGTGCATTCAGATCAGGAACAGTTGAGTCAACATTCAGAGGTGCCATTTCCGAAGAATCGGCAGGAGTCGTTACAGCAGTAAGTGTATCATCCGGTGCAGAAGTTGTTATGCGTGAACCAGTAAACACTGACTCCGCACCAACTACACAGACGACTATTAAGGAAAATAGAAGTAAAGCACCAATTACGGAACGAAGTGCTTCGTTCTTCTTTTTAACAGTCTTCGGTATTCCGATAAATTTCATAGTGTCCTTCCATCATGCAAAAAGTGGTAAACCTTTCGTTGCGGCTAGATTCATCCAACACAGAACTAGCCTCTGCAATTATAGCACATGACAGAATAAATGAAAAGAAAGCATGTATAGGTCGTTTCAAGTACGCTTTTCAGGCCTTTTGTCCCCCACATTACAGGCGGAAATATGTCATATGAAGAGCGGATTCACCACTCATCAGGCGGCTACTTTTTCCAGCGATAGCTTAACAGACGATCATGCAGGGATAACTTGTCTTTGCGCTGCAGGCGCATGTGCGGGAATGCGTTTAAAATCCGGCGCATCCTCCGCAGGAAAAGTGCAAGGCTTTCTTCCTGCAGCTCGATAAGACCGGCAAGTTCCCCTTCCAGTTTCTCACGCTGCCCGTCACGGAAAGCATCGATGGATGATTTGAGTTCATCCCTTTTCTGCTCGATTTTGTCGGTAAGTTCGGATAGCTTGCCCATTTCACGGTTGAAATCCAATGTGTTTCTGACGGACACAAAGAGATCAATACAAAAGATCATAGTCAGGCTTACAGCGAACCCCGGAACAATTGTTTCCGGCAGCTTGTCAAGAAGGGCAGTAAACATCGGATGAAGTACGTATACAAGAAATAATGAAAGGGCACCGAAAAGAGAACTGTTCATAAGGCAGATACGGCCGTTTACGTTAAACTTCCTGTCGCTGTAGTCCCACCAGGACTTATTGAACAATTTCTCAAGCATTACGCTTGATGAATATTCAAGAAAGGATGCCAGTATCACTCCAAAGAGGAAAACCAATTCCGGATGACGCTGGAACGGCGTCAGTATGAATGCGACTGCAATTGCACCGAAGCCATATATCGGACATACGGGTCCTATCAGAAATCCGCGGTAAACGAATTTCTGGGCAGGTATTGAACAATATACAGTCTCCAGGACCCAGCCGATAAAACTATACAGAGAAAACAGAATAACAAGGGATGAAAGGGACATCAGATACCCTCCGGATCAAAAATAATAGGACTTAAATCAGGACACGATGCCCC
The DNA here is from genome assembly GCA_037143795.1 of Eubacteriales bacterium. Classification (GTDB taxonomy): domain Bacteria; phylum Bacillota; class Clostridia; order Saccharofermentanales; family Saccharofermentanaceae; genus Firm-13. The sequence continues at coordinate 76,373 of JBAWXZ010000008.1, read as the reverse complement.
GTTCAGCGTCAATCATTACCATCGACCCGTCTTTGAGCAGCCTGGTGGCATTTGAACAGGACAGTACGGCCGGCAATTCAAGTGCCAGTGCAACCGTAGCAGCATGACTTACCGGGTCATCATCCTCAACAACCAGAGCTTTCGCTTTACGGATAAGCGGCATCATCTGGTTGTTGGTGTAGGGTGCTACCAGAATAATATCATCAGCAGAGGATATTGAGATATTCTTCAAATGTTCGGGATCACGGATAATCATTACCGTTCCGGAAACCTTGGATGCGGCATTGTCACCGCCGGGCTGGCCTTTGCCCTGGACGATGGAGTGGCCGATCGTCTGCACCTTGATTGTATTTGTGGTGCCGCTCATGCCGACAGGGGTCCCGCCGGTCATGACGATGATATCGCCGTCTGAAAGAAAGCCGCATGCCTTGGCTGCCTGGCTTCCCACTTCGAACATCTGATCAGTTGTCTGAATTTCATCCACAAGGATCGGGCTTACACCCCAGCACAGGTTTAACTGGCGCTGTATACGCGGGAATACCGTTGTTGCGACTATCGGACAGGCCGGGCGGAAGCGTGATACCAGCCGTGCCGTACGGCCTGCGTGGGTTATGGTAATAATCGCTTTTGCATCCAGGTCCATAGCTGTGGTACATGTTGCATGACTGATTGCGTTGGCTACCGAGGAGAGCATTGTGTAATGCGTATTGGTCAGATCCTTCCAGTAATCAATGGAGCTTTCCGTCAGACGCGCGATCTCAACCATCATCTGCAAGGACTCAACGGGATATTTACCGGACGCCGTCTCGCCGGACAGCATAACTGCGCTTGTTCCGTCAAAAATGGCATTGGCCACATCGCTGACCTCGGCACGTGTCGGGCGCGGGTTCCGGATCATGGAGTCAAGCATCTGCGTGGCGGTGATACAGACTTTGCCGGCAAAGTGACACTGACGTATGAATCTTTTCTGAACGATGGGAACTTCTGCTGCGGGGATTTCTACGCCCAGATCTCCGCGGGCGACCATGATGCCGTCGGTTACCTTAAGAATATCATCAAAATTGGAGACACCTTCACCGTTCTCGATTTTGGCAATAATATTAATGCCCTGTGCATTGTGTCTTTCAAGTATGTGGCGTATTTCCTGGATATCGCGCGGTTTTCTAACAAAAGAAGCGGCAATGAAGTCTATTTCATTTTCAATGCCGAACACGATATCGTCTTCATCCTTTTTGGTCAAAGCCGGCAGGTGAAGTTCCACACCGGGGACATTGATGCTCTTTTTGTCGGATATCTGCCCGCCGTTCTCGATGCGGCAGTATATATCCTTGTCTTTTACCTCCAGGACAACAAGCTCAATCAAGCCGTCATCTATAAGGATTTTAGTGTCAGGCTTAACATCATCAGGAAGTTCCTTATATGTGACGGAAAACTCTTTATTACTGCCAAGGATATCTTCAATGCGGATAATAACAGTCTCCCCTTCGACAAGAATCGTTTTCCCGCCTTCAAAAGAGCCGGTCCTGATTTCGGGGCCTTTCGTATCGAGAAGAAGGGCAACGGGAAGATGAAGTTCTTCCCGGATTCTCTTAACCCGGTCCATCCTCTGCTGGTGTTCTTCGTGAGATCCGTGTGAGAAGTTGAAACGTGCTACATTCATTCCTTCAAGCATAAGTCTGCGGACTATATCATCGGAATCCGCGGCAGGACCCAGGGTGCAGATAATCTTCGTTTTTCTCATATACATAAACACCTCTTTTCGAATTTACGGGAGCCGGTTCCGGCACCCTCAAAACTATAAAATTATTAAGTAAACCTGCCCAGTTACACGAATGCGGAAAATTCCCCATTGTGTTTTCAATTTGCATTAACAATAACATGAAAACAGGGTCGCGTGAAGAAAGGAAAACGACAAACTAAGTGTTTTTGGTCTGAAGCGTTGACAGACAAGGTTAAAAAATGCAAAATGCAAGAGCGAAACGGGGGTCTGTATGAACTTTTTAACTGTTTTTTTTATCGCTGTCGGACTGGCTATGGATGCCTTTGCGGTATCTGTTTCGACAGGGATGACCGTATGTGATTTTAACTGGAAACATAACCTGAAGATGAGTCTGATGTTTGGAATATTTCAGTTTGCCATGCCGGTTGCCGGTTTTTTCGGTGCGACACGGTTTCGTTCCTATATAGAGGGTTTCGACCACTGGATTGCATTTGCACTTCTTATTCTGATCGGCGGCAAAATGCTCTGGGAAGCAATCTTTTCCCGCGGCGAAGCAGAATTCATCAAAAATGCACCTGAATGCCCCGTCCCTTCCGGTACTGCCGCCCCGGCCGGCGGTAAGAAGGGCTTGATGGCGGTTGACCTGCTTACTCCAAGGAGACTTCTGATACTTGCAGTGGCAACTTCAATAGATGCTCTGGCAGTAGGCGTAAGCATGGCGTTTCTTCAGGCGGATATATGGTGGCCGTCTGTTCTGATCGGTATCGTAGCTTTTGCTTTTTCCTATGCCGGAGGTTTTCTCGGACGGCGGATCGGACCGGTTCTGGGAAAAGCAGCTGAAATTGCCGGAGGCCTGATACTGGTTGGGATTGGTGTCAAAATTCTTCTGGACCATCTGTTATTTTCATAAAATTCGCTCAATTCGGTGCCTTCTTGTATAATCTACAAGAAATATTACCGGTTAAAGTAGGAAAATTTGTTGCCTCTTTTGTTAAAATTCCTGCTTCAATCCGGTAAAAGTACTGTATTCTATTTGCATACAAATCGAAGCCGTTTTTACTTCAAAGGGGTTGATGCCAATGTTTGTTCCTGGTAAATGGTGCGAGGAGATACATGTCCGGAATTTTATTACCCGAAACTATACGCCTTACGACGGCGATGATTCCTTTCTGTGTCCACCTACCGAAAATACAATAACACTTTGGTCGAAAGTGCTTTCCTGGCGTGACAAAGAAATAGCAGCAGGCGGTGTACTTGATATTGATGTGCATACAATTTCTACGATTTCCGCCCATAAGCCGGGCTATATAGCCAAAGACCTCGAAAAAATAGTCGGACTTCAGACGGACAGTCCATTAAAACGTGCAATTATGCCTTTCGGCGGCATCCGCATGGTGCGTACTTCCCTCAAGGCATATAACCGTGAAATGGATCCGGCTGTCGAACGCGTTTTTCAGTACAGGAAGACACATAATGACGGTGTTTTTGACGTGTACACCCTCGAGATGCAGCGTGCAAGGCACGCCGGGCTTATTACGGGCCTGCCGGATTCTTACGGTCGCGGGCGCATCATAGGGGACTACCGCAGGGTCCCTCTTTACGGTACGACGTTTTTGATCAATCAGAAGAGGCAGGCCAAAAATACCTGTATTTCTGATGAAATGGATTCGGCTGTGATTCAGCAGCGCGAAGAAATTTCCGAGCAGATCAGGGCGCTTTATGAATTAACCAAAATGGCCCAGGGATACGGGTTTGATATTTCAGTACCGGCAACCAATTTTCAGGAAGCCGTCCAATGGCTCTATTTCGCCTATCTTGGCGCTGTCAAAGAACAGAACGGGGCTGCTATGTCCCTCGGACGCGTGTCGACCTTCCTGGATATTTATGCACAGCGTGATCTGGAAGACGGCACACTTACAGAAGAGCTGGTGCAGGAGATTGTAGATCACTTCATTATGAAGCTGCGTATGGTTCGCTTCCTCCGCACACCGGAGTATGATGAACTCTTTTCCGGGGATCCGACCTGGGTCACCGAGGCAATCGGAGGGATCGGGCTTGATGGGCGGCATATGGTCACGAAGATGTCATACCGCTTCCTTCACACACTTAGAAACCTCGGACCGGCGCCGGAGCCAAACCTGACTATACTATGGACACCCAAGCTTCCTGCGAATTTCAAAAACTACTGTTCAGGCCTATCAATAGAGACATCCTCACTGCAATATGAGAACGATGATCTTATGCGTGAAAAATTCGGCGACGATTATGCCATAGCGTGCTGCGTTTCCGCCATGCGTGTTGGAAAACAGATGCAGTTCTTCGGTGCCCGGGCTAACCTTGCCAAAGCACTTCTATATTCGATTAACGGCGGGCGGGATGAAAAATCAGGAGAGCAGATCGGTCCGGTAAGAGAGCCGCTGACGGGCGAATACCTGAATTATGATCAGGTCCTGGCTCGTTTTGACGAGACGTGTTCATGGCTGTGCAAGCTATATATTAATACCCTTAATATTATTCATTATATGCATGACAAATACTGCTATGAAAAACTGGAGATGGCACTTCATGATGAGAAGGTTCTTCGCACAACCGCCTGTGGAATGGCCGGCCTGTCGGTTGTTGTCGACAGCTTGAGCGCCATCCTCTACGCACGTGTGAAGCCGGTCCGCAATGAGTCCGGATTGGCAACGGATTTCATTATTGAGGGTGAATATCCGGCTTTCGGTAATGATGATCAGCGTCCGGATAAGATCGCTGACATGGTCGTACGCAAGTTCATGACGGAGCTTGCCAGGCATAAGACTTATCGTGACAGTAAACCGACCCTTTCGATATTAACGATTACCTCCAATGTTGTATATGGAAAAAAGACGGGTTCGACGCCGGACGGAAGAAAAGCAGGCGAGCCGTTCGCTCCCGGGGCAAATCCCATGCACGGCCGGGACAGAAAAGGTGCCGTTGCGGCTATGCGGTCTGTAGCACAGATTCCGTATGATTACAGCGAAGACGGCATCTCCTATACATTCTCGATTCTTCCCGCAACGCTCGGTACGCACCTCCCGGAGCAGGAAGACAATCTGTCCGATCTGATGGATGGATATTTCAGTGACGGCGGGCATCACATGAATGTGAATGTTATCCAGCGCAAGGTGCTTCTTGATGCTATGGAACATCCGGAAAAATATCCGCAGCTGACCATTCGTGTATCCGGATACGCAGTGCATTTTATTCAGCTTACCCGCGAACAGCAGCTTGACGTTGTTCGCCGTACGGTTCATGCAAAAATGTAGCGGTATCACAGGCAGAATTCATTCCATCGAAACCCTGGGTGCATTGGATGGCCCGGGGCTTCGTTATATTGTTTTCATGCAGGGGTGCTCACTTCGCTGCCAGTACTGCCATAATCCCGATACATGGGATCTTTCGGCCGGCACTCCCGTTACCGTCGATGAACAGGTCACAGATATCCTGCGCTACCGGAATTACCTGAGCGGAGGCGTAACCATATCGGGCGGTGAGCCGCTCCTTCAGCCGGACTTTGTATGTGCACTGATCCGCGAATGCCACACCCGGGCAAAGCTGCACTGTGCCATTGATACCTCAGGCGCAGTTCCGCTGGATCAATGCATCAGTGCTGTCAGGGAAGCGGATATGATCCTTCTTGATATCAAGGCTTTTAACGATGCCGCAGCAACCGAACTTACCGGTACAGATACCCGCAGCGCATGGGCAATACTGGATTATTGCGAAGAAAACATGAAATCTGTCTGGATACGGCATGTTTTAGTGCCGGGTAAGACCTTGTTTGAAAGAGATGAATCAAATATACTTTTTAATAATGAAGACAAATTCCTTGCCGCAAATCCGCAGCTGCGTGAGGGCGCCGTGAAACTCGCGAAATATAACTGCATTGAACACATCGACCTTCTTCCTTTTCATAAAATGGGCGAATTCAAATGGGAAGAGATGGGTGTCCAATGCAAGCTGAAGGAGACTCCCGAACCCGATGAAGCGATGGTCGAGTGGAGCAGAAAACTGTTTTTAAAATCTGAATATGAAAAGCGGGGACGTCATGATTAACAGGAATGTGCTGGCCCACGGGGTGGCGCTTGTCACGATCCTTATCTGGGGAACAACCTTTGTTGCGACTAAGATCCTTCTGGAACATTTTTCGCCGGTTGAGATTCTGTTTATACGCTTTGTACTTGGCTATGCGTCGCTCGCCTGTGTTTCCATTCCGGAATATATAAGTAAAAAGAAACAGCCGGCACGGACACTCCGCCGGGAATTGTATTTTGCAGCAGCCGGCCTTACGGGTGTAACCCTGTATTTCCTTCTTGAAAATATTGCGCTGACATATTCCTTTGCATCCAATGTCGGTATTATTGTCGCGATTGCACCGATTTTTGCAGCGCTTTTTGCAAGTCTTTTTCTCGTGGGGGAAAAAATTACCGTTCGTTTTTTCCTGGGTTTTGTTGTCGCAATATCAGGGATTATTCTCGTTTCACTGAATGGCAAGTTTGCCCTTGCTCTTAATCCGCTCGGCGACGTACTTGCGGCGCTTGCAGCAATTGTCTGGGCGGTCTATTCCGTAATACAGAAAAAAATCCAGGCATTCGGGTATTCCGTTATTGTCCTTACAAGGAAGACTTTTTTCTATGGCCTGATATTTATGATTCCGGCTCTTGCCAAAATGGGATTCAATCCTGATATTCAGATTCTTTTAAAACCCGAAATATTTTTACCGTTTCTTTATCTCGGCATAGGTGCATGCGCCGTCTGCTTTGCGACATGGAATTTTGCGCTCCATGTTTTGGGTGCAATGAAAACTTCGGCCTATATATATTTAGTGCCGTTTGTGGATATACTTTTTGCAGCCTGGATTCTGAAAGAGAAGATCACATGGGCTGCGATTGCGGGCACACTTCTTATTTTAAGCGGGTTATATTTGTCGGAGCGCCGCTCCCGCAGACCTGTATCAGGAATAACAGCCGGTGATGTAGTCGGAAAATAATTTGGATACCTGCCCTATGATGGCCTGTCCGTTCGAATCACTTCCGGATTCCGTCATGACACAAAGGACATAATCTTCCTGTGCAAAAACTATACCTACATCGTTATTGGAACCATAAGCGGGGTTAAATCCGACTTTATGGGCAACTTTGTAATTATCCGGCACACCGGCCGGAATGCCCCAGGTATATTCGGTGGTGCAAAGATCAGTCATCAGCTGTTCATAGGAGGCTGGTGCCGCCTTATACAAGATGTACAGGTTTTTGGCATACATCGCCAGGTCTGTTGCGGAGGTCCTTTGCTTGCCGGTTTTCTCCTGCCCTGCATAGTCGGTATAGGTTACCGGGATGCGGTAATTCACAACAGCACTGATCGGAACCATATACTCACTGTTTACAGCATCAATTCCGCCCAGTTTTCGAAGAATCATATTTGTCGCACAGTTGTCGCTGATGGTGACAGATAATTTTGAGAGAGCGCTCAGGCTATACTTTGTGCCGTTCGCGGATGTCTGGATCGTTCCGGTTCCGGTCTCGAGGTCTCCCTCAGGATAGGGCGCGGAATTGTATGCCATCTCCTCATCCATTGACAGGGTACCGTCGGCGGCCTTTTTATATAAATATGTGTTGTAGGCAATTTTGATTGAAGATGCGGAAACCATAGGATCCTTTTGCTTGTATCCAAGAGTTTCCCCATTGTTCAGATTAATATAATATACACTGTATCGCCCGGACTGCGCATCCAGAAGTGTTTTGACTGATGCAGAAAGCGCTGCCAGTGCTTCCGTCCGCTGGTCTGCCGTAATAGTCTGACTGGAGGCAGAGGTGCCTGGTGTGACGGAAGGGGCGGCTGCAGCAGCTGTGGTATCGGATGGAAGGGCGGTGACGGCAGTCGATGAAGGGACGGTCGTGACCTGCGCGGACTGCTGAGCGGTAGTGACAGCGGCAGATGTCTCCGGTTTTTTGCGGTCCTGCATATTTTTGATAAGAATTATACAGGCAGCAACTGACAGTACACATATTGTGATGCACAAAATGACAATAATCTTTCTCTGCTGATCCACATGATTCTTTCTGACTCCATAAATATTGGGATATTTATCCTGTTTCATATTTGCACAAATCGCGCGGCAAGCCGCCGAACCTTTCTTGTTTTGTATTGCGGATGCCGGAAAAGCATCGCTTAAGGGACTTAAAGAATTATACAACGAGAAACCGGGAGAAGAAAGCATATAAGAGAAATGTTAAGGAAATGGATAAGAAAAATGTATGGGAAAAGGATTAATAAGGGACAAAAAAGCAACAGCTGGAATACTGCGGGAAACCCGGTCAGTTCTGCGCGCGTAAAGCCGCGCTGCTCTGAAAGAGGCAGTCCGGCTTCGGTTTTCTGTTTATTTCGCTAGATATTTATGGTAAGATCAAAATACGAAGCAACGCAGATATTCCTGCTATGCTAAAACATCTTTGACAGTGTTTTTAACAAAGGGAGGGATCTTATATGAATTGTAAAAATTGCGGTGAACTATTGACCGAGGATTCAAAGTTCTGTGCTGCATGCGGGACTCCGGTTCCGGGAGTGCCTGTCATTACGCCATCTGCAGAACAGCCCGTTATTGTTCCCGCCGCCGCACAGCCTGTGATTACTACCGCTGCCGCGCAGACAATCGAAACACCCGTTTCCCCCCGGCCGTCGGAATTGAACGGCACAGCGCAAACGACGGCAGCCCCGGTCCCGGCTGTGCAGAAGAAAAAATCCAAAGGAAAACCGATTCTTATCGCAGTGATCGCGGTAGCTGCACTGGCGGTTATCGCAGTTGGAATTATACTCGCGATGAATGCCTTTTCAGGTTCCGGTACGGGAAGTTCAAAGGAGCAGATGAAACCGCTGCTGCTTATTGCGGGAGAAGATGAAGTTCAGATTTATGGCGGAGAAAAGAAGCCTGTTACCATTGACGGACGGAATGATACATACAGATATTCCATTGACGGCAAGAAGGTTGCGCTTACAGTGGATGTTGATGATAAGGGACTTGGACAGCTGTGGTACTGTGACGGGCAGAAATCCTACGATGTCTCTAAAGATGTTTATAACTTCAACTTCTCGGCATCCGGCAATAAAATTGCGTATTTGACTGATTATGATTCTGAGTCAGGGGTCGGAAACCTTAATGTCTATGATATACAGACAAACAAATCAAAATTGATTATCGAGGATGCCCTTTCTTCCTATGCGCTTTCTTCGGACGGCAAGTCTGTTTCCTATGCAGCTGACGTTTCAACGGACGATTACGGTACGGTGGACGGCTTCACTGGATACCTGATTATCAACGGCGGAAAAGCTTCGGAATTGGGCAAGGATCAACTTGCATTCGCACTGGCAGACGGCGGCAGCTATGTATATTATGTGGAAGCGGATTTTGCTGACACAGAATCAGGCGATCTATATATCCGCCACGGAAAGACTGATGATAAGGTAGGGAAAGTAAATCTCTACAGCGGCTTCTTTTTCAACAGGGACCGCTCAGAAGTAATGTTTACAAAAAGCGGCTCAACATATGTTTGTATTGACGGCGGAGACAAAAAGAAAATATCCAGTTTGTCCGGTTCAATATATACTCCGGAAATGGGGCAGTATTACTGGAACAATTTTCTGTATTCATATGAGGAGACCTTCAATGTCAGCACTATGGCGGACCAGCTTCTGGCTTTACACGACACAGATAATGGAGGTACGACACTGTCATATTTAAAGAAAGATTTTACAACCGAAGACATTGATGAACTGAATGCCGACTATGTCACACTGACTGTATCTCCTGACGGAAAAGGTCTTTACTACATTAACGATTCAGGTAAAATCATGTATTACAAAAATTACCGCGACTTGAAAACCGATCCCCAGAAAATCGACGCAGATGCAGATATCACCAGCTTCATGGTTATGCCGGACCAGTCTGCGGTATACTTCCTCGATGCTGACCAGACGCTTTGGGTGCAGCGCGGGAAAAGTGATCCGGAGGAAATAGCAAGTGATGTTAAGTTATATTCCCTTATGCCTTCACAGGATGGAAAAGGAATGTATTTCATCTCCGATTTTGAATATGCAAGCGATGCGGACCAGTATGCCGGCGGCGGTGTGCTCAATTACATCAAAAATGCAGCAAAGGCAAAACCGGATGAGATAGCGGATAATGTATTCAATGTACGTGTCTCTGAGTTCGGGGTGGCGTATTTTGTATATGACAGCATGTCCGATAATGGCTATGATTATATTGGTGAAGCTTTCTTCAGCCAGGACGGTAAAGATTTCAAAAGTGTTATAGATAATGCAGTACTCTGAAACGCGGAGCATAAAGCAAACTCCGATCTTCTGACCCATACGAATAATTGAGGAAGTCCCTTTACCGCGTGAAACATTCACAGGCAAAGGGGCTTTCTTTATGCGGCGTTACTTTTAATGCAATTTTTGTTACAATTCATTTGTGAAAATTATTGTATATCGGGATCCGAAGAATGAATTGAATCATGAGTAAACAAGGAGAGACCATATGGATCATTTTGAAAACGTCACAGTAATAAAAAAGGCAAACATCTATTTTGACGGCAAAGTTTCAAGCCGTACCGTGCTATTTTCGGACGGCACAAAAAAAACGCTTGGGATCATCATGCCCGGTGAGTATGAGTTCGGCACCGGTGATAAAGAAATTATGGAGGTTCTTGCAGGAGCTCTTGAAGTTCTTCTTATCGGAGACTCCCAATGGGTATCTTATAAAGCGGGAGATAGTTTTATTGTACCTGCAAAATCTTCTTTTAAGGTTATATCCAAAGGTGTATCGGATTATTGCTGTTCCTATATAAAAGAATAATTTGCAGCAAATCATTCGGAGTATTCAAATAATCACTTCTGCAGCTCCTACGGAGGAATTTTAATGACAAAATTTCTGATACTCACATCAAGGGAACGAATGGAAAAATATATTGATTTTACCGCAATTCCCCGGGACTGGGAATTCGTATATGTTGATTACGGGTATACGGATGATGATGCACTTGCCGCAGGAAAAGATGCCGAATATATTCTGGTAGATGCAGTGTGCCCTGTAAGCAGGTATGTCATTGAGAATATGCCGAATCTTAAACTGATTCATTCTGAAGGGGTTGGCTATAACCGGATTGATACGGCGGCTGCCAATGAAAGAGGAATATTTGTATGCAATAATGCCGGGGTCAACAGTGCGGCAGTCGCTGAGCAGGCAATTCTTCTGATGCTCGGCCTGCTCAGGCGCCTGGCAGAAGGGGACCAGATGGTAAGGGCCGGTAAGCAGGCCGAGGCGAAAACCAGTTTTATCCTCGAGGGAATTCACGAGCTCGGCGCCTGCCACGTGGGACTTATTGGCTTTGGAAGCATTGGAAAAGCTACAGCAGAAAGATTGTCAGCTTTCGGTACAAAAGTAAGCTGCTACAGCCGCAGCCGCATGAGCGATGACGAAGAATCCCGGAATACAGCACGGTATATTCCGCTCGGGGAGTTGATCCGCGAGTGTGACATAATCAGTATTCATCTCCCTGTAACGTCGGATACAATAGGATTTGTTGATGCAAAATTCCTTGCCGGCATGAAAAAGACAGCAATTCTGATCAATACGGCCAGGGGGGAGATTGTTGATCAGGAAGCTTTAGCTGAAGCCCTTGCAAAAGGAACCATTGCCGGTGCAGGTCTTGATACAATGTATCCTGAGCCGGTTACAAAAAATAATCCGCTCCTCAATCTTCCGGAGGAAATGAAGTACAAAATCCTTTTTTCTCCGCACATCGCAGGGACAACTCACGAAGTATTCAAGAGAATTCATCAGAATGTCTGGAATAATTTCAAGGCTGCTGCTGATGGAAAAAGACCGGACAACATCGTAAATGATGTATAATATTGAGAGTATATTTGAGCATATTGTTCAGGCAGTTTTGGTTTGCATTAAATGTGAAATGAAATAACGGCAATATTGAATGATTTACGATATGCTCATTGTAAATAATTCCTGTTGCGTTAAAATGTATCCAGTACAATATTGAATCAATTCAAATATACATATCGCTGAGGGGGACCTGCCACATGAGAAAAGCAATATTTTTCCTTTTGTATTTTCTAAGCCCGATTCTGCCGATTGCTGCAATCTATCAGTCAAATCCGGGATATTACGGGGCGGCAGGGTTTGTACCGATGGTTCTCGGGGCCACGGCATTCACATGGCTCAATGCCCAGCTGATTATCAGTGCCAGACCCAAACTGATTGAGTCCGCTTTCGGACTTGACAGGATGTATCGCTTTCACAGCCTTATGCCCATCCTTGCCATTGCCGCAGCCTTTGTCCACAAACTTCTCATAGAAGAAACTTATGGGGAAAGTTTTAAGACGAAATTGGGGGATGCAGCCCTTATAATTTTCATCATTGCATCCGTTCTCGGACTTGTATTTCTGATCGACACCCTGGTGCAGAAGATAAAACCTCTTATGTATGTTCGGGATTTTGCTAAAAAAGCGTATATCGGAAAATACAATATTCAAAAAATTCTGCACAATGTTATGGTAATAGCAACTATCCTTGTCTTTATTCATGTGATGCTGAGTAGTTCAGCTAAAAATACATTTGTCATGGCGGTTTATATAATATATTTTGGTGCGGCATTGGGATTCTATTTATACCATAAAGTAATCCTGAGATACTTCCTCAGCCACAAATTCGTAGTTGAAAGTGTTGTTGAGGACTCAGCTTCAATGCGTACAATCACAATGAAGCCGGAAAACGGCAAAATTTTCCGTTATCTGCCCGGGCAATTCGGATTTGTACGCATTCTTGGCGATGGAATAAGCGGGGAAGAGCATCCGTTTTCCCTGACATCGGAGCCTACAAATAAAGAGACTATTTCCATGACCATTAAAAATCTCGGTGACTGGACAGCTGAAATCCAGCAAATTAGACCGGGCACCAAGGCTTTGCTGACAGCCCCGTACGGCAGATTCAGCCCTCTTCTGTACAAGAACGACAAGACAGTTGTTCTTGTCGCCGGCGGTGTCGGGATAACTCCGATGCTTAGTATCCTGCGGTATTTCTATAATAATGAAAAGGACCGTAAAGTGGTGCTTTTCTGGGGAATCAACAATATGAGTGAGATGATCTGCCCGGATGAATTTGCCGCATTCCAAAAGGAGATGAAGAATTTCACACTTGTTCCAGTCGTAGCAAAACAAGAGGATTATGACGGCGAAAAGGGCTTTATTACGAACGGACTTCTGGAAAGAGTGATCGGAAGCAGCATCGGCAGCATGCATGATGCACAGTATTATGTTTGCGGACCCGCCATAATGCAGTCTAAGGTAATCAAAGGTCTTCGTTTAATAGGAATCAGCAAAAAGCATATTCACTTCGAGAGTTTTTCGTTATAATATAACCCCAAAGAAAGAAAGGTGTTTATTATGAAAAAAATAGCAATGATACTACTTACCCTTACACTCGTTGGTTCAATGATCGGTACTGCAGGCTGTTCTTCTTCAAACAGCACAACGACCACCACTGCAGGTGCAGTTCAGACTACTGCAGCAACTAAAGCAGGTACAACAACAGCCGCCGGTGCGACAACAGCCGCTGGAGCAACAACAGCCGCAGCCTTTACAACCGCTGCAGGTTCAGCTCAGAAGGTTTTTACGCTGGATGAGCTTAAGACATTTGACGGACTGAACGGCAATCCCGCGTATGTCGCGGTCAACGGCAAGGTTTATGACGTAACGAATGCAAAAGGCTGGAGCAACGGCGCTCATCAGACTCATCTGGCAGGGCAGGATCTTTCATCGGTCATTGCATCAGCGCCTCATGGTACTTCTGTTCTTGATAAATTGACGGTTGTCGGAACACTTGGGTGATATAGCAAATCAGGTCAGCAAATAACCGGACCGGATCTTTTCGATTTTTGAAACCAGCGGCAATTATTATTATTATGGTGTATGAATGAAGACTTCTATAGCTGCATACGAATTGCATGAAACATGCATGCGTATGCAGCTATTTTTGCCATTTTGAGCCTGTTTTGACAAAATCAAATATTTACCCTTTAAAAGAGCATAAACTTATCTCTTCTTTGTTGACATGCCCTCTGTTTACCAGTAAAATTTTTTCAGTGTTTATGAAAAATCCGCATGGAAAAGGGATAACAAGGAGGATAAAATGGCTCAGGCAACCGAAAAAGTAACAGGCTATTTACCAGACGAGACCCCATCGATCGGGAAGCTGCTGATATTTGCTTTTCAGCAAATTTTGGTCATGTTTCCGGCTACTGTAACCGTCGCACTTCTGACAGGATTTCACGTCTCAACTACGATCTTTGCAAGTGGTTTTGCAACAATTTGCTTTCTTCTGGTCACAAGGGGCAAGATTCCGCTGTATTACGGATCGAGCTTCTCGTACATTGCAGCCATTGTAAGCATCACAGGTGCAAAATTTGGCGTTGTTGCAGCGGATAATCTGATTTCACAGGCACAGTTCGGCATAATTATGTCGGGTCTTGTATCTATCGTTGTCGGGCTTATCGTCAGCCGTTTCGGCATGGACATAATAGAAAAGGTTCTTCCTGCAACAGTAACAGGATCCATTGCCATGGTCATCGGTATCTCACTTGCAGGTACTGCAATCAGCCAGGCTGCAGGATTTGATTCTGCGACCGGCCTTTCCAATAACAATGCCTGGATAGCCGCCCTTGTCACCCTTCTTTCGACTATTCTTTTCTCCGTATATCTTAAAGGCGTATGGGGACAGCTGCCGATTCTGTTCGGAATTTTACTGGGTTATATTGTAGCTATCCCGCTTGGACTTGTTGATTTCTCAACTATCTGGACAGGTGCTTCCAATATAATTACAACGCCACATTTCACACTTCCGACACCGAACTGGTTTGCAGTTGCCGCAATTATGCCTATAGCAATTGCGACAATTCCGGAATCGACAGCCCATCTGTTCCAGCTTGATATTTATGTTAACGATCTTGCAAAGAAAAAAGGCAAGGGTGAGTATAAAATTGCCAGTAAGCTTGGCCTCAACCTGATCGGCGACGGCCTTGGCGATATTGTGGCCTCTATGTTCGGCGGCCCAGCAGGAACCAACTATGGTGAGAATATTTCCACCATGGCAATTACAAAGAATTTCTCTGTAAAGGTTCTGGGCGCAGCTGCAGTCATGGCAATGGGAATGTCTTTCCTGGCTCCGATTTCCAATGCGATCCGCTCGGTTCCTTCTTCCGTTATCAACGGCGCCTGCATCTTCCTGTTCGGTGTTATCGGCGCACAGGGTATTGCAATTATGATCAATAAAAAAGTTGACATGTTCGATGCCAGAAACCTTTCCGTTATTTCCGCGATCCTTGTCGTCGGAATCGGCGGAAGCTATGTATTCCCGAACGGCATGATTCCCTTCTTCGGACAGAAGCTTCCTGCTATTGCAACAGCAGCTGTAGTCGGCATTGTTCTGAACCTGATCCTTTCCATCGGCCGCAAAAAGCCGGTTGCGGAGAAGACAGCTGCGGCATAATCCCGTATGTGGGTTTTGTCCGGTGCGAAAATTACACTAAATCTATTTAAAGCTTATACAATAAAAGCAGCCCTTTGCAGAGATGATCTGCAAAGGGCTGCTTTTTGAAATGATCGGTCAGATTTTCTTTTTTTGCTGCTGGTATTCTTTAGGTGTCATGTTGAAATGTCTTTTGAAGACAGTTGTGAAATGTTTGTCGCTGATATAACCGACTTGTTCGGAAATCGTGTAAATTCTTTCGTCGGGATTGGATTTTAGAAGTAACGCCGCCTGCTCCATTCGAATCCGCGTTAGAAATTTTGAATAGGTTTCCCCAATATTTTTATGGAAAACATCACAAAGATAACTTGCTGACACACCCAGGATGTCTGCGACCAGTGCAAGGCTTATTGGTTCGTTGTAATGCATGCAGATATATTCCTTGGCCTTATCAGATAACACGCCGTATTCATTTCCGTCTGGATTGGATGAATTTTCAACCAGCGCAGATACGGATGCCAGAAATAATGCAGTGATATTTTTATAGTCTTCAGGTTGATTTTCAGAAACGGTATTCAGGAGCCGGGTCATCGGCTTCAAAGACTGTTCAATTCTTTCCTGCCTGTCTTTGCTTTCACCGGCGAGCCGGTTGATGAGAAAAAGACCAAACCTTAGAATTTGTTCAACTCCCGGGTTTTCTGGCATCAGCACCGTGTAGTGAAAGAGGTCGTTGTACAGGCGGGAGGAATCGTTGTCAGTTAAATCAGTATCAATTGCATTTAATGTCTCATTAAGATTGTTCAAAAAATGACGCTGACTTATGAAACGATTGGGAGATATCGGTGAAGGTATCCTGAAAAGTGCCAGTTTCAATGATTCTGATGCTGTGTCATATGCCGTGTGTAACTGCAGGATATCCTCGACCGGTTCGCCGAATGCACAAATCAGCTTAATATCGGACTGACTTTCAAGCTGGCAGCATATTTCCTCAAATAACTTCCGGCAAACAGCAGTAATGGTTTCGACATCTTCTCCTGTTATCAGTACAACGGTGTTGTCTGATTTGTCATAACAAATGGGGATATTTTTATTGCTTTTAGTAATTTCAATAATCTTCTGATGGAGAATCATCCGGTATATCGGCAAGTCTGCAACAGATTTCCTGCTCATGAAAATACTTGATTCATCCAGGGATAATATGAGTGCAGTTGCAAGGCCCTCAATAATATTAATTTGCATACTGTGAATGAGGGGATACAGGGTTTTGATATCGGCATGATTTTCATTAATAAGAGCTGAAAGGAAATTGGAAAGCAGCTCTTCGGTTGATTTGTTCGGAAGACTGTTCATTGTTTTAAGAATTATGCCGAGTGCCTGCTGTTTCTCAATGCTTTTTGCGACACGGTCCAGGGCTTCCATAATATTTTCATCCATCAATGGTTTAAGCAGGTAGTCGTGAACGTTGCAGCGCACTGCCTCCTGGGCATATTGAAACTCATCAAATCCGGATACGATGATAACCTTTGTGTCAGGATAATTTTTCTGGATATGTTTGGCCAGGGCAAGACCATCCATTTCCGGCATTTTAATATCAGTAATAACAAGATCAAACGACTTGTTTTTCATCAGTGACACTGCCTGCAGACCGTCTTCCGTCTGATCGGTTACAGTCCACCTGTTATCGATACGGGACAGATTGTCAGTCATATATTTGCGCATGAGAGGCTCGTCATCAACAATTAGAACATTATACATAGAGGTCATCTCCTAACTTCTGAATGCAGCGGCAAGTGGAGAGTGATATGTGTTCCGCGGCCAATTTCCGACTGGATATCTATTCCATATGATTCGCCGTATCTCAGCTTAATACGGCGGTTTACATTGATCAGACCAATGCTGTTTGACGTGCTGTTTTCGGTCGGTTCGATATTCTGACATTCAGCCAATTTTATCTGCAGTGCATTTAGCTTGTCTGCAGCTATTCCCGGACCATTGTCCGTTATATGGAAATAGAGGCTGTCCGCATCGGCTGAATCGTAAAGATTGATGAAAGATTCACCGCGTGTGGCTTCACAGCCATGTATAACGGCGTTTTCGACAATCGGCTGCAGAGTAAGGGCTGGAATAAAATAGTCTTTGTAGCAGTCGCCGATATCAATTTTGTATTGGAGGTTTTTCCCGTACCTGCTCTTTTGCAGGCTTAAATAGGCGTCTACAATTTTCAGTTCGTCTGCAACAGTAATTTCCCTGTCGATATTCATGATCCCGCGGAGAAGAAAAGAAAGCTTCCCGATATCTTCCACTGCTTTTTGCGGCTCATTGCATTTAATCAGAAGGTTGATTGTATTGAGTGTGTTATAGAGAAAATGGGGCTTGATCTGGCTGCACAGCGCATTATACTGCGCCTCTTTCTGCAGATATTTCACTTCGTATACTTCTTTGACCAGCTGGGTATTGCGTTCCATCATATTGTCAATCTGGCCGATCATCTGATTGAACGACTCGCCGAGATATCCGATTTCATCATGATTCCTAATTTCGTAGCGGGCATTCAGATCACCCTGCTGTACTTGTTTCATCAGATTAACAATCTTAAACAGGGGACGAAGAAAACTGTTTACAAAAAATATGGAAATGAAAACGGCAAAAAGTGCGCAGATAAAAGCCAGAATGAATGCGGCATTCCTGGTTGAGGTAAAGTATTGATTCATGGCGGAAACAGAATTTACTTTCACGATCTGCCAGTCGGTTGCCTGCATGGACTGTGAACTGACAATATATTTCTCCATCCCTGAATTCATCGTCACACTTTTGTTTTCAGCGGACAGTGCCTTGTCGAAAAAACTCTCGCCGCTGATGCCCGCGCCCAACTGGCTATTTTGATAGACGATGTTTTTTTCTTTATCAATCACAAAAAGTGCACTGCCTTTCTGCAGCTGTACCTTATCGCATATTGACTTGATTCCCGTATAATTCGCATCAACCTTGATTGCGCCAAGAATTATTGAATTGTCCCTGGTACTTCTTAAGCGCTGTACGATAGAAAATATCCGGATTGTATCATCACGGAAAGCGGATTCCCTGTGCACGGGAAGAAAGACGGGACTGCTTGTCGCGATTGCCTGTTTATACCAGTCGGAGTTTATATTGTCGACAGAAATATCTACGTCATAGTTTGTTTTATTGCTGGAATAGGTGCCGTCTTCCGTCACGATATATACACGCAGGATATCATTTCTTGGAATGGTCATTACCCCGCTTAAAAAATTCTCAATAATACGGCGTTTCTCGAGTTTTTCCAGATCTGTCTGCGCATTTGCCTCTAAGGCGGACATAATATCACTGTTATAATAAGGGGAAACACTCAGCCTGAATAACTCATCCACATACGTATCGAGATTGATTCCGATCTGTTCAAGAATCTGCTCAGTCTGCCGTGTGCTCTGCTCGTTAAAATAACTTGTATACCGGCTGTAAGTCAGTATGGATACAAGCGTGACAGACAAAAGAATAAGAATGGAAGTAAAGGCAAGCAGCTTCCTCTTCAAACTTAAATTTTTCCAGGATCCTTGAGTGAATATTTTCAAAGCTGCGGCCTCCTTCATTTTCTCATTCTTCATTCATTATATAGCCCGGAAGCCTCTATGCAATCAGCACAGGAAAGAATCGAAAAAACGCGAACTTTAATCCAAAAATCTGAAAATTTTAAACGGGAAGAATCAGGCATACAATACAACCATAAGGCAGATGAAGCCTACACAACTGAAGGAGGATAACTTATGAAACGGGTAATGGCAATCCTATTATGCATGGTTCTTCTTACGGGTCTTGCGTCATCATGTTCCGGCACTAAGGCCGGAACAGTTACGACAGAAGCGTCAGGTGCAACAGGTACGACCGTTGCGGCCGGTACGGACAGTACAACCGCCAAGGCGACTGAGGGAAGTACGGAGCGGGTTACGCTCACGTTCTTCACAGGAAAGGTTGAGACCATTGATGTTATGAATGAAATCATTAACGGATTCAACGAATCACAGGACAAAATAACCGTTGTCCAGGAATATCAGAAAGATGCAAGTAATGTCATCAAGATAAAATTTGCATCAGGCGATGTTCCGGATATCATGACAACATATGAGCAGGAATATGCGGATCAGGGCAAATATCTTGATCTGTCCGGAGAAAATGCATTATGGGACAGACTGATCCCTTCCATGAAAGTGAACTGTACGGATATTAACTCAGGGAAACAGTACCGCGTCTGCACCAATATGACTATGGCCGGATTCTTCTACAACAAGACTATTTTTGAAGAACTCGGACTGAAGACGGCGACAACATGGACTGAGTTTACAGCTAATCTTGAAGCCATCAAAAAGGCGAAACCCGATGTCACACCCTGGTTTATTTTTGGAAGTGAAGCCTGGCACCTGGGCCACCTTGTAGAGTTTATCCCCCACGGCTATCTTAAACAGAAGTACGGAACACTTGAAATCAAAAAAGCTATGCTTGCCAATGACCAGTCCATTCTTGATTTCGGATCTCCTACCGGCAGCATGGCAGTATTCGCCCAGAATCTTCTGGACCTGAAAGACAAAGGCCTTATCAACTCCGACGTACTTACAGCAACCAGTGACAACTGCGTTCAGGATTTTGCAAACGGCAAGGCAGCAATGCTGAGCAATGGTATGTGGGTTCTCTCCAGCATTCTCGCCGCCAATCCTGATATGGCGGACAAAATCGGATTCGCACCGTATCCGTCTTATATGCCTGACGCCAAGCCTGTTGTTCTTGTCGCGGAAGATTCAGGTTACTGTATATCTTCCGAAACTAAATACCCGCAGCAGTGCAAGGATTTCCTGAATTATCTGTTCTCCGCTGAAAACCAGAAGAAGTACAGTGAGGCCTCAGGAGCACCAAGCGCATTTAAGGATGTAACAGCACAATGGGCTCCGGAAGCCATCGTTACAGAAGTCAACAATGCAGTAAATACAGCAGTAAACATCGGCTTTACCAATGAAAAGCCTGCCGGGTTCACAGGCGATGACGCAGGCCGTATGGTACAGGATCTGCTAAGCGGAAAATATACCGCGATAACTTTTGCAGAAGCTTACAAAAAGGCATGGGATGCAGGAATGAAGTCTTAATCACTTTTTTGGCAGGGTACAGGGGCATCTCAATGGGATGCCCTTGTATTTTCCGAAAAGACAGGCAGGTAAAATCATGTTAAAGATGTTAAAAATGAAAAAAATGGGTCTTCATACCTTTATGGCCGTACCCGCATTCCTTTTATTCGCGCTCTTTTTCATCTATCCGCTCACCAGGGGAATTAATATGAGCCTGAGCGACTGGGATGGTTTAAGTCCGGCAAAATTCATCGGATTTCAGAACTTCATTGATTTTTTTACGGATGACAGAGCGATCAGCGATATTAAAACGACAGTACTGTTTGCCCTTATCAGTGCACCTCTCCTGAACATAATCGGGCTCCTCTACGCGCTGCTTATGAATGAAAAATTCAGGGGCAAGTCAGTTGCCAGGGTCATTATATATTTACCGGCAATTATCAGTCCGTTAATAATGGGATACATCTGGTATTTCCTGCTTCAGCCTGAACGGGGATTCCTCTACCATGCGCTCGATCTTGTGGGATTGTCATCCCTGCTGGGAAACTGGATGGGAAAGTATTCCGCCGCGATGTTAGTTCTGGTTCTCGTCAATGTATGGCAATATGCAGGAATGTCCATGGTTATATACCTGGCCGGTCTTCAGTCCATATCGGAGGACCTCTATGAATCGGCAAGGATAGATGGAGCCGGATCCTGGCAGCTTTTCCGTTATATCACGATGCCGCTTCTGATGCCGTCAATCCGCATCAACATAGTAACCAATATCATAGGATCCCTGTCGGTTTTCGACATTGTCATGTCTTTAACCAGCGGAGGACCGGGATATTCCACAGAGACCCTGAGTATCTACATAATGCGTATGTGTTACGGAAGCAAGACAGGTTATTCCACAGCTGTTGCATTGATTCTGTTCGTAATCATACTTGTTCCTGTTATTGTGTCGATGCGGCTTACGCGATCAAAAGATTAGGGGTAGTAAAATGAAATACTTAAAGAAAACTCTTAAAATCCTTGCTGTTATAATGATTTGCGGAATGTGCCTGATCCCGTTTTATATACTGATTGTATTATCACTCAACACTCCGCAAAGAGTGTTTTACGAGGGGAATATGTTCATTCCGGAATTCTTCTTCGCAAACTATATTGATGCCTGGCACAAATCACAGATCGGAACAGCAATCGTTAATTCAGCCGTTATCACGGCATCATCGCTTTCAATCATTCTCGCCCTCGGCGGAATGGCGGGATACGCCATTGCCCGATTTGAAAATAAATTCAACAAGGCAGTATTCAGTATTTTTCTTGTCTGTATGATGATTCCGGGCATAATCAATACCGTGCCGCTCTATACGCTTATGCGGAAAATCAATGCGATTAATACCCTGTGGGGAATGTCCCTGGTATGCGCAACACTGGCACTGCCCGCCGCCGTTTTTATCTTTACAGGATTTATACGTTCACTTCCGCGGGAAATTGAAGAAGCTGCGATCATTGACGGATGCTCATGGTTTTCTGCATTCTGGAGGATAACTTTTCCGCTCCTTAAACCGTGTATAGCAGCTGTTGTCATTTTAAATGGCTTTGGCATATGGAACAACTATGCACAGGCTGTGTTTTTCCTGCAGGAAAGAAGCAAACAAAACATTCCCCAGGCGCTGTCGGTATTTTTCCAGCAGTTCGCAGGTGCCAAATGGAACCTGATGGCTGCGACCGCAGTGATAGCA
Organism: Eubacteriales bacterium; assembly: GCA_037143795.1. Classification (GTDB taxonomy): domain Bacteria; phylum Bacillota; class Clostridia; order Saccharofermentanales; family Saccharofermentanaceae; genus Firm-13. The sequence goes on along the minus strand of JBAWXZ010000008.1, from coordinate 54,239 downwards.
GTCGTTCCGGTCATTTTTGCCTTCCTGGTAATGCAGAAACAGCTTATGAAAGGCCTGACAGCCGGCGCACTCAAAGGTTAATCTAATTACGGAGGCAGAATATGATCATCGACCTGTATCCCAAAAAGGCGCAGTACCTGACCGGGGAATCAATTAAAATTATCGCACTGCTCAGCCCGGATCATTGGGACGGGGAAAATGCACAGTGCAGGGCGGTTCTGACAGTGACAAAAGCAGAGCAATTTCAGTTTGTGTGTGAAAAGTCCCTGTCAGATATTGAAATAGCACAAAGGCGGATTACTTTTTATTTGCCTGGCATTCAAACGGACTTTGGCGGGTTCGGTGCCGAACTTTCGATCTATCGGGATACCGTGCGCGTACAGAGCTTTTCGACAGCGTTTGATGTTGTTTCTGACAGCGGACGGGCGGTCCGGTATGGTTTCTTAAGCGATTTTGACACATCTGATTCAGATTACAACAGGGATGTTGAGAACTTGTGCAAATATCATATCAATATGGTTCAATTCTACGACTGGTCATATAAACATGATAATTTTATTGCTCCGATACCTGTCTACGAAGACATGATGGGTCGAAGAGTGGATGTAAGGACCGTAAAGAACAAAATCGAGGCGTGCCGCAGCCTGGGCATGAAGACCCTCGGATACGGAGCCGTGTATGCAGCATCGAAGAGTTTTCATGATCAGCATCCCGACTGGGGACTCTACACCAGTGACGGTTCCCCGCTTGTTTTCATTGATACCTTTTTTATTATGAATGTAAGCAGGGAATGCCCCTGGCATGCACATATAATTGAGCAATACCGGCTGGCTGTTTCGGAAATCGGGTTTGACGGCATTCATATGGATACTTACGGATTTCCCAAAACGGCCGTTTCAAAATACGGCGGAACGGATGTGCTTCTTCATCTCGAGGATGAGTATCCGCTCTTAATTGAGGATGCAAAAAAAGCTTTATCCGCAATTCGTTCCGATGCCCGGCTGATTTTCAATAATGTCGGAAACTGGCCGGTAAAAACGGTTGCCGATTCGCCGCAGGACGCTATGTATATTGAGGTATGGGCTCCTTACGAACGATATTTCCACATCAAACAGATAATTCTTGACGCCAAGGCCGCCGCTGCAAAACCCAAACCGGTAGTCCTTGCCGCATATCTGGAACCATTCCGTAAGGAACCAATCGAAAATGCTGAAAATGCGGCCTTTCTGCTTACCGCTGTTATTGCATCGAACGGTGCATATCACCTTCTGCTGGGTGAAGAGAACGGCGTGCTGACACAAGGTTATTATGTGGATCATTCTTTCCTCAGGGATACGCAGGTCAGGAGAATGCGTAATTACTATGATTTCATCGTGAGATATATGAATGTTCTCTATGATGATTCTCTTAGGGATGTCTCCATGACTCATATCGGATGGGATAATACGGAATATCAATGTGTTAATAAGGCATGGAGTGCCTATGGCGAGCCGGACAGGATCTGGCTGAATATCCGGGAAAACAGCAGCATGAAGGTAATCAATCTGGTGAATCTATGCGGATGCAGGGATGACTACTGGAATCAGGGTAAGGATACCCCTGTTCCTCAGACAGATATTGAAATTCATGTACAGCTCGACGGACCTGTGGAAACCATTTTTCTGGCTTCTCCCGACGACAATATGGGAGAAGCAGCATTTCCTGATTACAAAATAGAAAAAACTGACAGAGGACTGACTGCAAAGATAATGATTCCGGAAATAAAACTCTGGAGCATGGTCTGCATCCGCCTCTGCAAATAGGAGATCATATATGTCTACAAAAACCAAATATATTCCGACTGGAAATCAATATATATCTCTTCCCGAAATCAGGGAAAATGACGCGGCAATCATGGGGTTTTCATTTCTTCATATGGGTTACAAAGGGATGATTGAAGCGCGGGGCGATGACGAACAGGCACCCTTGTTTCAGCCGTATGTGTTTTGCGATGGTCAGAATATTCCGATGGAAAATCTCTCATGGAGGCTGTTGGATGATTGGATACCTCAGTTTACGATGGATGACCCGGGGATATTAGTAACCGGAACGATACTTGCACCTATTGATGAACGTGGTTTTGTATATCAGCTATGCGTCAAAAACATATCAGGTACCAAACGCAGGATACAGGCAGGCCTGAAAGGAATCTGGAAAAAAACACTGCATGAAATCAACGAAAGCAAAGAAATGAAGGCAGACAAAAATGTATATCCGAGCAACTGGAACCATAATGTGGTTTTCGATTTGCGGCGTGAAGCCTCCATTTTTTCTTTTGCACCTGTTTTTGAAAAAGATGTGAAATATGAATACTGCATCGATGACAGCGGATCGCCCGTTTTCGATTTTTCCAGGGAAAGCTCCCTGGAGCCGAGCCAGAAGCTTATTTTTGATTTCGTGATAGGTGTCGGGTTTGAAGAAGTGAGTGCTGCAACATCAGCAAAAGAAATTATGAGGCAGACGTTTGACTGGGAGCTTAATCATACGAGGGACTGGCTCCGGGCAAGAAGAAAATCCGTTTCAGATGTTTGCCTGGACAGGATTCTTAACCGGAATATGTTTTTCAATCTGTTCTTTGCAACGGGTATTACGCTGGATACGGAAGAACTTGTGCTTGCTACCTCCCGAAGCTCCAGATATTACGTGAGTGCGGCATATTGGGACAGGGACAGTCTGCTGTGGAGTTTTCCGTCCGTACTCATGGCGGATCCGGAATATGCACGAAAAATGCTAATGTATGTATTTACAAGGCAGATCAAAAACATTGGTATTCACAGCCGGTATATCGATGGCACCCTGTTGGAGCCGGGATTCGAACTTGATGAACTGTGTGCCCCGGCTATTGCCCTCTACAATTATGTAAATGTTACCGGCGACAGGGATATTCTACGTGATCCAAATGTGGAATCGGGTGTTGGATATATACTTGCGCGGCTTGATACAAAAAAACATGCAATTGTTGATTTGTATGAGACATTTCTGCAGCCGACGGATGATGAGCGGGTTTATCCTTACATTACTTATGACAATGTTCTTGTGTGGCGCATGCTCACCAACCTATCGGAACTATACAAAGATATTTGGAAACCCGAAAGGATCGTTTTGCTTCGGACAGCAGCTGATGCGGTGAAAGACGCTGTTTATAAGCACTGTGTCCAAACGTATAACGGGAAAGAAATATTTGTCTGGTCTGCGGACCTTGACGGAAACTGGGATGTGTATGATGAACCGCCGGGAAGCCTGCAGCTTCTGCCATTTTATGGCTTCTGCCCCGCGGATACGGAAATATATATGAACACTGTCGATGTAATCCGTTGTCCGGATTACCCATATTCCTTCAGCGGCTGCAAAATTGCCGAGATCGGCTGTCCCCATGCACCGCATCCGTGGGTCTTAAGCATCGCCAACGGACTCCTGTGCGGAAGGACTTATATTGGAAGGGAAATTCTTTTGAAAGCAAATATGGACAACGGAATTGCCTGCGAAAGTATAGATGAAAATACAGGGGAAAGCACTTCAGGCGATGCTTTTGCTACCTGTGCGGGATTCCTCGCTTATTCGATTTACCATTCTTTCAACCGGAAAGAAAAACGGGTCTGAGAAATTCAGATATTTTTCGGTCTGGCCGCCTTGTTTAGCCGGTAAATCATGGGCTCAATTTGCAAAGCAAACCCGCCCCCTGCAGGAATTATCCTGCAGGGGGCGGGTTGTTTTCAAGGGATCAAGTATACTACGGATTATTTTATATCCTTCTTATCATCAAATGATCTATTGGGTTTTGCCTGCACGCTTCCCGGAACTACTCTGCCTGAAAACACGGAAGCATTTTCACTTTCGGTTCCAATCCCCCGATCAAGTATGTCGCCGCGCTCTTTGAGTTCCCCGACTATTTTGTCAAACATTTCCTTATCAATCTTGAATTTGGCACGATATACAAGGAATCCGGCAACAATAAAGAGAAGGGGGAGAATAAGCATAGCAGATTTCATAATCAGAAGCCCCTCGTTGGTAACATCTTCCGGTGTCTTTGCGGCGTTTATTCCAGCAATCACAACCGTTAAACTGACGATTCCATTAGCGACCGCACCGCCGATTTTGTTGATAAAAGGCTGGACGGAGAAAGTGACGCTGTCGTTTCTCCTGCCGAGCTTCCACTGGCCGTACTCAATTGTATCAGTAAGGAATACGAGCATCAGGATCTGAATAAAAGCTTCCCCGACGAAAAGAAGAACTACCGCTGGTCCTATGAAAAGCATGTTCATAGGTGAAAAAAAGAATATTATGTATCCGACGACAACAAGAATCGTCGCAGCCAAATACAATTGCCTGCGCGTGAACCTCTTGCTGAAGAGGGGGAAGACAGCAAGTGCTGTGATCTGGGAGACAGCGAGAACAATGGCAAATACTGAATACATACCTTCGTCTTTATAGGCATATTTAAAGAAATACAGACCGAAAGATGCAGTGGTAGTGTAGCCAATCATAAACAGAGCCATGGAAAGTGCAAGGTACAGAAGCTGATCATTTTTTATAATAGCGTGTAACATATCACGCAGTGTTGTATGTTCCTCCTCCTTAAAGATTTCTTTTTGCTCTTTTACCCCAAAGAGCGTGATGCACTGTCCCACGATCATAAACACACATATGATAACGGCAAAGAGAAAAAATCCATTCTGAAGGCTGCCGGTTGAAGCACCGAGCGCCTTGGTAACCGGTACAACTGCTACGACTACTGCAAACATTCCGATATCGGCGCAGATTCTTGCAGAGGCACCGATCTTTTCCCGGACCTTCTGGTCTATAGACAAAGCCGGGAGCATGGACCAGTATGCAATATCATTGGCTGTAAAGGCTACTTCCCAAAAGACATAGATGACTGCGAATGAGACGAGGTATGCAGGGCCTGTCAGTCCGAAGTCTGAGAAAAATAAAATCGTTAATATGGCTGATGAAAGAGCGCCAATTGCGATCCACGGCTTGAATTTTCCAAAGCGGCTCCTTGTATTATCAACAATATAGCCCATAAACGGATCGTTAAATCCATCATAAATACGAATAATCAACATAATAATTCCGGCTCCGATAAAAGTGGAATCAGGTAAATTCAGTACATCCGTCAGATAGAAAGTAAGATACATGCTGATGAGGGTATAGAGCATGTCCCTTCCAATGGTTCCCAGGCTAAATGCGAACTGGTTGCGGGTTGCGTAAGGATCCTTCATAAGCGCTGCCTCCTTTGGCGTGCGGTCAGAGTTAGCTTTCGCGGCGGATGACATACAGGCTGGAACCGAAATCTCCCAGAAGCCTTGTCCGGGAATTGTAATAACTTCCTATAAACTGGCTGTTCAGCTTTACGCCGGACTGCAGAAGATCCCCGTAACCCTCGTATTCTTCAACACAGTCCGTCAGCGTGTAGAATTTGTTCAGAAGATTGACCAGAAGTCCGTCCGGGTGTATGTGAAAGGGAAGAATATGATTGATAAGTCCTCCGAAACGCTTCACGTAGAGAGGCTGCGGGCGCGTCCGGACTGTATATTTGGAATTTGCATCGAGACCTGTGAGCGGAAGATAATCAAATCCCTCGCCGGCTGCAGACTGCGTCTGGAAAAATCCGGCAACCGATTCCTGTCCGTCCTTCGCGACGGTCTGCCAATGCTGTTTGTTGGCCTTCTGCGGATCGAGTCTGTAAAACCGGCCGAACTGCATTGTTTTCCGATGATCCTTGTAAAAGGAGATCTGTTCCCTGATCTCACGCTTTTCCATGTGCGAAAGGTATTTGAGGTCGAGTTCATAACCGAGGCAACCGAAGCTTGCGACGTTGAACCGGGTCGACAGAGCAGTGGGGCGGAGCGTCTGCTGATGCGGGGCGCTTGATACATGTGCGCCCATAGTTGACAGCGGATACAGGTAGGAAAGTCCTTTTTGAATTTCCAGGCGTTCTATCGGGTCGGTGTCGTCCGACGCCCATATCTGCGGTGAATAACACAGCATGCCAAGATCGAAGCGGTTGCCTCCGCTTGAACAGCTCTCCAGAAGAATCTGCGGCTGATCTTTGAAAACGCGGTTCAGAATATCATAGAGCCCGATCATGTAACGATGGAAGAACTCTCCCTGATTCGAAAGACTGGGAGAATACATATCACTCATGTGCCGGTTCATGTCCCATTTGACATAGGAGATGTCTGCCTGGGTCAGGATGCCCCTGACGGACTCCACAATGTAATCGCGGACCTTCGGATTACAAAGATCCAGGACGAGCTGATTGCGGCCCTGGGAAGGCTCACGCCCGGGGATCCGGACAGCATATTCGGGATGTGCCCGGAACAGATCGCTGTCGGGATTGACCATTTCCGGCTCAAACCAAAGTCCGAACTTCATACCGAGACGATTGATTTTCTGCGCGAATTCGGCAAGACCGCCCGGAAGTTTTTTCCGGTTGACTGTATAATCGCCAAGACCTGCATTATCGCTGTTTCTTTGGCCGAACCATCCGTCGTCGAGGACGAACAGTTCAACTCCGAGACGTTTTGCCCTTTTAGCCAGCCGCATTAGTTTGGATTGGTTGAAAGAGAAAAAATGGGCCTCCCAGTTATTCAAAAGAACAGGCCGTTCCCTGCCTTTCCAGTCGCCGCGTACAATATGCCCGTTAATAAAGTCGTGAAAATGTCCGCTCATGCCGTTATACCCCTGATCACTGAAAGTCATGATCGCTTCAGGGGATTCAAACCGTTCTCCCATGGCAAGGGGCCATTCAAAACAGTGCGGATTGATGCCGGTCATAACACGGACAAGATCCTGATTGCTCAGCTCTATGCCCTCGTAATGATTGCCGCTGTAAACCAGATTGAATCCGTACACGCGTCCGCTGCTCTCCGTCGCCCCTTGTTCGGCAAGAAGAAACCCCGGATTATGGCGGTTGCTCGATGCCCCTGTAGTACTTTCGTTAACAAACAGACCATACTGAAGCGTCCGCTCCTGCCTGTGGGCTTCCTTGATCCAGCCGCCATGAAAAGTCATAAGCGAATAATTCCGGTTGGGAAGATCGATCATCATACTCATGATGCTTCTTATTACAAGAGGCTTAACGTTGTGATTCTCAAGGACTACACGTCGCGAGATGACATCCGTCCCGGGAAAGACAGTATAGTACATCAGAAGCGTCACATTTCCCGGTGTGTCCGTCATGGTGATCTCAAGTGTCCGGCAATCGGCCGGTTCACCGTAAGACGAGGGAAGAGTTGTCATTGTGATGCAGCCATCCGTGATTCTGTGCCCTGCGTATTTGAAATCCGTAACAAATGAACCGTCCGGCATGCGGATCTCGGCAGGGGCGTGGCGGTAATCGCCTTTTCCGATTCCGGACCACTCGAGGGAAAGCGTGTCCAGGGAATAAAGCGGATCCGACGCATCATAGGCAACAGTGCTTCCGACCATTGCCGTATGTTTCAGCAAAATGGCCTCAAGGTTCTGATCATGGAGGAGCTCACCGTAATGAATGGCCTCCAGATGGCCGAATGCAGTCACCCGGAAAAGATAACTTGTATTTTGCGTATCCAGTCGAAAGATCCCGTCCGTGTATGAAATCATGCCTTCACCTCGCTTTTCAGAACAACGGCTTCATAAGGCGCCAGGATCCCGTCATACGCTGTACGTCCCGAGCTTGTGATCAATACACTTCCCGGGCAGGCCGCCTTCTGCTTTTTTGGGGAAAAGCTCAGAAGCACTGTCAGCTTCTCCCCGCCGTATTCGCGCTCAAAGGCAAAGAGGCGGTTGGTTGTATGAAGAGCATGAAATGTTCCGTATTTGAGGGTGTCGCTTTGCCCTCGCACGGCGATCATTTTCTGGTAAAATTTCCGTATTGAGGAGGAATCCTTCCTCTGATCATACACATTGATTCTGCGGTAATTCTGATTGATGCCGAGCCAGGGCGTGCCTGCAGTAAACCCGGCATTCACGGAATTGCTCCACTGCATGGGGGTGCGGGCGTTGTCCCTGCTTGTAACACGGATAATGTTCCAGCAAAGGCTCCTGGGGAAATGCATGTGCCTGAGCAGGCGGTATACATTATGGGATTCGATGTCCCTTATTTCATCCATCGACTTGAAATCAAAATTAGTCATTCCGATCTCCTGCCCCTGGAAAATGTAAGGCGTGCCGCGAAGTGAAAGCAGGCAGACGGCCAGCATTTTGGCGGATTCCTTCCAGTATTCCGTGTCATTGCCAAACCGTGATACGCTTCTTGGCTGGTCATGATTCTCAAAATAATTCGCGTTCCACTCGAGCGCACCCTGCCACTTTGTTATGACTTTTGCAAAACGGCCGGCCCGGAACCGCCGCTTGAACCATTTTACAATGTATTGATCGGTCTCCATATGTTCAAAAGAAAAAACCATATCAAGCTCGCCGCGGCTCCTGTCACAAAGGTCGCGTGCCATGGCCGGAGTTACAAATACTGTCTCCCCTACGGTAAAGCAGTCATAGTGGTCGAGTACATCCCTGCGCAGACGCCGCAGCACCTCATGTGTTCCGTTTCGTGATATGTAATGCTCGCTGCCGGTCAGGATCATCTTCTTTGTGCCGTCGTCGAGGGAAGCCTTGTAAAGAATATTTATAACATCACAGCGGAAGCCCGAGACTCCTTTATCAAGCCAGAAACGCATGATATTCTCAACTTCCACGAGGACAGCCGGGTTATGGTAATTGAGATCGGGCTGTTTTTTGGAAAAAAGATGCAGATAGTATTCACCGCTTGATTTATCGTATTCCCAACAATCCTCCGCAAAAAAACTGGTCCAGTTATTCGGCAGGCCGCCATTTACTGCGGGCCGCCAGATGTAATAGTTACGATAAGGACTTTTCGGGTCCCGGCTCTTTTGAAACCATTCATGTTCGTCAGAAGTATGGTTGATGACCAGATCCATCACCACTTTGATATCAAGTTTGCCGGCTTGTGCAATAAGGTCGTCCATATCTGCCATCGTGCCAAAAGCAGGCTGTATGCTGCGGTAGTCACTTATATCATATCCATTGTCATCGTCAGGTGAACAATATACAGGGGAGAGCCACAGAATGCCGACGCCCAGCTCACTGAGCTCAGGAAGACGGGATATAATTCCCGGAATATCACCGATTCCGTCACCGTTCGTATCCTGAAAGCTTCGGGGGTAGATCTGATAGACGACTCGATCCTGCCACCAATTTGACATCCCAAACCACCTCCGCCGGCAACATTACAGTTAAGAACAATATTCCTCTATATCTTACGCTTACAGCTAGCGAGCGTAAAGTGGGAGGATATATTTATCACTCGATTTGTGTATCTTTTTTCAATTTGCCTATTGTGTTTGCCTCGTCTAACTTATATGATTAAATAAGAATTAGTCGAGTCTAACTTTTCCCGCGCAATTGACGGGGCAAAGGAAACCTCAGCTAAGCTGACAGAAGTGATGAAGACATAAAGCAGGAGATAATATTATGACGCTATGCGAATTGGGAATCGGTAACAAAGCAAAAATACTGGCAGTCAATGGCCACGGAGCATTGCGTGACAGACTTCTTGATATGGGACTGACACCCCGGACGACGGTTATGATTCGAAAGACAGCCCCTATGGGGGATCCGATTGAATTGACGCTCCGCAGCTATGAGCTGACACTCCGCATGGATGATGCCAGGAACATTGAAGTGGAGAGGGTGGACTAGAGTATGGTTTTTGCTCTGGCCGGAAATCAGAATTCCGGAAAAACAACCCTGTTCAACCAGCTTACCGGATCCAATCAGCATGTCGGCAATTTTCCCGGTGTAACGGTTGAACGCAAGGAGGGTGCGATCCGGGGGCATAAGGGAATTACCGTTGTTGACCTTCCGGGTATATATTCCCTGTCGCCTTATTCCAATGAAGAAATTGTTACCCGTGACTTTATCACCAGACAACGACCGGACGGCATTATCAATATTGTGGATGCCAGTAATATAGAACGCAATCTGTATTTGTCCCTGCAGCTCATTTCCCTGAATATTCCAATGGTTATCGCCTTGAATATGATGGATGAAGTAAGGGCGAACGGCGGCACAATCAGGATTGAACAAATGCAGGCTGAACTGGGGGTGCCTGTAATTCCCATATCAGCCAGCAGGAATGAAGGCGTTGACGAACTCATTGAGATTGCTATCCGTACTTTTGAGGATAAAAGGAAGCCCTCCCGTGTGGATTTTTGCAGTGGTCCGGTTCATCGTACCATTCATGCCATTACACATCTGGTGGAAGATCACGCTGAACGGGCAGGTGTATCCGCGCATTTTGCAGCAACCAAAATTGCAGAAGGCGACCAGCCGATTATAGAAGAACTGAAACTATCCGGAAATGAGATAGAGACAATTGAACATTCGGTCAAAGAGATGGAGGCAGAACTTGATACGGACCGCAAGGCGGCTATTGCGGATATGCGGTATTCATTTATTGACAGGCTGGTGGCAGATACGGTTGTGAAGCCTGAAGTCAGCAGGCAGCATCAGCGCAGTATTAATATTGACAATATTCTTACGAATAAGTATCTCGCAATTCCAATTTTTCTCGTGATAATGGCGCTGGTATTCTGGCTCACGTTCGGGGTAATCGGATCGTTCCTGAGCGGTATTCTGGGGAGCGGAATTTCTTTGCTCGGCGTTGCGGTCCAGTCTGCACTGATTTCGGCCGGAGTAAATCCTGTTGTCATATCTCTTTTGGTCGACGGTGTTTTTGCAGGTGTCGGCAGTGTGCTATCCTTTGTACCAACAATAACAGTGCTCTTCTTTTTCCTGTCAATTCTTGAAGACAGCGGTTATATGGCAAGGGTAGCTTTTGTCATGGATAAGCTTCTTCGGAAAATCGGACTTTCCGGAAGAAGTTTTGTCCCTATGCTGATTGGCTTCGGGTGTACGGTACCGGCTGTAATGTCGGCCAGGACTTTGTCAAGTGAACGTGACCGCAAGATGACAATTCTTCTGGTTCCGTTTATGAGCTGCAGCGCCAAGCTGCCGATATATGGAATATTCAGTATGGCATTTTTCCCGAAACACGCAGCTCTTGTAATGATTTCTCTTTATGTGCTTGGGATGGCTGCTGCGATTATCACGGGGCTGGTACTGAAGGCGACTGCTTTTAGAGGGAAGCCGGTTCCCTTTGTCATGGAGCTTCCGAATTACCGGTTTCCCAGTCTGAAAACGGTGGTTCTTCTTCTGTGGGGGAAAACCAGGGATTTCCTGACCCGGGCATTTACCGTTATTTTTGTTGCGTCCCTTATTATTTGGTTTCTGCAGACATTTGATATACGGATGAATGTTGTGGCCGACAGCGCCGGCAGTATGCTGGCAGCCATAGGCAAATTTATTGCTCCGGTTTTTGCTCCGATAGGATTTGCCGACTGGCGTGCGTCAACCGCCCTTCTGACAGGCTTTGCAGCAAAGGAAGCAGTGATCAGCACATTGGCTGTTCTATCCGGTGCAGGTACATCCGGACTTCCGGCGGCCCTGACTGTGATCTTTACACCCCTTGCGGCATATTCTTTCCTGGTATTTACACTCCTGTACACGCCTTGCGTGGCAGCTGTCAGTGCAATCAGCCGCGAAATGCACAGCCGGTGGATTGCCGTGGGGCTTGTTGTCTATCAGACAGCCATTGCATGGGTTGCAGCATTTGCAGTGTATCAGCTGGGATCCTGGATTATCCGTTAGTCATTTGATGGCAAGGTCTTATTATATTGAACCGATTACCACTGTATACCAAGTACGTCCTCAACAAAAATCCTGGCGATTTCCGGGTCGAATTGTGTGCCGGCACAGCGCTTGATTTCTTCAGCTGCCTTTTCATTCGACCATATATCACGATACGTACGTTCACTTGTCATTGCATCAAAGCTGTCGGCAATACAAATGATCCTGGCAAACCTGGGAATTTCACTGCCAATCTGTCCTTTCGGGTATCCGCTGCCATCCCACCTCTCATGATGGGACAGGATTGCTTCGGCAACCTCTGAGATCTCATAGGAGGACCGGATAATCCGGCATCCAATCTCCGGGTGCTGTTTGATTGCTTCAAATTCCAGGTCTGAAAGTTTTCCCGGTTTATTCAAAATACCCTCTTCAATAGCAATTTTGCCAATATCATGAAGAAAGCCGACTAAATTCAATGTGCTGACATCAATATCTGACAAATGCATGGCACTGCCAATCTTGCGGCATATTTCGCCGACACGCTTGGAATGCTCTTCTTCACGAGGATTTTTTTCGTGAAGTGTGTTCATAATCGTCTTAATTGTATGGCTTCTCATGCTTTTGCTTTCGATGAGCTTATTCTTGTACATGAAGTCCTCGGCGTTTTTAATCTCACTCTGTATATCGACTTCAGGTTCAGTTTTAGTAGCCCATCCAAAGGAAATATCAACATTGACAGAGTTCACATTCATGCGGGCACTCATGGACTTTGCTTTTTTGACAATTTCCTCAGTATGCTGCAGATCGGTCTTTGGAAGCAGGATAATGAATTCATCGCCGCCCCATCTTGCAAGAATGTCATCCTGACGGCAGGCACTCTGGAGGGCATCTGCCGCTTTCTTCAGCATTTCGTCACCGATCTGGTGTCCGAAGGCGTCGTTGACAAGTTTGAGTCCGTTCAAATCCCCGATGATAATGGAGATAGGGAGGTTTGCGGCCTTGTCAATACGGTAAAGGGCTTCTTCATAATATCTGCGGTTATATAATCCCGTCAGCGTGTCATGGTAACTGAGATACTGATTCTTCTCCTGCGCCCTTTTGAGAGCGGTAATGTTCAGGACAAAACAGGTTAATCCAATTACGGACCTGTCTTTTGCCAGGATGGGTGAAAAATAATTCTGCCAGTACATATGCGGATTTTTATCGCTGCCGAATTCTTCCACGAGCGTAAAATATTCACCGGACAGAGCCCGGTCAAAATTTTCTTTTGATTTTGTTTTTATTTCAGGCGATGAGATGACATCAAGCATATTTTCGCCGATCTTAATATCATACTGCCAGCGCCGCAGCATAGAATACTTGTGCCTGTTGTTAAATGCGGTATACACATAGTTCTTATCAATAGAAAAAACCATGATTTCCGGCGAACTTTCCAAAATTGCGGAAAACAGCGTATTCGAATTTTCGAGTTCGATGTTGATCAGATCCGTCTTCTTTTTGGCATTGATTAACTTCTTGATTTCCTTGGAAATTAACCGGAAAAGGATTGCCGAAGTCACCAACACATAAAACCAACCTTTTATAATGTTGACATTTACAAGGACATCCTTATTGGTAACCAACAGACCGGCTATTCTATCGGACATAATTATCCACAGGGAGCCGATCAGAAAATAGATACTGGTAATTTTGAGCGCCTGGAGCCAGGCCTTCTCAATATCGGATCGAAAGACGTTTTTCAGATTCCCCAATGAAATTGGGTTTTTACCCGGACCGGGAATATTGTTTTTTGTATCTGCCAAAATTGTCCGGTCCTCCTTAACAAATAGATATAATTTTTTACTAATCAAATTATATTGTATTTTTTGAGTTTTTACAGCTTTTTATACAAAATAAAAAGAAGCTGAACATCGTAATCCTGTTGTTATGTGAAAGTACATCAAATTAATTGAAGCGCGAATGTTATAATATTATAAATATTAAAAAAGCATATAAAGCGGAGGATTGTCGTATGAGAATTACTTTCATGGGTGCTGCCGAAACTGTTACGGGTTCCTGCTATCTGGTTGAGACAGAGCAGACATCATTTCTTGTTGACTGCGGCATGCATCAGGGACAGGCGATTGAGACACGGCTGAACCGTGTCCCCTTTCCGTTTGATATAAATCAGATTGATTTCATGCTTCTTACGCATGCACACATAGACCACAGCGGAAGAATTCCCAAATTGTTTGTTGATGGATTCAACAAGGATATATATGCAACCAAGGCAACAGTTGAGCTGTGCGGGATTATGCTCCCGGATTCAGGACACATCCAGGAAATGGAGCAGGAATGGCAGAGCCGGAAGAACACCCGGGCAGACAAACCGGCACAGGACCCTCTCTATACAATGCAGGACGGAATTGATGCCTGCGGGTTATTCAAGAAAGTGCTGTATGATACGGAGTTCAGTCCTGCACCCGATGTCCGCGTAATTATGCGCGATGCCGGACATATACTTGGTTCAGCTATTTTGGAGATTTGGATTAAGGAGAATAATGGGAAAGGCGGGGAGGAGACAAAAATCGTCTTTTCCGGTGACCTTGGCAACAAAGGGGTACCCATCATGCGTGATCCGACTGTCATCGATGGTACGGACTATCTTGTGATAGAGTCAACATACGGAGACCGCCTCCATGAGAATTCAGTCAATAAAGTAGATCGTTTTGTCAATATTATCAATGAAACCATTGCCCGGGGCGGCAATGTAATTATTCCGTCGTTTGCTATCGGACGCACGCAGGAGATTATTTATGAGCTGAACAGGGAGGAAGAAAAATACAAGGACCAGCGTTCCCAATTCATGCAGACACCTGTCTATGTTGACAGTCCGCTGGCTGTCAATGCCACGCGTATTTTCCGTGAAAATGAGGATTGTTTTGATGAGGAAGCACGCCAGTATATCACTAATGGCGATAACCCGCTTGATTTCCCCAATCTGCATTTCACGGCAAGTGCTGAAGAATCCAAAGCATTGAATATGAGCCAGGAGAGCAAGATTATCATTTCAGCCAGCGGGATGTGTGATGCAGGACGCATTAAGCATCATCTCAAGCATAATCTCTGGAGGAAGGATTCTGCGGTTATTTTTGTCGGATACCAGGCAATCGGTACTCTCGGACGCCGACTGGTTGACGGTGCTGATAAAGTGAGAATCTTTGATGAGGAAATTGCAGTAAAAGCACGTATAGAATCAATTGAAGGGTTCTCCGGACATGCGGACAGAGACGGATTGCTGGAATGGATTGGCGCGATGAAGAATAAACCGTCCCGGATTATGCTGGTACACGGGGAACCGGAAGTGATAGTAAGTTTTTCCCGGGCAATCGCAGAGAAATTCGGAATTGAGACACATATCCCGAAGCTTGACGAGACTGTTGAGCTGGGCGGCCAGGTCAGCCGTGAAAAGACTGTTACAGTCAGAAGAGAGCTGCCTGCACAGGCTCCGCTCACCGCGGTTATCAGCCCGTCGATTGATGACCTCGAGAGGGTTCTGCTGATACTGACCGAACAATGCAAGAAAGACCTCAAGTCAGCTGAGACATCTGAAGAGCGCAGTAAAATTCTCGAACGCTATAAAATACTGCTGAAAAGGGAAACCGACGAGATGCTTGCCGGAATGCTTGCCGGAATGCACTGATCCGATAATTACTTTCCGGATCTTTTCATGAGGTACATCGCCAGGTCGGCCTTCTTGATTAAGGATTCCAAAGAGTCCTCTTCCTGCATCTGGGAGATTCCGTAACTGATTGTAATTGCCAGGGTGACCTTATCAGGAAGTTCAATCGGTGACTGCATGGCGTGTTCGATGCGTTTCATAATCTGGACTGCCAACATCATATCAGTGTTTGGAAAAATCAGGATAAACTCATCACCGCCGTAACGGCCTGCAACATCAAATTTGCGTATGTCCTGAAAAAGTACATGTGAAAAATGACGGAGAACCTCATCACCGGCGAGGTGACCGTAAGAATCATTAATTGATTTGAAATTATCAATGTCGATCATAACAAGGCAAAACGGTGAATGATATCGATGTGCTTTTTCAAATTCTTCTGCTGCCAGCTGCATAAAATACTGCCTGTTATTTATTCCGGTCAGACCGTCGGTCCGCGCCATAGTTTTCAATTCTTCACCCAATACCTGATTGGTAATATCCATGCAGCTGCCGATGTATCCCTGGAAAACTTTATCTTCATTAAAAAACGGAACGCCCCGGTCATTAATCCAGCGCCACTGTCCGTCATTGCGTTTCAGACGGTAATTCATTTCAAACGGTTCCTGTTTGTTGAAAGATGCCATGTAGAAACCGACACAAAATTCGAAATCATCAGGATGTACACCTTCAGCCCATCCGTTACCGACCTCCTGCTCAATAGTCCGGCCAGTAAAATCAAGCCAGGTTTTATTGAAATAATTACAGTATGAGTCTGTTCCTGACCGCCAGATCATATTGGGTGAAAAATCGACGATTATTTTGTATTGGTTTTCATCGAGAATCATATATCAGTCTCCTCGTTTGTTTTATCTATCCCGCAATATAAAAATAATTTGAGGGACAAAGCGATCATGTATAAAAATGCTAAAAATAATTATTATCATAATCTGTTTTGCACATCCGGGATAGTGATATTTGTATGACTTTTCCAATTTCATGAAGAGATCACAATATCAAAAAACGAAAAAGCAGGTAGAAATGATATAATAAATATAAAAATTCATAAGAAGAAGGCTTTCTATATGGAAAATGAGAATGCTCCCGGAATCAGAATAGTAAAAGACGGACCCTATATCGTATCGGGCAATGTCGAATTGACGGAACAGATAATCAACAGTCAGAATAATGATTACAAAATGATTCCCGGCCGCACTTTCCCGGTAAACGGGACCTATGCACTCTGCCGCTGCGGACAATCCCAGAATATGCCGTTTTGTGACGGTTCGCATGTACATAATCATTTCGACGGGACTGAGACTGCATCAAGGAAACCTTTTCGGGAACGTGCCATGATACTCAAAGGACCTGATCTGATTCTTCTCGATGTAGAGGAATACTGCTCTTTCTCACGGTTCTGTCATACTGTCGAGGGAAATGCATGGGAATTGACAGAAGATTCCGATAATCCGACTGCGAGGGAGAATGCGGTTAAAGCCGCTTCCGAATGTCCGGCAGGGAGACTTGTCGCATATGACAAGCAAACGAAGGAACCAATTGAAATACACTACAAGCCTTCCATAGCTGTGATCCAGGACCCGCAGAGAGGGGTCAGCGGACCGCTTTGGGTGAAGGGCGGAATTCCTGTTGAATCTTCGGATGGCGAAGTATATGAGGTCAGAAACCGGGTCACACTCTGCCGCTGCGGCAAATCAACAAATAAGCCTTATTGCGATGCTTCACATGTGTCGATCCGATTCAGAAACAAATAAGTGCCGGACTTTTCATGCTCGGAATTTCCTGTCATGCATTACCGTATATGTGATCACAGATTACAAAATTATCTTTTCCGGCCAAATACCTGATTCAGGCTCTCATCGATAACTGCGGCATTTCCCAACGAATCCTCAAAAGTTATCAGGGGGTTCTCTTCACTCCATATCACCCTGTTGAACTGTTCAATTTCCAGCATATAGTTGTCAGGACATTCAACAGTGATTTCCTCTGTTTTTTCTTTAGTTGAAATAATAATCTTAGCAGTTCCCTTGGAGTTGAATTCGGTTGGCACCTTAAGGACACCCTTATCGCCGATTACCGTATACTGGCAGGAAGGGGAGACGGCTAAACTGCAGTACGAAAATGCCTCAAGGTCATCTTTGAATTCCATCAGAATACTGCTGCCTTCATCAACACCGTGCTTGTCTGATATTTTTCCGGCCGCAATGATTTTGAGCGGTTCTGAACCGGCCAGATACCTGATCAAATTTATATTATAGCAACCGACATCATAAGTGGCGCCGCCATACAAGGCCTCGGAAAAGCGAACGTCATCTTCATTTTCCAGATAGTAGCCGTAGTAGGACTCAATGAATTTCAGCTGCCCGAGTATTCCCGATTCAAGTATGCTTTTTACTTTCGTGGTTAAAGGACTTTGCCGGTAGGCAAACGCTTCCATCAAATGAACACCGTTTGCATCACAGGCTGCCTGCATTAGTTTGACCTCCAATTTGGATACTCCGAGCGGTTTCTCGCAAAGTATATGCTTCTTCATTGCGGCGGCTTTGAGCACCCACTCATAATGCAGGCCGTTTGGCAGGGGAATGTAAACAGCCTCAACCTTCGGATCCGCAAGAAGTTCTTCGTAACTGGAATAAACAACTTCGGGTTTGAATTTATTCTGGAAACGCTTGAGCTTATCGCTGCTGCCTCTGCTTGCAATGGCATAAAGATTTGCACCGGAAGCTTGAAGAAGACCAGGAATAACTCTGCCTTCAGCAATTCCTGCACAACCAAGGATACCCCAGTTAATGACTTTCTTTTTCATTTGTTTTCCTCCTGCTTACTTAATTATTTGACATATATACATGAACTGTTCCGTTTGTTTTTAGCCCGGTAGAGAGCAATATCCGCCCTGCTTATGATATCCTCCAGACTGTCGTTGTGCAAATACTCTGTAATTCCCAAACTGCAAGTTATCCGGCTGTTTTCCAGAAAAACAGTTTCCTCAATATTATGGCGTATTCTTTCTGAGAGTATATACGCATCTGCCGCATTAGTATTCGGCAGGACAACGAAAAATTCTTCTCCGCCCCAACGGCCGACATGTTCGGTAATCCGGAGACAACTATTAATACGCTGGGCTATTTCATAAAGAACTTTATCTCCGGCCGGATGGCCGTAAGTGTCATTCACGGATTTAAACCAGTCAATATCGGCTAAAATCACTGAGAAAACTTCCTCGTAGCGCAGCGCCCGCAGATATTCCCCGTTCAGAATTTCGCTTATTTTTCTGCGATTATATATATGTGTGAGACCATCCGTGATTGAGGATTCTTCAAGAGCAAGATTATTGGCAATAAGTTCCAGTCTAATGATATCCAGTTCTTTGTTTTTACTGTCGAGCAGGCTTTTTTGCGCATCGAGCTTTTCAATGGAAGAACGGTTAACCAGATCATAGTGGTCTTTAGCCTTTTCGATGAGTCTCCGGCTTTCTTCACATCGTTCCAGTTTCTTCTTCAGGATGATTATTTGCTTCTTAAGATCTTCATTTGTTTCGCTCTCCATATGAACCCCCGTAATACGCAAATTAACCCAGCAAAACAACAACAAAGGTCTCGTTGTGGAATTCATTTGTCAATTTGTTGATATTCGGGCAATACTCACCATATGTATAAAAACCGGAAAATTGTACATTTTCTCCAAGGATTTTTCGAGCGATCCGGCATTCCTCGATTGTACGTGTTCCAAGCAGCACTCTTCGGGCGGAACAGGAGAAACACAAGGCAATACAGGGGGAAACGCCTGACGGGAATGTTCTGAAAGCCTCGCTGACTGAACTTTCGGTACCTGCCAGTATTGAATCGCGGTTAACCATTGTAATCCGGACTTTAGAACCAACGGGAACATTTCCAAGATAGGTTACGGAGCCCGTGCTGACATCATAATTTTCAAAAGTTGTCCGCATAAACCGGAAACCGTCATGCTCATCATAGACGGCAATGGGAAGTTCCAGGGAAGGCATAGTGTTTTCACCAAGAATATTTTTATAAAAATCGAGCGTCGGCATGTGATTGATTTCATAAACGATATTATTATCTGATTTTGTCACGGTTCCGGTCTCTCCGACCGGTTCCCATCCGCTGTCCATCCCAAAGGAAAAATCCAATTCTCCTGCCAGCAACAAAAAGGAGGAAATATGGGAGGATGACACGTTATTATAAAACTGTTTCGCTTCCAGAAAACGCCAGCTGTCCCCGGATATCCCGCCTACAATCGGAAGCGTTCCATTGGAAGCATGTGTCAGCTGTTCCATAATGGATTCACCATTACTTGTAAGCACATCAGAAAACAATATACATAACTTTGGAATCTGCCCCAATCTGGCAACTGCATCGGAAAATGCCTGTAGGCATTCTTTTCCCAAATCAGAAGCAGTATTGTCTATGGAACCGGATACGATAATCACTGGTTCTGACACAAATAATGTCAGAACCAGTGAATCTTCAACATACTCGCATTCAGAAGAAAATTCGCCGTCTGTTGTTGCACCGACCAGCGGCAAAGCCGGCCATTTTTGATGAATTTCATCAAGGACCAGCTGATGGTCAACATCAATGCCGGCATAAAGAATTCCAGCTGCCGGTTGTTTGCCGGCAAGCTGGTGTTCGCTTTTTTTTATAATATCGGAAACCGCTGTTAATGTATCCAATTCAGTGCTGTGTGCAATAATTACTTGAAAATCATTTCGCATAAATGCCACCATGCCCTGTTTATTTTGTGTTTTACTTTTGCTATCAGCTTCATTATAGCGCTATTTGGGAGAATTGGAATTCTCTTTCGATTCTTTTGAGCGGAGCGTCAAAATGAACGATCTGTTTCCTGAAACCGTTGCTGGAATAGTATCATACAAAAGGCAGCAATAAAACGAAAACAGGGGCATATCAATAGACTGGAATATAACACATCTTTGACCTTCAACAGAAAGAGGACAAAATATGATAAGTATTTATAAAACAACTGCAGTCAATACCGGCGGCTGTTTTCCCTGTTCATGTATGAAACCTGACGCTTGATCCGGGCTTATTTTTTATCCTTTTTGCTGCGGTGTCTGAAGTCCGCGTCGATATCTTCTTTCCAATTAGTATCAAGTGACTTACATGCCCTGAGTTCACTGACCGCTGAACTGACGACTGAATAATTCAGGGACATTCCCTGGCTGTCTGCATGATAATTAGCCGCCCTGTCAGCATGAATGCCGAATTTTGCTGCCGTGGAGATGGCATCAATATTGGCGCCAAGAAAAATGAATTCCCAATCATACCTGGCTTTCTGGTGTTCAATCATTTGCCTGATTTTGTCATAAGTGTATTCGCGGCTGGCATTTTCCATACCGTCAGTTGTGATTACAAATACTACCTTGCCGGCCCTTTGATCCTCGCTCGTGTATTTCTGAGCATTACCAATCTTATGAATGGTCTTTCCAACCGCATCAAGCAGGGCAGTGCTTCCGCCGATACAGTATTCCTTATCGGTGATTGGCTTAATTCCATTGATATTGATCCTGTCATGCAGCAGCTCATATTTGTCATCGAACAGCACAGTAGTGATAATGGCCTGGCCGGCTTCTTTCTGCTGCTTTGCAAGCATAGCGTTAAAGCCGCCGATCGTATCATCTTCAAGGCCGGACATGGACCCGCTTTTATCAAGGATGAATACAAGTTCAGTCAAATTATTTTGCATTTTGTTATCCTCCGTTTCATTGATGTATACAGGATAACAATTTGCACCGGCTTATGTGTCGCTCCTGAAGCGACATCTATGCGCCCAGTAAAGCCTGCTGATAGGCAAACAGGGCCTGGTTGATCTCGAAAATATCATAATTGGATTCTTCAATAAAATAGGAAATGATTACATCAAATATGCTGCTGCGGGACAACGTGAAACCCGCCTTACCCAATAAGTCCTTCGCTTCGTCCAAATTGAGTTCAAGTGCGATAGCAAAGGCAACTGCAGTAACTTTGCTCGGGGTATATCCTTTTCCGCTGCGGATTTTGGAAAACAGTTTGCGGTCAATATTAGCCTTCTTATACGTCTCCACGTCCGTTGTTTTCTTTTCGTCAATCAACCGTAGAAGCATTTGCGGGAATGATTCGCCAAGCTGTGAGACAACATCATCGAGACTTCTTCCGCTTTTGGAAACAGGGGAGGGGGCCTCCATACACAGATCCTGCGATGTCATCATACGGAGGCATTCATTTTCCTGATTGTATTCATAGGGCTCAATGTTTCTTGTGCGGCGGGATTTGTGTTCTTCGATATAATTATCATCAATATATTTCTCGATTGCGGAAAAAAGCTTCTCACTCAGTGCAAAGGACTTTGGATCATACACTACCAGATAGACCATCATTTCATGCCGGAGAAGGAACTTACCGATAGCCGATATGGCAATCTGAAGTGCCTGATCCCTGGGATATCCGTAGATGCCTGAAGAGATCAGCGGAAATGCGATGGACGTGCATTTGTTCTGCCGGGCAAGTTCCAGGGAATTGATATAGCAGTCATTAAGCTGCTGAGCTTCATTATGCTTTCCGCCCTGCCATATGGGGCCGACAGTATGGATAACATATTTGGCCGGAAGATTAAAACCATCAGTCAGTACAGCCTTGCCAACCCCGCATTCCCCGATCCTGCTGCATGCGGCCTGCATGTTTTGGACCCCGGCAGCAGTGAATATGGCACCGCAGACTCCGCCGCCCATTTGAAGGGCAGAATTCGCAGCATTTACAATAGCATCGACAGACATCGTAGTTATATCGTTCCGGATAATTTCAAACGGCATAGTAAGTGCCCCCTTATTTTAGAATCAGTAAAACACGGATTGAATGATCAAAGATGCGGTCAATTCGTATCATGCATGCATTCCTTTTTATTGTACATATTGTCCGGATCAAAAGCTATTGCATGTTTCCTCGATATGCAACAATAAACTACTTTGGATCGTCTATAATATAGGAGTAGATGACTGAAACTTCTTCGATATATCAAGACAGGAGGACGTCTATATGAAAATGAAGCCATTGGATGATTACAGGGAACCCGAATATCCGCAGCTGCAAACCATTGAAAAAAAGATTCTTTCCGCAGCCCTTTCAGGAAAAAAGGCAGCTACTTTAGCAATGGCCGTTGCTGCGGCGATGTCGCTGACTATGTGCGGGACGCGGACCGAAACAACGGACGGAAGCCGGTTCACGGAACCTCAGAATTCCACCGGAAATTCCACTCGGGATACAGCGGATCTGACGCATGCCGGAGATACAACGGTTCAGACCTGGGTAACAACAGCCGGAGTCGCGCTTATTGATGAGAGTGTTATGACGCACGAGACAGCCCTTGCGGGAGAAATTATGCAGACGGAAGAGACCGAACCGACATACGGACCTGATATAGCCGGCAGTATTGTGGCTCCGCCGGAGACAATGCTTTCGCAAGCCGGGTGATGTAAGGATACAAAGCATATGAATATGACGCTTCATTTGACTGATGCCTGTAATATGGCCTGCAAATATTGTTTCCAGACCAGAAGCCCGTCATACATGACAGAAGAAACGGCTCGAAAGGCAGTTGATCTGTCTG
This sequence comes from Eubacteriales bacterium, assembly GCA_037143795.1. Lineage (GTDB taxonomy): Bacteria > Bacillota > Clostridia > Saccharofermentanales > Saccharofermentanaceae > Firm-13. Next base: position 31,177 of record JBAWXZ010000008.1, on the reverse strand, counting down.
TTTTCGCTGGCGGAGGTGTTTGCGGGGGCGACTTACCTTCCTTGTACAGTGAGACCTTGGCACCGGAAGTCCAAACGGGGGATTCCCAGTCAACAGGAATTTGTTTTTTTGGCGGGGAACCTCTGCTTCTGCGGAATCTTATTATGAATACTGTCAAATACTGCAGTACAATTAATAAGAAGAGCGGACATCCTTTCTTTTTCAAGCTGGTCACCAACGGCACGCTCCTAGATGAATCTTTTCTCGAGTTTGCCGATAAGAACAAAATCGGAATAGGCTTTTCCCATGACGGACTCATGCAGGACGATTCCCGTATTTTTCCTGATGGATCGGGCTCTGCTGATCTTCTGGATACCAAAATCCGGCTTCTGCTATCCCATCAGCCGGATGCAATCGTTATGTGTACCGTAAGTCCCCCTTCGGTCGGGAAATTTGCAGGTTCGGTCGATTGGCTTTTTGAAATAGGCTTCCGGAGAATATATACGACACCGGCAGTCGGTGAAACTGCCTGCTGGACGGATGAGAGTCTGGAGGAACTCGGCGAGGAGTACCGGAAGATTTCGTTGCTGTATATCGACTGGACAGCGCGCGGTGAGCGTTTTTGTTTTCCAGCATTTGACACTAAGATTGAGACGCATATTATGGGTGAACTGTACAGGCATAAAACATGCCGGTTCGGACAAAAACAGATTTCCGTTGCTCCTGACGGCGGCATATATCCATGCATACAGTTTGTCGGAGAACCTGCATACAAAATGGGTGATGTGTTCTCCGGTATAATTGAAAATAAGCGGGAGTATGTGATCGGTCAGGGGAAAAGGGAGCCCGGTATCTGTCAGGCCTGTGCACTGCGCAGGCGCTGTCAATATAACTGCTGCTGCAGAAACAAACACTTGACGGGTCAAACGGATCAGGTCTCTCCGTTTACCTGCAGTCACGAACAGCTTCTGATCCGGTATGCGGACGAAGCGGCAAACGCTCTTTATGAGAAGCAAAATAAGACCTTTTTCAAAAAGCAGTACGAAAATCGACTTCGGGCAGAAGCATGGGAATTGTTGTAAAAAGGTGGTGTGTATTCATGAAAAAACTATTTTCGCGAACAGGCATACTTATTGCCGCAGCTGTGCTGATTACGGTTTTTGCCGGCTGCAGCGTCAAAATTTCCGTTACTACAGGGAAAACATCAGACACGCAATCATCGTTTGCTTCTGATACCGCAAAGGAGATCACTTCAGAGGATACTTTACAGACAGCGCCCTCCATTTCGCCGACAGATGCGGCCGAAACAACGACCGTCCCGGCTGCCGCTCCGGGACTTCCGGATTATTTTCCGCTGACACCCGATGTTTACTGCAGCTATTCCGGTACAGGCAATGAATTTGTGTCAATGACGACATATGTGGAGTACGCCGGACCGGATACGATTCAGTTGGTCTATGATAACGGCGCTACAGAGTCACATATTTTATATGCCGTCAGGGACGGGCAGGTACAGGCGCTTCGTACGGAATTTGAATTGTATGTGAGAGAGGACCTGTCACTTCCGGCACCTGATAAGTATGGGGAAATCCTCCTCAAAGAACCTCTCGAAGTCGGAACAAGCTGGGACGTACTTGATGGAGTCAGGACAATTACCGGTATGCATGTTAATGTCACAACACCTTCCGGAACATATGATGCCCTCGAAGTAACAACAAAAGGCAATGACAATTCAACGGCCAAACAATACTATGCCCCTGGAATCGGTTTTGTAAAGCTGGTGGTTTCCGGTAATGATTATGAGGTTACCCAGGAACTTGAGACCCGGACTTTGGATGCAGTAAGGACGGAGAACCGTACTTTTTATTATCCCCGGATGACCCAGACCGATATCGAAATCGTATATGAGACAATCCCGGTCCAGATGAAAACAAATGACAGCTTTACCGATATGCTGACGGTATATTTACAGACCGCACCGGCATCGGACCTTCATGCAGTCATGAGTAAAAACAGCGTGATTAATTCAATGCGTCTTGATCCCGGAAGCAGGGTAGTCACGGTTGATTTATCGGCAAATTTTGTATCGGAAATGAATGCCGGTTCCGGAATGGAAGGTGCCATCCTGCAGTGCCTTGCAAATACAGTCGGCTCTGCGTACGGTGCACAGGAAATAATTGTGACGCTTGACGGACAGTTATATGAATCAGGGCACATTGCACTGAAAGAGGGGGAGACCCTGAAAGTTGACTATGATAATTCGGTTGAACTGACTTGATTTCTTGAATATTCCCGGTCCGGTATACTATTTTGAAAAATCTACAGGTAACGGCTCAGATGATTCTCATCCGTGACTTCTATCCCTGCGTCAAGGAGTCTTTGCGTCATTACGCCGTTTCCTTCTATCAGGTGCCTTGAAAAAGTTCCATCATAAATGATTCCGCATCCGCATGACGGACTTTTGGATTTTGTGATAGCGTGCGTGCAGGAGAGCAGATTCGCAACTTTTAATACCTCTCCGGCACCTTTTTCCATCGGTGCAGTGAAATCCCGCCCGTCTTTGTCAACCACCTTGCCGTCTGCACGTTCGAGCGGCGCCCTCGGCGTGGGAAGACCGCCCATCTGCTCCGGACATACCGGAATGAGTGTGTGTGATTTGGAGAGTGCAGCCACACTTTCAGAGTAGCTGCTGCCTGCGCAATACCGACAGTCCAGCCCGAGAAGACAGGAGCTCACTAAAATATTCATAGTCATTCCTCCCGACGATCAAAAATGCACGGCATAGTCCGTAAAAGTAATCAAGCAACTGCTATAAGAACATTGTACTATTTAATGGAGCGGGATTTAGTGTTATTTGCGTTACAAACGGGGGGTACACTTCCGGGAAGGAAGCCGTTAATGAATGCCGGCTCCCAGATTTTCTGCATCCTGCAAAGATTTCTTGCCGCGGATTTCGCCGGCTTCCTTCACACCTTCCTGCATAATAATCCCTTCAATCTTCCAGTCCATATAATGTGAAATGGCTTTGAAATGAGAAACGGCAGGAGCGGCAACTTCGGGATCTGTATCACCATATGTTAAGAGTAAGCCGATTGATGCGATAGGATATGGCTTCATGCAACCTGCAAACATTCGGTCAATCAGTGCTTTTATCTGTGCTGACAGTCCGTACCAGTAAACGGGGCTCGCGAACACAAGAATGTCCGCCTTGCGGAGCATGGGATAGACTAGCTGCATGTCATCATTCTGAACACACTCTCCCTCATGGGAGAAACAGTATTTGCAGTCAAGACAACCTTTGATATTCATCCGTCCTGCGTGGAATACGGTAACTGAATTGCCGCTTTGCCGTGCACCTTCAATGAAAGCATCTGCCAGAATTTCCGAATTGCCGTTTGCCCTCGGACTTCCGGTTACTACAACGATGTTTTTTGACATTTCAGTTACCTCTCGCTGCTGCTCATATTTTTCCAGGTCTTAATGCATTTCCGGTACTGGTGCAGGAAGGCAAATGCACATATTCCATAGAAGGCAACGAATAATACAAACAGGACAGGAGCAAGAATTCTGAAAAATGCGAAGGGCGATTCCAATAGAAAGGCAGACCAGAAGCCGGAGCCCGTAAGATTCCAGAGATCCGGGGTCAGAAAGGCGGATTGGGGATGAATTGTGTAATTTAGAAGCATTGAGTTGCTGGAATTTGTCAGCAGGCTTGAAAAAATAACCATATAACATACAAACAGGCTCAGCCACATTTCGGATACCCGCTTATATCGTCCTGCTTTGGAGGCTGTATCTGAAAAAAGGTCATCACTTGCATCAGGGCGTATACGAACAAAATAGTGCATCCCCATGCTTTTGCAGCCTGCAATATGCTTCCATCCGCAGTCTTCAAAAAGAGTCAGATAGTCCTGATAACGTGACTGGCTGTAGAATGTATGAAAATCCATCCGGATCGGCAGCGCAGCAGGCTCGGATTTACGGAAGGTATAGGTAAACAGGACGCTCCGGAGCTGCCACCCTTTCGCGGCCATTTCCTGCAGCCATTTTTCTTCCTTATCAAAATCAAAAAAGAACCTAAGCTTTTTCATGACGCTGTTTTACCTCCAGTATGTTTTTGTCTGTAGTACTTATCAGACTGCGCATTCTTTCATAATCAAGAATAAGTATCGAACGTCCCTTTTCTGTAATCCCGTAGATTTTTCTGCGCGGGTCATTGCCGGGTATCTGACAGATCATTTTCTGTTTTTCCAAATTTTCAAGGGCACCATAGAGAGTTCCGGCAGCGAGCCTTACCTGGCCGTCACTGAGTTCTTCTACTTTCTGCAGGACCGCATAGCCGTGTGCGGGCTCAAAGAGGGAGAGGAGAACATAGTAGGTTGTTTCTGTAAGAGGAAGATTCGGATCGCGATTCATAAAGGCTCCTTTCTAGTCAGTGTAACTGTATAGTTGGAGTATATACAGCCAGGATGTATATGTCAACTGTATATACAAAATTCTTTTCTATTCTGAAATCATCTGTGCTATTTCATATACATGAGATTTTTCAAACATATATAATGTTAGTAGAATTCGTTGATATTGCCTTGAGAACAGGATAGTTTTTCCTGATATGAAACCCGAACGAAAAGTGCAATAGACAATCACATACTTTGCTTTTCCAGCATGCTTATGAGGACATTCAATATGGAAGCAGGAAGAATTCAAAGAACTAATAGGAAGTCAGCATATTCACCCTCTGATTCCAGCGAAGAAACACCGCCCGGGCGGGTGTCGGTACTTAGTTGGATACTGTATTATTTTATTGCATTCCCTGTTCTTGCCCTGACTGATTTTCTTGTATTCAATCTGAAAATTGAAGGCAGGAAGAACCTGAAGGGTATTCATGGTGTTATCCTGGTCAGCAATCATGTTCACTACATTGACAGCGGTATGGTCGGATGTGCTGTGTTTCCCAGAAGAGTTATATTTGTCAGTCATATCGGCAACTTCTCCCTGCCGGTATTTGGCTGGTGGGTCCGTCGGCTGGCGTGTATTCCGATAGGAGAGACATTCAGGCAGCACAAAGTTTTTCTGCAGCAATGTACTGCCAGGTTGGAGCAGGGCAGGTGTGTCGCCATCTATCCGGAAGGGGATATTGAGCATAATCCCCCGACTTTGCAGCCTTTTACAAATGGTGCATTTCAGCTTGCTGTAAGGACAGGGCTGCCGGTTCTTCCCTTAGTTATTACGTTACGTCCCTCAAAAGGAATTCGCAGGGTATTAAAGAGCAAAAATTTTTACTGTATCCATATCGGGTCACCGATATATCCTGAAGCGAACGGCTCTTTAAAAGCCCGGGTTGAGAAAATGAAAGAACGGACATATACCTGTTTTCTGAATTTTCTTGAGTGATGTTAATCCGGTTCTGCTTGGGTTCACATAAGGAAAGTGATGTAAAACAATAAGTTTTTAATGTAAAACATTAAAAACTTATTGTTTTACTTGGATTTGTGTGATATTCTCCCTTTATACAAATGAAGCGGAGGAGAGAATATGCAGCGTAAAATTACATTTGACAGGAATAAAAATTTATTTACAGCAGGACAAATACTCATCGGGCTTGCTTTGGTTACCGAAGCTGTTTCAATAATTTTTATCAGTTTATCTTTTGTTACCGCATTTGATTCCCATACCATACTGGGAAGCCTTGCGAAAAATCTGGGCAGCTATCCGGATTATCTGGCTGCCAAGGCAGGCTGGCTTGGTGTTGATATACCTGCTGAATCTGATTATGGCAGACAAATCAGTCTATATGCAAACGGAGACAGGGTGATCCTGCTTGTGCTTATTCTGTTTGTAATTACAAAATTCAAAAAAATCGTAGCGGAATTTGAAGATCATCAGCAGATTTTTCTCGAAAAGAATGTTAAATCACTGCGGCACATAGGCCATGCGGTTGTAATATATATGCTTACAGCATTCACATACAATTTGATATGCAGCTTCTTTCTGCACATGGCTATGAACACAGAATTTACTGCAAGGGGGTTAAATGCTTCCGCCTTCACGTACATCGAACCGTTCTTCTTTCTCTTTTGCTTTATAGCAGCCGGTACGGCATATTCCTTATCAGCTGTTTTTCAAAAAGGATTTGAACTTCGGCAGGACAACGAGTCCTTTATTTAGGAGGATAACCGATGATCATTGTAAGACTTGACAGGGTTATGGCAGACAGAAAAATGTCATTGAATGACCTCGCGGAGCAGGTAGGTATTTCGAATGTTAACCTATCCCAACTCAAGACGGGAAAAGTGAAAGGGATACGTTTCCAGACTATAAGCGCCATATGTAAAGCGCTGCACTGCCAGCCCGGAGATTTATTCGAGTATACAGCCGATTAATCCGGTCCATACTTCAGACGAGGCATGGATTGTCCGGAGCTGCATTCATTGGTTAATCCTTTAAAGAAGATGAAAAATTCTTTTTGCATTTTGACTGAAAAGATTACTGAGTACTGCGGCTGAATATTTCTGCCGCAGTCTTTCTTCTAAATCCCTGTGCCTTTCATAGCTGTTCTGACCCAATACAGGTGCGTCGGAACCAAACAATATTTTTTTGTCACCGCACATTTGAATGGCATTTATGACATCACTCGTTGAAACAAGCGTTGTATCGCCATACAAATTGCTGCATTCCTTAATGTGACGTAAGGCTTCCCTGCGGTCTGTTCCGGACCCCATATGAACGGCAACAAAATTTACACCGGGATACTGTTCAGCAGTCTCCCGTAGAAACGCCATATTGGAAAACCCGTCATTTTCCGTGTGCACACACATCGGCAGCGACAGTTTTCTGCACAATTCCAAATAGGAATAGTAGTTTTCTCCCGTGAATTTCAAGTTGGCATACCTTGGATGTACTTTTATTCCTACAAACCAGCTTTTGTTTTTCACCAGATACTCTTCAAGCTCCTGATTGGCAGCCTCTGCCCGGGGGCGTATCCAGAATAATGCTTTGAAAATATTCCCATACATGCTGATTTTATCAATCAGCTCATTATTTACCTGTATTTGATTCCCGGAGGTAAACAATGGTTTGAAGGAATTGTCATATTCAATTCCCCCCAGATCTGAAACAATCCCCAGGGTAACACCAAAATTACGCATACATCCAACCAGTTCATCCGGACGGCAGTCCCACTTATCGAATTTTCCGATATGAACATGAGAATCAATTATTTCCATAGTATTCTTCCCCCGCAAAATAGGAATCTGAAATTATTATATCATTTACTGATCTTCAAGTAATTTCCTGGATAAATGCCGGGAAAGGATAGCCAGGGAAGCCGCCATGTTTTCATTCCTGACAAGAATATTTCCGGGAACATGCAGGTGGGTCGGTGCAAAATTCCATATGGCCAGCACTCCGCTTTGAACCAGTATGTCGCAGACTTCCTGAGCATGGACTGCCGGTACCGTAATAATTCCGATTCGAATCTTAAGTCTCCGGCAAAGATCGGAAAGTGTTTCAACAGGAAGTATTTTAACCTGCATATCGTCATCGGATTCCGATCCTTTTGTGTCGAAAGCGGCAACTATATTTAGTCCGTATTCCCTGAAACCTTCATAGGAGAGAAGGGCTTTGCCCAATTTGCCGGCACCGACAAGAACAGCATCATGACTGTCGTGGTAGCCAAGGTATGTTTCGAGATCCCTTACTAAATCCCTGGTAACATACCCGACTTTTGGTTTTCCGCCGGAACTGACCGATGCCAGGTCCTTTCGAACCTGTATCTCGCCGAGGCCAAGGGATTCGGCTACGATTTTGGCAGAAACCGTTTCTATATTGCGTTGAAGAAGGGATTTCAAACAGTTAAGGTAATCAGGCAATCTTTGTAACGTCTGAATGGAAACAGACTGCAGCATTTTCTTTACCCCACATTTCACCGATACGGATTATTGTGATTTCCCGGGTTCATCTTTCTTATATTCTAGCATGTAATAATATAAAAAAACGGTATACCGATATGGGTTTATCGATATACCGTTTGTTCATCCGGCAGGGTAAAATTAGAAATTTACTTCCGTGTCATAATAACAGCACATTAAAAGCTTTTCCATCTGGGCAGGTGTGATGCTTCTCGGGTTTGTTCCCGTACATGCATCACCGACTGCCAGTTCCGCTACTTTAGGGAGCTTCTCAAGGAATTCCTTTTCATCAATGATTCCGCCCTCGTAATTTTTAATACAGGTTGGAATTGAAAGGGATTCATTCATCTTCCGGATATGGGAGATAAGAGAATCTACCAGTTCATCCGTGCTGCTTCCGGCAAGTCCGAGAGACCGGGCAATCTCGGCGTATCTTCTGGCAGCCGTTTCTTCTTTCGCATTATACCTGATAACTTTGGGCAGATACATGGCGTTGGCACATCCGTGTACAATATGTCCGCCTGAATATGCAGCTCCGGTCTTATGTGCCATGGAATGAATAATACCCAGGAGAGCATTGGAGAAAGCCATTCCTGCGAGACACTGCGCATTATGCATTCTATCACGTGCCTCCATGTCCCCGTTGAAGGAAAGAAGCAGATATTCACTTACCATCTTGATGGAATGCAGTGCAAGCGGATCTGTATAGTCACAGTGCATGGAAGAGACATACGCTTCAATAGCATGCGTCATAGCATCCATACCGGTATGTGCGGTGAGTTTCGGGGGCATTGTCTCCGCAAGGTCAGGATCAACAATGGCAATATCCGGGGTAATATTGAAATCTGCCAGCGGATATTTGATTCCTTTTGCGTAATCTGTAATGACCGAAAATGCTGTGACTTCGGTGGCCGTACCGGACGTAGAGGGAATGGCGCAGAAGTGTGCTTTGGTCCTAAGTTCCGGGAAGTTGAATGGGATGCACAGGTCGTCAAAGTTTGTCTCAGGATATTCATAGAATGCCCACATAGCCTTCGCTGCGTCGATAGGAGATCCGCCTCCGATTGCGACTATCCAGTCAGGCTGATACTTGCTCATCACGGCAGCACCTTTCATAACCGTTTCCACGGAAGGATCCGGCTCCACACCCTCATAAAGAAGAACATCCATACCGGCCTCTTTCAAATAACTGACAGTCCTATCTAAAAAACCAAAACGCTTCATGCTGCTGCCGCCGGAAACGACGATAGCCTTTTTGCCTTTTAATGTTTTGAGTGCATCAAGCGAGCCTTTACCATGGTACAAATCCCTTGGAAGTGTAAATCTGGACATAATGTATCCTCCTGTTGTGTGACCGTTTTTTATTGCGTTACTGCTTTTGTCTATCTATACTGTAACGCTGCCGGAAGAATACCGGTAGACACGAAAAAGGCATACCGATATTCATTTATCGATATACCGTTATCGGTATTCTGTTATCGTTATATGCTCAGAAAGCTGCCCGGGCAATGTAAAATCCGGGAAAAGGCAAGTTATTACCTGGAAGAGACAGTTTCTACAGTTTTTTTCAGTATTTCTATAAACAGATTTTCCTCAGCACTGAAGCGGTATCCCTTCCTGTATATCAGAATATCCTTAAAGCGGTTTTTCGACATATTGCACTCTCTTTGAACGAGGGAAAAACAATCGAGTACATCACGGGGCATTGGGGAAACCCACATATATGTGGAAGACAGGCGGCTCAGGAGTTCGAGCTGGCTTCCTCTTTCATAGACGGCAATTTTTTTCTTTCTGTCGTCGGCTTTTTCTATCTGCCTTGCTTCGGAAAGGGGCAATGCCGGAATCGTGATATCACCATGAATGATTTCGGTGTACTTTCGCAAATCGGAATACTTGATAATATCGCTTCCGGCCAGGGGATGCTTATCCGACATCAGAACCAGATAATTGAATTCCCAGATCGGCAGATACTCCAAATCCCGTTCTTCAAGTGCACTTATAAAATATTTTTCATATATTTCCTGATATCGGATGACAGCAATATTATTGATATTATCAGCAACATTCCTGATGGCGCGCATGGAATTAGTCTCGCGGTAATTCAAGTCTATTTCCTTTTCAGATTCGAGTGTCCCTGCAAATTCTGAAAACGCATAGGAAATATAACTCGCCCTGGGAACCGATATATCAAATCGGTGCACCGTCTCATCCGTCTGTTTATAAAGGGACTCCATTTCCTCGATCTGGGCAAGAATACTCTTTGCATAACGGAGAAACTCAGTGCCTTTTACGGTAGGGACAACGCCCTGCGGAGTGCGGTTAAATACGGAAATACCAAGTGAATCTTCAAGCTCTTTGATTGCCTTACTTAATTGAGGCTGCCCCATAAACAGATTTTTAGCTGCCTTGGATATGGAACCTGTTTTTTCAACCTCCACAGCGTATTTTAAGTGCTGGATATTATTCATATATTTACCTCTGCCAAGTTATTCCCAGAATTTCTTCAACAAAAATCCTTGCAATGCCAGAATCAAACTGTGTCCCGGAACAGCGCCTGATTTCGCTTGCCGGCAAGTGCGGCGCAAAGGTCACCGACCCTTTTGTAATGCTGTTTCTCAAGATTGTACTTCTCATAAAGGGTAGTCATAATGATACTAATGGTTTTGCTTCTCATACTCGAACTTTCATTGAGTTTATTCTTATACATGTTGTCTTCCGCTTCCGCCGGTTTCCGGTTTTCAATATTACGGCTTACCCCAACGACTTCTATTTCACCGTCCGCGTTGTATCTGAACTTCGTTGATACTTCAGTCCATATAATTTTACCATTTTTACAGGGCTGCTGAATCTCATTTACATAGGAATTCAGATTATCAGGATTGCCGGTAAGTTCTCTGACGCCTTTTTCCAGGTGCGCGGCAGCAATAAGAAACGAATGGGGCGTCAGCGATTCCTCCAAACTTTCCTGAAGAGCCTCTTCAACAGTGATACCCCTCAGCTGCAAAATGGATGGACTTATATATGTGAATTTGTTTTTTGTCAGGTTTAATACCCAGGATAGCATCCTATTTCATACAGTTACATAAGCCCTTTTCTGTTTTCCTGATAATTTCATTACAAAATAACGGCAAAGCAAGTCTCAAATCGCTGTTGGAAGCTGCTTTGGCCGGATCAATCGCAGAAGTTGATTCAGGCATGTCATCCATATATCTTTATCCCTTTCCACTTGTTGTGTAAAGAAATGAATTAAAATAAATTGCCGAAGGAAGGTGCTTTAGAAACATAGCAAAAAGAAAAACGGCCTGATATTTTGTAAAGTCAGGTGAAATGCGGATACATCCAAAGACTTCAAAATTGTTTACATATATACTACAATGAACCATGATGCAGTAATATACATATTCAGAATCATTTTTCGAGTTAAACCTTTTAAGCAGGATTATTGATTGTCGGGAAAAGGCTGGTTTTATAAATGCAGATTAAGAGGTAATAGACGGGAGGTTAACATGATGAACAATGAAATTAAGACTGGACGCTACCGGCATTTTAAGGGCAATGAATATATTGTGCTTTTCAATGCGACACACTCGGAAACACTGGAGCCTATGGTAGTTTATCAGGCGATGTACGGAGAACACGGAATTTGGGTTCGTCCGTCTTCCATGTGGAATGAGACAGTAGAATACAACGGAAGGATTGTCAGAAGATTTGAATATATGGAAGAATCAACTGCCGCAGAAGAATAAACTGCCTGCCTTTAAGAGAGTATAATGTAGATAGGATTTAAGTCGAGAGGAAAGAAGGTATTCGTATGTTTAAGAGGATAATTGTTGCAACGGATCTATCTTCGGCCGCTTCTGCAGTACTCAAAGACCTCGGCAAAATCAAAGCATATGGAGCGGAAGAAATTTTACTTCTGCAATGCATTGGTCAGCGGGAGACTGATTCATTTCCGGAACAGAGTGTTGCCGAAACGCTGAATAAAAACCTTCAGGAGCAGCGGAAAACATTGGAGGCGCAGGGATATAAAGTAAATACGCGGGTTGTTTTCGGTCTCGTAAAAAAAGAAATCTGCCGGATAGCCGAAGCTGAGGATTTTTCCCTTATTGTATCGGGAGTAGAAACCTGCAATCTGCTTAGCGAACCTTTCATGGGCGGTGTCGCATATGAGATCATCCACTATTGCCCCAGGCCGATTCTGCTTGTCCGGCTTGAAGAGACACGTAAGAATGGCATCTCCGTTTATGCCCCTGTCCGCAGTAACTTCCTGGAGCACGTCTTGTTTCCAACAGATTTTTCTGATACAGCAGCACAGGCATTCTCTGTTGTAAAAGAAATGGCAGCTCAGGGGACCCGGAAAATTACACTGATGCATGTTCAGGAACAAGCCCGCATTGATCCGTATCTTCTGCAGCAGCTGCCTCAATTTAACGAAAAGGATGAGTCCCGCTTAAGCGAGATGAAAAATATCCTGCAGAAAACCGCTGACGTGGAAGTTGATACGGTACTGTCCTATGGCAGCCCGTCGAGGGACATACTTGAGGCCATAGATGAACGTAATGTTCAGCTTGTTGTAATGGGCAGCCAGGGAAGGGGATATGTCAGGGAATTGTTCCTTGGAAGTGTCAGCCATAATATAGCCCGTCACGCGAAATCATCTGTCCTCTTGATTCCTCCCAAAAGTATCTGAACAACTGACAGCATTAAATAACGAAAAAAGCTGCACTTTGAAATGCAGCTTTTTTCGTTGTACTTAAGACTTACCGTTGATTATTTGATCATGCCTGCTTGTTACTGTTGTCTTCCAACGGCAGGGTAACAATAACATTTTCAATATCAGTATCCTTTAAGGCTTCCATACGCTCAATAAATACAGAGAGTCGTTCATATTCGGCAATCGAGAATAAAACTGCATCCGGCTGGTTATTCTTCAAAATAAAAACTTTTCCAAATTTATCTGCCATATTCCTGCAGTTTTTGTAATTTTTTATCATATCAGAATTTGAGACGATTGATTTTGCGTTGATTTTCATGCTCATTTCCTCGATTTTTATTTTTCTGATACTTTACTGAGGGAAAGTTTCCGTCTAAGCAGAATAACCATTCCGGCGGACAGGCCAAGAAGTGCCAGTCCTATGAACAGATTGTTGCTGGATTCTCCGGTTTTCGTGAGATCCTGCTCATTTGTGGTAACAACGGCGGTAGGTACGGCAGTTGCAGCTGCTACTGTTGGCGTAGGTGTTGCTGCGCTTGCACAGATACCATTTGTTATTGTGTTTGAATCAAGCGTAACTGCGCCGTTTCTGGCCATCAGCTGTCCCTGGACAGTGGCACCGGTTTGTGCAGAGATGGATGTCAAAGCGAAGATATGTCCGACAAAATGAGAGTTTGTTCCCAGTGTTGCGGAACTTCCTACCTGCCAGAACGTCCTGCAGTAACGGGCGCTGTTGATCATATTTACATTACTGTCCGGAGCTGTGATGAGGGAGGACTGTGTCAGAAAAACGAAAACACCATCCGGATCGCCTTCTGCATCCAGCGTGAGCGTTCCTGTTATCTGAAAGAAGCCCTCAGCTGAATCGTAAACACCGGGTTTAAGTGTTGTATTTCCAAGTTCAGCGGCAATACGTGTTACAGGCGTTCTGCCTGCAGCATCATTATAAGCAATTACTAAATCATTTTGAGCTACTGATGCGACGGCGTCATTAAGATGCACAGCGCCGCTGATCGTTATTGTTTCCAGTCCTGTGAAGTCCGAACCAGGGAACAGGCCGACATTTCCGCCGGCATCACCGTTGATTGTAGATGTTCCAATATTCGTAATGGTAGTACCGGCCAGAACTGCAAAACTGGAGGTTGTTCCAAGATTAACAGGAGCCTGTGCCGCCATAACGCTTGAAGGAAGTGCCAGAAAAATCAGTGATAAAGTAACCAGAAGGGAAGCACAGCGGATTTTTTTTGAAGGTTTCATAATAATAGGTCCTTTCAGTTGAATTCATATATGAATTCATTGCGTATGTTGGTTCCTTGGTTTGTTCAGGAAGGGTGAGCAGGTGATAATTCCATACATTGCGGATTGCATTAAATAATTATTCATTCAATGCATATATTCTGAGATAATTCATATAACAGTATTTTACTTTGATAATAATTATTTGTCAAACATTTTTACAAATAATTATTCAATATATTTGTCAAATAATTATGCAATATTATGTTGCTGAATATAATCAAAAAAATAATGAAAATGAATGGATGATATTATGAATATTTAATACATCTAAACAGGTAATCAGTATTTGCAGGAGTGGAAAATGGATCATTCATCGCTTCCTTGTTCTCCGCTGATACCTGTTTTGTTTTATTCAAACAAATCAAATATGGCCGCTGTAAGTCAATTGCGTGAATAAATATATTTCTTTTGGGTGCTTTTATGCTTGACAAAAAATACTCTCTAAATGAAAATATAAACGTTAACTTATAATATATTTATTCTTGTATATTCATGAAAGAACAATATATATCTATTTTATAAATTCATTATCAGACATCAAACTGCAATAATGAATTATATTTTTGCACGACAATTATTCGGGAAAAGCATTTTGGAACCAGGAAGTAAGGCAGATCAGTTAATGAGGGGTGTAAAAATGAAAGTCAGACAAGGCAGTTTAATTTTTTTACTTGTTTTTTCGATGCTTATTTGTTTATTAGCATTTCCGGTATCAGCGGCAGCCGGTGACCGGGTATTGCTGATTCAGAGTGAACTTCCATGGAATTCTACTGCCAATACGGATATACTTGAGCATATTAAAAATGCGGGTGGAATTGCGGGCTATGATGTTCGTAATTTTACGGATGCCTGCAATACGGCTTTTGATTTCTCAGTCTATAAAGTTGTAATAATTGCAGATGATCAGTCACAATCTTCATATGACCGATATAATGCTGAATTTAAAATTAAATTGGAAACATATATCTCAGCAGGCGGAGTGGTTCTATTCGGCGCATGTCATGGAGGATGGAATGGCGGTACTATTACAACTGCATTGCCCGGAGGGACAACATTAATATTTGACGGTGAAAATTTCAATTATATTTCGGATAATGCAAATCCGATTGTAACAGCTGAATTAAGTGATAACATTGCGCTGACTGATTCAGATCTGGAAGGAAGTTCCTGCAGTCATATTTCTTTTGCGGAAAGCTCATTGCCGGCAGGGGCAAATGTAATTTTAAGGGCAAAATCAACGAACATGCCTACTCTTGTTGAATATCCTCTTGGAGCGGGACATGTGATTGCATCAGGACTTACATGGGAAATTGCATATCTTCCTGATTTTAATTGGGCATATGCTGTTAAGGCCTTTGATGATCTTTTCCTGTATGGTATAAAGCTTGCAAATGCCAGTCAGGCAGCTCCGTCAGGCCTTCTTGGAGTCGTACCTTCGGTTTATGGCGCAGCTGACGGCAGGATTACCGGGACCACAACTGCGATGGAATACAAGCTGTCAGTTGATTTGCTCTATACACCTGTTACTGGAATCGAAATCACAGATCTTGCATCCGGAACATATAATGTGCGTTATGCTGTCAAACCGGGATTTGATGTTGGCGCCGATGCAGATGTAACAGTTGCTGCGGGCCCGAACGCAAATCAGGCAGCACCGGCCGGTCTTCTTGGAATTACTCCTCAGTCATATGGCGGGACTGATGGTAAAATCACCGGTACAACCTCAGCAATGGAATACAAGCAGGTATCAGCAGCAGGAAATACTCCTGCTGCTGTCCAGGGCTATATTCCTGTTACCGGTACTGAAATCAAAGGCCTTGCAGCCGGAACATATTCCGTAAGATATACTGCGAAAGAAGGCTTTGATGCAGGCGCAGATGATGTTGTCACTGTACCTGCCGGTCCGAATGCCGATCAGGCAGCCCCTGTCGGCCTCTCAGTTGCACCTTCTGCAGCTGGCGGATCAACCGGAAAAATCACAGGTACAACCACTGCAATGGAATATAAACTGTCAGCCGATTTGACATATAAAGCTGTTACAGGAACCGAAATCACAGGTCTTGCTGCAGGAATATATGATTTGCGGTATGCAGCGAAAGAAGGCTGCAATTCAGGCGTATTGGCTACTGTAATTGTATCTGATGTTTTGCCTGCAAGCATTGCCGCTTCAACACCGGCTGTTGTTTCAGCAGCCGCACCGGCAGCGATCGCCGCAACCGGTGAACATGATAATAACTTGATCTCCGGAATCCTGTTGCTATTAGCGGCTGGTTCCACACTTAGTATATTTTTACGGAGAGCAGGGAAGTCAGATGTCCGGTAAAAAATATTGTAATGTAACTTGAATGAATCAGACAGGGGCCGGATTCTGCAGGAATCCGGCCCCTGTTTTTAATGTTTTATCTGATTGGGAAATTGATAAATCGGATTTAGTGTGCGATACTTCATATAAAATGTTTGTCTTCAATATAAGAAACAATTACCTGCACAATGTATGTACTGGGGGTGCTGTTTTGTTAAGTAACGACCTTTCAAAAAGAATTGATGAAAAAGAGCCAGTCGAGCTTACTACGGAATCCGTATTGTACTTATGGTCAAAAACATATAATACAAACGGAAAGCCTGACTGGTCGCATATTTACCCATACTATCATCCTGATATTGTCTTTATGGATTCGATTCAAAGGATAGACGGAATAGATGATTTTACGGCAATGTGCAGGCGCCTTACAAAGCGATGCAAACAGCTGCGGATGGATATCAATTCCATCGTTCAGGATTCCAATATCATTATGATGGACTGGAAGATGACGATGTCTTTTCGAAAATCACCAAGTACGCCGATTTTCGGATGCACCAAGCTGACACTGCATGAAGACGGCAGAATTATCGAGCAAAGGGATTATTACGATCTTTGGGGCGATATCTATAATGGCATACCGGGATTTCGCAGGATATACCGGAGTTTTATGCGCAAATTTTTCGGCTGATGGAGGCATACTATGAAGTTTGAACTGCCGGATGAACTAATGTTTTTAAAAAACAGTAAAGCACTTCAGCACAGAAGCTCCGATACAATGGCGGGCAAAGTCTGTGTAATAACAGGAGCAACTTCAGGAGTGGGACTGGAGGCTTTAAAACAGCTGTCAAAGGGCGGGGCACATATGGTTATGGTGTGCAGAAATCAGGAGAAAGCCGATGCTGTCCGTCAGGGGATAATAAATCTATATGGTGTTCCGGTCGACATCATCATTGCAGACTTCAGCCGTTTGGATGATGTGCAAAAGGCTGCCGGGATGATACTTGCGGCCTACCCGCGGATTGATGTGCTGATCAACAGCGCCGGAATGCATTCCACGAAACGCACCTTAACAAAGGATGGTTTTGAGACGGTATTCTGCGTCAATCACCTTGCCTCTTTTCTCTTTACACAGCTTCTTCTCGATCGTATGAAGGAAAGTGCGCCCTCACGCATCATTCAGGTGAATTCAGAAGGTCACCGGTTTAATGGACTGGATCCGGATGACCTGGGATGGGAAAAACGCCGGTATACCGGTCTAAAGGGATATGGCGCATCGAAGGTAGCGCAGCTTCTGACGGTATGGGAGTTTGCCGACCGTTTGAACGGGACGGGTGTAACCATCAACGCCATGCATCCCGGAGACGTAAGGACCAATATTGGACATAATAACGGCAGGCTATACAATTTTTTCCTGCATCATGTAACCTGGCATTTTTTGAAAGATCCTGTAATATCGGGTGATGCCCTCTATTATCTTGCAGCTGACCAGGAAATGCGCGATGTCAGCGGCCGGTTTTTTCACTTAACGATTGAAGAAAAACCGGAAAAGCATGCGATGGACCGGGAAATGGGCAAACGGATCTGGGATATAAGCATGCAGATGACAGGTCTGCTTCACTGAACACATTGCAGAAAATCAACAGGCAGAACATTCTGTCTCCGATATCTTATGGCTGCAGTTTTATCTGCTTTTTGACTTTGTCCGCAGCCAGCTTACCCGTCAGGATGGATATTGGCAGACCGGAAGGGCTGAATGTCCATTGACCTGCCTGCAGGACATCGGGAATCGGTGTGAGTACGGAACGGGCGATTTGAGGCATACTGCTGACAACCGGAATCGAACTGTTAGTAAAAGCCCAGCCGGTTATGGCGCCCTCTGAGTTTCCCGCAATCTTTTCCAGAGTCAGCGGTGTGGATACAAGATGATCAATCACCATTCCTTTGAGACCGGGAAAAATGGTCGATTCCAAAATTGTAATGATTCTCTCTGCACTGATCTCCTTGAACGCATCATACCAGCCTGATTTGGAAATGTGTTCTGCGAGGGAGTATTCGAATAGTGCGCTGATGATAATACCTGTCTTGCCTTCCGGGGCAAGGTCCGGGTCACGCATCACAGGGAACGATATTTCATACGTTGTCAGCTGATAAAATTTCTGCAGCCATTCGGTAATAACAGCCTGGTCAGCAGAAAACCTGCCGGTGCCGTCCGACTTGTCCTTCAAACTGTTCAAATCGATATTCAGCAGGCCTTTCTTTAAGGGCGTATAGAAAAAATGCGGGTTGCAGATGCCTTCGAAATAGCTTTTATCAATATCTGCAGTCAGGTATAACGTCAGAATAGAGTCACCGCCGATTTTGTCAGCGACTGCATTATTCTGTGCAGCTATTCGCTGCCTGATTTTTTTATCCGGGATGGAATCGATGTCAGTCATCCTGTATAGCTTTTTCAAATCAGATGCCCAGATCAGCTTTTTGTAACTGAACTGACGGCCCAGTGTATCTGTAATCATGTGAGTATGGGGACTTACGCTGCAGATCAGGGTTTCAGTACTGATTTCACCTTTGTGTTCCAGGATGAATTGCTCTAATTTACCGGTTAATGAGCCTGTGCCGCCTTTGGGGTACAGATAATCAAGATAGAGACTGAAGTAGCTCAAAGCGAAGGACGAAGGTGTCTTTTGAAAAAAGTGCTGTGCTATCATATCAATGAGAACCTGATTGCCGGTCAGCTTCTGCAGGTACTCATCTATGGGCATGCTGAGCTTCTGGATTTTTCTGATCGTAATAAGATACTTGAACATCCAGGGAAGTATGGTTTTTATCAGATAGTCCCTGTCTTTTTTGAAATCCAGAAAAAGCGGATTATCGATACCGTAAAGGATATCCATATAACCCATGACTTTTTTGATGTCATCTATTATTTTTTGAATATCATCTGCATTTTCAGGGAATTGACTGTTGAGAAGGGCCTGATAATCATGCAGGCTGTCTGCAGAAACCAGATTGACGACTTCCTTTTCTATTCCGATCGATACATTGTTTTTGACTAAATCAATGTCAAGGCCCAATTGACGAATCATCGGCATAATGATGCCGGAATTTTCAAAGGCGCGTATACCTCCGTCAAATGTAAATCCTTTATAGACAAAAGAGTTAACGAGACCGCCTATCTTTTTTTCTTTTTCACATATGATAACTTTATACCCTGATTTGCTTAGATAGGCCGCGGCAGTCAGGCCTGCTATACCGCCTCCCACAATTACTGCATCATAAGTCATACTATACCCCCGCAAAGAAAAAGACTCCCTTAAATTAAAATACATATAAATATTACCATTATAATAATAATCAGAGTTAAAAACC
Source organism: Eubacteriales bacterium (assembly GCA_037143795.1). Classification (GTDB taxonomy): domain Bacteria; phylum Bacillota; class Clostridia; order Saccharofermentanales; family Saccharofermentanaceae; genus Firm-13. The sequence continues at coordinate 11,607 of JBAWXZ010000008.1, read as the reverse complement.
AACAGTAAGAAATCTTTAATTAAAATATTTTGATTTTGAACTGAATATTCCATGTCAGGTTTATGACGTGAAATTATCCGGAAAAGAAAAAATGTGTAACGGATGTATCCATTTATTTCACGGGAATTTGCTAGATTATGTAATATGACAATTAAAAAGTGGTATCGGAATGCCGTGCTGAGGCGGGCAGGAGGAGGCTTGATTCTATGGATAATCAATCTAACCACACACGAAAACAAGAACTTGTAATGTCACGGATATTTAGCGTGCCGCGTGGAAAAGTATGGAAAGCATGGACAGATCCGGAAAGTGCAAAAGAATGGTGGGGACCCGTTAATTTCACTGCGCCGTTTATACATATTGATCTACGGGTCGGAGGAAAGTATGTGAACTGTATGCGGTCACCTGACGGTACCGACTATTGGAGTACAGGTTTCTACAAGGAAATCACTCCACCGTCGAGGCTTGTTTTGACCGATTCCTTTGCCGATGAAAACGGAAATATCGTCGGCGCAGATTATTATGGCATGGATCCCGGTTTTCCTAGGGAGAGCCTGGTTACAGTTACATTGGAGGAGATCGACGGTAAGACCGGGTTTACCATGAAATATGATGATGTTTCCCAAATGAAGGACGAAGATCTTCAGGGTATGAAGCAGGGCTGGAACGAGAGCTTTGATAAGCTTGCAGATTATTTGAGCAGGCAGGAACAATCCTGAATACCTGCCTATCACAAAATCGAGGAGGATACCACTATGGCAGAATTTAACATATATATGAGATTTAACGGCAAAACCAGAGAAGCCATGTCATTTTACAGGGATTGTTTCGGAGGAGTTCTAAGCATGACGACTGTGGGGGAATCCCCCATGAAAGCGATGACTCCGCCTGAAATGCATGACAAAATCATGCATTCGGTGCTGACAAGCGACAGCATTATGATCATGGGCTCCGATTTAACCGGTGATAAAGGACATATACACGGCACAACAATGGCTCTGTGCCTTGTTTGTAAAAGTAAAGAAGAAATTGAATCCCTTTTTGCAAAACTGTCAGAAGGAGGACAGGTCACAACGCCGCTTGGCGAAATGTTCTTCGGAACATATGGAGATCTGGTTGATAAGTATGGCTTCTCCTGGATTTTGCAGTATGGTGAAGGTCAGAAAGTTGAATAATGTGTTCAGGGCAGCCAGGAGCTTGATTGCAGTCTCCTGGCTATTCTGAATTGTCATCCGGGAATTGATGTAATCTAATAAGATGTTATCTTTAAATGTGGTATATAATAGTTTATAATAATAATATCAGTATCCCGCAAACAATATTCAAAAGCACGCGTTGCAAATTTTCATTGACTGGCATAGAGGCGCACATATGGATTTTTTTGCAAATCTATTTGAATTGTTCATTTCCAGGAAAGATTTTTTCCTTCAGCTCGTTTTTCAACATATTTCGCTTAGTTTAACAGCGATTTTAATAATTACCGTTATAGGGATTACAACCGGAATATTGATTTCAAAATCTAAAAAAGCAGCCGGTATTGTAATAGCAATCACCAATTTTCTTTATACAATTCCTTCGATTGCGATGTTCGGCTTTTTTGTATCCTTTACGGGTATTGGAAACACAACAGCGATCATTGCACTAGTGATTTACGGGCTGCTTCCTGTTATTAGAAACACCTATGTCGGTTTGAAGGAAGTAGATGAACAGATCATCGAGGCAGCGGTCGGTATGGGAAGCACACCCTGGCAATTGCTTTGGAAAGTGCAGTTTCCGCTGGCGCTTCCGGTTATCATTGCCGGAATCCGCAATATGGTGGTCATGACGATCGCCCTTGCCGGTGTTGCTTCCTTTATCGGTGCAGGGGGCCTGGGCGTAGCTATATGGCGAGGAATAACAACCAATTTTGATGAAATGACAATTGCCGGCAGCCTTCTGGTCGCACTTTTGGCAATATTCTCGGATGCCATGCTGGGCATACTTGAAAAGAAATTATTAAGGAGGACGACATGAAGAAATTTGTATGCATTCTTTTGGCAGTTTCTGTTGTATTTGCTCTGGCCGGCTGTCAAAAAACAGAAAAGAAAGTTGTTATTGCTTCCAAACCTATGGCAGAGAGCTATATTATTGCCGAAATGCTGGGGCAGCTCATCGAGGCCCATTCAGATATTAAGGTGGAATATAAAACAGGTATCGGCGGAGGGACATCCAATATCCAGCCGGCCATGGAAGCAGGAGAGATTGATATGTATCCCGAATACACCGGAACCGGCTGGCTTTTTGTTCTGAAAAAGGACTTGATTCGCGATGCTGCTGAACTCTATAAGGAAGTAGCCAAGGGATATAAGGATTCGTACAATTTTAAATGGCTTGGTCTTTACGGATTCAATGATACTTATGCTCTTTCCATGGATCGAAAAGTGGCCGAGGCGAACGGCATCGAAACATACTCTGATCTTGCGGCAAAAAGTTCGCAATTTGTCCTTGGAGCAGAGTACGATTTCTATGAGCGGGAAGATGGTTATCCGGGATTGGTTAAGGAATATGGATTTGCCTTTAAGGAGACGAAGGATATTGATATCGGTTTGAAGTATAAAGCGATCGGGGCCGGTGAAGTCGATGTGATTAATAATTTCTCCACAGATGGCCTTTTAAGTGAATATGACCTGAAAGTACTTGAGGATGACAAACAGTTCTTCCCGGCTTATCAGGCTGCGACGGTCATACGCCAGGAGACACTGGACAAATATCCTGAATTGGAAGGCATATTGAATAAGCTTGCAGGACAGATCAGCGACAAGGAAATGCAGCAGATGAATTATTATGTCGAGCACGACAATAAAGAAGCGAAAGCAGTCGCTGCGGAATTCCTGACTGCCAAAGGATTGTTATAATGGCACTCATTCATTTTGAAGATGTCGGCCATTACTATCAGGCCGGCGAACCGGTCATCCAACATTTGGATTTGTCTGTTGAAGAAGGCGAATTCGTAGTTTTGATTGGTCCGTCAGGCTGCGGGAAAACGACCATTCTGAAGATGATGAATGGCTTGATTCAGCCAAGCAGCGGCCGGATTTTTGTAAAAGGAAAAGAGCAGAGGGAGTGGGACTCCATTGAACTTAAACGGAAAATGGGATACGTAATCCAGCAGATCGGATTGTTTCCGCATATGTCGATTGAAAAGAATATTGTATATTCCCTGGATATACAAAAATCGCCGGCAGAGGTCAAACGCACAAGGGCCCGTGAACTGATAAACCTGGTTGGACTGGATGAAAGTTATCTTGCAAAGTATCCGAAGGAATTAAGCGGCGGTCAAAAACAGAGAGTCGGCATTGCTCGTGCGCTTGCTGCAGACCCGGAGATTATCCTTATGGATGAGCCTTTGGGTGCTGTTGATCAAATTACCCGCAAAGTACTGCAGGATGAAATTCTCCGGTTATACAAGACGCTCCGCAAAACAGTTGTCATGGTAACCCATGATATTGAAGAAGCAATCAAGCTCGGGACGAGGATTGTTGTTTTGCGGGACGGTGAAATCATGCAGGCGGGCGGACGGGATGAAATTGTATTCAGGAGCAGGGCCGGTTTTGTTACGGATTTTATGGGGAACAAAGGATTTTTATCTTATCTGAATATAACGGAAATAGGAAACTATGTAACGGTTCCGGCAAACGATTTACAGAAAAATATATTGAAGGATAAAGTGCAGCTGTGTGTGAGGAGTAATGAAAAACTGATTGTCGGTATACGGATGTGTTTGGAGCTTGGAGTGACCAGTGTCTGCGTACAGGATGAAAAGGGAGATAGAATCGGACAATTTGAGCTGTCCTCCTTATCAAAACTTGCATTCTGAAATTTGGTTGGAAGCTATGAGCCGAAATCACAGCTATATATTTTATGAGTTCTAATGAGGAGGTTCGTATATGGATAATGTTTTTGACCTTATTGTGATCGGTACAGGTTCAGGAGCATCCACTGCTGCACGAAAATGCTCGGGGGCGGGCTGGAAAGTTGCAGTAATCGATGAGCGGCCCTTTGGCGGAACATGTGCCCTGCGCGGATGTGACATGAAAAAAATTCTGATGGGAGCGGCAGAACTTGTAGACTGGAATATCCGGATGAATGGCAAAGGAATTGATGGAAAAGCAAGCATTACCTGGTCTGATTTAATGGCTTTTAAACGTTCCTTTATTGATAACTATTCGCATAGATTTGAAAAAGGATTTACAGACGCGGGAATTGATACTTTTCATGGATCGGCCCGATTTGCAGCAGAGGATCAAATTGAGGTTAACGGACAAACCCTGCGGGGGGACCATATTCTGATAGCTACCGGAGCCCGGCCCATGCCACTTTCAATAAACGGGGAAGAGAATGTTGTTTTCAGTGATTATTTTCTGGACATGGATACTTTGCCCCGGAATATTGTATTTATTGGCGGCGGCATGATATCCCTTGAGTTTGCACACGTTGCAGCCCGTGCCGGGTCTACGGTTACCATTATTGAAAGACAGGACCGGCCGCTTATGAATTTTGATGCTGACCTTGTCAGCCTGCTTATGCAAAAATCAAATGATATAGGAATCCGCTTCATTGGAAATACGATTGTTCATTCTGTTGAGAAGGAAGGCGGGAAGTTCATCATAAAAGGTAACACCGGGGAGGGAGAAATACTTCTTTCATGTGATCTGGTGGTTCATGGTGCCGGAAGAATTCCCGATATTGAAAAATTGAATCTCGCGGCAGGCAATGTGGATTTCAGTAAACACGGTATTACCGTAAATGAATATATGCAGAGTGTCAGCAATCCTAAAGTGTATTCAGCAGGAGATGCAGCTGATACCAAGGGGCTGCCGCTTACACCGATAGCAAGTATGGAATCAACTATTGCGTCAATTAACCTGCTTAAGGGAAATGCCGTAAAACCGGATTACAGTGTAATGCCGTCTGTAGTGTTTACTGTTCCCTCGATAGCTTCAGTTGGCCTGTCAGAAGAAAAAGCGCGTGAAGCGGGTTATGAGTGTTATACCAAAAAATTTGACATTTCCGGTTGGTATACATATAAAAGAACGAACGAAAAATATGCAATGGCAAAAATTGTGATTGACAGAAAATCAAATTGTATTATCGGAGCGCACTTCATCAGCAATGAGGCGGACGAACTGGTTAATCATTTTGCAACAGCGATTCAACTGCAAATTGATTTGAAGCAGCTCAAAAGAATTATGTTTGCCTACCCGACAACTGCATCGGATATTGTATATATGCTATAAGACAACTAGTCAGGAAGGAGGAAAAAATGGTATACGCAAATTGGAATGGTACACAACTGGCGAAAAGCGACAAAACTATTGTGATTGAAGGGAATCAGTATTTTCCGAAAGCAGATGTTGACCCGGTATATCTCGAGAGCAGCGACTACCACACACGCTGCCCATGGAAGGGACTTGCCAGCTACTATGATGTGGTAGTCGACGGTAAGCGCAATGCAAACGCTGCCTGGTACTATCCGGAACCACTGGAAAAAGCAGAGATGATCAAAGATTATATTGCTTTCTGGAATGGCGTAGAAGTCCGGGCTGACTGATATTTCTTACTGCTATTTTCAAATTGAATTTGTTAATGGAATGATAAAGTGAGGATTTGGTGATACGATATTCAGATAGATCATTTTTTGGAGGCTTTGATATGAATATCGCAGTCCATTTAACAACAGAAAAAATCAATTGGGAGAATACAATTCGTGGATAAGCCGGTGCTTATAGTCATGTGCTTCTTCCTTATAGCCGGCGGCTTGGACTACATTTTTGGAAGTCCTCTCAAGCTGGGCGTCAAGTTCGAGGAAGGCTTTAAAGCGATGGGCCCCCTTGCACTGGGTATAATAGGCATTTATTCAATTTCGCCGTTTCTACTGGTGATTCTGGGGCCTGCCGTGCATGCTTTTTCAGTTTTTCTTCATATTGATCCCTCGATACTTCCGGCCTGCATCTTCCCGGTCGACATGGGCGGATACCAGATTTCCAGGAACCTGGCCGAAAACGAAGCGATCGGCCGATTTTCCGGGATTATTATTGCATCAACCCTTGGAGCGACAATCAGCTTCAGTATTCCTGTCGCATGCCGGTTCATCAGCAAAGCAGATAATGAGTTTTTTGCCAAAGGTGTTGTCATCGGGATTATATCAATTGTGCCAGGATGTTTTTTTGCGGGACTCTTGAGCGGTCTCGCATTTTTTCCGCTTCTATGGAATATGATACCGCTTTTTGTGATTGTGCTGCTTCTGAGTATTGGTCTTGTTCGTCTGCCCGGTATGACACTTAAAGGATTTATTATTTTCGGTAAAATATTATCAGCCCTTGGAGTTCTTGGAATCCTTTTCCAGGGGCTTGATGTAATCCTCGGGATCAAAGTGATTCCAACCCTTGTACCGTTTACGGATACCGTTTTTCTTGTAGGCAAAATCACACTGATTCTTGCCGGCGCCTACCCTATGATGGAAGTTCTCAACCGGCTTTTGAAGCGGCGTTTTGAAAAAATCGGACGCGTCCTTGGCGTAAATGCACATGCCATTTCTGCCGGTATCGGTAACCTTGCGAGCAACCTGCTTGTATTTGGAGATCTGCAGAATATGGACAGAAAAGGCAAGGTACTCTGTTCATCGCTTGCCGTAAGTGCGGCATTTGTTCTGGGCGGCCAATTTGCCTATGTGGCGACTGTCGAGCCGGCTATGGTCGGACCATTTTTCCTTAGTAAATGCATCTCCGGCATAATATGCATTCTGATCATTTTGTATCTTCCTGTCCGGAAGAAAAGCCGAGTTGATGTACCTCAGGAAAATATGCAAAATACAGAAGCAATCTGAATATATAAAACAATATGGGGAGACTGAAAAATGGAAACCGGAAGCAAAATTGAATCTTTACGGAACATGATGGCAAAGGAGGGCATTGACGCCTGTCTTGTGCCGGGCTGTGACGCTCACATGAGCGAATATACAGGGGAACACTGGAAAAGCAGGCAATGGATAAGCGGATTTACCGGCTCGGCCGGAACCGCAGTAATAACGCGTGATGACGCAGGACTTTGGACGGACGGAAGATATTTTATTCAGGCTGCAAACCAGCTTGCAGGGTCCGGAATCAGGCTTTTCAAAATGGGAGAGCCAGGCGTCCCTTCATATGAGGAATGGCTTGCGGAAGTATTGCCGCAGGGTGGGTGCCTTGCTGTTGACGGGACTTCGTTTTCGGCCGGTGCGATGAAAACAATGACGGATGCACTGTCGGACAAAGCAGCCACTATTAGAAGTGATCTGGATCCTGTTGGATCTGTTTGGGAAGACCGGCCCGGGATTCCAAAGGACAGGGTTTTCCTTCATGATGTTTTGTATGCAGGCAGGGATCGCAGGGAAAAAATGGTAGAGATCAGGGAATCCATGAAAAAGCGCGGTGCGGATTATTATTTGCTCAGTGCGCTCGAAGAGATTTGCTGGCTTTATAATATTCGCGGGAATGACATTCCATACAATCCATATGTGACATCCTTTGCCGTTATAGGGAAGGATACGTCATATCTGTTTGTTGATCCGGATAAGGTGCCGGAGGATGTGCTCGGAGCACTTGCCGCGGATGGTGTCCTGCTCAGCAAGTATACAGAAATATATGATTTCATTAAAGACATCGTAAGTCCCGCTTCGATCCTTTTTGACCCGGAAAAGACAAATATAAGCTTGGTTCATTCCATCCGGCCCTCTGTCCGCAAAATTGAAGCGGAAGGGTTGGCAGCCCCGTGCAAGGCAGTGAAAAACGATATTGAAATAAGTAATATCCGTGACTGCTATATGAAGGACAGCGTGGCGCTGGTGAGGTTATTCAAATGGCTAAAGGATAATGTATCCGAAAAGGAAATCACTGAAATCGATGTAGATAACAAAGCACTGGAGTTCCGTAAAGAGCTGCCTCTTTTTGTGGAGCTCAGTTTCGGCACGATAGCGGCCTACGGTGATCATGCTGCGATGATGCATTATGCTCCGACACCGGAGAATCAGTACACCCTTAAGCCCAGGGGTTTTTTCCTGCTGGACTCCGGCTGCCAGTTTCAAAACGGAACGACGGACATTACCAGGACGATCGCACTCGGTCCGCTGACGGATGAGGAGAAAAAGGATTTCACCCTGACGCTCAAATCCATGATTGCGCTGTCAACGGCCAAATTCATGTATGGAGCAACGGGTTCCAAACTGGATATTCTGGCCAGGATGCCAATGTGGGAGCATGGCCTTGATTACAAATGCGGTTCCGGCCACGGGTTAGGTTATTTTTCGGGTGTACATGAAGGCCCGCAGAGGTTTTCGATGAAACCCAATAACGCCGTGCTTGAAAAAGGAATGACAATAACCGATGAACCGGGAGTATACAAAGAGGGCATGTACGGAATACGGACCGAAAATACGCTTCTTATCGTGGAGGATGAAACAACACAGTGCGGTACATTCATGCGGTTTGAGGATCTGTGCTTTCTGCCGATTGACCGCAGTGCGATTCTTGCCGAAATGCTCAGTACAGCTGAACGCACCTGGATTAATCGGTATCACAGCCAGGTATATGACAAATTGTCGGTGTATCTGGACGAAGAACACCAGGTATGGCTCAAAGCAGAAACAGAAAGTATTTAATCAAATCCCCCCCCCGGAAGCCGGTCGATTTTCAATCAAAGCAGTGGATTTTGCGGAATATCAAGGAGAATCATATGCCAGAGGAAATCAGGAATCGAATCAGCCTTCTTGACTCGGAAATATATTATGAAATATACGGGGAAGGAATTCCCGTCCTCATGATTCACGGATGGAGTGTCGACCACCGGCTCATGTCAGGATGCCTGGAACCCGTTTTTACTCTTCACCCGACACAATTCATGCGGATATATATTGATTTGCCGGGAATGGGCCTGTCAAAGGCCGGTGAATCAATAAGGTGCTCCGACCAGGTTCTGGATGTGATTCTTGCCTTTGTTGATGCTGTCATACCGGGAAAGAAATTCATTCTGGCGGGGGAATCATATGGTGGATTGCTTTCAAGGGGCCTTCTAAGAAAAAGACGCGAAGAGATACTCGGCCTCCTTCTGATCTGCCCGTCAGTAACTCCTGACCAGAGTAAAAGGAATGTACCGCCATTTACAGTTATGAAAAAGGATGCCGAATTTCTTTCCCGCCTGAGTTTTACGGAAAGAGCGGCATTTACCTGGATAAATGTAGTGCAGACCCAAAGGGTATGGGACAAATTCAGGACCGACATATATCCGGCTATTAAGTTATATGACAGGGCATTTCTGGATCACCGGCTGGAAGGCGCCTTTTCCTACGAGGTCGATCCGCTAGAAAAGCCCTTCGAAGAACCTTGCCTCATTCTGACAGGCAGGCAGGATTCGTCTGTTGGATATAAGGATCAGTTTACTCTTCTGGAAGATTATCCGCATGCCTCTTTTGTCATCCTTGACAGGGCCGGACATAATCTGCAGATAGAGCAGGAAGATCTGTTCAACAATCTTGTATCCGAATGGCTGGACAGGGTTGTTGAAAAGATGCAGGATTGAAGACAGCAGAAAGGAGATGATACAGATGTCAATATTTGAACAGCTTCAAAGTAATAAAGGGACAACATCATCAGCCCTTGGTAAAGCTCTGGCAGAACAGGTGCTAAAAGGAAATAATATAATCCTGCCGGAAGCAATTCGCCTTGTTAACTATGATTCAAGTAATGAAAAATCAAAAAGTATTCGTGCCGGGGCAGCCAAAATCATTGAAAAAGTCGCTGAGGTAAAACCGGATCTGGTATCGCCGTATCTTGCCGAACTTTTTCCTGCACTGGATGTGAAGGAACCCCAGACAAGATGGATGATAATTACCACCATCGGATATTGTGCTGAATTGGACCCCCAAAAAGCAGGCAAAGCAGTTCCCTATGCTGAAAAATTTATAAATGAACATCAGGGCGTATGTTTATCGGCGGCAGCTGAAGGGTATTTAGGACGGTTTGGCGGGATTTCATCCTATAATGCCGCAGTTGTCCTTCCTATTCTTCTGGAAGCTTATGATGATCCTCTTCCGAATGAAATTGACTGGATTCTGGAAGCATTTTACAGAATATTCAGCAGATTGCCGTCGGAAAGCAAAAAAATAATTGTTGAATGTGCAACTGAATATTTGGAATTTTCAAAATCCAGTACCAGGAAGCGTGCAGAAAAAATACTTAAATTGAGGTGAAGGATCATGATTTACAGGCCAATCGGAAAAACAGGCATGTCCGCCGGCATTGTCGGTCTTGGCACCGAACATCTGGATAACCGGCCATATGAACAGTGTGAAGAAGTGATTGACGCGGCGTTGGAGTCCGGCATGAATATTATGGATGTATTTATGCCCGGCACGCCTGTCCGGGACAATATATCAAAAGCCCTTAAGGGCCGGCGCGACAAGGTCCTGCTGCAGGGACATATTGGCTCGGTGGATATCAACGAGCAATACGACCGCACACGCGACGTGCCGGTATGCAGGGAATATTTTGAAAATCTTATGCGCAGCTTTAAAACCGATTACATAGATCTTGGGATGATGTTTTTTATTGAAACTGAAGAAGATTTTAAAAATGTATTTGAAACGGAATACATTAAATATGTCCAGCAGCTTAAAAAGGACGGCAGGATCCGTGCGATCGGGGCAAGTTCACATAATCCGGCAACGGCCGCCCGGATTGTCGGGACGGGAGTTCTCGATCTGTTAATGTTCAGCGTTAACCCTGCTTTTGATATGATGCCGACCGGAGCGGATATTTTTACTTTCTTTGAGGGGAAACCGGAAAAAGAAAAATACGGCGGCGTTAATCCGAGCCGCACGGATCTCTACAGACTGTGTGAAAGCAAAGGGGTTGCTATCACTACTATGAAAACGCTTGCCGCAGGCAAACTTCTGTCACCGGAATTTACTCCCTTTGCCAAACCGCTGACCGAGGAACAATGCATCCATTATGCATTGACAAGGCCGGCTGTTGTAAGCGCTCTGATCGGATGCAAAACAAGGGAAGAGGTACTCGCCGCAGTCAATTACCTAAGTGCAGGCGATGAGCAGCGCGACTTTTCGGAGGCAATCAAAAACATCAAAAATAATTTTGCCGCTGAATGCGTATACTGCAATCATTGCATTCCTTGTCCTTCCGGAATTGATATTGCAGCAACGACCAAAATGCTTGATGTTGCCGCTCTTGACGAATCGGATATTCCAGCCGGGATACTCGGACAATACAAGTCATCACAGCACAAGGCATCCGAATGTATAGCATGCGGATCTTGTGAAGCAAAATGTCCTTTTGGCGTGCAGGTCATTGAGAATATGAAGCAGGCTGCGCGGATTTTTGAAAAGCGCTGATAAGCGGTTCATATGTCACAATAGCCTGTTTCCCGGAATCGGTCAGCGCATAGCATTTTTCATCCGTCTTTACGAACCAGTCGTAATAATTGGCGTTCAGGATCGGGGTTGTTTTCTTGGGGTGGGCACCCAGGCCAGGGCACTGAAAAACTCTTCGGAATATAGTCCGGAGAGTTTTTTGTTGTCTT
>JBAWXZ010000007.1:0-167686 GCA_037143795.1 Eubacteriales bacterium | reverse complement strand
CAAAACACTAGATAACTAGCGCTTTATTTAGCGCAATTTAATAATACGAGGAGTGTGTTTTATGTCCAAACCGGTAAAAACCAATGCGATGCGCATACTTGAAAGCGCAGGAATTTCTTTTCGGGTTGTGACCTATGAGGTCGATGAGGAAGATCTTTCGGGCGTGCATGTCGCGCAGAGCTGCGGGCTTCCGGTCGAGCAGGTGTTTAAGACACTTGTGACCAAAGGCGATACAGGATACCTGGTCGCGTGCATTCCCGTCGAAATGGAACTGGATTTAAAGAAGTTCGCCCTGGTGTCGGGTAATAAGAAAGTTGATATGATTGCAGTCAAAGAACTGCTGCCGCTGACCGGATACATACGGGGCGGCTGTTCGCCCGTTGGTATGAAGAAGCCGTTTCCGACATTTTTCGATGAATCGGCGATTTTATATGACTGGATTGCGGTCAGCGCGGGTATGCGCGGCGCCCAGATCCTTATTGAACCGCAGAGCCTGATTGATTTTGCAAGTGCAGTGATGGGTGATATTACTCGATAGTTGAAAATATCGGTATCCGCCGGTCAACCCTTTCATTCCCTTCCCAAATGTGCGAAAATGATTCTGTATTTTCGGCAATTTCATGGAAGTGATGGAGGGAGTCTTGTTATGTCCGTTCATTCCGTCCGCAAATTTCTCGCCCCATGGGGCAAAAGTGAAGATATACTGGAATTTGAAGAGTCGAGCGCGACAGTGGAACTTGCGGCTCTCCGGCTTTCTGTTGAACCGGCGCGTATCGCTAAAACGATCGCTTTCTATAATACGAAATCGAGTAGTTCAAATTCTGACAGTCTGGATTCCGCTATACTTGTTATCGCCGCCGGAGACAAGCGGATTGATAATGCAAAATTCAAGTCGGCATTCGGAATAAAATCCAAAATGCTTTCTGCCGATGATGTGCTCCGCTTGACCGGGCATGCTGTCGGCGGCGTGTGTCCTTTTGACAATCCGCCGGAATCAAAGGTGTATGCTGATATTTCAATCAAGGAATTTGATACGGTTTTCCCGGCCTGCGGAAGCAGTAACTCGGCAATTGAGATGACAATTTCTGAGATATATCAGATCTCCCATGCCCTTGGCTGGGTGGATGTCTGTAAAGAAAGGTTAATGTAATGAAAATAGCAATTATCGGAGCCGGACCATCGGGACTTATGGCGGCAATCCGCGCAGCTGAAAGCGGTGTGGAACGTGTTTGGCTTTTTGAAAAAAATACTCTTCCCGGGCGCAAGCTCCTGATAACGGGCAACGGACGCTGTAATGTAACCAATATGAAGGAAATCCGTGCCTATCCGGAACATTTTTTCGGCAACGGAAAATTCCTGTATAAAGCACTTAATGCCTTTTCCCCGAGGGATCTTGCGGAATTTTTTGAATCCCGCGGTATCCATCTCAAGGAAGAAGAGGATGGAAGGATGTTTCCGGCAAGCGAGAGGGCCCAGGATATTTTAAACGCACTTTTTGCACGTGCCGAAGAACTCGGAGTTGCTTTTCATGAGAACGAACCTGTGGTCGATATCCGCAGGGATGCCGACGGAAAGCTTACTAAGGTTGTTACGCTGAGAACATCTTACGATGTTGATGCCTGTGTTCTTTGTGCAGGCGGTTCCTCCTATCCGGCAACCGGATCAACCGGTGACGGATACCTGCTCGCGGCTCGTCTCGGACATACGATTGTTCCGGTCCGTCCTGCCCTGGCGCCGATCGATATTGATCCTATAGCGGTAGCTTCCCTTCAGGGAGTGAGCTTACGTGACGTTCGTGTCCGTGCATTCTTCCGTGCCGAAGAACTTGCTTCGCTGGACGGGGATGTGCTGTTCACGCATTTCGGCCTGACAGGACCGGCCGTTCTGGGTTTATCGCGCTTTTTACCGACGGACGAAGCACCATATGAAAAAAATCATATCAGGATCTCGATTGATCTGCTGCCGAAAATACAGCATGATGCCGCACGTGAGCAGATGATTGCACTTCTTGCCGAGAATCAGAACCGCAAACTTACCAATGTACTTAAGAAATTCGGCCCGGATTCGCTGATCAAACTTCTGATGGAAAGAGTCAATATTCCGGAAGATGTATTCTGTCATGAACTTAAAAAGGACCTGCGAGATCATCTGACTGCACTGATGAAAGATTATTCCTTTTATGTTAGCCGCGCACCTTCCTTTACAAAAGCTATGGTTACCGCAGGCGGTGTCTCGCTAAAGGAAGTTGATCCCAAAACGATGCAGTCCAAGCTTGTTCCGGGGCTCTTTTTTGCCGGTGAAGTGTTGGACGTTGACGGGGATACGGGCGGGTACAACCTGCAGGCGGCCTTCTCAACAGGTTATGTCGCCGGGAGCAGCTGTGTCCTTGTGAAGGAATAAGTCATCAGGCAGGGTCAAATACAGAGCAGCCGGAACTTTTGTGAGGTATTTTTTTGAGGGAAGAAATCAGGACCCAAAGGACAGCGGAAGAGATTTTCCGGCTTTTCCGCAATGAATCGCAAGCGGTGTTTTTTGACAGCGCACTTCAGTCAGGGCAGCAGGGTCAATTTTCGATTCTTCTTTTTGACCCGTTTTTAGTTTTTTCCTCTAAGGGAACCTGTACGGAAATTATTGAGGATAACAGACTAGTCAGAAATGAGGGAGACCCTCTTGGGCAGCTCAAAAGTCTGCTGGCAAAATATGCGGTCAAACCTTCTCCGGAGGCGCTTCCCTGCGAAAATGGATGCGCTGCGGGATTTATTTCCTATGATTTCGGCTCCGTTCTTGAAAAACTGCCGGATACCGCGATCGAAGAAATGGATATACCGCATTTGATGTTTGGGTTTTATGACACGGCAGTCGTTGTAGATCATAAACACGGCAGGACGTATGTGTGTGCCTCATCCCGGGAACCGCAGGGGGATAAGGAACAGGAAACGTATGAACGCAGAAAAATAGACCGGATTTGCAGGGTTATTTCACTCGGCAAATCCCTTTTGGATGATAGTTTGTGTGAAGATGCCCCCCGGGAATTTGTTTCCGATTTTTCACAGGCCGAGTATTGTGATATGGTCGAAAAAGCGCGGGAATATATTCACAACGGCGATATTTTTCAGGTCAATCTTTCTCAAAGGATACGGACAAGGATAAGCGGGGATGCCTATGATGTCTATCGGAAACTTCGCACGGCTAACCCGGCGCCATTTGCATGCTATCTGCATTTTGGTGATCTGCGGGTAATGAGCAGCTCCCCGGAAAGATTTTTTCACCTGAAGGACGGGTGGATTGAGACGCGTCCGATCAAAGGAACACGTCCGCGCGGCATATCAGCACTGACAGATCTGGTTTTACAGGATGAACTTCTTAACAGTGAAAAAGATCTTGCCGAGCTTGTCATGATAATAGATCTTGAAAGAAATGATCTTGGCAAAATCTGCAAAATGGGATCGGTCGAAGTTACGGAGCTCGTGAAAATCGAAGCATATGCGACGGTATTTCATCTGGTATCAACCATCCGCGGAGAACTGGCAGATGGATTGGATGTAACGGACTGCATTCGGGCGACCTTTCCCGGCGGCTCGATTTCAGGGGTGCCGAAGATCCGCGCCATGGAGATTATTGACGAACTGGAGCCTGTGAAAAGAAACATATACACAGGTGCCATCGGATATATGGGATTTGACGGTACAAGTGATTTTAACATAGCTATCAGAACGATTGTTGCAGACAAGGAGCAGGCGTTTTATCAGGTCGGAGGCGGCATTGTGTGGGACTCCGATCCTGAGAGTGAATATATAGAGACACTTAATAAGGGATCAGCGATCCGGCATGCTTTAGAGGAGAAAGGCATGGGCCGGGAAAAAGATTCTGCCCCACGCCAAAAAAATATGTCCGAAAAATTCAGCATACAGGGAAAATGCGTTGCCGATACGGATTTCGGATTTATGTATGGCCTGTCACTTTTCGAAACATTTCCGGTTCAGGAGGACGGGTCGGTAAAACTGCTGTCCGCCCATGCAGACCGGATTATCAGGTCTGCAGGAATCCTCGGCTTTGCACTTCCTTTTGGGGCAAAGGAATGGGAAAATCTCGTGACTGATTATATCAATGCACATATGATGTACGGGAAGATTCTGCGAGTGGCCGTAAGCTTTGGAAACGCTGCACAGATCAAGCCTTCCATACATTTCTACGGCAGGGAAAACAGCAATTCAGGATGCAGTGAGCGCGGATACAGGATGCATGTATCAAAGACGATAAGAAACGAGACATCGATACTTTCTGCACACAAGACGGGCAATTATGCCGAAAACTACCTTGCGATGAAGGCCGCCCAGTCCAGGGAATATGATGATGCATTATTTTTAAACAGCAGGCAGAACATTGCTGAAACCACCAAATGCAATCTGTTTTTTGTGAAAAATGATATTTTGTACACACCGGATCTTTCCTGCGGAATTCTTCCGGGAGTTGTCCGGGAATTTGTAATACAACGAGCGAAAGCTCTGGGCGTTGCAGTGGACGAAGGGAAATTCACACTCGATGATCTGACCGGGGCTGAAGAAGTTTTTGTTACAAACTCGGTTATCGGCATCAGGCGGGTTTCGGTTATTGAAGAATCTTCGAATCATATATGGTTCAGGGATAAAGCGGCGGGACGGATTACGGCGATGATTCAAAAAGAGTATAATCAGAATTGCCCGTAATTTTAAAAAAACCTTAAGAAAAGCATAAAAGAACAGAATGTTAATCATGGGTTATTAGAGTATAAAATACATATGTTACAATTTAGAGGAGAGTATAAAATGAATCGATTAATGAATTACCTGGAAGTATCCGAAGAAGTCAGGGAAGCATTATCTCAGGGGCGACCGGTTGTCGCTCTTGAGTCAACCATTATTTCACACGGGATGCCTTATCCCAAAAATGTCGAGACGGCACTGCAGGTAGAAAAAGTGATCCGTGACAACGGGGCCGTTCCGGCAACCATTGCTGTTATAGGCGGAAAACTCAAAGCGGGTCTTTCCCAGGATGAAATCACCTATCTTGGACAAAAAGGTCTTAAGGTTACCAAGGCAAGCCGGCGTGATCTTCCGATTCTGGCTTCCCGAAAAGAAGACGGTGCGACGACGGTTGCCGCCACTATGATTATTGCCGCCCTCGCCGGAATATCTGTGTTTGCTACGGGTGGAGTCGGCGGCGTTCACCGCGGGGCCGAATCAACGATGGACATTTCTGCGGATCTTGAGGAGCTCGCGGAAACGCCGGTTTTAGTAGTGTGCGCCGGTGTCAAATCCATTCTTGACCTCGGGCTGACACTGGAATACCTCGAGACAAAAGGCGTTGTCGTAATTGGCTATCAGACCAAGGAACTTCCTGCTTTCTACACGAAAAACAGCGGTTTTTCCGTTGATTATAAGATGGATACACCTCTCGAAATTGCCCTTGCCTTCCAGGTCAAACAGGATCTTTCCCTTAAGGGCGGCATGCTGGTAACAAACCCGATTCCTGACGAATATTCCATGGATGCTGATTTCATCAAATCCAAAATTGAGGAAGCTATTGCAGATGCCAATCTGCTTGGGATTAAGGGAAAAGATACAACACCCTATCTTCTGGACAAGATTCAGCAGATTACCGGGGGTGAGAGCCTTACATCCAACATTCAGCTCGTCTATAACAATGCCCGGCTGGCAGCGCTGATCGCATGTGAACTGGCAGCCCTCAACCAGTGAAATCCTGTCTGAACACAAAGGAGAACTGCAGTGATTGAATACCTGGCAGAATATCAGGACCGCGACTGCGGCACGGTGGATGCAGCTATCCTCGGTGATGCATTGATTGATTATCAGTATTGGGTGGCAAAACTCCCGTCGGCCGGCGGCGACGAAACAATCTCCATGTCCAATAAGAGCTGCGGGGGATCTGCCGCAAATACGGCAATTGCCCTTGGGCAGCAGCACCTGCGAACAGCTTTCTGCGGGAGGGTCGGCGCTGATGAGAATGGCCGATGGATCACGGAAAAAATGAAAACGGCAGGTGTCGATATATCCTGCATGCAATACGGTGAAAGTACAGGATATGTAATTTCCATCATAGATGAAAACAGCGAAAGAACCATGCTCTCCTATCGCGGTGCATCTGCCATTCCGCTGGAATATTCTCCGGAACTGCGGCTGACTCTCCAAAATACAAAGCTGCTTCTTGTATCAGGCTATTCCCTGATGCATCCGGAGCAGGCAGATTTCTCTCTGGCAGCCGCAAAAGAGACCCGTCTGGCAGGAGGCATGGTAGCTCTCGACCCATCTCCGGTCATTGGACAGATCGATGCCGGTATCCTGGAAAAAATGCTGGATCTGACAGATATTATTATGCCCAATAAATCCGAATTGAAATTAATTACAGGTAATAGCGATATTATAGCGGGTGTGCTTGATTTACTCACCCGCATTCCCTGCATTGCGCTCAAACTGGGTCCGGAGGGGTCGATGGCTGCGATACGCAAAGGATTTGTTTCGCCAATGGGAATTGCATTTCCGGCCGATATCTTACTTCGCGCACCCGCGGTTCCGGTGACAGCCATTGATACAACAGGAGCGGGAGATGCCTTTAATGCAGGCTTCATTGCATCAATGTTTCAGCGTACGGACCCTCAAAAATGGATTGAGCGCGGAAACGATCTGGCAGCGAAAGTAGTATCGCAAAAAGGTGCCACGATAGGAACATGATATTTGTCTCGGCTCCCATGTCCTCGGGCTTCGCCCTGCGTAAGGTCGCCTCGACAAATATAATGTTCCTTTGAGAGCACCCTGCGGGTGCTAAGGAATATGTCCTCGGGTGAGCGGCCCTATTACTTTCGCTCCCATGTCCTCGGGTGAGGTGCCCTATTACTTTCGCTCCCATGTCCTCGGCTAACGCCTGCGTAAGGTCGCTCAAGTAATAGGGCACCTCACTGCAAAGCGCCCGATGGGCGCTAAGGTAATGAATGACCACGGCGGGAAGCGTAATTTAGTTGAGTGGCTGGTGCGATTGATCTGCATATGCGCCCTGGTGAAATTTGAGTTTCCAGCTGCCGGCTTCTTTTTCCCACAGGGAACAGCGAAGTGAGATTTTTTTGGATTCATCAGGCTCAGAATGTTTTACAGCTTTGTAAGTGGCCAGGACACATTCTCCGGCTAGAGGCATCAGTGAGAAATCGAATATTTCCCAATCCATGTCCTTGGCGGGTCCTGCGTTAAAAATATCCCCTTTGTGATAATGATATATCTGGCCGGAGCTTCCGAATTCGAAAAAGGAATCGCTTATTATTGCTGCGAGTTTTTCTGCTGATTTACGTATCTCGGGACTGATAAGGGCTTTTTCAAGGGAAAGGATTGTCTCTTTAAGTTCGGTCATCTCTGATACCCTTCGCTTCCAGTTTGAATTGTTTTAACGACCAATGGAGTGGATAAGTCTTTTGAGTCTCTTTTGCTGTAAATCCGTAAGCAGATCCATTCTTTTTTGAAGAACTGCCTTGAATTCCGCTGCATTTCCTTCATTGACGGCAATGAAGGCCCGTTGTGCATGCTGGGGGATTTCTTTGGGACGGCATGTCTCCAGATGATGCAGGATGATGGGGAACAGGAATGTCTCGAATTCTTTGCTTGTCCGGGACAGCTCTGCAAAAATACTGATGCTCTGATCTACGGTTATGACGCTTCCTGATTCATATGCGTTTATCACTATGTCCCGGTGGGCATAAATCTCAGTTGGTCTCAGACGTACTATCTGTGCAAGTGCTGTCATGCCGCCCCAGATCAGGCGATTGCTGCTGCCCTGCAAAAGCTGTATGAATGATAAATAATGGTCTGCTATCAATTCGGGGTTGCGTTCGCCAATCTCATACAGTACTTTTATGCAGTCATTGGAAATGGCTGCGTCCGGGCTTTGCAGGTTGTCGACGACTTTACTTATGGCGTCAGTGTCTTTTGATTCACACAGGGCGGCAGCCAATGCAATATTGGGTAATTCATTGTTTACACCGAGACGGCATGCCAGATTGTCCAAAACGTCGGAAGAATTCATAATAACACCTCGAATAACATGATGAATCATTTCTTCTGTCAGATCAGCGTATGGGGCACATGTCACTGTGCCTCCATGGCAGCCAGTGGGAACGGTTCAAGTACCCTCGGAAGGATTCCCTGCATATGGGCGATAAGGACACCGTAGTTGGCGATCGGAATACCCGCTTTCTCAGCGCTGTGGATCCGGTAATGCATTTCGCGGCGATTCAGCATGCAGGAGCCGCAATGGACGATCATGCGATAGGGCGTAAGGTCGGAAGGGTATGTGCCTCCGCTGGTGAAGATAAATTCGATGTCTTTTCCGGTATGTTGGCGAATCCAGCGGGGGAGTTTGACGGTGCCTATGTCGTCGCACTGGCGGTGATGCGTGCAGCCTTCTGCGATAAGGATCCTGTCGCCGTTCTTTAAAGTGTCGATTGTTTTAGCTCCGCGGACCAGCACGGGGAGGTCTCCTTTATAACGGGCGAAAAGAATGGAAAACGAGGTCAGAGGAATATCTTTGGGTGTATCTGCCGAAACCTTGGCAAATACCTGTGAATCCGTGATTACCAGACGGGGCTTTTTGCCAAGAGAGGCGAGTGTGTCACGCAGTTCATATTCTTTGGTGACGACCGCTATGGCGTCCGCTTCGAGTATGTCCCGGATTGTCTGCTGCTGCGGCAATATGAGGCGGCCCTTGGGAGCGGCTTTGTCGATCGGGACTACTAATACGACGATATCGGATGGTGAAAGCAGGTCGCCGACGAGATGGAATTTGTCTTCCTCTTCGGGGAGGATCCTGATCAGCGCCTGTTTGAGATCCTCGATTCCTTCGCCGGTAACTCCGGAGGCAATGACGACGGGAACATGCAGCTCTTTTTGAAGCGATCCACGATACGCGTGCAGGTTGGTATCCGGCCCGGCCAGATCGGATTTGTTGAGGACAAGGATGGCCGGGATTTTGCGGTCTTTGATCTGGGAAAGGATTTCACGTTCAAAGCTGCCGATTTCATTCTGGCCGTCAGCGGCAATGATCGCTGCATCGGTCTTTTCCAGGACTGCACGCGCGCGCTCCATGCGCAGCAGCCCGAGGGTGCCCTCGTCATCGAGACCCGGTGTGTCAATCATGACGACCGGTCCGATCGGCAGTAATTCCATAGCTTTGAAGACCGGATCGGTGGTCGTACCGGCCACGTCGGATACAATGGAGATCTGCTGCCCGGTAAGGGCGTTGATCAGGCTTGATTTGCCGGCATTTCGCCGTCCGAAAAGAGCTATATGTACGCGTTCCCCGCGCGGGGTATCCTGTAAACTCATGTTGTCCTATGCTCCTTGCCTATATGTTATTTGTCCGTTCATCGATCTTCTCCGCCATGTAGGTGCGCTCGCTTTTTATGTCAAGAAGTTCGAGAAGGCGTTCTTCCGAAAGTCCGGATTGTTCTCTTGCAACATCAAATAATGTACGTCCGCTTGCCAGGGCTT
Source organism: Eubacteriales bacterium (assembly GCA_037143795.1). Lineage (GTDB taxonomy): Bacteria > Bacillota > Clostridia > Saccharofermentanales > Saccharofermentanaceae > Firm-13. The sequence goes on along the minus strand of JBAWXZ010000007.1, from coordinate 158,159 downwards.
CTTTACTGATCAGGGCTGCTTTCTCATATCCGATGTCAGGAATGAGGGCGGTGGACAGGACGGTTGACTGCATGACATGTTCTGCACATTTATGTGCATCCGGCACGAGTGTCTCGACGGCATATTTCCGGAAAAGAATGACGGCATTTGTGAGAATGGATAAGGATTCGAGCAGCTTGTCGGCGACAAGCGGCAAAAAGGCATTGAGTTCGAACTGTCCGCTCATCGCGGCAATTGTTATGGCAGTATCATTGGCGATGACCTGCATCGCTGTCTGTCCGGTCATCTCGGCAATGACAGGGTTCACTTTGCCGGCCATAATGGTCGATCCCGCCTGGCGGTCCTCAAGCTGTATTTCTCCGAATCCGCCTCGCGGACCGGAATTCATCAGCCGCAGGTCGCTGCTGATCTTGATCAGGTTTACGGCACAGGATTTGAGAAGACCGGATACCTCGACAAATACGTCGCAGTTCTGGGTCAGATCCATCGGATATTCAGCACGGGCAAGACCAAGACCGGTTATTGCCTGTAGTTTATCCGTGACAAGGAAGGCATATTTTCTGGTAGCATTCGTACCTGTCCCGACGGCTGTCCCACCGATATTGGTCTGACGGAGGCGCTCCTCCACTTTGTATATACGCCAGCGATCGCGGGCGATTGCCTGCGCATATGCGCCGAATTCTTCTCCGAGCGTGATGGGAAGGGCGTCCATCAGCTGGGTGCGGCCTAGCTTGATTATTGCTGAAAACGCCTGTTCTTTCTGCTGCAGGGCTTCCTGAAGCCCGGAAAGAGCTTTGCTCAGGCCGCGCACGAGATAAATGGAGGCGATCCGCAGACTTGTCGGGTATACATCGTTGGTCGACTGGGAAAGGTTCACGTCATCGAGAGGGTGGAGGTACTGATATTCACCGCATAAGTGGCCCATTATCTGAAGGCCGAGGTTTGCGAGTACTTCGTTGACATTCATGTGCGTTGATGTTCCGGCGCCGCCCTGGAGCGCATCGGTCGGGAAAACATCCGGATATGTAAGGCCGCCGTATGCAGCGGGAAGTGCGTGTGACTTTCCGGACTGGTTTTCAAAGGGTCCGCGGCTCTTGTCATTTTCAGAAAGAATTGAGTCGAAAAGTACATTACAGGCGTCCGTTATGGCAGACGTTTTGCCGGCCGGGAGTTGAGCGAGGTCGAGATGCGCCTGCGCGGCGGCCATTTTTACCTGCACCATGGCCCTGATCAGCTCTTTTCGTACCGGACGGTCAGTTACCGGGAAATTCACTGTCGCCCGCGCCGTCTGTATGCCGTAAAGGCAGCCTGCAGGCAGTGTCATTGATCCGATGTTATCCTTTTCCGTGCGTTCAGCACTGAGATGCTGTGTATCCATGATGTTTTCCCCGTTGTCTTATTTTTTCTGATTACTTATCCTCTATATTTTACACATTCCGTTGTGACTTGTGTTAATCCGCTATAAGCAAATGATTTTCTGCATCCATGGTAATTTCGCCGGAGAGTATTTGAATTCCTTCAACAAGTCCCCAGATGTAAGAAATGATCGGACCGACAAGAACAAGGCAGCCTATTGTTCCCAGAAGTAATTGGGCAACGGCTTTGTTAGTATTTCCAAGATAGAAGTTGTGGACGCCGAAAGTACCGAAAATGACTGCAAGAAGGCCTGCTGCCGTTTTGGACTTGTATCTTGTCCCGTCATTGGCAGGATCCATGATGCGATTCCCGAGTCCGTCCACGGTAATTGTACCGGAAAGGATCTGGACGCCTTCGATGACGCCCCAGATCTGCGATACAATCGGACCGATACCGATAATACATCCGACGGTTCCCAGAAGTAGCTGGGCAACGGCTTTTCCGGTATTTCCCAGATAGAAATTATGAACACCATAAACGCCGAGGCACATTCCAAGAATGCCGGCGAGACTCTTTGATTTGCTTTTCATTGCTGTATAATCCGGATTCTGAATCGGGCTGCCCTGTCCGTCTGTCGTTGTTGTTCCGGTCAGGATTTGAATGCCTTCGATTAATCCCCAGATAAAAGTAACGAGGGGTCCGATTCCAAAACATAAACTGCCCAAAACCGTAATCAAGACCTGCGTCATCGCCCTGTCCCTGTTTCCGAGATAGAAGTTATGTAAGCCGAACATACCGCCGAAAATTCCCAGTAACCCGGCCGTGTGTCTGTACCTTGTTATATAAGTCGGATAAGTCTCCATAAGATGAGCCTCCTTGCCAGCTAAGCATGCTTTGTTATATGTTCAGTATGATACTTTTATATAGTAGATGATTTTTCATGTATTGTAAAAGCACAATTTTTTGTAAGCACCTGTGAGCGATTTGAAAAATTATATTTCCTTGCAGCCGCCTGGTCCGATATAATAGAAATCAAGTATACTGATACAAAAAAGCACGCACGGAGGCAGTACTGATGAAAAGAACGGATTATATCAGCTGGGATGAATATTTTATGGGTATTGCCCTGATGTCTGCGCGCAGAAGCAAAGATCCGGGAACACAGGTCGGCGCGTGTATAGTAAGTCCGGAGAAACGCATTCTGACTGTAGGTTATAACGGGATGCCCAGCGGCTGTTCCGACGATGAATTCCCGTGGGAAAGGGAAGGCGACCCGCTCGACATGAAGTACCTTTACGTGTGCCACGCGGAAATGAATGCAATCCTGAACAGCGGGCACAGTGAACTGCGCGGAAGCATCGTCTATACGACACTCTTTCCATGCGCCGAGTGTACCAAGGCAATTATTCAAAAAGGAATCAAAGAGGTTATTTACCTCTCCGACAAATATGCGGGGGAGGATTTGTTTGTCGCCGCCCGGCGAATGATGGATGCAGCTGGAATCGTGTATCGAGCATACACACCTACCGGCCGCGATATCGTTATTTCTGTCTGACAGGCAAGTTTTAACAAATAGGATTTCCGGTTATTCCTGAAATTCGAGGAGTCAGTGATGAGTAAATGCAGTATCTGTGAAATCTCAGTTAACGAATTGGACCAATGTGCGGATGTCATTCGGAAAGGCTTCGGTACCGTTGCGGAAGAGTTTGGTCTGACAAGGGATAACTGCGCTTCCAATGGTGCTTTTATCAAAACGGATCGGCTGCTTGGGGACAGGGAAAAAGGCAATTTGATGTATGCGCTGTTCATTAATGAAACAATCGCAGGATTTATGCAGCTTGAAAAGAAAAGTGAAGACGAATATATTTTGGAAAAACTTACCGTACTTCCGGAATACAGGCATCGCGGACTTGGCAAAAAGCTTTTTGATTATGCCCAATATAAAGTCAGAGAGTTAAATGGCAGGAAAATATTAATAGCTATTATAGAAGAGAATACAGTCCTGAAAGATTGGTATCTCAAAAACGGGTGCATACACGTCGGCACCATGAAATATGACCGCCTTCCCTTTACGGTTGGATTTATGGAAATGACGATCGATTAGTATTTTGAAGTCAGATACAAATAGCCCCCGTTATCAGCTGGAGATCCCTCCGGAAACGGGTTCCGGAAGCGGTTCTGCCGGAGCCGCCTGGAAAAGTTTCCGGGACCGGATAATGAAAATTAGCGCGGGAACGGCAAGAACTACACAATAGGCTTCTATTAGCCAGAGAGGAAGAAGCCCCCTCTGATACAGGACAGCCGGGAAATCAATGGCCGCATGAAGAAAAACTGCCAGGCCAATCAACATATACCTCTTGCTGTATATCGCATACAGAACGAGAACTGACAATGCAATCTGGAAACAGATCGCGCAAAGGCGCTCCACACCTGTTAATGCGAACATCCAGGAAGCTTCCGTAAGCAGCGTGTCCCTTGCCTGCAGGAGAAGATCCGCTGTCGCTTTCGGCTGGGTTTTGATCAGTGCATCGTACGTCCCCGTATTTATCATGAACGTATAAATCAGACTGTTCAGAACCCCGGGGGCGGCAATAAGCAGTGCCTCAATGCCGCCGTGTCCGATGCCGTATGTGATTCCGTGTTTCCATTCACGCTTCTTTTTCAGAAAAATGGAAAATGCCAGGAACCTGCCGCCTTCTTCAAAAATACCCGCGGCAAAAGCGCCGTATGTGGCATAGATCCAGATATTGTTTTCGAAAAGTATTTTTGTGGCCGGTATTGCGACGAGAAATGCGTAGTGCATTAATTGTTCCAAAACGAATACAAATACAATAAACACTATAATGCCCATGATAAGGGGAAGAGGACCCGGCCGGGTCTTTTTCATGAAGACAATACAAAGTACAATCGGGAATACAAAACAGGCAAGCAGTGAAAAAACAAGTGCGAGTATTGTAAAAATACTGACCATAGCACCCTCCTGATAAGCGGCATATGCAGGCATCTGTTATACTAATAATATAACAATAAAATACAAAATGTCAACTTTTCCTGCCAGTGTTTAAAATATTGCAAAATTTGTGCATTTCGCTATTGACTTAAAGCCGGTACTGTCATATGATCACTACTATCAAATGAATACTACACAGGAGGAACTGCGATGAATGTTCAATTTAAAAAAGGCGTACTTGATCTATGCGTCCTCTCCATGCTGAAGGAGAGCGATCAATACGGATACGAGCTGGCCAATACACTTTCAGAAATTATTCAGATTTCTGACGGGACCGTATATCCGATACTTCGCAAGCTTGCGACAGACGGAATGGTTACGACGTATCTGCAGGAGTCACAGAGCGGTCCGCCGAGAAAATACTACCGGCTTACGGGGCTCGGCAAAAAAACACTGATCAGCCTGCAGCAGGAATGGCTGACTTTTTCGAGAAGCGTTAATCAAATTGTGGGGGGTGATGCACAATGACCAGAGAAGAATATCTTGCAACGCTTAAGAGTGCATTACACAGTTTGCCCGAAACGGACATCGCAGACATTGCGCGGGATTTCGAAGAGCACTTTTCGGTAGGGCTTTCGCAAGGCAAAACAGAACATGAAATTTCTGCCGAACTGGGCGATCCGGCAACGGTGGCAGGTACCTATTTTGACGAGGGACTGGAAGACATCGGCCATACAATGAAAGAATCAGCTGCCCACTATGCTGCGGCTGCCGCGACGGCTTCCGCGAACAGACCCGGAGCGGCAATATCCGGGACGTCCGGTACATCCGGCAGTACGGCAGATGCGAAGGCGATTAGTCCGCAGAAAGATCTTACCGGTGCAAGACTTTTTGTAATTCTTCTGAATGTGCTGATAACCTGGTGGGTAGCGATTACCGTGTTAAGCACACTCTTTTCTTTCTGGTGTGTTTCTGTTTCCCTTCTGATTGGAGGAATCGGATCCTTTACTGCCCTTGCTGCAGCACCGGGAGACTGGATTTCGGTATTCGTTTTATTCGGTCTGGCGGGCATTCTCCTGTCGGTGGCAACAGGAATCCTGAACTACTTCCTGTCGAAATGGACGGTTATCGGAAGCAAGGCATACATCAACTGGAACAAAAAGCTATATAACGAGGGTTTCTAAGCGAGGAGATAAGGAAATGAAAAAATCAACCATTATTCTGATCATAACCGGCGTGCTGTGTACAATTTTCGCTGTCGTCTGTGTTATTGTCGCTTCCGTTCAGCTTGCTGATAAGGGAATCAGCTTTGCACAGACAACGGTGGACGGACAGGAATTCGTATGGGATACCAATGACAACTGGAATTGGCATTACGACGCAAGTGACACCGCTGATACTGACAATACATCCCCTGAGAATGTTGATGTGAACCTTCCCTTTTTGACCGTTCACGTTGATGGAGACAATGTACAGGTGAATTTGCCCGGCATGAATATTGACGTTAACGAAAAGACAAATAAAGTAAGCGTCAAAATCGAAGGAAATGATACACAGGTTTCGGAAACCACCATACCATCGGATTCTGCGGCGGTGACAACGGCCGGTTAATGGAAGGGCATCTGATTCAACATGTGTATTTCCGGTGCGACGACAGCGGGGCGCCGATCTGGCAGGACACATATGAGTATGGACTCCTGAAGGAAGATTGTAATAAATAATGCTTGACACAGCACGGATTTCTTGCGATAATTTCGCTGAACAGATGTTCAACGAAATTATCGCATTTTTATTTTGCCGGATCAGCATATTAGAATAAGAGTCCATTATCCCATGGAGGTTACTGTTATGAGTATTTCAAAAGCTTCTGCAGCAAAGAAGAAGCTGATTATTATCGGCGCCGGCCTTTCCGGGCTGACCGCCGGCGTGTATGCACAGAAGGTCGGATATGACACGGTCATATATGAGAAGAACAAAGTTCCCGGCGGTGAATGCACCGGATGGGACCGCAAAGGATATCACATCGACGGATGCATACACTGGCTGACCGGAACGAGTCCGAAGGATCCGCTCAATAAAGTATGGCGTGACGTCGGGGCGCTGTCGGATCATGTAAAAATATACGAGCCCGAGAGCTTTGCCGTTCTGGAGACACCGGAGCGCAGCCTGCATCTATACAAGGACATGGAAAGGCTCAGGGCGCATCTTGCAGAAGCTGCTCCCGAGGACAGGGAAGCACTTGAAGAGCTGTATGCTGCTATCGAGTTATGTTTCTCCGCAGCAATCCCCATGATGCCGGTCGAGATGATGAATCCGATTCAAATCATTAAGCTCATTGCTTCGATGGGCAAACAGCAAAAAGCGATGAATAGAATGAAAATGCCTCTCGGGCAGTACCTTGAGGGATTCAAAAACAAGGATCTGAGGAGCCTGCTGCAATCCATTCTTCCGCCGGAACAATGTGCCAATATTCTTCCCTACACTTTGGCAACCGTAATGAGCGGAGACGGGGGCAGGCCGGAGGGCGGGTCACGTGCGATGTCGCTGAGGATGGCTGATATGTTTACTTCCCTGGGCGGAAAACTCATTACCGGGATTTCCGTTGACGAGATTGTAGTCGAAGACGGATGCGCAACAGGTATTCGGCTGGCGGATGCCGGTGACCGGAAGAGTGCTGCTTCCGAATTTGCGGGAACTTTCGTCGCAGCGGATCACGTGCTGTCGGCGACGGATGTCCACGTCACCCTCAAGAAATTTCTTCGCGGAAAATATCCGCAGGAGGCTTTCGATATGCGGGATGCCGATCCGCAGACCTATCCTGCCATGACCGGCTGCCAGGCAGCTTTTGGAATGGATATGGACATCTCGGATATGGAACCGGATATCCTTATAGACGTGGAACCTTTCCGTTTTGAAGACCATGAAGAGAACAGGCTAAGCTTTAAACATTACTGCTACGAGCCGTCATTTGCCCCGGAAGGACATTCCGTGATCAGCATATTCTTTGGCGGTAATTATGACTGGTGGAAGGCACTTATAGCAGATGAAGTCTCTTCCCCGGATTCAGACCGCATAGTGAGTGAGGGATATCGGGCTGAAAAGGAACGGGTCCTCCAGGATATTATGAAGTCTCTTCAGAAAAAATACCCGCACTGGGAAGGCCATCTGGTACCGCTTGATTTTGTAACACCGCTTACCTATGAGCGTTACTGCGGTGCATACCGCGGACGATGGATGTCTTACGGAAATACACAGAACAGCAAATCGCTCATGCATGATGGTAGAATAAAGGGACTGACAAACTTTTCCATGTGCGGACAATGGCTGATGCCGCCCGGCGGAACTCCCGTGGCAGCAATTACAGGGCGCTGGGCGATCCAGCGTCTTTGCAAAAAAGATAAACTTCCCTGGAGGTTCTGATGGGAATTCGAGCTGAGCAGAAAGAAAAACGCAGGCAGGATATACTCGATGCGGCACTCGACCTCTTTATTCACAAGGGGTTCAGCGCCACGTCCGTGCGTGACATTGCCGGTGTGATACATGCAAGCCCCGCTCTTCTTTTCCATTATTTTGAAAGCAAGGACGATATCCTGATGGAACTCCTTTCCATTGCGATGGGCGGTGTCGATGCTGCTGCCGGAATGCTTCACGATAAGGAGCCTCCGCTTGCACGATTTGAAAATATAGCGCGCATGATATTTGCGTCATTTACGAATTATTCGCAGTCGGCACCGTTTTTCCTTTTGATGCATCAGATTGCCGTACTGGATTCCATCCCAGCAAAAGCAAAAGCCGTCGCTGCACAGAATACGGCAATGGCATCTTCCATACCGATCATTCTCGAGGGTCAGCGCACAGGAACGATCCGCGAGGGGGACCCCGCATTACTTGCGATGACATTCTGGGCTGCCATACAGGGGGTGGCTGAGACCGTGGCGATGAATCCTTCCTGTCCGACACCGGATCCGGTCTGGATTTCCGACATACTAAAAAAGTAAATTGTTTCACTATTGAATTGAAACAGGTACCCGGGGAATGTGAGTTGCATAGCAGGACAGTCCCGTAAAGATTTCACCTGATTTTCTCCGGTAAAAGCATTAATATTGCCTTAGGCGGTGAAAATATGATAAAAACTAGTCCTTTAGACACCCGAACGGAATAATCTTGACTCCATCGGGTCTGGTATAGGCCATTTGCCCACCCGTTATAATGATCAGTAAATCCGGCTCACGCAAGGGAGATTGCTTTTCCTTTTTGCTGTATTCTTTGACAAGATTCTTGATTTGCAGTAAATGCTTAGCGCCTTCTTCGATTTCTCTGCTGCCCAGCCTCCTTTGCATGCCGCGTAAATAATTGCTTCTAATGTCAGATCAGACTGGACCCCGTCAATATCCAGACCGGGCTGCTCAAATAATTCCTGTATGGAAATGGATCCGTTTGATTCGTTCGATTCAAAGAGACTCATCGGATACATTTTCAATTGAGAGATCCTGCCGGTTCCGCTGTGCAGAATATTTTTATTATCGACAGAAGTGGAACCTGTTAAAATAAATAATCCGGCTTCTTGCCTGTTATCAACCGCTGTCCGGACTGCATCCCATATAACAGGAGCATCTTGCCATTCGTCATCTGAATCGCTTTAAGAATTTTTGAACCGGTCTTCTGGTGCTTGGATTTTCTGTCGGATTATTCAACCTGGCGATCAGGGGGGCCGCTTCTTTTTTGTCTTTTTTTGAAAATAATTATACAAAACATATTGACAACTGTATCGTGAGCCGATATAGTATGAGTATCGGTATCCGATATAGCGTATGCCGACACAGAGACAGGAGGAATGGATATGCCGGAGAGTTCAGAACGAGGCAGTTTAACGGAAGCAGTCTATTATATTTTACTTTCCCTTTATCAGCCGATGCATGGATACGGAATTATGCAGACCGTCGGTGAATGGAGCCGCGGGCGCGTAATACTGGGAGCCGGAACCCTCTACGGGGCGCTGAATACACTCCTTGAAAAGAACTGGATTCAGACCGTCGCTGTAACCGGGGACGGCCGCAAGAAAGAATATGTGATTACGGAAATCGGCAGACAGCAGATCGAAGATGAACTGCTGCGTCTCGATGAGCGCCTGACAAACGGCAGGCGTGTTACCGGAGGTGAAGTGGGATGAAGAAGATCATACATAAGGCTTACTGGAACCCGGACAAGGAACAGAAGTGGCTCAATGAGCTTGCTGCCAAAGGCTTATCCCTTTCGGACTACTCCTGGATGCGCTATGTATTCGAAGAAACCGAGCCGGGTAAATACATTTACCAGATTGAACTTCTTGAGAAGCGGCCCGGTAATCCGGAAAGCGACCTGTACCTGCGTTTCCTTGAAGATGCGGGAGTAGAAATTGTGGCTACTTATATGAGGTGGGTGTTCCTCCGCAAAAAAGCATCTGACGGACCTTTTGCGATTTACTCAGACTGTGAATCAAAAATACGGCACCTGAACCGTCTGAAACATTTCTGGACGGGACTCGTTGTACTGGAATTATTCGCCGGGTTTCTCAATCTGGGGGTAAGTTTGTTTTATCTTCTAGACAACTATCTTATGACCGAAAGTCAATTTCCATGGACGAATTTTATCGGCGGTTTGCTGTGCACCGGGATTGGCGTAGTGTTCTTCTTTACCCTTTTGCGTCCGGTATATCTGCAGATCAGAAAGCTCAGGAAAGAGCAGGCCCTTCACGACTGAGACAATACTGACAGCATGAATTACACCGCAGGTAACTGCCTTGCTAAGATAAATAATAAAATCAGGTTCGAGAATATCGATTACCTGCCAAAGGAGACCCCAAATACAGACGAAAACAGAAAAAAGAATACTCAAACCGTATCACGGTATTATACTTTTTGCCCTTGTTATTGTCTTTCTGATTTTTGGAGCGACACCGATTCAGGAAAAACTCGGCATGGCAGGAGTCGCCCTTACAGAACTCATTCTTCTGGCCATGGCAGTCATTCCGGCAATCCTTCTGAAGGTCGACATCAAAGCGATGTTTCCGGTCAAAAAGCCGAAAGTGCGTCAGGTCTTCGGCGTCCTTTTACTGTGGGCGGGTACATTTCTACTGGGGATTCTGATAACACTTGTGGTCGGGTTCTTTTTTCCGGATGGGATGGCAGAACTCAGCGGTGCCATGAACGACATTTTTACCAGCGTTCCGATGTTGATTGCCTATCTGATTGTTGCCGTCATGCCGGCGATATGTGAAGAGGCGCTTCACAGGGGATTCATACTGACATCGATGAAAGTGATCCGTAAAGAATGGGTCATCGTAATTGTCATGGGTCTGATTTTCGGGATTTTTCATCTCGACCCGTATCGCTTTGCAGCGACGGCAATTCTGGGAATGGCTATTACGTATGTCATGCTCAGAACGCAGAATATCCTGATGGCGGCACTTTTCCACCTGGTCAATAATTCGCTGTCTGTTATTATGAGCTTTGTATCAGCCAGTCTGCCGAACGCACCGCAGCAGGCGGAGACTTCCGCTTTGCTGTCGTCGACGGCGAGTATAGGAAGTTATCTGATTATCGGAGCCATTGTACCTTTCCTGATTCTGGGCGGCGTCCTTTTACTGCGAGCCAGGGTAAGTGATGAAGATCCGGCAGTCAAAGAAAAAAGAAAGAAATCCATCATAAAAGCCCTTGTCCTTTCCGCTGTCCTTTTTGTCATTATGATCGCTGCCGGTGTAGGAATCATCGCGGGAAGCATCATGACTAATCCGGTTCTTGATCATTCGGAAACCGTAAGTATCAACAGCGGGACGGCGCCGCTTGTTCTTCCGTTTGAAGTTGCCATTCCCCGTTCCTATATACTGTCTTATGATTTATCCACAAAAAGGGGCCTTGTGGATATGACGGTCAAAGATGAATCCGGAAGTGTTGTGTATAACCTTTCGGCGGCACAGATCTATGGCTCAGGTCCGCTTGATCTTAAGACAGGAAAGTATACGATTACATTTTCGTATGTACTTTCCGACATCGAAGGCTACTACAAAGAGCATAATATGGAATATAATGGGAATACAGCCAAGGATCTTCATCTTGACGGGGATTTAACGGAATACTCACCGGTCCAAATTTCCGTTTCCATAAAATGATATCCGCCTGAGGCGTGAGGATAAAATAATACCGGTTAAAAATGAGGTGAAAATGAATTCTCCCGCGGGAACCTCCCGAATTCGATTTATACTATGGATATGTGTTGTCACGTGGATGGCTGTGATATTCTTCCTGTCGGCTCAGGAGGCGTCACAGTCTTCTTCGCTGAGCGGGTCAGCTATTTGGACCGTGGCTGAACTCACACAGCCGGGATTTCGTGAAATGACGCGGGATGAACAGGAGAGTTTAGTGGAACAGTATCAGCATATTGCCAGAAAGACAGCGCATATGCTTGCCTATACGGTACTGGGCGTGCTTTGTATGACCGTTCTTTTTCAATATTCAATTAACCGGTTCCTGCGTGCGGCGGCGGCTTTTGCCGTCGGTGTCGGATATGCCGGCACCGATGAGATTCATCAGCTTTTTGTGGCAGGCAGAAGCGGGCAGATAACCGATGTCGGTATCGATGCGACCGGTGTATTTCTGGGAATTTGCTCTGTTCTGTTCATTCATTGGATTTGGAAAATAAAACATGCAAAGCACAAAATGGAACAGGAGGTAACATAAAATGAAAATTACAAGCACGGGTATTGTAAATGGAATTATAGAGGACAGGTTCGGCAAAAGAGGGACGCAGTTCGCTCCGTCCGGCATGGCGACCTATTCGCTGCCGGTCAGGATCTCGGAGGCGCCGGAGGGAACCGTGTCGTATGCCCTTTTCCTTGAGGATAAGGATGCAGTCCCGGTGTGCGGATTCTCATGGATTCACTGGCTCGTCGCCGGTCTGACCCGGACGAAGCTCGAAGAGAACGAGAGCATCCGTGCAAAGGACTTCGTGCAGGGTACCAACAGTCTGTCCGGCAAGCTCGGAAACCTGAGTCGGATGGAGGCTGCCTGCTATGACGGGATGTCGCCGCCTGACCGGCCGCATCTGTATGAGCTTCACGCATACGCACTCGACTTTATGCCTCAGCTGAAGACCGGGTTCTATATGAATGAGCTTTTTCATGCGATGCACGGGCACATTCTCGGGGAGGCCGTTGTCAGCGGAATGTATTTTGATAAGATCACTCCGAAAATATAAGATGAATTCGTTTTTCTGTTAATATAATCAGGAAAGCCATTCATTTCCTGCCGGATAATGAGGCGTCCGCTATTTACTGATGTGAGTTTCGTCTGTTTGAGGGACAATAAAAAATGTACAAATTGATGATTGTCGAAGATGAACCGCTCGCCCGTGATGCTATCATGAGAAGCATTGATTTTGCCGCCTGCGATTTTGAGGTTGTGGCGATCTGCGAAGATGGACGGGAAGCCGCCGATCTGTATTATAAACTGCTTCCGGATCTGGTTATCACGGATATCTGCATGCCGTTTATCAGCGGCCTGCAGCTGGCCGGCCTTATCGCGGAGGCGGGACACGGTACCCGTGTTATCATTCTTACCGGTTATGACGATTTTGATTATGCCCGGTCGGCAATAAGCCATCAGGTGAGTGATTATATCCTGAAGCCGGTTACTTCGAAGGAATTCGCAGAAGTTCTTGCCAACTCCAAAAAAGTTCTCGATGAGCAGGCAGAACGCAGGAATCAGATCAGTTCCGCACAGCGCATGCTCTATATAGTCAGTCCGCTGGTCAGGGATCAGATTATGAACCGGCTTGTACAGGGAACTGTCGAGCCGCGGTCGATCGAGGCGGAAGCGCATTCATTTGGCCTGTCTACCGATAAAAACTTCTATATCCTGAGTCTCATAGAACTAGAAGACGTCGGGAAAGCAACACAGCTTCTTAATGTCAGTACGGAGCTTCTCCAGTTTATGATTACGAATATTGTAACGGAGCTTGCCGGTGAGGGGATGGGTTTTTTTGCTTTTTCGCTGACGGACGGTAAAACAGCAATCCTCGGTTCAGGAGACGATGAGGGTACGCTAAGCAGGACAATGCGCAGTCTCTGTGTAAATACCCATGACACTATTCTGAAGGCATTAAAACTGCCGGTGACCATCGGCATAGGCAAAATGGTTTTTTCACTCTCGAATCTGAAGGACTCGTACAGCGAGGCGCTGAAATGCCTGGATTATAAATTCCTGATGCCCGCGGATTACATTATTGCTCCGGAAGATTTGAAGCAGCAGATCAGACTGTTTGATTTTGACAAATTCAAAGAGGAAATTTTCCTTCAGATCAGGCTTCAGGATGAAGGGAAGATTCAGGAGCTTGTCGAGAATATGATACAGACGGTTCAGCTGTCGAGCATGTCCAAAAAAGATATTCAATATGAATATTCCAGTATTGTGAATCGTCTGATTTCGGGCATCCGGTCGGAAAATGAAAATGACAGCTTTGAAGCATCAACGCCGTTCCCTGATGAAAATGGTGCGGATTACCTTCCGCGCATGAAAACATGGCTTGAGAATTTCTGCAGCGAATGCGTGGAGTTTCTGAGGACGGAACGTCACGGGGGAGTCCGGCGTCTTTCCGTCATGGCGATGGAGTACATCAAAGATAATTTTGCCGACAGCGGCCTATCCCTGATGACCGTATGCAACCATCTATCCGTCAGCATGAGCTATTTCAGTACGTTTTTCAAGGAAAGTGCCGGAAAGACATTCATTGAATACCTTACAGAAGTCCGCATGGATAAGGCCAAAGAGCTTTTGACCAATACGGATATGATGCTTTATTCCATTGCAGAGAAAGTTGGATACGAGAATCCGGCCTATTTTACCGTCGCATTCAAAAAAAATAACGGGATGAATCCAAAGGAATACCGCAAAACTTTCGGAAGAAGGACTTAAAATATGGCAAAGGCGCACACCGGACATTTGCGTAACAGCATCCTGTTTACCTCGCTGTTTATCATTGTCAGTATTCTTGCGATCCTTTTTCCCGTTACCTATTCGATTGCTTCGTCGATTCTGCAGACGAATTCCATCTCCTATACAAATCAGATGCTCCGGCAGGTGGATAACAGCATTAATTACTATATTGACGGTATGATAAGTGTTTCCGATTATATTGTTGAGAACAAAAATGTTGTCAGCTATATTTCCGCCGACATTCCTGATACAAGTGACACTGTAAAGGCAGAACTCCAGACAGTCGCCGGAACAAGGCCTGATTTTGTCAACCTGATCATATTCAGGGAAGACGGGGCCTTTGTGTCCAACCGTGACCTGATGGGTATTAATCCGGGTTGGGATTACAAGGCATCGAGCTGGTATAAGGATGCGATATCTGCCGAGGGTGAGCCTGTCTTTTCGTCTTCCCGTGTGGAAAATGTCGTGGCCGGTGAATATGACTGGGTTATCTCGATGAGCCGCGCACTGTATTCGAACGGAAGATTAGCGGGAGTCCTGCTGGTTGACTTGAACTACCAGCAGATTGCCGATATCTGCAGCAGCCTTTCCTACAACGATTCCGGGTACATTTTTATTGTCGGGGCAGACGGGCGCCTTGTATACCATCCTCAGCAGCGGCTGGTATACAGCGGGATTAAGACAGAGCGTCTGGATCTTGTAACACATACCGAAGGCGTCAAATCCGTGATCAGTAACGGCTATATTTATACAAGTTCGCTGTCACCGACTTCCGGATGGGTAACAGTCAGCGTGTTTGACACAAATCAACTGGTTTCGATCAGTTCGGATGTCATTATTCTGTTTTTCGCTATCGGCATTTTCTTCTCCGTAATTACATTTATTATTTCCTATGTCGCTTCCAAACGGCTTACAGATCCTATTCTTCAGCTCAAAGCGTCGATGAAGCAGTTTGAAAAGGGTGACTTTGACGCCAAAGCAAATATTACGGTCAATAATGAAGTCGCTGAATTGGGCGACAGCTTCAATAATATGACGGTACAGATCAAAAACCTTGTGGCGCAGGAGCTTCTTATTGAGGAACAGAAAAGAATCAGTGAACTTCAGGCCCTGCAGGCGCAGATCCGCCCGCATTTCTTATACAATACACTGGAATCCATTATCTGGATGTCGGAGATAGGCGAAAATGAAAAAGTTATAGAAATGACCTCTTCACTTTCCAAATTATTCCGTGCCACCACAAGTAATGCCAGCGAACTTGTGACACTTAAGACGGAAATCGACTATGTTACCAATTATATGAAGATTCAAAAAATGCGGTATCAGGACAAGCTGAATTACCGGATCGAAGTGGATGATTCCGTACTGCAGGCTAAGGTGATCAAGCTGATCATCCAGCCAATGGTCGAAAATGCCATCTACCACGGTATCAAACAGCTTAAAGGGCAGGGGCTCATTATTGTTTCCGCTCACGCCGAAGGACAAAAGCTATTTATAAGTATCAGTGATAACGGAATCGGTTTTGAAAAAGGCATTCTTGACGGTACTGTCGATTTTGCTCCGAAGGATGAAAGCGGTATCGGAATCAGTAATGTCAGGGACAGAATCAAATTGTTCTTTGGCTCGGATTATGGAATTACGATTCAGTCGACAGCGCAGGGCGAGGAGAGCCCCCTGAAAGACGGCGAATCCGAAATGCGTACAACGGTGACGTTAACCCTTCCTTTGATTTTTGAGTGAGAGGCGGACCAAGGATATGAAGTTACTGGACTTTATGGGACAGCGGGGAAAAAGGATAGCAAAGGTTATTCTTATGGTGGTTCTTTTTTCTGTGTCAGTCGTACTTATTACCTATGCCGCTGTCGTTAAAGTGCCGTCAGCGCTGACTGCCGTCCCGACAAAGATCATTGTGATCGGGAAAACCACTTCGAATCTGGCCTTCTGGCTGAGCTTGCGCGACGGCGTTGATGTTGCAGCCAAGGAGTACGGTGTCGATTATGAGTATTGGGGTCCGGATTCGGAGTCGGATATCGACACGCAGATCAGCCTTGTTTATCAGGCGATTTCAGAAAAACCGGATGCCATTATTCTGGCAGCCACGGATTATGAGCGTCTTGCAGATCCGGCCAGGGCAATCAGTGACGCCGGTATCCCGCTTATTACAATGGACTCCAATGTGTACGGTGATGACGGGCAAATCGGATCATGCTTCGTAGCTACGGATAATGTGGCAGCCGGAGTTAAAGCAGGAGGAGCCATGCAGGCCCTGCTGCCGGCAGGGAAGAAAGTAGCCATTATTTCCCATCAGATCGGGACGACTTCTTCACGCGACCGGGATACCGGAGTACGGCAGGGACTCGGCGGGGATATATTTGTCCTGCCGACAGCAGATGCCGCAGGTTCTGAAGACAATGCATTTGACCTGGCTTCGAAAATCCTGCAGGACCCGGATATCGGGGGAATCGTATGCCTGAACGAGTATTCCACGATCGGAGCCGCCAGGGCGCTTATTGGTGCCGGCCTCTCAGGCAAGGTGCTTCTTGTCGGATTTGACAGCTCGCCTTCTATTAATACATATCTGGAGGAAGGCTGCCTCAATGCAACCGTTATTCAGAGACCCTATAACATGGGTTACGTAGCTATGGTAAATGCCATTGCTGTTGTTGGCGGCAAAAAAGTTGATCCCTTTTATGATACCGGTTCGATATTAGTTACAAAGGATACTATGTATCTCGAAGAAAATGAGAAACTGCTTTTCCCTTTTACATAATGGAAAAGACGCAAGCGGTCTGCTGATTGACAAAGGAAGGGAAAACCAATATGAAATTCAATCTCTTGCCGGGACAAAAGAAAAAAAGAATTGTGATAATCGCCTTTCTGATGATTGTCCTGATTGTGACGGCTGCTATTGTGGTTCCAAGGGTTATGAATCCCCTGCCGTCTATTCTTACCTCAGACGCACACAGAATAATAGTCATAGGCAAGACAAATCAGGATATTTCCTTCTGGCTGAGTCTGCGGAGCGGTGTTGATGTAGCTGCCAAAGAGTTCGGCGTAAACTATGAATATTGGAGTCCTGATGTGGAATCAGACCTGGATAAGCAAATCAGCCTTGTGTATAAGGCGATAGAAGAGAAACCGGACATTATCATTCTGGCAGCATCTGACTATGAGAGACTCTCCGAACCGGCAAAGGCCGTAGTTGATGCAGGCATTCCTCTTATTACACTGGATTCGACCGTGAACGGCAACGGCAAACAGATCGGGACCTGCTTTGTAGCTACAGATAATGTGGCAGCCGGGAAAAAAGCCGGCGAGGCCATGCAGGCCCTTCTGCCGGAAGGAAAAGTGCTGGCTGTTATTTCCCCGCTGATCGGAACAAATTCATCGAAGGACCGGGATCGGGGAGTCCGGCAGGGCCTGGACCCGGATACAGTCGTACTGCCGACGGCGGATTCTGCCGGCTCGGAAGATGTCGCTTATCAGCTGGCTTCAGAAATCCTGAAAAACCCCGATATCGGCGGAATTGTATGCCTGAATGAGTATGCGACAGTCGGAGCAGCCCGCGCGATCACGGGCGCCGGCCTTTCCGGTAAAATCATCCTTGTCGGGTTCGACAGTTCGCCCTCCCTCAATACATACCTGGAGGAAGGCTGCCTGGCTGCAACAGTCATTCAACGTCCCTTTAATATGGGGTATGTCGCCATGGCAAACGCAGTTTCGATATTAAATGGAAATAAAATTGATCCGTTCTATGATACCGGCTCAATCCTTGTTACCAAAGATACCATGTACCTTGAAGAAAACGAAAAGCTTCTTTTCCCTTTCACGTAAAGCCCTCCGATAGTTTTATTCACTAATATATTAATTTTTCGCGTGCATTTTTCGGCACGGGTAATAATTTCCTGCGGCATTTTTGCGTGAGCGAATCGTTTCGCTGCGGTTTTTTGGGAAATTAGAGTGTTTTATTAGAATTTTCATAGAAAAAAACAAAAACATCCGGGGTTCCGTTTTGTTAGTATATGGTTGACCGAAGAAACAAACGAACAGTTGATATGGAGGGGATTGATTGGCTGCGCAAATTTTACAAATGACCGGTATTAGCAAGAGTTTCCCCGGCGTAAAGGCGTTGAAAAAAGTCAAATTCGATTTGAATGAAGGCGAAATTCATGCGCTTATGGGTGAAAATGGAGCTGGTAAATCAACTTTGATGAAGATTCTGACCGGGATTTATAACCGCGACGAAGGCGATATCACCTATATGGGTGAGCCTATTCATCTAAAGAATACCAGAGAGGCTCAGGGGAAAGGTATTTGTATTATTCATCAGGAACTGAACATGATGACACATCTGACCGTAGCACAAAATATCTTTATCGGCAGAGAAAAGACAAACGGAATTTTTCTGGATGAAAAGGCAATTAATGTCAATGCTAAAAAACTTCTCAATAAATTAGGCATCGACATTGATCCCAAGGAATTAGTAGGTAATTTGACCGTCGGCAGACAGCAGATGGTTGAAATAGCCAAGGCCATTTCTTTTGAATCAAAGGTACTGGTGCTTGACGAACCGACAGCAGCTCTCTCGGATACTGAAATTGCTGCGCTGTTCCGTGTTATGCGTGATCTCAGGTCGCAGGGTGTCGGAATGATTTATATCTCCCATCGTCTTGATGAAATCAAGCAGATCACGGATCGTGTTTCCGTTATGCGTGACGGTGAATATGTCGGCACTTTGATCACGAAGGATTGTACTGATGATGAAATCGTTAAGATGATGGTCGGACGTACAATTTTTGAAGAACCAAAAATGAAGAGTAATTGTCCTCCGGACGCTCCGGTTGTTCTTGAAGTCGAAGGAATGAATGCCGGAAGAATGGTCCAGGATGTATCTTTTAATCTGAAAAAGGGAGAAATCCTTTGCTTTGCCGGATTAATGGGTGCCGGACGTACCGAAACAGCCCGTGCTCTCTTTGGAGCGGATCCGAAGACTTCCGGTAAGATCAAAGTCAACGGCAAGGAAGTTAACATTCAAAAACCACAGGATGCGGTTGAAGCCGGTATTGGATATTTGTCCGAGGATCGTAAGCGTTATGGTCTCGCACTTGGTCTGGACGTTGCAGAGAATTCCGTAATGGCCAATTATGATGCTTTCTCAGGAGCACTTTTTATCAATCAGAAAAAGATTAATAATGTTGCCCAGAAGTACGTCGAAAAGCTCGACACAAAAACACCTTCAATTACTCAGCTTGTCCGTAACTTATCCGGCGGCAACCAACAGAAAGTTGTTGTAGCCAAATGGCTGATCAGGGATACGCAGATTCTCATTTTTGATGAACCGACCCGCGGTATTGATGTCGGTGCCAAAAGTGAAATCTACAAATTGATTTACGAACTTGCAGAAGAAGGAAAGTCAATTATTGTTATTTCTTCTGAACTGCCCGAAGTAATGCGTCTTGGCGACCGTATTGTGGTCATGTGTGAAGGCCATATTACAGGCGAGGTACCTGCTGGTGCATCACAGGAAGAAATAATGAGTCTGGCTCACAAACGTATTTAAATAGAGAGGTGAATTAAATGAGTATAGGTAGTAATAAAGATACTGGCGCAGTAACTGTAGAAAAGACTCGTAAGAAGGTAAATCAGCGTCTGTATGCTTTCCTGGCATTGGTGGTAATTTATATTTTCTTCTGCTTCCTGGGCAGAAATTTCTTCGGTATGGAGACCGCCCTTAATATTCTCGATGCATCCAACTACATCGGGTTTATGGCAATCGGTGTTACGTTTGTTATTATCAGCGGCGGTATCGATCTTTCACTCGGAACAGTTGCCATGTGTGCCGCCATGGTCGGCGGTGTTGCATTCAGGAAATGGGGGCTGCCTTTCTGGTTAGCACTTGTCCTGGTTCTGATTACTGGTTCTTTGTTCGGACTTTTCAATGGTGTTCTGGTTGCCAGATTAAAATTACCTGCATTTATCGCAACTCTGGGTACAATGATGATTTCCATTGGTCTTAGTTCCGTTATATCCAATGTTCAGACAATGAACTTTCCGGCCCGTACAGAAGTGGCAGGCGGTTGGTTTAAGGATGTGTTCTCTAAATTGCAGCTGAAAAACGGCATTACGATTCCTACCGGAGCGATTTTGCTTCTAATTATTCTTCTGATTGCCAACGTTATTTTGACTAAAACGAAAATTGGCCGTTATACCTTTGCAATCGGCAGCAACGAAGAAGCCGCCCGCCTTTCCGGTGTTAATGTAGTTCTCTGGAAGACAATTCCCTATGTTATCAGCGGATTTTGCGCAGGACTTGCCGGTATCTCCTTTGCCTGTACCTACACGACAATTCTTCCCGGTGCCGGTCAGGGCTTTGAACTTGATGCAATCGCAGCTTGCTTCATCGGCGGTGCTTCCACAACAGGCGGTTCCGGATCGGTATTCGGAACTATCATTGGTGTATTTATCATGAGCTGCCTGCGTGTCGGCCTGCCTTCCATGGATCTCCAGCCACATTACCAGAAACTTATGACAGGTATTGTTGTTATCGTCGCTGTCCTTATAGATATGAGCCAGCAGAAAAAACGTTGAGCCACTGCCATCCGGCAGGTTCAAATATATCCTGTTCAACCACTGACCCAAACCAAAGTTATAAGAGGAGGAATACACAAAGATGAAAATGAAAAAAATCCTGTCTACACTTGCTCTGACACTTGTTCTCAGCGTCGCTCTGACGTCATGTGCATCAAGTACAACAACAACGACGGCAGCTGCCACAACAAAGGCTGCCAGCGAAGCAACAACAACAGCTGCAGCAACAACAACAGCTGCCGGAGCAACCACGAAGGCCACCAAGGCTGCAAAGGACATCTACATTCCTGTTATTTCCAAAGGATTACAGCACCAGTTCTGGCAGGTCGTTAAAAAGGGCGCAGATGACGCTGCTGCAAAGTATGGTATAAAAATCACTTTTGAAGGCCCTGCTTCCGAGTCCGAAATTGCTGCCCAGGTTACAATGCTTGACAGTGCTATCGCAAAGAAGCCGGATGCTATCTGCCTTGCCGCTCTTTCAACTGATTCTGTTACAGATCAGCTGAACAAGTGCCTTGCATCCAAGATCCCGGTCATCGGATTTGACTCCGGTGTTCCCGGTGCCCCTGCTGGATCCATCTACGCAAACGCTTCAACAGACAACACAGCTGCCGGCGCACTTGCTGCAACAAGCATGTACCCTGCAATCCAGGCTCTGGTAAAAGCTGCTACAGTTGCTGCTCCCGTAAGAATCGCTGTTCTCTCCCAGGATGCTACCAGCGAATCTGTCAAAGGCAGAACAAAGGGCTTCATCGACAAGATGCTTGAGCTTGTTAAGGCTGACGGAATTACTTCTGTTGCTGTTGTCGGACATGACATGTACAAGAATGACGTAGCCGAGAAATCTGCTGCTGTTGTTATTGACGTCGCTGTCAGCGCAACAACCGCTGCTGCCGACCTCGCTACATCCGGATCTGCTCTTCTTAACAAAAAGCCGATCGCTATCTACGGTTCCAACGAATCTGCTGCCAACGGAATCCTCGATGCTTCCAATGAAGGCGCAGACCTTGGCAAGATCGTAGCAGTTGGATTTGATGCCGGTATTCGTCAGAAGACCGCTGTCAGAGCCGGTTACTTCCTTGGCTCTATCACACAGGATCCATACAACATCGGTTACATGGCTGTTGAGCTTGCTTACAAAGCAGTTATGGGCGAAAAAGTTGCCAACGTTGATACAGGCGCTAAGTTCTACACAAAGGCCAACATCGACGATCCTTCCATCAAAGATCTCGTTTACGACTAATAGTCTGTGAGCGACTTTAGATCAACATGAAAATGCCTCTTAACATTTTCGAAGCCTCCCCCTGCCATGTAAGTGGCGGGGGGAGGTTTTTTAAGTTCCGGACTTCCTTGCAGCAGTTATTTATTTCTGATAAAATTTGCATGTTATCTACTGATACAGTCAATACAATATCAATAACTTAGAATATTAAACCGGAAAAGGAGAAGAAATGACAGATGAACTCCCGGACAATCATTCCATTAAAATGCATGTCCTGAAGGACAACTATTCCGTTTGTCAGATTTCTGATCCGTCAGATATATGTTTTGACGATGAGTTCGTCTTTGTCGGAAAAACGGATGACGAACTCTCCCTAGTATGCCGTACATCTTCCGTACCGCTGGCGGTTCTTGCCCGGGAAGACGGATGGAAGGCAATCAAGATACAGGGAGTCCTGGATTTCTCCCTTGTAGGAATCCTGGCAGGGATTGCAACCATCCTTGCCGGGCTGCAAATTTCTATTTTTGCAGTCTCCACATATAATACTGATTACATCTTAATTAAGGCAGAAAGCCTATTAACCGCTGAAACCGCTCTGAATAATAATGGGTACACAGTCGTATAACTCTGGATTTTGGAGTCAACTGATAATTGATAATTAAAGCAGTAACATCCTTTTATATTAAAATATAATGTTCGATGCAATGTTTTCACAATCGTTCACAATGTTTTACTCTGTATTTTCATATACCATATTTACCCGCATGTTGCTGGTATGCCCGTATTTGCTACAGCCAGAGTCTATTTGAGAAAAAACAGCCATATTACTATTGCCCGATTTTTCCTTTCAGTGCGGGCTTGTTCACAATTGTACAAAATCAACAACTGGTTAGATAATACCAATGCATATATACTTTTATATATAATAATTATTCAAATAAAAATATCACAGATTAATTTGAGAGTGTTACAGTGGCAGTCGCTTGAGCCGGAGTTTGGCAAGGAGATCATTATGAGGAAATCAATTTTTGCGCGTCGCATAGCTTCCCTTCTATTAAGTATTGTATTTCTTATGAGTACCGTATATTTGGTTGGATTTCAAGGTGCTTTACAAGCTGCGGCAAGCACGGTGGGAATCGGTGCCAGCGGATATACGCCGGTATTTGGAGGAAGCAGTGCAGTCGCTGTTGACTCCGGGATAACTATAAACACATCGGATTTTGCGAGTGTCAAAGTAAGTATTGTTAACCGGCAGTCAGGGGACGTGCTTGGATATACCGGCAGTCTGCCGGGAGGGGTCACCGGAGCGTGGAACAGCGCAGCCGGTACTCTGACATTTACCGGATCAGCGGCTGCCGCTATGTGGCAGGAGCTGCTTCGTACCGTTACATTCAACACAACGTCAACCTTTTTGGTTTCACGCACAATTACATTTGCGCTGGGAAGCGCAGTACCATTTGCGGGCAACGGCCACTATTATAAGTATATCAGCCCTTATGTCACCTGGACATCTGCACGTGACAGCGCGGCTGCCAGCAGATTCTTAGGATTGACAGGCTATCTTGCCACGATAACAAGTGCAGCGGAGAATGCTTTCATTCAGGCAAAGTTGACCACTAGTGCCTGGATTGGGGCATCAGATGATCATAGTATTATCAGAAATTCTGCAGGGACACTGATATATGGCAATCAGAATGCGTCCGAGGGGAAATGGTATTGGGTTACCGGTCCTGAAGCGGGAACTTTGTTTTCTACAGGTGATAATTCCCCTGCTGCAGCAGAAGGAAGATATATGAACTGGAATGGCGGAGAGCCGAATGACTTTGGCACTGAAAATTACGGACAAATATATACGGGCGGTCAATGGAATGATATTTCAAACAACAGCACTTACAGCGGGATTAATGGCTATGTCGTCGAATATGGCGGAATGACCGGAGATCCTACTGTTCAATTGTCAGTTTCCAAGACAGTGTCTATTGTATTTGATAGTTTTGGAATTAACTATAACCTCGATGGAGGTACAAATTATTTCGGAGCTCCTTCATCGTATACAAAAGTTAGTGATACGATCGTGCTGGGAATACCGCAAAAAACAGGATATAGTTTCATCGGCTGGTATGACAGTGCGCTCGGGGGAAGCTTGATAACACAAATTGCCGAAGGAAGTTCCGGTGAAAAGAACCTCTTTGCCGGATGGAATCCAAGTACCGGCACCACATATAAAGTTGAGCATTACCAGCAGGATGTCCCGGGAACCGGTTATGCACTGAAGGACACGGATAATCTGACTGGTATAACTGCCTCTGCAGTATCCGCTGCGGCGAAGGTATATACCGGGTTCACACTGAATACATCACATGCAGGGACAATAACCGGCGGAACTATACAAGCAGACGGATCCCTTGTTCTGAAGCTATACTACAACCGGGTTCCGGTGATTGTAACTTTTGTCGATCAGGGTGGTGCAGAGCTCAAGAAAGACACTGTCCTGTATGAAGGAACAGCGACTCCTCCTTCAGACCCGGCAAGAACCGGATACAGGTTTAGCGGCTGGTCGGGAATGTATGCAGGTGTAACCGCAGATCAGACTGTGACGGCGTCATATGCGCCGAATACGGACACTGAATATAAAGTAGAGTACTACCGGCAGGATGTGAATGGAACAGTATACGTAATCAAAGACACGGATTATTTGAAGGGGACAACGGCCTCTGCAGTATCCGCTGCTGCAAAGTCATATACAGGGTTCACACTGAATCCTGCGCATGCAGGGACAGTAACAGGCGGAACTATTCTGGCTGACGGGTCCCTTGTGCTGAAACTATACTACAACCGGGATCAGGTTGTTGTGACCTTCGTCGATCAGGGCGGTGCAGAGCTTAAAAAAGATACAGTCCTGTATGAAGGAACAGCGACGCCCCCACCGGATCCGATGAGGACCGGATACATGTTTGCCGGTTGGTCGGGAACGTACGCAGGAGTAACTGCAGATCAGACCGTGACGGCGACATACACTCCTGTGACAGACACAGCATACAAAGTAGAGCACTACCGGCAGGATGTGGCTGGAACAGAGTATGCACTCAAGGACACGGATTATATGACAGGAGTAACGGACTCATCCGTATCAGCGTCTGCAAAGTCATATTCAGGGTTCACACTGAATCCTGCTCATGCAGATACAGTAGCCGACGGAACCATTCTGGCCGACGGATCCCTGGTGCTGAAGCTATATTACAACCGGGTTCAGGTAGTTGTGACCTTCGTGGATCAGGATGGTGCAGAGCTCAAAAAAGACACTGTCCTGTATGAAGGAACAGCGACTCCTCCTTCAGATCCGGCAAGAACCGGATACACTTTTGGCGGCTGGTCTGGAACGTTCGCAGATGTAACCTCGGATCAGACAGTGACGGCAGCTTATACGCCAAAATCAGACACCCAATACAAAGTTGAACACTATCAGCAGGCTGTAGCTGGAACAGCGTATACACTGAAGGACACGGATTATCTGACAGGAACAACGGATACAGCAGTTTCGGCTGCAGCGAAATCGTATACCGGGTTCACACTGAATACCGCACAGGCAGGGACAAAAAACAACGGAACTGTCCTGCCCGATGGATCACTGGTGCTGAAGCTGTACTATGACAGGAATCAGGCAACCGTGACATTTGAGGATTACAGCGGTACCGGGCTCACAAAAGAAATCGTCCGGTACGGAGGAACAGCGACCCCTGTTTCGGATCCGGCAAGAACCGGATACATGTTTGCAGGATGGTATAAAGAAGAGGGCGGCACAAACGCATGGGATTTTGATACGGATACGGTAAGTATGGACATGACTCTTTTTGCAAAATGGACTATCAACATTTATACCGTAACATTCCAGGATTGGGATGGGACTGTCATAAGCAGCCAGTTAATCGTATACGGCAAGGATGCAATAGCTCCTGCTAATCCGGTTCGCAGCGGATATACGTTTACTTCATGGAGCATGCCCTTTGCTAATATAACCGGCAACGTGGCTGCCATAGCAGGTTATTCACAGAATCCTGTTCCGACAGCAGCGCCTTCACTTATAGCTGCCCCTACTCCGGTATCGGATGTTTTAGGAGCAAACAGGGCAGTAACCGTCACAGCTGCTGTAACCGCGACCCCGACAGCTGCTGCAGCTGCTGCTGTCCTCAGTGCGGCTAAGACCGGCGAGACCGGCAATCAGAACATGATGACGGCAGTCCTTGTCCTCCTTGCTGCGTTCGCAGCGGCAGGCGCGGTATTTGTGATAAGAAGAAAAAAGATGCAGGACTAATATCCAGATTGTATTGAAGATCATAGTTATTTTTAGAGTCTTCGAATGAAATGCACGCCAAATGTTAGACGAAAAATGTCTGGCATATGGCGGTGCATTTTTTCATGGCCAAATTCAGTAAAGAGACTCGTAGCAATGTGATTATGGCAATCGTTAATGGTGTGGGTATACACAGAGCGGTCCGCGACTACGGCGATGAGGCATAAGCAGCGAGGTATTTTTCCTATACTAAATATATTCGATTAAAAATAAACAATATTTGACTTATATTATGTATTTTTTTTAATATTTGTTCAAATTGTTGCTGTAGATGTGAATATTATGATCGAATAAAATTAGAAAAATAGCTAAATTTATTTTTTGTAATTTTTTTGAGTGATAGTAAATTTAAATGATGCAGAAATGCATACAGATCAATGGAGTAACATAAGTTAGCGGGTGATTGATATGAGGAAGAAACTGGGGTACATATTTGTTTTATTGCTTTCCGTCATTGTCTTGGCATCTACGGTAGTTCTTGCAGATCCATCCATCCCTGCCGATAACTGGGAAGATTTCGTAGGTAACTACAACGGCATATACAAAGTTGATCCGCCGGTTAATATGACAACTTATTTCAACGATGACCTGTCAGTCAGTCCCGTTGCTACCAGCCGATATATCGTGTTTTCAATATCCGGCTCTAAATACCTCTCCTTTACAGCCACAAATCTATTAGTAAATGGCGCTTTTGTCAAAGGCGGTGACGAATACCGGATCTATACATTTAATCCTGCTGTCAGTTCTGCCGGCGAGCTGCGTGCGCCGTTGAACGGCGGAGGAAATATTCCTGATATTTCCCATTATGGATTAGTAAAAATATCATTGCCTCCAGTTGTTACACCGACACCAACAGACACACCTACGGTAACACCGACAGACACACCTACGGTAACACCGACAGACACTCCTACGGTAACACCGACAGACACTCCTACGGTAACACCGACAGACACTCCTACGGTAACGCCGACAGACACTCCTACGGTAACGCCGACAGCTACACCTACGAAAATACCGACTGCTACCCTGGGAGTAAGTCGTGACCCAACTTCCACACCTACATCAACACCTACATCAACACCTGCACCGACAGCAACACCTACAACCGGAACACTCGGCGCAGCTAAGACAGGGGAGACGGGAAATCAAAGTACATGGGAAATCGGGCTGGCATTTCTTCTCGCTTCCGGTGCAGCCGTTACCGTGTTTGTGAGTGGACGTAAAAAACTAAACAAACATATATAATTTTGACTGGAATCACATGATCAAACTTATTTTAAGGGCTTCCCGATCGGGGAGCCCTTTTTATGGAAGCAACGACTTCTGATGCCATCAAACTTCCTGCTGTCGTCGCTCTACATTTTGTGATATTGTTGATTGAAAGAAAAATCGCGCAGTGAAGAATATTTGAATAAATCAATTTTATAATTGTTGAATGACATTGATGAAACATGGTTTTTCATAATTGTTCGGAATAGATGATTGAAGTCCATATAGCAAAAATATTATAATGTAATAAATATATTTGACATATTTTTGTGCTGTCGTTTGTTAACCGGATCACAGGTAGTCTTGCAGGGTGTGCATATAGGAGTGAGTAGTAGAGTGAGAAGGTGACATTATGAAAAATAGATTTCTGGTATCATTTGTGTTTTTGATATCCGTTATTATTTTTGTTACTTTTATTGCATTTGCAGAGCCTGCTGCCGGTGATTACGAAGATTATGATGGAACCTGCACTGGTATCTGCAAGATTGAAGGTTGTGGAAATAGGACAGTATTTTTCCATGACAACTTAACCTTAAGCCTGGATCCTACGAACAGATATGTTGTTTTCACTGTTACGGATAATAAATACCTATCATTTGCAGCGACAAATATTCTGGTTGAGGGGGTCTTTGTAACAGGCGGTATTCATTTTCGAATTTATTCATATTGCCCTGCCGTTGCTGCAGCAAGTGGATTGCAGGCTCCTTTGGACTGCGACAAACATATTCCGGACATATCATGTTATGGACTTTTATGCGTGAAATTGCCTCCCGTAGTTACACCGACAATAACACCGACAATTACACCGACGATTACACCTACGATTACACCGACGCTTACACCTACGGATACGCCGACGCTTACACCTACGGGTACACCAACGAATACACCGACGAATACTCCAACGAATACTCCAACGAATACGCCGACGAATACTCCAACAAATACGCCGACGAATACGCCAACGAATACGCCAACGAATACGCCAACGAATACGCCAACGAATACACCTACGGATACGCCTACAAATACACCTGCAGCAACACCCACCGTTACTCCCTCGCCAACTTCTACAGACGTTCTTGGAGCAACACGGACAGTAACACCAACGCCAACACCGACGACAGTTCCTACAGCAGGAGTACTCGGTGCGTCCAAGACAGGAGAGTCAGGCAGCCAGGATATAGCACAGATTGCCGTTATTCTTCTTTCTGCCGTTGGAGCAGTCAGTGTGATATATGTTTTCAAACGTAAAACAATCACGGATGACAGAAAATAATGATGTCGGAACCAATCAAAATTCCGTTAAAGGACTTCCCCCGGGAGGTCCTTTATTTTGCCGGAAACCGAGCGATGTATGGACGATGCTGTTTCCTCCGGTTAACTGCGGGCTCTGTGATTCCTATTGACTTTTTCTTCGCCCCACACCATAATTACATGTAATCGCTTCATTGCGAACATAGGATAATGTTTTGACGGAGAAAAGTAGCGGAGAATTTGCATACAGGAACAGCGGGTCATCGACTGAGAGCCTGCTGATGAGAGAAGCTCAAGTGAAGTTCACTCCCGAGCAGATTGGCTGAACACCGGATGTGAGTCCGGCCGGTAGGTTGATACGGATGGTTCACCGTTAGAGGAACTCGGATATCAGGTCTCGTGCACAGTGCAAATGAGGCTTTGAGTATCTGCTGAGAGCGGCATGCCCTTTACCGTAAGGTATAGGTATTGTCGAAGATGGGTGGTACCGCGGATTTATCCGTCCCATTGCTTTGTTGGATTTCAACAGGGCAATGGGGCGGTTTTTTATTTTTTTGCCGGGCGAATTACGGGACGGTTTATGCGTTTGATCAGGGGCGCGTGTTTTTCAAAAGGAGGGCAAAGTATTATGGCCAGAAGAGAAATTTCAACCTATATCTGGAATCCGGATGTCGAGTGCATGGATCCGGAGAAGATGCGGGAACTGCAAAGTGAGCGGCTTGTTAAGTGCGTGAACTATATGTATGAGCGGGTTCCGTACTATGCTGCCAAAATGAAAGCGGCGGGTATCTTACCCGGTGATATTCATGGCATGGAGGATCTGTATAAACTCCCGTTTACCGACAAATATGATTTCAGGGATAATTATCCATTTGGTACCCTGGCGGTCCCCCGCGAGGAGATCGTGCGTTTTCATGCCTCCTCAGGTACTACAGGCCGCATGAAAGTGGTCGGATATACAAGAAACGATATTGCATTATGGACCGAGTGCCTGTGCCGGGCGATGGCTCGGTCGGGTGTCGTCAAAGGCGATATGGTTCATGTAGCATACGGGTACGGACTTTTCACAGGCGGGTTGGGGCCGCATTATGCGTGCGATCCGCTGGGAGCAACGGTCATTCCTGTGTCCGGAGGAAATACGCCGCGTCAGATCCAGATCCTGAGGGAGTGGCAGCCTTCCGTCATTATGTGTACGCCTTCCTATATGCTGCATATTGCTGACGAAATGGATGCAATGGGTGTCGGCAAAGACGAGATTCATTTGAAATCCGGTATTTTCGGTGCGGAACCATGGACTAAAGAAATGCGGGATCAGATTGAACAGAAAATGGGTCTGAGGGCTTTTGATATTTACGGCCTTTCGGAAATCTGCGGACCGGGTGTCGGCTGCAGCTGTGATAAGTCGGATCTTCTTCATCTGGAAGCGGATCATTTCATTCCGGAGACGGTTGACCCCGAGACGGGTATGCCTGTTGGTGAGGGCGAGTTAGGCGAGCTTGTGTTCTCGTCGGTGACCAAAGAAGGCACACCGCTGCTCCGTTACAACACACATGACCTGACGCGGCTTTACTATGGCAAATGTGAATGCGGCCGTACAAGTCCCCGCATGGAAAAAGTAACGGGACGTGCCGATGATATGCTGATTATTCGCGGCGTGAACGTGTTCCCGTCACAGATTGAGGCTGTAATGCTTACATACAGCGAGGTTGAACCGCATTATGTAATTTATGTGGACCGGGTTAACAATCTGGACCGCATGACGGTGAAGGTTGAAATGTCTTCTTCTTTCTTCTCGGATTCAATCAAGGAGATTGAAAAAACAGAAAGGCGAATGGCTGAGGATATCGCGTCAATTACCGGCATTCATGCCAAAATCACTCTTTGCGAGCCCAGAAGCCTCCCGCGTTCCGAAGGAAAAATCAAGAGGGTGTACGACACGCGCTTTACCACATGATCTCGTGCGTTTGTCTGTGTAACACGGTATAATGCTTATATGTCAGCAGGTAGTTTGGTAGGAATGTAGGAGTCATAAGCATATGAAACAAACAGATGATAAGCATAAGGTCAACAGCCGGATATCACGTGTAGGGATATTAGGGCTCGGCCTGATAGGCGGGTCCCTTGCAAGGGCGTTTCGATCGAAGGCAAATATTCCGGCCATCGTGGCGATGGATAAAGATGCGGCTTCGGGGGCGCGTGCGCTTTCCGAAGGTGTGATAGATGCGTTTGCGGTGCCGTCTGACGGATATTCGATATTTGACGGGTGCGATCTGGTGCTGCTTTGTACGCCGCTTACCGTTGTTGTGGATCTGCTTCCGGAGCTTTCCCTGCTGGATATCGGAATTATTTCTGATGTAGGTTCGGTAAAAGTGCCTGTTATGAATGCGGTTTCTCTGCCGAATTTTATCGGGGGACACCCGATGGCCGGTTCAGAACGACAGGGTTACGCCTGTTCCATACCTTCACTTTTTGAAAATGCCCTGTATGTACTTTGCGTCGGCGACCATTGCATGGTTACGGCTACCGCTCTCCGGGACTTTGAAGAATTGATCCGGCAGATCGGAGCGACTCCGATACGCATGGCGGCACACGAACACGATAAAAGAGTTGCGACGATTTCGCACCTGCCGCATATTGCCGCTTCGGCACTTTCACTTCTGGCGGCAAGACTCGACGACGGACAGCTCGGCGCACTGGCAGCAGGCGGTTTTCGCGATATTACCAGGATAGCATCTTCGGATCCTTCGCTCTGGGCCGGAATTACGCAGGCTTCCTCTCCGGTTCTCGTTCCTGTACTTTCCATGTATATTGAGCTGCTGCAGCAAATACGCAAGGAGCTCGAGAAGCAGGATACCCGCGCGGTTGAAGCATTTTTTGCACAAGGTGCGTTTTATAGAAACAGTCTCCCTTCGAGCGGAAGAGGCGCACTTGATGCCACGGCTTCACTAACCGTATATCTCGAGGATAAGCCCGGTTCATTGGGCTCCATTACGACACTTCTGGGACAGAAAAATATTAATATCCGCAATATTAATATCCGCAATTACCGTACATATGAGGGCGGTCAGCTCCATCTGCTGCTTGGTGACAGTGCACAGGCTGTCGAGGCATATTCCCTTTTAAAGGAGGCCGGTTATGAGTGCGACTAAATACGGATTGATCGGACACCCCCTGGGACACAGCCTTTCGCCCTATATCCATGAACGGATTATGGATGCAGCCGGTATTTCCGGCCGATATGAACTGTATGATCTGAGTCCGCAGAATTTTGCCAGGGATCTGACGGTTCTGATGCGTGAACTGCAGGGGTTTAACTGCACGATCCCTTACAAAATGGATGTCATTCCTTTTCTGGACAGCCTCGATGAGACTGCTGCACGTTATTCAGCAGTCAATACTGTTATGAATCGACGGGGCTACAATACGGACAGGGACGGGTTTCTTTCTGTCGGTATTGATCTTGCCGGCAAAAAAGTACTGATTCTGGGAGCCGGCGGGGTGTCCCGTATGATGGCATATGAAGCGCTCGAAAAAAATGCAAGGATTTGGATTTGCGCCAGAAATCCGGAGAAGGCGCACAAACTCACGGCAGAACTTCTTGCAGCAGGTGCCAAAGATGCATCTGTGCTTCCGGAAGAAGAATTACATATAGCCAACAACAGTGATGCCGGCGATTTGGATGTTGTTCTCAACGGCACCCCCCTGGGGATGTGGCCTTTCTGCGGGGAAATGGCTTCTCCGCCGTCGATTTTCCGGACGGGACAGCAGGTTTTTGATACTGTCTATAATCCGGCTGCGACTAAATGGGTTCTACATGCCAAAAAGAACGGAGCTCACGCATCGGGCGGATTATCGATGCTTTTCCGGCAGGCGGTTGCGGCTGAAAAAATCTGGCATCCGGATAAGAAATTCGAGGAAGCAAGGCTTCTGCCTATTTTGCCGGATCTTTCGCGTGAGATGCTGCGGCATTCTCCCGTCAAATACGTTTTTACCGGATTTATGGGAGCCGGTAAGACGACAATTTCCAAAGAAGTTGCACGCATTCTTAAGATTCCGGTATATGATTTAGATGATCAGATCGAAGAACGCCGCAACTGCACTGTAGCAGAGATTTTCGCAAGGGACGGTGAGGCAGGCTTTCGAAAAGCGGAAGTCGCTGTGATGGAGGAACTTCTGTCAAAAGATGGTTCCGCACTGATTGCTACCGGAGGGGGCGCGCTCATGCAGGATGAAGTCCGTGCCAGTATCCGTTCCCACGGGGCAATGGTTGTGTATCTGCAGGCATCGCTTGACTGTCTTTGGACACGCGTGGGCAATACTGCCGGACGTCCTCTTCTCGGAGACCTGTGCGACGGGGAAAGCGACCGATTTAGTAAGGTGGCGTGTCTCTATGAGGTACGGCTGCCGTTATATGAAAGCTACTGCGACATAAAAATTAATGCGGAAAAGGACCGTGATGCCGTGGTTCATGAAGTGATCTCGGCACTCGGATACGGAGGATAGATTATGATTTTAATACTCAAAAACGGTGTGCCCAGAGAAAAGGTAGAAGAACTGTGCCTGTTTCTTCAACAGACATACGGTGTGCAGACCAATCCGATTTACGGTTCATCCACAACAATCCTCGGGCTTGTCGGCGATACGGGATCGATTGAAGTCGAATCGATGGAGATGCTTGATGAAGTTGAGCGCGTCATGAAAGTACAGGAACCATATAAGCGCGCCAACCGCAAATTCCATCCGGATAATACGATTGTCCGTGTAGGCGACGCTGCATTCGGCGGTGAAAAAATCGTCGTCTGTGCCGGTCCGTGTTCGGTAGAATCGGAGGAACAGATGATTGGCATTGCCGAGTCTGTAAAAGCAGCCGGGGCAACCATGCTGCGCGGCGGTGCTTTCAAGCCGAGAACCTCACCGTATGCTTTCCAGGGACTGAAGGCAGAAGGACTTATGTATCTGAAACGTGCACGCATTAAGACAGGTCTTCCTGTAGTTTCCGAGATTACCAATCCCTCACAGCTTGAACTTTTCATGGAATTTGTCGATGTTGTTCAAGTGGGTGCCAGAAATATGCAGAACTTCGAGCTATTAAAGGAGCTCGGCCGGATTTCCAAGCCGATTCTACTTAAAAGAGGGTTTTCCAATTCCATCGAAGAACTTCTGATGTCGGCAGAATATATTATGTCGGGCGGAAATACACAGATTATTCTGTGTGAGCGCGGCATCCGTACTTTTGAGACAGCAACCAGGAACACGCTCGATATCAGTGCTGTTCCGATCCTGAAATCCAGAACACATCTGCCGGTTGTCATCGATCCGTCGCACGCAGGCGGCATGGCATGGCTGGTTGAACCGCTTTCAAAGGCAGCGATCGCTGTCGGTGCGGACGGTCTGATCATAGAAGTTCATAATGATCCCAAACATGCACTTTCCGACGGACAGCAGTCGCTGACCCCGGAGGCATTTGCAGAACTAATGAAGCACCTTGCACCTGTCGCGGAAGCGGTCGGGCGCAAGATATAAGGAGGAACAATTATGCCGCAGATTATGGCAAACACCAACAACGAGAATTACCCGATTCACCTTCGTACAGGCGCACTCACACAACTTGGTGAAGTTGCAGCAGCATGCGTTAAGGGCAGAAAAGCTATCGTAGTCACTGACTCCAATGTGGCGGAGCTTTATCTTGGCAAAGAGGTACAGTCTCTCAAGGAAAGTGGTTTTACAGTGGCATCCTGCACAGTACCCGCAGGCGAGTCTTCCAAATCACAGGAAATGCTGTTTCTTCTGTATGCACAGTTTCATGCAGCCGGTATTACGCGCACGGATTTGATTATTGCCCTGGGCGGCGGTGTGATCGGCGATCTTGCCGGATTTGCAGCTGCAACGTATCTGCGCGGCTGTCCCCTGATCCAGGTGCCTACAACTCTTCTGGCACAGGTTGATTCATCGATCGGCGGGAAGACCGGTATAGATCTTCCTTTCGGCAAAAATCTTGCAGGCGTGTTCTACCAGCCCAAGGCTGTTGTTATTGACCCGAGCGTACTTTCCACACTGTCGAGGGCCAGAATGGCTGAAGGAATGGCTGAAGTAATCAAGTACGGCTGTATCAGGGACGAAATGCTGTTTGAGTCCATTGAAAAAGGTACATTTGACCTGGAATGGATCCTTGAGCGCTGTATCCGCATTAAGACAACGGTCGTACAAAATGATGAATTCGATACGGGCGAGCGCATGCTCCTGAACTTCGGGCACACTATGGGACACGCAGTCGAAAAAGTTACCGGCTTTTCGAAGCTGACCCATGGAGAAGCCGTAGCTATCGGTATGGTGTATGCTTCCGTCATAGGCGAGAATGCAGGTATCACACCGGCCGGTACGACAGACAGAATCCGTGCCGTGCTTTCCCGCTGGAATCTCCCCCTGTCTACCGATCTTAATTTTGAAGATCTTTATACTGCAATGCTGTCAGACAAGAAAAAACTGTCCGGCAAACTATACTATGTCCTGCTTAAGAAAATCGGCGAGGCCGCAACATACCCGATGTCTGTCAGCGTCCTTAAGACCCAGCTGGAAAAAGCGATGGAAGACGTCAAAAAGACCGGAACCGTATCCTGACAGGAGGTAGAAGCCTATGCAAAGCATCCTTGTCAATCCAGGTAATCTGGAGGGGCTTGTCCGTGTACCGCTTTCCAAAAGCCTTCTGCACCGGGCTCTGATCTGTGCATCCCTGGCGGGCGATCTTTCCCTGGCTGACCTTGGCGGGGAAAGCCTGTCAGATGATATTTTTGCAACGAAGGGATGCGTCCATTCCGTTATTGCAGCAAGGCTCGATCAGCAGCACGGGATCACTCTTTCCGGGAACGATCCGGTGTTTTTTGACTGCAGGGAATCGGGATCTACTTTGCGTTTTCTGGTGCCCCTTGTTGCAGCACTGGGAATTCCGGCCCGTATCGTAGGATCCGGCCGGCTTCCGCTGCGGCCCCTCGGAGAATACACCGGAATTTTTGACGGCAAAGGCGTACGGATGGAATTCCCCGGACCTGACCGTATACTGCCGCTTAAAGTCACCGGTCAATTGAACCCGGGTATTTTCAAGGTCCCGGGCAACATCAGCTCACAATACATTTCAGGACTTCTCATGGCGTTGCCACTGCTTGCGGGTGATTCGGAAATAGAACTGACGACGCCGCTTGAATCAGAACCGTATGTTGAAATGACGCGGGATGTAATGCGCGCGTTTGGCGTAGAGGCGGACAAACTACCCCGCGGATACCATATCAGCGGAGGGCAGGCTTATAAAAGAACGGAGCCATACCATGCGGAGCCGGATTTTTCACAGGCGGCTTTCTGGCTTGTGGCTGAGTACCTTGGACATAAAGTTACCGTTACGGATCTTCCGCTGCACTCCTCCCAGGGAGACCGGGAAATCCTGACGCTTCTGGAAAAACTGAAAAAGGCAGCTTCCACATACGCCGCTGTGGAAATTGATGTTTCGCAGTTTCCGGATCTCGTACCGATACTTGCTGTAGCAGCAGCGGCAACGGGATGCGTTACTAAAATCACAAATGCCGGGCGTCTGCGGCTCAAGGAATGCGATCGCCTGAAGGCTACCTGTGATATGATGACCGGACTTGGCGCTGAGATTGCGCAAACCCGTGACGGATTAGTGATATCCGGCCGGTCATTTTTTCCGGGCATCCCTCTTTTCAAAGCCTGCGAAGTAGATTCTTTCCACGATCACAGAATGGTTATGGCTGCTGCAATTGCGGCAACCCGTGCGGACGGGCCGGTCAGCATATCGGATTACCGTGCGGTAGATAAATCATACCCGGATTTTTTCCGGAATTTTCGGATGGCAGGAGGGCTGGCTCATGAGCTCGATGTGGGGGAATAAGGTCAGGATCAGTCTTTTCGGGGAATCACACGGCAAAGGAATCGGCGTCGTAATCGACGGCCTTCCGGCCGGTGTGCCGCTGGACCTTGACAGGATCAGGGAACACATGAAACGGCGCGCGCCCGGACAGCAGGCATGGTCAACCAAGCGAAGCGAGCAGGATCTGGCTGAGATACTATCCGGATTTTACCACGGCAAAACAACAGGTACCCCGCTTTGCGCCGAAATTCGAAATACGGACACCCGCTCGCAGGACTATACGGAACTTGCCGTGAAGCCAAGGCCGGGACACGCCGACCTTACGGCGCTTGCGCGGTATAACGGAGCAAATGATCCCAGGGGGGGCGGACATTTTTCTGCGAGAATTATGGCACCGCTTACTTTTGCCGGTGCCGTCTGCATGCAGATTCTTGAGCAGCGCGGCATTGCGGTCAGAGGCCATATTTATGAGGCTGCCGGAATTTCCGATACACCCTATGACATGCTGACGCTTCCTGAATCGGTCGCAGATAAGGATTTTCCGGTTCTGTCCGACGGGCAGGGTGAGAAGATGAAAGCGGCTATTGAAGCGGCACGCATGGACCTTGATTCGGTCGGCGGTATTGTAGAGTGCCTTGCAGCAGGATTTCCCGCCGGTCTTGGCCGTCCGATTTTTGACAATATCGAAAGCCGTCTGGCTTCGATCCTTTTTGGAATTCCCGCTGTAAAAGGTGTTGAATTCGGCCGCGGATTTGCAGCGGCAAGGGCAAACGGTTCAGAGAATAATGATCATCCGCAGATTTCCGAAAAGGGGATCCGCCTTACCACCAACCATGGAGGCGGCATTGAGGGCGGCATTTCAAATGGCATGCCGATTGTTGTGCGCTGTGCTTTCAAACCCACTTCGTCCATTTCCCGGGAACAGGATACGATCAATCTTGATACGATGCAAAATGACAAGCTTACGCTTAAGGGGAGGCACGATCCCTGCGTTGTGCCGCGTGCCGTGCCGATTGTGGAAAGCGCAATGGCAATTGCACTGCTGGACTTGATGGAGGAGGGCTGATATGGGAAACAAAGATACCATGCCGGTTATTCTGCTGATTAACGGGCCTAACCTGAATATGCTCGGCAAACGCAGCAAAGAGCATTATGGAAGCTTCACGCTGTCACAGGTTGAGGATGCTTTCCGGACCAGGGCAAAAGAGCTTGGCGTCGAGCCTGTGTTTTTTCAGTCTAATGATGAGGGCGGTATTGTAACCGCCATACAGGAATCAATGGGATATGCGTCCGGAATTGTTATTAACGCAGGTGCGTATACACACTATAGTTATGCCATCCTGGATGCACTGCTCCTGTGCGGCCTGCCGGTTATGGAAGTACATATTTCCAACATCCATAAAAGGGAGCAGTTCAGAAGTGTTTCCGTCATACAGGCTGCCTGTGTCGGACAAATATCCGGACTTGGACTCGACAGTTATCTTGTCGGACTCGAAAAGCTTGTGCATGGTCATGTTTTTCCTGAAATAACAGGTAATAATGCTTCAAGGGTGATTCCCAAACCTGAAAATGCATCCCCGGAAGCAGCCGCTGCAGCGGCATCAGAGCATACCGCGGTTCCTGAACCGGAACAGACAGCCGCAGCGCCGGAACAAGGTGCTGAGCTTTCCGAACTGCGCAAACAGATCAGCCAGGTCGATGTTGAACTGATGAATATATTCAACCGCAGGATGGACCTGGCCGAAGAAATCGCACATACCAAGATCCACTCAAAAACCTCCGTGTATGATGCACGCCGGGAGGCGGAAGTATCGGATATGGCCCGCCGGCGCGCAGGAGACGATATGGCGACAAGGGTGGATTCGCTTATGAAGACAATGATGCGTATCTCCCGGGAAAAGCAGTACGATATATTAATGCCGGGCGACCGGAACTGGAAGATCGGACAGTCGCTTGAAGCGGCTGTGACCTCGCTCGATTTTGTCAGGAAGGCAGCATATGCAGGCACCAGGGGATCTTATTCGGAGCAGGCGGCGCAAAAACTTTTTCCGGATGCTTCCAAAATGGAAATGCATACATTTTCACAGGCCTGTGAACTTGTTTTGTCCGGGGAAGCGGATGTGGCGGTGCTGCCGCTCGAGAATACTACTGCGGGGACTGTAGATAACGTATATGAACTTTTACAGAAAAAGAGCCTTCACATCGTGCGTGCGACATCCATAGCTGTTGCCCATACGCTGGCGGTCATTCCCGGAACAAAGCTTTCGGATATCCGGACAGTAACCAGCCATCCGCAGGCAATTTCGCAGTGTTCAGAAATAATCTGCCGGTATGGATGGGACTCGGTGCCTTCCGATAATACGGCATTTGCAGCTGAGGAGGTGAAGAAGCGCGGGGATTCTTCACTGGCGGCGATTTCTTCGGAAGAGTCAGCCCGCAGAAACGGCCTGGAGATTTTGCCGGTTGAGATATGCAATGCAGCGTCCAATCAGACGCGTTTCATTGCAGTGGCAAAAGAGCTCGTCATTACACCGGATGCGGATCGGATCAGTACCCTGATGCATCTTCCTCACAGAAGCGGGGCGCTTGTGGCAGCCCTCGAGATTTTTGCGGACCGCGGCCTGAACTTAACCTCGATTTTTTCCCGTCCGATTCAAAATACGCCGGGCGAATATTCATTCTTTCTTGATTTTGTATGCCCTGCAATGGGTAAGGATGCCCTGCTTGCGCTGTATCAGCTGTCCTCCGAGATGCCGTTTGTCAAAGTGCTGGGATGGTACGTCGAGGAATAGGATTTACGAAGAAGAAGGAGACAAATATGAGTCATTATGAGAACCCGATAAATCCGTCCAGGCCCGCACCTCCGAAAAGCAAAATGAAAGGCTGGGTTATCGCCCTGATTGTAGGCGGATCCCTTTTTGCGGCCGGCATATTTTTGTGTGTTATTTTGTTGGTTTTTGCTGCATTTTCTTCACCGTCAACCGGTCCGGCCTATACCGGCCGTGACGGATACGTAGCAGTTCTGCATATTGAAGGTACAATAACAAGTGCAGCCCCTGCTTCCTCTCTTTTTTCCGGAACAACGACATACAATCAGAAATTCCTGCTGTCAACCGTTGATTCATTAATCAAGAATTCTGACAATAAGGGGATTCTGCTTTTCATTGATTCACCCGGCGGAGAAGTCTATGCGACGGATGAACTTTACCTCAGGCTTGAGGCATATAAAAAAGCAACCGGCCGTCCGATTTATGCATACTGCGGCAGTATGGCGGCATCGGGCGGGTATTATCTTGCAGCGGCAGCCGACAAAATACTTATGAACCGCAACTGTATGACCGGTTCCATCGGTGTCACTGCCGGTACATACATTGATATTTCCGGATTCCTTGAAAAGCAGGGGATCAAGACTACTTCGATTTATGTAGGTAAAAACAAGACAATGGGCAGCTATTTTGAAGGGTTTACCGATGAGCAGAAGGCAATCTATACCAGTATCCTGCAGGAGACGTACGATCAGTTCGTCCAGATCGTTGCCGACGGCCGCGGCATGACGACCGCAGACGTCGAAGCTCTGGCCGACGGCAGGGTTTACTCACCCAAGCAAGCCCTTGCGAATGGTCTTGCTGACGGAATCATGGTTTATGAGGATGCAAAAGCAGCTATGCTAAAAGACAATAAGTATCCCGAAGGCGTCGAGTTTGTCGATTACTATCCGACAGCAGACGTAGGGCTTTCAGCGCTTCTGGGAATTTTTGCGGACCTCAAAAAAAGCGATCTTGATTCCTATCTCTCCCATCTTGACATGCCGGTTGACGGACCTGCGTATTATTACGAAGGCATGGGATATAAGTAAAAACATCAATTTGTTTTGATTGACAAAAGGTTCGGGACTCTCTAGCATTTGAAGAAGGAACATGGGACGAATGGACAGACCGCCTTTGCTGGAGGACCTTATGAGCAATTCTCTGAATGCCATTATTGAAGACAACCCTATTATTGCCGGAGTAAAAGATGAATCCGGACTGAAAAAAGTTCTCATAACAGAGTGTAGAATCGTATTTATTCTTTATGGAAACATAATAACCATACCCTCAATTGTTAAGAAGATCAAAGACAGCGGAAAAATCGCATTTATTAATGTGGATCTTATTGACGGCTTTTCCAACAAGGAAATTGTTGTTCAGTATCTGAAGCAGAATACGCTGGTTGATGGAATTCTCAGCTCGAAGGCTGCGATGATCAAAGCGGCCAAAGCGCAGGGCCTGTATACGATCCACCGGTTCTTTCTTATTGACTCGTTCTCTTACAACAATATCAGCAAACAAATTGAGATTTCGCAGCCTGACTGCATCGAAATCCTTCCCGGCTGCATGCCTAAGGTAATATCATGGGTAGTCAGTCTGGTGGATATCCCGGTTATTGCAGGCGGACTTGTATGCGAAAAGGACGATGTTGTAGCGGCGCTCAACGCCGGGGCGAAGGCGATTTCTTCGACCAATCCTGACGTGTGGTTTTTGTAATACCGAACGAATTCCGAATGGCAAAAATATTTTGTTGTCTTTTTTTACAAAAATGATTGACACAACTCCATATCTCTTATATGATGTGAACAATTACTAGAGCGAAGAGAAAAGTAATTCCCTTAGGGGAACTGTGCTTTTTTCTTCGTTCTTTTTTTGTACAATTTTTTGCGGAGGTGTAGAAATGAACAATTCTGATATCTCAATGGACTTCTTTTCCCTTAAAGGAAAAAATGCAATCATCACGGGCGGCAACGGCGGGCTGGGTACGGCTTTTTCCATGGCTATGGCCAAGGCGGGCGCCAATGTATTTATCCCGAGCATCGTTGATGATGACGGAACAACCAAAGCACTGATCGAAAATGAAGGCGTAAAATTTGCTTTCATGCAGGCGGATATTACACAGGAAGGCGTTCCTGAACAGGTCATCAAGGCATGTGTCGATACTTTTGGCTCTGTAGACATTCTTATAAACTGTGCCGGAATCTGTATCAACATCCAGGATGTAACTAAATTCGGAAGAAGAGCATGGGACGCGATGATTGCGGTCAACCTGACGGCAGCATTTGAAATGAGTCTCGAGGCAGCTAAATTTATGATTCCCCAGCAGAGCGGCAAAATCATCAATATCTGTTCCCTGTTCTCATTCCTCGGCGGCCAGTGGTCCCCCGCATATGCATCGACCAAGCACGGCCTTGCCGGATTTACCAAGGCTTACTGCGACGAGCTTGCCCAATTCAATATCCAGGTAAACGCCATCGCACCCGGATATTATGCTACGGAGCTTACAACAAAGACAAGAAGCGACCCGGATGCAAATGCAAGAGTCCTTGCACACATTCCTGCAAACCGCTGGGGTGACACAATGGACCTTATGGGTGCCACAATTTTCCTGGCCAGTCCGGCATCGAATTATGTAAACGGTCATTTATTAACAGTTGATGGGGGATACATGGTCCGTTAACTGTTTGTATATAAATGAAAATAAATTATGGAGGGTAACACAATGGAAAAGGCTCATTCAGCAAAAAGAAAATGGATCATCCTTGCAATCTTGGCCATGGCCGGCGGTATCATTTATGAACTGCCATACATCCAGTACACTTACTACAAACCTCTTCAGGAAATGCTCGGCTTTGACAACGCGACACTTGGATCACTTATGACTATGTACGGGTGGCTTGCGATGGCGACCTATCTTCCGGGCGGCTGGATGGCAGACCGTTTCTATCACAGAAAGCTCATTGCTTTCTCCCTTGTAGGAACAGGACTTGGCGGTTTCTACCTCGCTACTGCCCCCGGCCTTATGGGTGCCCGCGTTCTCTTTGCTTTCTGGGGCGTCACATCCATCCTTACTTTCTGGTCCACACTGCTTAAGGCTACCAGCCTTTTAGGCGACGAGAAAGAACAGGGAAGACTCTTCAGCTTCCTCGAAGGCGGCAGAGGCGTTGTTACCTCCATTGCAGCACTGTCCTGTCTTGCAATCTTCAATGCCATCGGACAGACAGGATCCAACTTCCGTTATATCATCTGCATCTATGCAGCAATCTGTGTTCTCGTTGGTGTCGCAGCGTTCTTCTTCATGGAAGACAACAAACCGACAGACAAGAAGAGTATCAATGTTCTCAAGGATATGTGGGACGTTGCAAAAATGCCTATCACATGGCTCCTGGTTGTTGTTATCTTCTGCATCTACACAACATACTCTTCTTCCAGCTACATGACACCTTACATGAATGATGTATTCGGCCTGTCTGCTGTTGCAGCCGGAGTTGTCGCAACATTCAGAAGCCACATCTTCCGCCCGATCGCAGGACTTGTCGGCGGTACGGTCTCCAAGAAAATCGGATCTTCCATCGTTGTTATGCTCGGAGCGATCCTGATTGCCATTGTTGCCCTTATCGTATTGGTCGTAACTCCTGTTAATGTAGCGCTTGTCGTTGTCATCGCAGCAATTACAATTCTGGTTGGCTTCCTGCTCTTCGTATTAAGAGGACTGTATTTTGCTCCTGTCGGAGAAGTCGGAACACCGAAGCCTCTGCTTGGCGCAGCTGTCGGCCTTATCTCTACAGTCGCATTTGCATCGGACATTTTCAACTTCCAGCTGCTCGGCGGAATTCTTGACAGGAACAAGGATACAATTGCAAACGGATACAAGCAAATATTCATCTATATGATCGGACTGCTTGTTGTCTCGTTTGTCGGTCTCCTCTTCCTCCGCAGAACAGTTAACAAACACAAGGCTGATAAAGCTGCCTGATCAGAACAAATCAATCCATCATGAAATTTTAAAAAAGTGAGGCTGTCAAAATGAGCAAAAAGTATATTATTGGTGTTGATGGAGGTTCCCAGAGCTCGAAGGTTGTTATTTTCGATCTTGAAGGAAACATCGTGTGTGACGGTAAACAGGACTTAAGACCCATGTATTTGCCCGAGCCCGGTGTTGCAGAACATCCGGATGATGACCTGTGGGATTCAGTGGTCCTTGCAAGCCAGAGGGCGATGGCCCGCTTTGCCGGTGACCCTAAGGACATTATCGCAGTCGGGCTTTGTACGATTCGCTGCTGCAGGGCTTTGCTCAAGGCAGACGGTACACTGGCTTCCCCTGTGATGAGCTGGATGGATGTCAGACTGGCGCGCCCTTACGAACACGAAAATCCGGAAGTAAAGTATGTTACAACAACATCCGGATACATCAATCACCGGTTTACCGGTAAGTTCATTGACACAGCCGCAAATTACTGGGGACAATGGCCCATTGATGTCGATACATGGCAGTGGAGCGAAGATCCCCGTGTGTTTGAACAATACAAAATTCCAAGGGAAATGCTCTTCGATCTGCAGATGCCCGGTACTGTATCGGGACATGTTACTCCTGAGGCTTCTGCCCTGACCGGTATTCCTGCCGGCGTCCCGGTCGTCACTACGGCAAATGATAAAGCCGTAGAGGCGCTCGGGGCGGGGCTCCTCTCAGAAACTTCAGGACTCGTATCATTGGGAACGTATATCGGCGGCATGGTCGAGGGCCAGAAGAACATTACGGATTCATCACTGTTCTTTACCAACATGGCTTCCGTTCCGAACCAGTATCTTTACGAAAGTTACGGCATCCGAAGAGGTATGTGGACGGTCAGCTGGTTCAAGAATCTTCTGGGCGATGACATTCTGAGAAAAGCCGAGGATCTGGGAATTTCCGGTGAGGAATACCTTGACCGCGAGGCGGAGAGAGTCCCGGCCGGAAGTGACGGATTAATGACAGTGCTTGATTGGCTGGCACCCGCCAGCCAACTGTACAAAAAAGGTGTTAT
Source organism: Eubacteriales bacterium (assembly GCA_037143795.1). Taxonomy (GTDB): domain Bacteria; phylum Bacillota; class Clostridia; order Saccharofermentanales; family Saccharofermentanaceae; genus Firm-13. The sequence goes on along the minus strand of JBAWXZ010000007.1, from coordinate 113,488 downwards.
GATCGGTTTTGACGGACGTCATACAAGGGCGCACATGTACCGCTCGATCCTTGAAGCAATTGCCATGACCATGAAAATCCATATGGACGGCCTGGCAGGAGAACTGGGAATCAACCTTGATCACATGATTATTTCGGGAGGCGGATCCAACAGCAAGCTGTTTATGCAGATTTTTGCCGATGTATTTGGCGTCCCGGCCTCCAGAAATGTTGTAAACGGTGCAGCCGGTGTCGGTGCTGCCATATGTGCAGCCGTTGCTGTCGGTGTGTATCCGGATTTCAGGACAGCTGTTGAAAAAATGGTCAAAATAAGGGATACTTTCAAACCAAATGCGGAAAATGTTGAACTCTATAGCAGAGCTACTGTCGTTTTCCAGAATATTACTAAATACACCGACGAAATACTGAAAGAAACATATAAGATTTTTGGCTGAAAATGGAATAACGTACGTACCCCCGTCGGCCCTTGCAGCCATAAGAAATGCCTATAGCAGGGTTTTCACAGGACGATATTGAAAGGAGACAGAAAAATGAGTTTATCAAGAGAACAAATCGTAGAGGAATTGGAGAAAATTCTCGGTGCTGAGAATGTCATCACGGATGAGCAGGTATTAAAAGAGAGCAGTGTTGACCGGTTCAGAAGATATGAGGAACTTAACGGCGTGTTTATGCTGCCGATTCCTGCAGCAGTAGTTTATGTTAACAGTGCCCGGGAAGTATCTGATGTTCTTAAGCTTGCAAATGAGCATAAAATTAATGTTGTTCCGAGAACGGGACATTCGGCTACGGAGGGCGGACTGGAAACCGCACTTGAAAATTCCATTGTAGTCGATGGTTCCAGAATGAACAAAATTATTAATATTGACACATACAATATGATGGCGACCTGCGAATGCGGCGTTCCGCTTCAGATTCTTGAAGATAAATTACGTGAACAGGGGTATACAGCCGGTCACTCCCCGCAATCCAAGCCCCTTGCACAGATGGGCGGTCTTGTCGCTACAAGAAGTATCGGACAATTTTCAACACTCTACGGCGGAATTGAAGATATGGTCGTCGGTTTGGAGGCAGTTTTCCCGAACGGCATAATTACACGTATCAAGAACGTACCAAGAAGAGCAGCGGGTCCGGATATCAGACATGTTATCATCGGAAACGAAGGCGCACTCTGCTATATTACCGAAGTAACCGTGAAGATCTTCAAATATCAGCCTGAAAACAACAGTATCATGGGATATCTCCTTGATAACATGAAGACCGGATTTGAAATACTGCGCGAAGTCATGGTTTCGGGATATCGTCCTTCCGTCGCACGCCTGTACGATGAAGAAGACGGCATGTATCATTTCTCTCATTTTTCCGGCGGCAAGTGCGTTCTCATCTTTATGGCCGAGGGTCCCCAGGGAGTTGCGGAAGCGACTGCAAAGGGCATCAAGGAAATCATCGAAAAGTACGATGAGTGCACAAAGGTCGACAACAAATTGATTCAGGCCTGGTTTGACAATCTCAACTGGGATCCCGCAAAGGTCCAGGAAGAGAGAGATGAAATCATGGCGACGCACAATATCGGAAACACAACCGAGATATCGGCAAACTGGAGTCTGATATATGATATCTATACAAAGGTCTGTGAAAGAATCCGTAATGAGATCCCTGACATCACGCTTATGGGCGGACATTCTTCCCACAGCTATCTGACAGGAACAAATCTGTACTTTGTACATTATTACAATCTTGTGGATATCAGGCCGGAAGAGGAAATCACCAAGTACCACCACCCCATCAAGAAAATAGTTGTGGAAGAGACCATTAAGGCCGGCGGCTCGATGTGCCATCACCACGGCGTCGGCAAGCACAGGGCGCCCTGGATAAAGGATGAGTATGGTTCTTCCTACTATATCCTTGAAACGATGAAGAAAGCTTATGATCCGAATGGTATTATGAATGCAGGTACAATCATTCCTCTGGAGTGAACTTGCCGGAGATGCTGAATCAATCGTCCCCTGACGTTTGGCGGTTTGCTTGGAAGCGACCTGATGGAAACATCAGGATCACTTCCAGGCAAATGCCGTATTTTAGATCACTCGAGGAGGACAGGCAAATACCGCTGAAGGAAGAATGCATATGAAAGCACTTGTTTGTTTCAAAATTGTTCCGGACTTGGATATGATGTCGGAAAAGGACTGGGTAATCCAGGATCGTTTTCAGATTGATACAAGTTTTGTCAAAAAAATGATAAACCCGTATGATGAGAGCGCACTTGAAACGGCGCTAAAGCTTTCTGATGCTTCAGAGGATTTGTGTCTTCACGCGCTGACAATCGGTGACAGGCAATCCGATTTCTATCTTAAAACCCTTTACGCTTTGCAGTTTGCCCGCGCCGTCAGAGTGGAAACATATGCCGACATCCGGTTTCAGCCGGGCATTACTGCGGCTGTCATTTCAAAATATGTAACGGAAATGGATCCGCAGGATATGATCTTCATGGGAAGGCAAAGCGGGGAAGGCGATAACGGCAAAACGCCGTTCCTGGTCGCTGAAATGCTGGGCTGGCCGTGTATTTCGGAAATAATCCGTGTTGAGCCTGTCGACGGACAATTTGTGTCCGTTACCGGAATGACGGATGAAGGAATCCTTACGCAGGTCGTAAAACTGCCCTGTGTGTTATCTGTCGGCAACGTGGCCGGTGCATATATGAGGGTTCCGACTCTCAAGGACCGTATGAAACACGGCAGGAAAGACATTGATGTCATAGATATACAAAAATTTAATTTGGATTCCCTCATAGACCTGCCGGCGGATTCGATTGAACTGATTGATGCGGAAGTGGTTAGCCACAAGCGGGAAAACGTAACAATCCAAGGCGGCTCGATCAGGCAGAAAGTCAAATATTTATATCAGAATTATCTTGATGATCGGTTGAAAAGCTTATGAAATATACAGCTGTATTAAATGGAAGTTCCGGTCAATGGCCTTCAAAATCGCATGAAATGGATGCGTTTCTGTCTGCCAGCATGACGAAGAATGACACAGCGGACACCCTGTGGTTCTATACAATTGGCAGCAACAAAGAAGAACTGACTGCAAATTCACCGACAGAAGCAGTCCGGCTGGCCAGGGTGACCCGCTATCAGCCGGAAAACGGCATTGAAATTCTGGCTCGCCTGCACAGGGATGACCCGTCGGATATTTACATATTCCCGGACGATATGTTTGGACGGGAAATGTCTGTGCGTTCGGCTTTCCGGATGCACGGTTCGTCGCTGATGTCAGTCCGGGGAATAGCACCTTCCCATGAAGGGATTCTCTGCCGGAAATGGGTCTATGCCAGTCATGTACAGGCAGTTTTCCGGATGAATGCAAAGCCGTTTTGCATGACCGCTGCAAAAGGCTGCGCGGAGGATATTCCGGTCAGTCAGCGTACACACCGGATTATATCGGACCTGGATTGTACGGATCTTACAGCCGGTGATTTTGTTCAGCGTTATGAACTGAAGGAAGAGAATTCCGACACGGGCATTGAACAAAGCAAGTTCCTTGTCATTGCAGGCCGCGGGTGCAAAAACAAAAAGACAGTCGAAAAAATAGCAGCCATTGCAGAAGCAATGGGCGCTGACTATGGCGTAAGCCGGCCTGCTGCGATGAGTGCCTGGGCGCCGATGGACCGGCTTGTCGGTGTATCGGGTGCGATGACCGGGCCGGATATCTGTATTACCGTAGGGGTTTCGGGATCCGCGGCATTTTTGGCGGGCATTGAAAAAAGTAAATTTATCATTTCGGTAAACACGGATGAATCCGCACCTATTTCAAAATGTTCGGATGTTATGATTGTTGATGACGGGGAACAGGTCCTTGAGGAAATTCTCCTGCAATATAATAGTGCAAAGGGGAAAGTGTGATGGATAGACAGCTGATATTTCCGATGGATGACAAATACCAGTCCTACCTTTCCGATGAATCCCATATGACGGGATTTGCCGACAGCATCTCTTTTCCCGAAAATGAAAATGAAATCAGAAAAATCATTGCACAGGTGAGAAATTCCGGACAGTCCATTACCATTCAGGGCGGTAAAACCGGCATTGCCGGCTGTGCTGTTCCCAATGGAGGACATGTCCTTAATATGTCCTATATGAATCATGTAAAATCATTTCGGACAACGGAAGACGGACACTTTTTACTGACTGTGGAACCGGGAGTCACTTTGCTCGACCTCACCCGGGAAATCAAAAAACTCGACTCGAAGGAAGAGCTTTTCTGGCCGCCGGATCCGACAGAACCATCCGCGACGGTTGGCGGTGTGGCCGCCTGTAATTCCAGGGGGCTTACGGCATCTTTGTACGGGGATGCAAAAGAATATATTCACACCGTCCGTGTGATGGATGCGGAAGGAAAAATAATGGAAATCACCTGCGGAAAGGAATCCGGTGCATCGCATTGCGCTACAGGTGATATATCCGATATATATATTGGCGGTGAAGGCATGTTTGGCGTAGTTACAGAGCTGACCCTTGCCCTTCTGCGCAAGCCGCGGGAAATATGGGGGATCTGCTTTTTCTTCTCTTGCGAATCCGATGCTTTTTCCTTTGCGGAACTGCTGGTTCAGTATGCTGAAGATCCGCACGGGGCGAAGATTGCCGCAGCCGAATATATGGACCGCATGACTATTGATATGATTGAAGAAAGAAAGCCCAATATCTCAAGGATAAGGGAGCTGCCGGATGCGTCACCCGATGCAGCAGCGATGATTTATGTTGAGATTCATGGAGCGGACGAGGCATCTGTCGAAATATGCGCTGAAGCGCTGCTTGAAATGGCGGAAGCGTGCCATGTAGCAGCGGATGCAACATGGGCGGTATCAGGCGAATTCGAAGTCGACAGATTGCGGGCATTCCGCCATACCGCCGCCGAATCCGCCAATCTGCACATTGAAAAAATCAGCCAAACATATCCGGGCATCACGAAACTTGGCATGGATATGAATTTTAACGGTCAAAGCCTTGCGGCTGTCGTGTCATATCTGAAAGGATCGGCCGAAAAGAGCGGCTTGAAGCTGTGCATTTTCGGTCACATATTCGGGAATCATCTTCATCCGAACATCCTGCCGGAGAATCGTGAAGAGTTTCTGAAAGGGCAGGAAATTCTGACGGAATGGGCCGTCGCTTCGGCCAAAAACCCCGGCGTACAGAATCGCGAGCACGGCGTGGGTAAAATAAAAAAGCAGGTGTTCCTCGCGACGGTTACGGAAAGCTGCCTGAAGGAAATCAGGGAGAAGAAGAAGAATCTGGATCCGCAGGGATTCTGGAATCCGGGAAATATGATCGATACTTTTTGAGGTGAAAACATTGAAGATTGCAGTCTGCGTCAAACAAGTCCCTGTCTTTTCAGATGGGAAGATGGATCCGGAAAAAGGGGTCATCCTTCGGGACGGACTGGTTTCAGCAATGAACGTATACGATTTGCCGGCAGTTGAAACTGCTTTGCGCCTGAGGGAAGAAGCCGGCGGAACTGCAGATGTTTTTTCCATGGGACCGCTGCAGGCGAAGGAAGCGATCCGGGAAGCTTATGCAATGGGTGCTGATCAGGGATATCTGCTCAGCGACCATGCGTTTTCGGGGGCTGATGTCCTGGCTACTTCCTATACCCTCGCCCAGGGGATCAGCGGTGCCGGCAAATATGACCTGATCATATGCGGCAGGCAGACAACAGACGGCGATACCGGACAGGTGGGCGGTGCCATCGCACAGTGGCTCCATATTCCTTATGCGGCAGGGGTTGTCGGAATTGTCAGCTGTGAGCCTGGCAGCATCACACTCAGGCAGCAGCTTGATGATGAACTGGTGACTGTGAAGATGCACTATCCGTGCCTTATTGCAGTGGACCGCAGCATTTGTGTTCCCCGCATGAAGTCCCTCCCGGGGAAAATTGCTGCCGGGAAAAGGGCTGTTGCCATTATTAATCTGGGGAATCTCGAAGACCGGGACCCGCAGCACTTCGGATTGAGTGGATCCGCAACAAAGGTGGAGAAGATATATCCGCCTGAACGGACAGGCAAAGAACCGGTTATGTGCCTGAATACATCCGAAGCGGCAAATGAAATCATGAAAATAATAAACGAATCGAAAGTACTATGACAGCGAGGTGGATGCATGCCGGGATACAGTATTGACATGAATATCTGCACACAATGCGGGGAGTGCTCGAAGCACTGTCCGTTTTCGTGCGTTGAAAAAACGGACGGTGTGTACGTCATTGGTGACGGCTGTACTTCATGCGGCGTATGTGCGGAAATTTGTCCGGTTCATGCTGTTTTATGGCAGGAAGCGGTCCATGAAGCATTTGATAAATCCTCCTGGAAAAATATCCTTGTGTACCTCGAGTATCATCACGGCAAAATTCATCCGATCGGCATCCAACTTCTTGGAAAAGCGTTTGAACTTGCGGCTTCTGCCGGATGTGATGTGTATGGGGTTGTAATAGGTGAACATGCCTGTGAAGCAATGCCGCAGCTGCTCCATTATCCGCTTAAATCTGTTTTCCTGTATGAGGCGCAGGAGCATTTTGCAGCCGACCTCTATGAACAGCTGTTTTCCGACTGTATCGAAAAACTGCGTCCATCCGTCGTGCTGATCGGCGGCACCGCGCAGGGCAGGTCCCTTGCACCCTGCGCCGCAACAAGATTCCGGACCGGACTGACTGCGGACTGCACCGGGCTTGCGATCAGGGATAAAGACGATCTGGTGCAGACACGGCCGGCGTTCGGAGGGAATATTATGGCTCAGATCATTACACCGAATACCAGGCCGCAGTTTGCAACCGTCCGGATGAACATGATGAAGCCGGCGGAAAAAAGGGAAGATGCATCTGTTGTATTTGTTGAATGTTCACCCGGGCATCCTGCTGAGAGTGCCATTGAAGTACTCGATTCACAGATTCTTTTTCCGGAAAAAGACATAACGAAGCAAAAAGTTCTTGTCGCAGCGGGAAAAGGTGTCAGGAAAAAGGAAGACCTCGTTATGCTTAAAGAACTTGCAGCGCTTCTGGGCGGTGAACTGGCATCGACAAGGGGACTTGTCGAAAAAGGCTGGATCGAGAGCGACAGGCAGATCGGCCTTTCCGGACATACGGTGCGCCCGCAGCTGCTGATCACATGCGGTGTATCGGGATCCGTGCAGTTTATGGCAGGTATGAGCGGTGCGGAGAATATCATTGCGATTAATCAGGATCCGGAGGCACGGATATTCCAGATAGCGCATTATCCCGTCTGCGGGGACTTATATGAAATAGTTCCGGAACTGATCAGGCAGCTCAAGGCTGCAAACCCAAAAGGAGGTGCATCATGAGACCGCTCATTCTTATAACAAACGATGACGGGATATTTTCTCCCGGGCTTCTTGCCGTGGCCGAGGCCGTGCAGCAGCTGGGAGACATACTGATAGCAGCTCCAAGATTCCAGCAAACGACAATGGGGCGGGCCTTTCCGCGCGGGAAGGACATAGGAAGCATCGAAGAAATCATTCTGACCGTGAATGGAAAGCCGGTCACAGCTTTCGGAATAACCGGTTCTCCTGCGCAGGCTGTAGCATATGCAATGCTTGAATTAACACCGAGGAAACCGGATCTGTGTATCAGCGGTATAAACTACGGTGAGAATGTAGGTCTTTCCCTTACATGCAGCGGTACATTAGGCGCCGCCTTTGAAGCAGACAGCCATGGGGTTCCCTCCATCGCCGTCTCCAGGGAAACGCCGATTGCCCTGCAGCATTCCAGGGAATACGCCGAGGCTTCGTGGGAAATATCCGGGAAAATCGTACGGGATATCGCCTGCAAAATACTCGGAAGCGGATTGCCCGGTGAAATAAGTATAATAAATATAAATGTACCGGAAAATGCAGACGAACATACGGAAGTGAGATGGACCCGGCAAAGCAGACTGAACTCAGCTGTTTTTGTAAAACCGGCCCAAAGAGACCGGACGAAAGGGTATCAGCTGCAGTCAGAACCTTATCCATGGCAGCAAAAGGCAGAAAAAGACAGCGACATATATGCGATTTTCCATGACAAAGTTATTTCCGTCACGCCGATTACCTGGGATTTGTCAGTAAAAACCGACTGGAGATTCAATCACAACAAGGAGGTAGGATTATGTTGAAGACTGTGAAAAAGTGTATTGCAGGGGCGATCGTCTTAAGTTTACTTCTGGTAACACAATCAGGCTGTGCAGCAAAAGGTGAAACAATCAAGGTGGGTTCCAAAGAATTTACCGAACAGCTTCTTCTGGGACAAATCACAATCCTTGCACTTCAGTCTGCGGGCTACAATGTTGAGGATGTTACCGGGGTCGCCGGTTCCAACAAGAACCGGACAGCGCTTCTGGATAAAGATATCGATATTTACTGGGAGTATACGGGAACAGCATGGCTCTCCCTTCTGCAGCATGAAAATGCGATTTCGGATTCACAGGAGTGCTATGACAAAGTCAAGGCGGAGGATGCAGCCAATGGTATTGACTGGCTGCAATATGCGCCGCTGAATAACACGTATACGATCATGATGCGCTCGGCGCAGGCTCAGGATCTTGGCATTAAGACACTCAGTGACCTCGGTGCATATATTGCTGCCAATCCTTCCAAACTCCTTTTTGCCGTCGACCATGAATTTACAGCAAGACCCGACGGACTTCCGGGACTGGAAGAGAAATATAAATTTGCAATCAGCGAAGACAATATCGTCGTCATGGATAACGCCATTATCTATAAGGCATTAAAGGAGAGCCAGGCAGATATCGGCATGGGCTTTTCAACGGACGGCAGAATACAGGCATTTGGGCTGATGAATATCGAAGATGACCTCGGCTTTTTCCCGGCGTATAATCCGGCGCCGAATCTTCGCGTTGACTTTGCCAAGGATCATCCTGAAATTGTCGCACTACTGAATAAAATATCGGCCAAACTCGATACCGCAACCATTATGCAGCTTAACTATCAGGTTGATATTGAACAGAAGGAACCCGCTGCTGTTGCCAAAGCCTGGCTGAAAGCAGAGGGCCTGATCTGAGATGGCAGAGATACAGCCGAAAAGCAAGGAACCTTCTGATAAATGGGACGAATCTGTCGATGTTGTTATCATTGGCAGCGGATTTGCAGGCCTTGCAGCTGCTATTGAAGCGCGCAGCCGCGGGGCCGGCGTACTTGTGCTTGAAAAAATGCATGCTGCCGGCGGGAACTCCTTCATCAGCGACGGGGGAGTAGCAGCTCCGGGAACACAGCTTCAGGCAAAGTTCGGCATTAAGGATTCTGCTGAAGGTATGTATGCCGATATGATGCGCGCAGGGCTGGGGCTCGGTGATCCGGCACTTGTAAAAATGCTGGCGGAACAGGCCGCGGATGCTTTCGAATGGTCTCGCAAAGACCTGGGCGTGGAATATTATGATCGTGTGGATATCTTTGGCGGGCATAGTGTTCCCAGATGCTATACTCCGCTTCATGTTTCCGGTTCGACAATCATTAAATGCATGCTGCGGAAAGCCGGTGAAACAGGCGTCCAATTGAGATGCGGTACGTATTTTCAGAACTTCATCCAAGATCCGCAGGGGCGGGTATGCGGAGTAGCCGTGCGTGAAAACTGGGATTATAGAAACAAATACAGCGGCACAGTGAAAAAGATAGAGGCTAAAAAAGCGGTCATACTTGCGGCCGGGGGGTTTGGTGCGGATGTCGCTTTCCGGTCGGCACAGGATCCCCGGCTTACTGAAGCAATCGACACAACCAACAAACCGTTTGCGAACTCGGAGGCGCTCATCGAGGCAATGAATATCGGTGCCGCGGCGGTTGACTTATCGCAGATTCAATTGGGACCCTGGGCTTCTCCCGATGAAAAAGGATATGGCGACGGGCCGCAGTTTTCGGAATACATCGTATTCCAATACGGAATCATTGTGGATCCCCGGACCGGCTGCCGGTTTGCAAACGAACTCTCAGACCGGAAATCCCTGTCGGATAAAATCCTCCGGGTCGGACATCCCTGCATCGGCATTGCAGACGAACATGCTGTTAAACAGTCCGGATGGAATATCGACCGCTGTCTCAGGAAGAATGTGGTGAGGAAATTTGAATCGCTTACTTCGCTTGCGTCATTTTACCAAATCCCGTTGCCGGCACTTGATAAAACCATGAATGATTTCAATGAGGCATTCATCAATGGGGAGGATGTTTATTTTGGTAAACCGTTTATCGAAAATGCCGTGCCGATTACTCATCCGCCGTTTTATGCTATTCGTTTATGGCCCAAAGTGCATTATACTATGGGTGGAATCAAGATCAATTCCGACAGTGAAGTGATTGGTTCAGACGGCGGGATAATTCGCGGACTTTTTGCAGCGGGCGAAGTTACCGGTGGAATCCACGGGGCAAGCCGGCTTGGCAGCTGTTCAATCACCGACTGCCTTGTGTTCGGACGGATTGCAGGCAAAAATGTCGCACTTCTTAAGGCACAAAATACAACCCATTCTACCTGAGAAGGAGACTTATGGAACTCATCGATTTCTTTGTTTCCCGATGGCAGACGATTATAAAGCTGACTACGGAGCATCTTGCCATTGTAAGTATCGCAATGCTTATTTCCATATGCCTTGGCATCACGGTTGGAATACTTATCACTCGAAGCAAGCCGGTTGCCGGAATTGTTCTCAATTTTGCCAATATCATGATGACCATCCCGAGTCTCGCACTTTTTTCTTTGCTTCTTCCTGTTCTGGGCCTTGGAAAAGAGCCTGCGATTGTGGGGCTGGTTGCTTATACGCAGCTTCCGATCATCAGGAATGTTTATACGGGGATTATGAATATTAATCCTTCCATACTTGAGGCAGCAAGGGGAATGGGGCTTACAGAGCGGAAAATACTCACTAAAATCAAGATCCCGCTGGCATTCCCGGCAATGATGGCAGGAATACGCACAGCGGTTGTAATGGGCATCGGCATCGGTGCCATTGCCAGTTATATCGGAGGGGGCGGCCTCGGTGAACTTATTTTTCAGGGAATAAGCAGGAGTGATGACAGAATGATTCTGGCTGGAACGATAGTAATATCCATGCTTGCTATTGCTGTTGACAGAATTCTGAATGCCGTCCAAAAAAGACTAAACAAGTAAGAGGTAACAAATGATCAGATTCGAAAATGTTTCCAAAAAGTATGCCGGAGCAGCAGCGGACGCAGTCATAGACCTGAACCTTCATATCAGGGAAGGTGAGATTTGTATGCTCGTCGGACCTTCGGGCTGCGGCAAAACGACTACCATGAAGATGATAAATAAGCTGATCGAGCCTAGTGCGGGTCGGATTTTTATAGACGGCAAAAATATAAATGAAATTGACACGATTGAACTCAGGCTGAATACGGGATACATCATTCAGGATATCGGATTGTTTCCCCATATGACTGTCGCCGAGAATATCGCCACGGTACCCAATGAACTGGGTTGGAAAAAAGAAGCAATCCGTGCGCGGGTCGATGAATTGCTGGATCTTGTCGACCTTAATCCCGATAAGTACAGAAGCAAAAAGCCCAGGGAATTGAGCGGCGGCCAGAAACAGCGTGTCGGCGTGGCCCGGGCACTCGCAGCCAATCCCAAAATAATGCTGATGGACGAACCATTTGGCGCGCTTGATACAATTACAAGGGCCAAGCTGCAGGATGAATTCCTGAAAATTCAGGAAAAAATCAAAAAAACCATTGTATTTGTCACACACGATATAGATGAAGCAATAAAAATGGGAGACAGAATTGCAGTCCTCAAAGAGGGCCGCGTCGTTCAGGTCGGAACATCAATGGAAATCCTGCTGCACCCTGCCGATCCTTTTGTATCGGAGCTTCTCGGCGGAAAGAACACACTTAAAATTATGAACCTGATTCCCTGCGGAATCCTTATGACCGACGTCAATGAATTTATGAAAGGCAGTGTGCAAAAAAACGGCAATTTATCCGATGCCGGTAAGGTAGGCATGAAGACTACGGCACAGGCGGCTCTTTCAGAAATGTTCCGGACAGGGGAATCTTATATTTTTGTGGAAGATGATGATTGTAATATCCGGGGAGTTGTAACGCTCGATACTATGATGAGACGGGTAAGCCAGTATGGAAAATCGAATGAATAAAAACAGTATCGAATATTTGAAAGGATTTGCCAAAATTGTATTTCTGGCAATAATAGGAATTTGCCTCAGCTGGTATGTCGTTACCTACCCGCAGGATTCGCTTGTCGCAAGGTCGGTTACATACCATAGAATTTTCGTGCTTTTGGGGCAGCATCTGTATATCGTGTTTATTTCATGCAGCCTGGCAATCCTGACTGCAATTCCCACGGGGATATTTCTTTCAAGACCCAAATACAAAAAATGGGTCCCGCGTGTAATCGGCCTGGTGAATATCGGGCAGACGATTCCGGGACTTGCGATTATTGCACTTACTGTCGGGATATTGGGTATCGGAAGCAAGCCGACGATAATTGCCTTGTGGGTATATTCGATACTGCCGGTACTGAACAATACTCTGATCGGCATGAACGAAGTCGACCCTGCGATTATCGAAGCGGCAAACGGTATGGGTATGAAGCCCGGACGCGTCCTCTTCAGGGTCGAAATTCCTCTTGCCATTCCCATGATTATTGCAGGTATCCGGACAGCTGTTACGATAAATATCGGGTCGGCTATTCTTGCTGCATTTGTAGGCGGCGGCGGTCTCGGAGACCTTATTATCACCGGCAACAACATCAATCGCTGGCAGGTACTGGTGCTGGGAGCTGTGATCCCCGTACTTATGGCGCTAGCAGCGGATGCTTTTTTTGAAATTATTGAGTATAAGACGAAATACATCTAAAATGCGGCAGCGGAATTTTTTCGGTTTTGCAAAATATGGGGATCCGACGTATACTTTTCTGAAATACTCCGCTGAAAAGGACAGGTGTATCGTCATGATCGAAAATACAAATCCATTATCGGAAGCACCGTACCTGCATGTATCGGATACGCCCGGCAAGGGACAATCCGGCGGCAAACTGATTTATAACTATCAGCCGAAGAAAGCATGGCCGGCGGTTGGCCTTCTTGCCTGCCAGCTGGTTCTGCCTTTTGTGCTTGTGGCAACGGTTCAGTCAATTGCCTATATGGCAGCCTTCGTTTTCTACCTGCGTTCGGACGCCGTGGCCGGGTTCATGGATAAATTAACCGGTATTACCAGTCCGTCTGCCTCCGGTTCGGTCACTTTTGATTCATCCATGTTTGATTCCATCATGAAGATGTTAATGGGAGTGATGTCGACCAAACCATTCCTTATTGCCATGACGGCCGGTTATCTGATCATTATCGGCGTCTACCTTCTGATTGTCCGCGTCATTGAAAAGAGATCAACCCAAACAATGGGACTTCCGTTCCATGAGGCAGGGGATAAAAGAAGGGCGGTTTTTTCATATACGCGCGGCCTTGGTATCGGGCTTTGCATGATGCTTGCCGTTTTCCTGCTGCTTTTAGTGACAGGACAGGCGAGAGTTGCCGGATTCGGGCTGGATGCATCTGCGGTATCCCTGTTTGTCCTGTATATTTTCATGTGGATCCCGCAGGGAGCGTCTGAAGAAATCATGACCCGCGGCTATATGCTTCCCAGACTCAGTGCGAAATTCAGCCGGCCGGCTGCAGTCGCCGTTACGTCTTTGTTTTTTGGACTCCTGCATACGGGCAACTCGGGGTTTTCCATTATTGCTTTTATCAACCTTATACTGATTGCCGTCTTTTTCGCCATGTTTTCCATATATACACAGGAGATATGGACTGTCTGTGCCGTTCATTCGGTATGGAACTTTGCACAGGGTAATCTGTTCGGGTTTGAAGTGAGCGGCATCGTACCCACGGCGAGTCTTTTTCAGACAGAGAGCATAAAAACCGGAAGTGATATCCTGACAGGCGGCGATTTCGGACCCGAAGGCGGATTAATTGTTTCCGGAGTGATAGTGTTCTCTCTAATAATCCTGGTACTTATTCATCAAAAAAGGAGAGCAAAAAAATGGACGAAAACCCAATAACGAACCCAAACGAACCGCTCAATATATCACCGGCATCTGCAGCGGCTGCCCCGAAAAAGCACGGCCATGTGTTTATGGTCTGGCGCGTGCTGTATCCCCTTCTGATATTTGTGGGTATTCAAATTGCAGTCGGCATTGCCATGACGGTGTTTTATTTCGTCACCAGAATTCTTCCCGTCATAAACCAGGCATCCGATCCCCTTGCTATGTCACAGCAGCTGACGGAATGGGCGATCAGCCAGACACTGCCGCTCGCACTCGCATGTGACCTGCTGGTTCTGCCTGTTTATGCGTTTATGTATTTTCGTCAGATGAAAGGACAAAAGCGGCCTGCCATTTCTGCATTCAAAATCACGGATTACGTATTAGTTGCGGCTCTGGCTGTATTTGCTGATTTTGGTATCACGTATTTCATCAGCGGTTTTAATATTGTACAGTATTTCCCTGACTACCAGGCCATAATGAAGGGTCTTGGAAGCAGCCCGGTAATCCTTCAGGTTATTGCCGTCGGCATTGTCGCACCTGTCGCAGAGGAGTTCCTGATGCGGGGAGTCGTGCTGAACCGTCTGCTGGGTTATATGCGCGTTTTTCCCGCCCTGCTGATTCAGGCTGCCCTGTTCGGCATCCTGCATATGAATCTTCTTCAGGGAGTGTACGCGGGTGTCCTGGGGCTTCTGCTGGGCTATGTTTATATAAAATACGGCTCTTTATTGATGACGATAGTATTCCATATTACGCTCAATACATTGTCGGTCCTTTTACCGGAGAGTTTCGCAGTTGAAGTAAATCCTTTACTGATAATCGTTCCGGCGGTGCTTTTAGCGGCCGGTACTTTATGGCTTATCCGGCGCCGCGGCGGTTCCGCGATGTTCATCAGCAACAGGGAAGCCCAAAAAGCGCCTCATGAGGAATAACATCAAATGAGCCGTCAACCGATGCCGACTACCATGGAAAGCTGCGGGACAATCTGCTTTTTGCGGCTCATGACACCGGGAAGATAGAAGGAATTCCTGCCCCTTGCTTCCTCGCCGTATGCTCTGACAATTGCATCACCGAGGCTTCCGGATACTAATATCTGGGAGCCTCCTTTTTCGATGTCCGTCAAAGCCATCATGACCATATCATAGTCTTCAAGCTTGCGGTCGATACCCATCTGGGCGAGCAGATCGTCCTGGCGCGCAAGGAACGGAGAAATATCCATCGCACTGATCTGCGCTATGGCGACTTTGGCGCCGGCCATACGGAAGACCTTGAAATCCATACTGAGAAGCTCTTTGGCTGACATTTTCAGAAGCGAATCATCCGGAGTGAACATTGCTTCGGCTAGGATGTCTATGTTTTCGCCGGAAAGAATGGATAATTTCTGGGCGATTTCGCGGTCACGGGGCGTACATGTCGGTGACTTGAAAAAGATAGTATCAGAAAGAATAGCCGCAAGAAGGATTCCGGCAATCGGACGGTCGATAAATACATTACGTTCAAAATACATGCTTGCGATAATCGTAGCAGTAGAGCCAACCGGTTCATTCCGGACATAGATCGGACCGTCCGTCGTCACATCGCCGATACGGTGATGGTCAATGATCTCGATAATTTCTGCCTGCTCAAGACCGGGGAAAGACTGTGCCATCTCGTTATGATCGACAAGGATGACCCTTTTGCGGGATGGACGGATCAGATGAAACCGCGAAATAAGGCCTGCCACATGACCGTAATCATCGACAACAGGATAACTGCGGAAACGGCTTGACAGCATCGCATTCCGGACATCATCCAGATAATCGCGAAGTCCGAACCGGACTACACTGGTACTGTGCATAATAGTGGACACCGAGGTTGCAAGGGTAAGAAGGCGAAGCGTCTTGTACAGGTTAAAAGGGGAAGAGATGACCGCAGTATGGGAGACAGCCCGCGCCTGGCTGGACAGTGACAGCCGGAAAGCCTCCGGATCGTCCACATTGCAGGCGACAAGGCACAGAACGTGCGCTTCGTCGGCGTGTATGATCATCGCTTCACTGACAGTCTCCCCAAGGACGATACCGTCTTTGTGAAGGCTGCAGTCAAGGCCTGCGACAAAGATAGGTGCTTCCAGAAATGGCGTTACGGGACCGCAGATATGCTTCCCTTTCACCGTACTGATCAGATTTTTGAGTGTAGCGGTAGTGCTGGCTTCCTGAATCTGACGCATGTCAAAAACAGCTATGTCGCCGCTCGTGACGAGCCCCAGGAAATGACCTTCCACATCAGCGACGGGAAGGGATTTCGTCTGCTCTTCCTGCAGGTGATCCCATGCCTCCCAAAGCGAGGCGTCCGGTGAAACCGGCGTCGGATGATCAATCTGCAGATCCCGGACCTGCGTCCGGATATCGGAAAGGGAGGGCGGCGCGCTCAGATTAAAGCGCTTCAAAACCATGGCGGTCTCCGGGTTGATATCCCCGAGCCGTACGGCTATTGCTGATTCCCCGAGCTTAGCCTTGAGTGCTTCATATGCCATAGCGGATACAATGGAATCGGTGTCCGGGTGACGATGCCCGCTGATATAGGTCATCGTCCGGAAAAAATCCTGCTGACCGGGTGCTTCATGAGGATGGTGATCAAGTGAACCGACAGTCTTCTCTGAAAGGGTCATTGCATTTCCTCCATGCAGACAATTATTCCTCGCCCGGCAGAGCTTTACGCTCTGACCAAAGTTTTGAAAAATTCTCCGTTACGTCTTTATAGTTTTCGGGCGTGCCGATATCGATACAGTTGCCGTCTGCAAGATACGCGAACACATCCTGGCGTTTATAAAGCCAGGACGGGAAATGACCCGGTGCATCCGGTGTGTTACCATCTTCGAGGTATTTACGGATCAGCGGAAGAGTCTCTTTCAAATAGAAATATGTCGCATAAATAGCAGTCTCGGACTCCGGTTCGCTGGGTTTTTCCATCATGCGAAGTACTTTGCCCTGTCCGTCAAGTGTCGCGACTGCAAGCTTCTGAAGCTGCGATTTGTCCGGAACATGAATGGCAATCAGGAGGTCCCTGCGGATCTTCATGAAATGATCGTACATATCTTTGAGGCGGTAGGTAAAAAGATTGTCGCCGGCAATAATGACGGTATCTTCGTCAATGTGCAGGGTATCAATGGCAAACTGAATATCACCGATGGCACCGCGCTTATTGGAATCGTCGGTCGTACCGTCATCAAGAACAGTAATCGGAACATGCGGAGAAATGAGTCTTCGTGTGGAAGCCCACTCCTCAAAATGACCTGCAAAGCGGTGATTGGAAATCAGGCAAATGCCCGTAAGGTCCGGCAGCGTGTCAAGTTCATCGACAATATAATCAAGCATAGGACGGCCGGCGACGGGAAGGAGTGGCTTAGGGGTATTTATGGTCAACGGATAGAGTCTGGTTGCGTAACCCGCAACAAGAAGTAAAGCGATCATGAAAAACCTCCAATCTACGAACCGGACACCATTGCACGGCAGCAGATTTTCTTACTTATAATGATAGTAGTATACCTTAAATCGAAACCCAGATATACTGATTTGCATCAGCCGGAGTCATTTTTCTTGATTTATTTCCGGTGCAATGTTATGATTCATGCAATATTTACGGGTGTTGTCAGTGTGCGTTACGGAGAGTCCTGTTCGAGGATTTCCCTGTAAAGACTTTCATCATGTCCGGCCATTTGTCCTCTTTTCCACAAACCCTGCGGCGGATCGGGAAAAATGCCCTTTCCGTTTTTGTGAATCAGCTCTGTGCGATTCCATGCAAGATATCAGATTCCGGATGTTTTAGTGCACCCGGTAATTTTGAGTTTTGAAGGAATCCAGGGTTGGTCCGGGTGCGCTGTCTGTCTGTGTTTTCTGATCATGCCGACGGTAATTTACTTGTTGCAGGAGGAAAATACATGGCTAACAAAAATTATCATAAACAGCCCCGCCAAAAAGTGCCGGTCAAAAAACAGACACGGTCAGAAAAAATGATTTCTTTTCTCAAAAGGGCCGGCAAGCGTTATTTCATTGATGCCATGGGCGCAATGGTGTATGGTCTTTTTGCTTCACTGCTGATCGGCACAATCCTGAAAACGATTTTTGGATTTATTCATATTGACGCTCTGCAGCCATATTTTCAGCAGATTATTTATTGGACAAGTGCAGGATCACCTCTTGTCGGTGCGGCGATTGGTGTCGCTGTCGCGACAGGTCTGAAGAGCAAACCGCTTGCAGTCTATTCGGCTGCGGTTGTCGGCGGCCTGGCATATCTCATGAATGCATTTGATGTTGTTGCCGGTACACCGATTAAGGGAGTGACATCAGCAGGCCCGATGGGCGCTATCATTGCCGTAATCGTCGCTGTGGAAATCGGATCATGGCTGACCGGCAAAACACCATTTGATCTTATTGTTGTTCCTGCGGGAGCAGTAATTTCAGGAACGGTTGTCGCTGTGCTGGTCGGACCTCCGGTTGGCTCATTCATGGCATGGCTTGGATGGCTTCTGGTTGGTGCTACCAAACTGTATCCTTTCCCTATGGGCATTGCAGTCTCCCTGCTGGTCGGGCTTACCCTGGTGGCGCCTATTTCTTCGGCTGCACTCTGTATTTCGATGGGCCTGAATGGCCTTGCAGCCGGGGCGGCAACAGTTGGATGCTGCGCACAGATGGTCGGATTTGCAGTAGCCTCTTTTCGCGAAAACGGATGGAACGGCCTTTTGTCACAGGGACTGGGCACCGCCAAAATCCAATTTCCAAACATCGTACGGCACCCTCAAATCCTTATACCCACAATGCTGGCTTCGGCGGTAGCGGGGCCCCTTGCCACATGCGTATTCGGCATGACGAACAATTTCCTCGGTGCCGGTATGGGCTCCTGCGGATTAGTCGGACAGATCATGACCTTCAGTAATATGACTGTTCCGACGGATGGTTCTGCCGCCACGGCACCCTGGGTGGTCGTGTGCTATATAATCATCCTGCAGTTCATACTTCCGGCAGCTATTGCGTTTCTGACATCAGAGATAATGAGGAAAAAAGGCTGGATTAAATTCGGAGATATGAAACTGGTTAAGGAATGATGCTTTTTTCGCTCGGTCAGGTCGGGGAATAGAGTGTGTGTTTCTCACTCGGTCAGGTCGGGGAATAGAGTGTGTGTTTCTCACTCGGTCAGGTCCTCGGATTGCTGTGCAATCCTGCGGAATCTACTCGAGACACACACTCTATTCCCTGTGGGGCGTCCTGCGGACGCTACGGAAGAGTAGAACCTCGGATTGCTTTGCAGTCCTGTGGAATCTACTCAGATAGCAATATATCATGATGATCTGCCATTCAACCAAAGGAACGCTAGTCCGGTTATCTTGCGACGTTGCAGGTGTTCCGGGCGAAACTGCATTTGCCTGGAACTTGAACCGTAAAATGCTTGTCTGCAAATAACCAATTATACGTTATGCTGCATCAACAGCAAAATATCAATCTTTAATAGCGCCCGCAGGGCTGCTATTAAAGAGTCAAAATATTCCTGAGCGTCCGCAGGACGCTCAACAGGGAAGGGTGTGTGTGTTTCGAGTAGATTCCGCAGAGCCGAAGGCTCGAGGACTGACCGAGCGAGAAACACACACACTCTTCCCCTTTATGTTATAATATAGACGTTTGAAAAGCACCGGAGTTCTCCCTGAAGAGATATTCCGGCGCATTTTCGTGCCCCAAAGAAGATGCATTTATAAAGGAGAATTGATTCATATGGATATTTGTGCTGTTGTTATGGCCGCAGGTGAAGGCAAAAGAATGCATTCAAAACACTCGAAGGTGGTTCAGAGAGCTGCCGGAAAACCGCTGGTATCCTGGGTTGCGGATGCACTTCATGAAGCAGGTGCACACGAGCAGGTTTACATTGTCGGATATAAACAGGAAGAGGTTCGGGCCACTTTAGGCGAAGATGTTGCATTTGTTCTCCAGGAGCAGCAGCTTGGTACAGGGCATGCTGTTATGCAGGCAGGACCTTTCCTTGAAGGCAGAAACGGATGTACGATTGTTTTGCCGGGTGATGCCCCGCTCATTACGGCGCAGACGCTTCTGGCGGCTATGGATCTGTTTGAAAAGGAAGCATTCGGCGCTGTCGTCATTACTGCACTGGCTCCGGATCCCACTGGTTACGGAAGACTGGTCCGCGATAATAATGGACATGTCGTTAAAATTGTTGAGGATCGCGATTCGAACGATGAAGAGAAATTGATCCGGGAGATCAATTCTTCCATATATTGTTTCCGCACCCCGCTTCTGCTTTCCGCACTTGGCAGAATAGGCTCCGGAAATGCACAGAAGGAATATTATCTTACTGATACAATTGAAATTCTGATAAACGACGGCCACAAAGTCGGCGCTTTTATTGCACCCTTTGACGAGACAAGGGGCGTAAATGACCGTATTGAACTGCAGGCTGTCGGGGAGATTCTGAATCAGCGCGTATGCAAAAAATTTATGTCGCAGGGCGTTCAGATTATCGATCCGGCTTCGACCTGGATTGACCCGACAGTTCAGATCGGCTGTGATACTGTTATCCGTCCGTCTACTGTCCTCATAGGCAGAACTATTATCGGTGAGGACTGCATTATCGGATCACAGACTCGCCTTGAAGATGTTGAAGTCGGAGACGGGACGCTTATTTTGAATTCTGTCGCGAATCAGTGTGTTATTGGAAAGAACTGCCAGATTGGTCCATACAGCCATATTCGACCGGAATCCGTCCTTGGGGATAATATTACGGTAGGTGCTTTTGTGGAAATTAAGAATTCCACGGTCGGCGACTATACACGGGCACGTCATCTTACTTATATCGGTGACTCCCAGGTCGGGAAGAATGTCAATTTTGGCTGCGGAACAATAACCTGCAACTATGACGGACTTGATAAAACTGCCTGCATCATTGGTGACAATGTTTTTATCGGCGGCAACTCCAATCTGATTTCTCCGGTGACGCTGCATGATAATTCCTATATAGCAGCCGGTTCAACTATTACGGAAGATGTTCCCGAGCTTGGTCTTGCGATTGCCCGTAACCGGCAGATTGTTAAGGAGAACTGGGTGGTCAGGAAGAATATGATCCGCAGTTCGAAGCTTATTCCGCCGGATCGGAGACGCGAAGGAGTATAACAACCATGTGGCTTATCGCAGGTCTGGGCAATCCCGGTTCACAATATACACAGACTTGGCATAACTGCGGCTTCATGACGCTTGATGTGCTCGCTCAGCGTAACCGGATTCCTGTCAGCAAAACAAAATTCAAAGGCGAGTACGGTCAGGGAACCATTCTCGGTGAGAAGGTGGTTCTTTTGCGTCCGCATACCTTTATGAATTTATCAGGGGAGAGTATACGGGAAGCGCTTCAATATTTCAAAATCGCCCCCGCAAACCTCATTGTCCTGTATGACGATATTGATATTCCGCGCGGTACGGTGCGTGTGCGCCCGAGCGGCGGACCCGGAACACATAACGGGATGAAGTCTATTATTTCCTGTCTGGGCACACAGGATTTCCCAAGGATCCGTGTTGGCTGCGGGCCTGTGCCGCAGCATTGGGATCTGGCCGATTTTGTTCTTTCCGAGATAGGAAAAGATGACCAGGAACAGATGTTTTCTGCATTTGTGAGTGCGGCGGAAGCCACAGAAAAGCTCATAAAGGAGCGGGCATGAGTCCTGTAGAATCGATGCAGCGCATTCTTTCCATGGCACAAAGGGATCCGGTTTTCCTGAAGATTCTCGGAGACCTCGATCTGCCGTCTCCCGGGCATGTGAATGTTACCGGGATGACCGACAGTCAAAAGGCATATCTTGTCCGTGCAATCAGTCAGAAGACAGGGAAGAAGCCGGTGATTCTGGTTCCGGACGAGCTCCGGGCCCGTACCCTGCAGTTGGATTTGTCTTCTTTCTGTGAAGAGGAAGTCCTGATTCTGAGGCAGCGGGAGCTTAATCTTGCCGATGTTGATGCGTCGAGCCGTGAAGCGGAATTATCCCGGATCGGGGTGCTCAGAAGGCTTCTGACCGGTGAATTCGGAGCCGTGATTATTACGGCCGGGGCTCTTATGAACCGGCTCATGCCTGTTTCCGATTTTCAGGAATCACTGGTTACCCTTCGCGTCGGCAAGCGTGTCCGGCCCGAAGATCTGGCGATACGGCTGATAAATATTGGCTACGAACGTACAAGAAAAGTCGAGGGAGAGGGCGAATTCGCCCGCCGAGGCGATATTTTTGACGTTTTTCCGGCTGGCAGCGAAGAACCCGTCCGGATTTCGTTTTTTGATGAAGATATAGATCAAATTAAAACTTTTGACCTTGAGACACAACGATCTACCGCTCAGCTTAAAGAAATCAGTATTGCCCTGGGTCGGGAGCTTCTTGTTCCGGAGAAAAGGCGGGGAGAAATCGCGCGCAGTATTTTGGAAGCGGGGGAGAAGGCACGCCTTGAGGCTGCACAGAACGGTGCGGGACGGGATGCGTGCGAGAATTTTTCGCGTCTTGCCATGCAGGATGCCGAGCGAATCCGTGAGGGTCTTCTTTTCTCCGGCCTCGAGAAATGGACGCCAATTCTTATTCCGCAGAGTGCATCGGTTCTATCCTATATCCGCTCCTGTCCCTACCTGCTTTTTTTGGACGAGCCGCTTTCTTTCCGGAAACGGCTGGACAGTTCGCAGGCGGATTTTGTGCAGCGATTCACGGCTCTTTTTGAAAAGGGCCAGGTTCTTCCCCTTTCTGCAGGTGCTATCTGGAAGGGCACCGAATTGTTTATCGAGCTTGATCAAAAAGGCTTCGCAGTTACCCTTTCCGGTCTGCCGACCTCCGGAAACGGGCTTCCTGGCGCAACGAATTATACGATTGCCGGTCGTGCCAGCGATAGTTTCCGCGGACATGAAGAGAGCCTTGCCAGGATAATTACCCAGCGCCGTAAAGATAATAAAGATACGATTCTTATGGCCGGTGAGGGCGCCCGTGCCGACCGCCTTCGTCAGTTTCTTGCAGACCATGACACATTTTCCGAGATTTTCCCGCGCCACCTGCCGGCCGGCTTCGAATATCCCGCGGCCGATCTTCTGATTGTCGGTACGCAGGATATTTTCGGTGTCGACCGTCCTATGCGCCGCAGGAAAAGCCAGGGCGTGCATATTGATCTTTTCAGCGATCTGATTCCCGGTGAGCTGGTCGTACATGAACAGCATGGTATCGGCCGATATGACGGAATTGTCAATCTTGAGGCCGGCGGTGTGCACAGGGATTATCTGAAAATCACCTATGCGTCCGAAGATTCCCTCTATATTTCCATGGAAAAACTGGATCAGATCCAGAAATATGTTGGTTCGGAGGGACGTACCCCGAAGCTTTCAAGACTCGGCGGCCAGGAATGGACACGGATGAAGGAAAAAGCGAGGGTGTCGATCAGGCAGCTCGCTATTGATCTTGTGGAACTTTACGCACAGCGTCAGTCCATAAAGGGGCATATTTTCTCGGAGGACACTGTCTGGCAAAGGGAATTTGAAGAAGACTTCCCTTATCAGGAGACCGAGGATCAACTGACGGCTATTGCGGAAATCAAAGCTGACATGGAATCCGACAAAGTCATGGACAGGCTGCTCTGCGGAGACGTCGGTTTCGGCAAGACAGAGGTTGCATTCCGTGCCATTTTCAAATGCATTATGGACGGTAAACAGGCGATTCTTCTGGCACCGACAACTGTCCTGGTACAGCAGCATTATGAAAATCTCCGCGAACGGCTGTCGCGCTTCCCGGTAACAGTCGGCCTGCTGTCCCGGTTTGCAACACCCGCGATGATCAAACAAACTGTGAAGGGCCTGCATGAGGGCACTATTGACGTGGTCATAGGCACGCACCGCGTTCTCTCCAAAGATATAGTCCCCAAGGATATAGGACTTCTGGTCGTAGATGAGGAACAGAGGTTCGGCGTTGAACACAAAGAAAAACTGAAGGCGCTCCGTAACTCGGTGGACGTGCTTACCCTTACTGCTACGCCGATCCCGAGGACACTGCATATGTCCCTGTCGGGAATACGCGATATCTCCATACTCGAGGAACCGCCGCTTGACCGCCGTCCGGTACAGACATATGTGATGGAATACGATGCGGATATAGTCAACGAGGCGTGCCTGCGTGAAATTTCAAGGCAGGGGCAGGTCTTTTATCTTTTCAACGACACGCACCGTATCCATGAAAAAGTCGCAGCTCTTGAGGCGGCCCTTCCGGGAGCCCGCATTTCGTATGCACACGGAAAAATGGGCGAGAGGCAGCTTGAAAACATAATCGAAAGCTTCATCTACCATGAGGCGGATATTCTGGTCTGCACAACTATCATCGAATCCGGCATCGATATGCCGAATGTAAATACGATCATCGTCGAAGATGCCGATCGATTCGGACTTGCACAGCTTTATCAGCTCAAAGGCCGTGTAGGCCGCTCAGACCGTCAGGCTTATGCCTATATCACATACCGCCGGGACAAGATTCTCACAGAAGTTGCCGAAAAGCGCCTGACTGCGATCCGTGACTTCACGGAACTTGGATCGGGCTTTAAGATCGCACTCAAAGACCTCGAAGTCCGCGGCGCAGGCAACCTGCTCGGTGCGGAACAGCATGGGCAGATGGATGTAATCGGTTATGACCTGTACTGCCGGATGCTCGAAGAAGAAATCAAAAACATCAGGAACGAGAGTGAAGGCAAAGTGACGGTTCCCGTGCGTCAGGCCGTAGTTGAAATAGATATTGATGCGTATATCCCGCCCGAATATATCCATGATGACGGCCAGCGCATGGACGCATACCGGCGCATCAGCGAAATTAAAAACAGCAGGGAATATATGGATGTCCTTGACGAACTTATGGACCGCTTCGGAGATGTGCCCAGACAGG
This sequence comes from Eubacteriales bacterium, assembly GCA_037143795.1. GTDB lineage: Bacteria > Bacillota > Clostridia > Saccharofermentanales > Saccharofermentanaceae > Firm-13. The sequence goes on along the minus strand of JBAWXZ010000007.1, from coordinate 88,525 downwards.
TTCAGATTTTGACGGATATTTCCTACATACGTCAAATGGCCAGCCGGTTCGGATTTTCCCGGGTTCTTGTCAAGGACGAGCAGGTTCTCCTGTACTATGTGGAAGACGCCCGTCCCGATATGGAGGCGCTTTCCCGCATCCTTGCCCACCCCGACTTCAAAGGCAGAATCCTTTTTTCCGCCATGCAGAAGCCATACATCCAGTATCGTCCCGCACCCAAAGACCGAGGACAGATCACCGACCGCCTGCGGGAATTTTTCCGTATTCTCGAAGGTGACAGTGAGACTGCATTGACACCAAAGGAGGCGAAGATATGAAAATTATCGACCTGACCGGCAAAATCCATGCAGGAATGCCCGTATTCCCCGGCGATACCGAAGTAACACTCGACCTTGTGTCCTCGCACGGCAAAGACGCCTGCCAGATCACAGAACTTCGATTTGGAAGCCACACAGGCACACACCTTGATGCTCCCCTCCATTTTTTGAAGGATAGAATGTCACTTTTGGAACTGCCGCTGGACATATTTGTCGGCGAAGCCGTCTGCTTTCGTGCAAAGCTCTACTATGCGGGCGGTGAGGCTCATCCGGTCATGGAGCTGTCCGATTCGGATAAATGTAAAATACGCCCCGGTGACCGCGTCATTATCTCGACCGGCTGGGAAGAAAAGTCAGGTACCGATGCATATTTTCAAAATTACCCGATATTTTCAGCGGAACTTCTCGCATTTTTAATGAATATGAAGATACGTATGATTGGTATTGACCTTCCGACAGTCGAAGCAGTCGAAAGCGCCGGAGATCCATTTGCCATGCATAGAATGATCCTTTCGCGCGGAATTGTTCCGGTTGAGGGACTTGTGAATTTATCCGGTCTTATCGGCCGTCGATTCTTTTTCTCCGGAGCCCCGCTTCTTCTGGAAAACGGAGACGGCTCACCGGTACGGGCCTATGCGATGCTGGAAGAGTAAAAGGCTGCCTGCAGAACACGGATGAAATGCAGACAGCCTCTTCATATGGAAATCAGTTGTTAATTGCTGTGAACCGCGGTCAGCAGACTTCAATTTCGAAATCCTGAGGATCGAAACCATCGGATTCAACGCATACTTTTACAATCCCCGGCTCTCCCGATGTTTCCACATAGAACCCGAAGGATCCGCCCGCGAGTGCAAAACTTTCAGGTCCCTGGATGCGCCCCGGGCCTTTTAGTGATACACGAATGATATTGTCGGCAAAAGGCAGTGTGTTTCCTTTCTGATCGACAGCACTGACCAGTACGCGGGTAACATCCTTGGCATCGATGTCAAGCTTTGCGTCATCAGGGGAAACAACAATGCGGGCAGGCAGAGGGTCTTTTGCAAACTGTTTTTCTATGACTTTTTTGCCGTCAGCGTATCCGCAGATAATTCCGTCTTCCCAGCGCATTCCCCATTCGCCAAGCCTTTCGGCAGGGAGGTCGCTGAGTTCAACGACAAACGGCGGGTAAGGAAGGCTTCCGAAATCATCGGATTTTCGTGTCAGGATGATGGGATCATTGGAACCATATGTGATCGTAAGCGAATCACAGTTGGTAAGGACAATCAAAGGCAGAATGCCGCCGATGCTTCTTTCGCCCCTTGCCCAGTAAGTTACCGGCATGAGGACCGGCTCGATTTCAGGGCTTACCTGCGATTTGTATACGAAGGCGGCGAATTTTGCGGTCCGGAACATATCCATGACCCCGTGATAGCAGATACGGTCACCTGATCCGAAATCCTTGTGCGTGTTGTAATCAAATGCGCACCACCCGATTGCACCCGATATCAACGGATTCGCAAAGGCATCGTTCTGGATGCGCAGATGTCTGGACACAAGACCGGCCTGACGTTCCTCACAGTCGAATTTCTTAGTGGGGTACATATGGCCGCAGAATTCCGTTATCAGATAGGGGACATCGACATCAAGCCCGGTTACCTTTCTTGGATCTTCCACAAGAACTTCGCCGCCTGTGTGGCTGAATTCGTTCATCGTATAGACATCCTCAAGAAGTTCGCTGTTCCCGATGCAGCGGACGCCTCCGATCGGGCGGGTGGTATCCAGGGAGCGGGCTGTTTTGTTGGTCTGCGTGTAAAAGCTGTGATCGTCAGGTGATTCATTGATTCTGACCCCCCACATGAAGATCGACGGATGATTCCAGTCGCGCTCGATCATTTCCGTTACGTTAGTATCGGCAATCTTTTTCCAGGCTTCTTCGCCGATGTGCTGCCAGCCCGGGATTTCTTCAAACACAAGAAGTCCGATTTCATCGCAGCGGTCAAGGAAATGAATCGATTGAGGATAATGGGAAGTTCGGACCATGTTCAGGCGAAGATCCGTCTTGAGGATATCCGCATCCTTGCGCTGTGCCCTTTTGGGCATTGCGTAACCGACATATGGCCATGACTGGTGGCGGTTCAGACCAATGAGCTGCAGCCTTTGCCCGTTGAGGAAAAATCCTTCCGGTTTGAAGGCTACGGTTCGGAAACCGATGCGGCGCTCGAAGCGGTCTGATTTATTCCCGACATGAAGGATCAGCTGAACCGTATATAGGGCAGGGTCGTCCAGGGACCAGACACGTATGGGGTCTGCCTGCGTATCCTTTTCAATGTCTGTGAAAACATGTTCATACCGGCATCCCCCGGCGGGGCAGAGGACGGTTTCTTCCGTCCTGAAAATGACCCCGCCTGCCTTGTCGGACAGGAGCACCTCGAGAACTGCGAATGTGATTTCCGATGAGTTACTGATTGCCGCATCAAGCCGCAGTCCTTTCATGCCTTCGAGAACATGCATTGGTTCGATTTTGGCGTTCTTAATATGAACAGGTTCGAAAATGTCCAGGGATACTTCACGGTAAATTCCGCCATAGGTCAGATAGTCGATTTGTCCGCCGAAAGGAGGGATGTCGTCCCTCTCCGTCGAATCCACGATAACGGTAATCTCATTGCTCCGGGATGCAGAGATGATTTCCTGGACAGGAAATGAAAACGGGGTGTAGCCGCCCTTGTGTTCACCAAGGAATTGACCGTTCAAAAACACTTTGGCATATGCCATGACGCCCTCGAACTGCAGGAGAACAACCTGATCGGCGACTATCTGCGGTGCTTCAAAAAAATATTTATAGCAGGAGATAATCTGGGACACCTTCTCATCAAAATAATGATAGGGCAGTTCAACATTTGTATGCGGCAGCTGGACTTTGGAAAAGCCGGCGACCTCATTGCTTTGTTCCATACCGGCCGAATATTCCGGCTGGAAGTACCAGTCGTTAAGTAGTTCAATTCGCTGAATCATAATAGCACCTGTAATCTTTCGATGTATTAGTAATTATACCTGAATGTGCCCTGACGCAGCGTAAATCCCGCTGCAGTATTATTTGACGGAGCCCAGCATTCCTTCGACGAATTGCTTCTGCATGGCGAAGAAAAGGATCATGGTAGGCAGGGTGGCAATGATGATTGCAGTCATGATCACCCCATAATCGGGCGTATAGGACGATGCAAGTGACGATATTGCCAGCGTGATCGTCTTTTTATCATTCGACTGAAGAACGATCAACGGCCACAGGAAGCTGTTCCAGTATGACATGAACACAATGATTGAAGCGGCGGCATACGTGGACTTCATTGTCGGAAGATAGATGTAGAAAAAGGCCTGCAGTTCATTTAGTCCGTCCATTCTGGCTGCCTGGATCAATTCTTTCGCAAACGTTTTGGTCGACTGGCGGAAATAGAAAATAACAAAGACTGATGCAGCCATCGGCAGGATGATTGCGACGTAATTGTTCAGAAGCTTGGCCGCCGAGAAAATCCGGAACAGGGGAATCATCATTGCTGCAAACGGAACCATCATGGTGAGCAGCAGCACGTTATAGATTTTTTCGCGCGTACGGGTCTTGTACATTTCGAAACCGTAACCTGCGAGTGAGGCAACGATCAGCGTAATTATTGTTCCGCAGATGGTCAGTACAGCCGTGTTTGCAAGAATTCTAGGCAGGTTGATCAATTCATTCAGCTTACTGAAGTTGTTGATTAATTCCAAACCAATCGACAGTTTGCCGGAAGATACATCCTTCGAAGCACTGGTCGCACCCAGAACCATCCAGATGAACGGGAAGATACAGAGAAGGGAAATGATAGAAAGGATAATATATACCACGGCGCGCCTGACTGCATTTCCCCATTGGAACTTGCCGTGTGTCTGTTTGTAACCGATACGTTTCTTCGATTCAGTCATTTTTATCACCTGCCATCTTAAATTGAAGGATCGCCAGAATAGCAACAAAGAATACTATTACATAGGAAATTGTTGCGGCATATCCAAAATTCGGAGTGAATTTAAACAGGACATTGTAGATGTAATGGGAAAGTGAAAGTGTCGCATTGGCAGGTCCGCCATTTGTAATATTGAAGGATTCGTCGAAGAGCTGAAGGGTTCCGATTGTTGACATTACTGTCGTGAAAAGGATGATCGGCTTGAGAAGCGGGAGGATTATATAGAAAAACTGCTTAATCTTGTTTGCTCCGTCAATACGGGCGGCTTCATAGATTTGAGGATCAATATTTTGAAGCGCTGACAGGTAAAATATCATATTGTATCCTGTCCAGCGCCAGGTTAACGCAATAATAATGAGTACTTTTGCCCAGAAAGGATCTAAAATCCACGGTATCGGCTCGGAAATAAGGTGAATATTCATGAGGAGTTTGTTAATCAGGCCTTCCGTAGAGAACATGCTTTTGAATAGTACGGAATAAGCAACCAGGGAAGTAACACACGGCAGAAAAATTGCAGTTCTGAAAAGTCCTTTAAATTTGAGCTTCGGATCGTTCAGAAGTGTTGCGATTGTCAATGCCAGCACGGTCATTACAGGAACCTGAAAAATGAAGTATACAAAGGTATTTGAGAGGGCCTGGCGAAATACGGTGTCTCCAAATAGTCTTATGATATTTCCGAAACCGTTAAAATGGTAGACCGCACCTTTTCCGGTCTGAAAGGAGAGGATAAACGAACTGATGACAGGATACAGGGAAAAAATTGCTGTCAGAACAAGGCCGATGCCTACGAAGAACCAGCCGCTCCGATTTTGGTATTTTTCAACCCCTCGACTTCGATATGCTTTCATAAACGATTCCTTTCGATGTGAATATCAATATGCCGGTGCATGCATGGGCGGAAGGCGGTTTTATAGAGTACTCAATTTATAGAGGATGCAGTTTGAAAGGAGCGAGAGCTTATGAGACTCCCGCTCCTTTCGCGTACATAGTTCAGAGTTATTCAATTATGTGATCCGAGGTAGGGAGAAATGATTACTGAATGGATGCTTCAACCTGTACCTGTGCTTCTTTGAGGGCTGCTGCTGCATCCTTGCCTTCGTAGACGGAAGGTAGGATGGCGGCAATAGCAGCATCAGCTTCATAAGTATAGGATCCCATATCGATGCTCGGTATGAGCTTCATGTAGGTTGCGAACTGTTCAAATACTTTCTGGCCGCCGAAGAAAGGATCTTCGGTCATGTAAGCTGTTCCGGCCTGCGAGGGAAGGAAGGAGCCGACGGCACCCTGGTCAACCAGGATTTTCTGGTAGAAGTCCTGATCTTTTGCATAGGTCTGGCTTAAGAAGTCAATTGCCGTATCTTTTGCCTTGGAAGAATCCAGGACATACCAGCTTGATCCGCCTAAGTTGGAAGCGTTTACTGCGCCGGGGACGTCAAGTCTCGGAATTGGGGCAAGAGCCCATTTGCCGGACTGATCAGCTCCTGCTTTGACAGAACCTGTAATCCATACGCCGGTGCTGATAGATGCTGCAGCGCCTGTGTTGATTGCGCCGACCCATTCTGCCCAGCCGGAAGTCTTCATTGTACCGGAAGAGTTGATAAGCTTGGCATAGGTCTCAACAGCCTTGGTCATAACAGCATTGTCAGCAAGGTTCGGCTTGCCTGCTGCGTCAAAATACCATGTACCGGCAGACTGCAGCATAATGCGGATAAGGCCTCCGTCTGTAGGATCGAATGCGCACATGGCAACACCGGTCTTGGCTTTGACCTGTTCACCTATTTCGATGAAGCGATCCCAGGTAATATTCTCGAGGTCTTTAGCTGTGAAGCCGGCCTGCTCGAGGATGTCCGATCTGTAGTAGGTTCCGGCAACACCGGAATCAAAAGGAACACCATATGTTTTACTGTCAAGCGTGAGTGCCTTGACTTTGTAGTCGGCAAAATCTTTGAAGTTGATCTTGTCTGTCAAATCAGCAAAGCTGCCGGGGAAAGAGGAAAGATACTTCTGCGCATTATAGTCTTCGATCAAAACGATGTCAGGAAGTCCGTCTGTTGTTCCGGATGACAAATTGATAAGAAGTTTCTGCTCAACATCAGCCTTTGCCATTTCAACTACTTCAATCTCGACATTGGGATTGATTGCAGCGTATCTTGCTTTTGCTTCTTCCATTACGGGGATGTTGAAATTGGGATCCCATGCCCAGACTGTCAATTTCTCTTTGGCACCTGATGCAGTTGAGGCGGCGGTTGTGTCAGCTGCTTTAGCAGTGGTTGAAGCAGCAGTTGTGTCGGCTGTTTTCGTTGTGGAAGTTGTATCGACTGTTTTTGTGCTGCATGCCGTCATGGACAGGACGAGCACGGAGCTGATGACCAGGGATAGAAACTTTTTCATAGCAAATCCTCCTAAAGATTTCTGAAAACCGGGGTTGAACATAGGCACATTGTACAATCGCTTAATCCATATGTCAACAAATTTTAGTAAAAAATAGGAAATATTTACTAGAGGCATAATAAAAAACGTTTCGCCTGGCCCGGATACGGGTTCGGCGAAACGTTTGAAGTGGTTTTCAAAGGCTGTGACAGGAATTCGGGGATGTTAATCGGCGTCTGCGGGTGATTCGGTGGCGAGCCGGCAGCTTTCCCGTACTATCAGCTGGGATGGCAGGATGATTTTTTTGGGAATTTTCCGGTGCTCGAATCTTTCTTTGAGCAAGCCGACGGCAGTTTCCCCCATGAATTCCGAGTAAAATTTTACAGTTGTAAGCGGCGGAAATGTATATTGGGCGATCGGTATGTCATTCATTCCGATAATGGAAATATCTTCGGGAATTTTCATCCCTGTTTCACGGATTGCTTTCATGATGCCGATTGCCACGGAGTCATTGCCTGCAATGATCAGTTCAGGCAAATTGTGCTTTTCGTATGCTTCCATAAACAGTTGATAGCCGCCGCGGCTTTTGGAATATGTTGCGTCGAGGTAGACATACTCACTGTTGAAAAGCTTTTTTTTCTTAAGGAATTCGACGAAAGCGGTATATCTTTTCTCGCCGAGGTAGGTCCTGTAGTCAGCGTAGTTTTCAAGCCACCCGAAAAACCCGATTTTTGTAAATCCCTGCTGCAGTGCGAAGGAAAGGACTTTATTCATTGCAGCGTCGACTTCTACAACGACGCTGTCGAGCTCGCCTTCAAGGGGTGACGAGTCCACGGTGACAATGTTTTTGCAATGGGACTGGAATGTTGTGATATCGGATGTGCTGAACTTGCCGATTGCAATCAGACCATGGAGGCTTTCCATCTGGTCAAGGGGAAAACGGTGTTCGGTCTCGTATAGTTTAATCAGTTCAAAATTATGTTCCTGGCATTTTTTCTCGATTCCTATGCGGATGGAGAGATAATAGGGATCCTCGAGTTCTTCATCAACCGAAATAAAATGAATAATCCCGACACGATACAGTGCAGGGCTGAGTTTTTTGCTGCTTTTTGCTCTTTTCTTGCTTCGGGGCGTCTCGTACTCGAGTTCTTCCGCCACTTCGAATATGAGCTTGCGTTTCTCCGGGCTGATGGATAACGTCTCGTCGTAATTAATCACGCGGGATACGGTAGTCAGAGAAACACCAACCTTATCAGCAATTTCCTTCAGTGTTGCCATTTTTCAAACGCCCTTTCTCTAGTAAAAAATTCATATTAATAGTACGACCTTTGCAGGAATTATACAAGGTTTTGCATGCCGATGTATGCATGACAAAGCAGAAACATTAAGAAATTGATGCAATTTGGGCATTTTTGGCATTAACAGGCAGCCTGAAGAGGTCTCTGCAGTCACAAATCAAGTAAAAATTTACTGAAAGAATCTGGTTCTGTGATGACTTTCCTTTTTCTCTGCTGTAATACGAATACATGACCTCAATAAACCAAAAGCACAGATCATAGTTGTATGGGAAAGGCATCCATTTGTCCTTCTGAGTAAGTTCAGGGATAAGTCGAATTTTTGAATCGCGGCTATATCACCGGTACATGCAGGCAACCTGGTAATATGTTTTGAAGAGGCTCCGGGTGAAAATCGCCCGGAGCCCTTTCATGTAATTGTATTTGAAGTAAATAAACTTCTTGCTATGCAGGTGCCGTGAAGTGTATTCTGCTAACATAAGCAATTTAGCAGGAGGGATCACCCTATGCCGGCAAAAAGCTACAGAAGTGAACTGGTAGGCCTTTTTGGATACCCTGTTGATGAGAACCCTACAGTTGTCATGATTGAAGCGGGGTTTCGGGAACTTGGACTCGATTACCGTTACATCACGATGGAGGTCAGGCCAGTGGATCTTGAAATTGCAGTGAAGTCGCTTAAGGCACTGGGGTACAAGGGGGCTAACTGCACAATTCCCCACAAGGTGGAAGTTCTCCGGTATCTGGACCACATCGCACCCGATGCTGAGATTATCGGAGCCGTAAATACGATCTATCTCAAAAACGGCGAAACATACGGGGAGAATACCGATGGCAAAGGATTCATCATGTCCCTTCGCGACGGCAAAGTAGAGATAAAAGGCAGCCGCATTGTTGTTCTCGGTGCGGGTGGTGCAGCCCGGGCAATAGCCGTCGAACTCGCGATGGCACAGGCCGCCCATATTACACTGGTAAACAGGGACGAAGGCAGGGGTAAAATTCTTGCTGCAATTCTCAATGACAGGACACCTGTGAAAGCTGATTTTGTTCTCTGGGACCATACCTATCAGATCCCGGCCGGGACGGACATCCTTGTGCAGGCAACGAGTATCGGTCTTTATCCCGACACCGGCTGTCCGGACATAGATTATGATACGATTCAATCTGATATGGCGGTCTGCGACGTGATCCCCAACCCACCGCAGACAGCATTCATTAAGAAAGCCAAAGCCCGCGGTGCACGCACATTTGACGGACTGGGCATGCTGGTTAATCAGGGAAGAATAGGATTCAAATTATGGACCGGAAAAGATGCTCCCGTCGAAGTCATGAAAGAGGCTCTTGCAAAGGAATTTGTTGAGTAAAAATAACGGTATTAAGAAAGGAAACGCGCATGAAAACAGTAGTTGTTTATTATTCCTATACAGGAAACACCAGAAAACTGGCTGCGAAAATAGCAAAAAAACATGGGGCCGTCCTTGTTGAAGTAAAAGAGAAAAAAGCGCGCTCTAAGGTCGGTACATACGTTTTTGGATCATTTGCGGCAATGCGCCAAAAGAAAAGCAAAATCGAGCCGTTAAAATACGATCTGAACAAATTTGACAAAATAATTATTGCTGTGCCTGTCTGGGCCGGTTACCCGGCTCCCGCGCTGAACAGCATCATTGAATTACTCCCGATTGACAAAAACATCGAAGTCGTGCTTTCATCCGGCAGCGGTGACACAAGTAAAAGTGCTGATAAAACAAAGGCTCTGATTTCAAGGAGCGGCGCGAAATCCGTAATATATACGGATGTAAAATCAATTAGTGCCAAATGAGTCCTGAATTCAGTCGATGTCGCTGACAATTTCAAGCGGAGGAATATCAAGAACAGAAGGCCTTGCAAGATATGCGCGGAATAATTTGAGGCCGGAGGCATAATAGAAGCCGTCGCAGATGCGCTCATCCGTGACAAAAGTATAGTCAATATACTTTTTCTTTACGACCTTGCCGAGATCATCGATCTGGTTTTCATATCTTTTGGCTCCGAAAGCCAGAAAAACAGGGACATTGCCCAGGTTGTACAGATGATGGAAGACCGGAGGTATTCCCAGTGATCCAAGGGAAGTAATAAACATGGAACCGTGAAAAGGACTGACCTTGAGTAAGGAAAGGGGTACAAGCCCGAAGTAATCCAGAAGCCGTAAAAACCAAACGGTAAACTTTTTGAACAATCCCGGGATATAATTCAATATTCTGGCTGTCCCGACGATGTTATTTTCGTCTTCTGCCAGGGCTTCATTCAGGGCATCTTCGAAGCGGCGGTAAACATCTTCTGCAGTATCAGCATGTTCAAAATATATTTTGATAACTGTTTCGGCATCATTGGCACTGAGTTTTTTCTTGATTACCATATTGATTTCGATTTTTCCCCTGGCAAAAACCTTCTGTCCTGAGATAAAACGGTTGATGCGTGGTTTCTGTGACAGCATACGGACATAAGCAGCAATGATGACGTGGAGGATGCCAAAGCCTTCGAGTCCGCTGCTGCGTTTCTGGCGGACATACCGGTCCACTTCCGTTGTTTCAAACTTATCGGCAAGATACGTCAGGGCATCACCCCTCGTAACCATGATATAGGGCGAAAGCGATTCTATGGGATCAAGGGTCCGCAGGCGGCGTCCATCTTTCCTGTCGCCGAAACGTCGTTTCCTGTTTACCATGCTGATTCCCCCCCGCATTCAACATTATCTATCTGCGACATCACAAATCGAGCTTTGGACAGATACATGCCGACAGATTCAACCGCTATATACATATTTCCATTATGTTATAAAATGCGCAGCGGTGCAACGACGGATCCCCGTTCAATAACAGAATCCGGCAAACCCGGCATGTGAATCGCTGCATTCATAAGGGGAAAAGATCTATTCATCACTAATATCGACAGATTTAGTGATAATGACGTCACAGCCCAGTCCCAGTATATCCGGAATCACAATTTGACCGATTGATACAGGCGCAGTCAGTGTGATTTTCCGGAGCTCCCCGATCACATCCATCATCCTGTTCCGTGGAACAGGTGCCGTTAACCGTACGCTTGTGATCGGCATATTTCCGCCGGTTACCCTCACGGAAGACGTTACAATGCGCATCGGGTTTTTCAATTCGTTTTCAACATATGTGCGGCCGCGGATGCAGCCTGCACCGGCTATTTCCAGGATAACCGGCTCTTCGCCCGATTCTTCAATCCTGGCTTCAATCTCACATCCGACAGGACATACGATGCATATAAAAGATCTATTCATATTTGAGTACCGCCGTTATTTTTTCCCGGCTGACCAGATCGCCTGATTTGACAGGGATCTGAATCATTTCCGCGGGGATGGCCTTGCGGAGTTTGACAGACCGGATGATTTTATCACCTTGCTGCAGTACGATCTGACAATTGCGGGACGGATGCCTGACGCGCAGGGATAAGATAAAGTCAGCCTTGCCGCTCACGTGCTGCGGAACTGTGAAGGCAATCGACTGGTCAGATTCAATCGGGATAAATTCTGCAGGGGCAGAGTCCGCCGGTAACAGGGTGTCCGTTTGCAGATATCCGGCAACAGATGCTGCCAGTCTTTCTGCTTCCAGCGACACAAAATCAACAAGGTCATGGACCTGGAGGACGTTGCCGGCGGCAAAGATTCCGGAAACTGTCGTCTGGTAATTTTCGTCGACCAGCGGCCCGTGCGTACGGGGGTCAAGTATGACGCCGGCCATCTCCGACAATTCGTTTTCTGGAATCAGGCCGACTGAGATGATCAGTGTATCGCAGGCATAGTCTTTTTCCGTACCGGGGATTAACTTTAAATTCTCATCAACCTGACTGACAGTGACGCCTTCGAGACGGTTGCGTCCCTTGATATTCGTAACTGTATGGCTGAGAAACAGAGGTATATTAAAGTCGTTGAGGCACTGTTCGATATTGCGGGGAAGGCCGTTTGCATGGGGCTGTATCTCGAAAACGGCATGCACCTTTGCTCCTTCGAGCGTCAGGCGGCGTGCCATAATCAGCCCGATGTCACCGGAGCCGAGTATGACAGCCGAGCGTCCGACCATGATGTTTTTAAGGTTCAGGTATGATTGGGCAACTCCTGCCGTATATACGCCGGCTAATCGGGATCCGGGAATGCGGATCGCTTCGCGTGTCCGTTCACGGCAGCCCATCGCCAAAACAACCGCCCGTGCCTGGTATGCTGCCAGGCCATGACGCGATGCTGCAATGACTTTTTTCCCGGGGGTTATTTCCAGGACGGAGGTATTGGTCAGGCATTCGATTTTCATCTCTTTTGCCTGGTCAATAAAGCGCGCAGCATATTCCGGACCACTGAGGGATTCGTTAAATCGCTGCAGTCCAAATCCGTCATGTATGCATTGGCGCAGTATGCCGCCCGGCTCTTTTTCGCGTTCCAGTATAAGAATGTCCGCAACACCCAGGTGTTTCAGTTCAATGGCTGCGGCAAGCCCGGCAGGTCCGCCGCCGATGATGATGACGTCGTGTGCTGTCATATATCCCTCACCCTCCCGGTAAACATGTTTGAGGAATTGCGCAGATAGAGCACGTCCTGAGGCTGCAGGTTTTTTTCCTTCATAAGGAGTTCCGTAATCCTTGTCTGGCAATATCCTCCCTGGCATCGTCCCATCATAGCCCTGGTTCGGACTTTGATACCGGAAAGGGTTGCTGCACCGAGCGGATTGCGAATGGCTGCCAGGATTTCCGCCCGTGTAACCGTCTCGCATCGGCAGATTATTTCGCCGTAATCCGGGTCGGATTGAATCAGGCTGCGCTGCATGTCCCTTGTCTGATCCTTGAAGCAGAGGATTCCTTTGCGGGCCGGATCAAAATCCGGGTTCGATCGGAGATCTTCCTTCCGGCCGATCATTTCGACGATGCGGCGGGCGATCGGAAGTGAGCTGGTAAGACCCGGCGACTCAATTCCTATCAGGTTGATCGCCTGCGGATGCGTGTCCCGCTCTTCGATCAGAAAGTCGGCGTATCCGCCCGTGTTTTTGCTGACAAGCTTCGGGCGGATTCCTGTATAGCTTCGAATAATTGAATTGGCCTGTAACGGAGGGAATATCCGTGCGCCGTCTTCGATCAGCAGATCCATAACGGACTGTGTCGATGCATAATCGTCTTTTGCATCAATATATTCCGCACTCGGTCCGATCAGAATCGTACCGTCGATTGTAGGCGTCAGGTGAATACCGAGCCCGCCTGTTTTTGCATTCGGTACCGGATAAGCCGGCATTGTCAGGTAGGGGGCGAGCTTGCGGTCAAGAATGAAATATTCGCCTCGGCACGGATAAATGGTATAGTCCGAATTGCCAAGCATGCGGGCGATTTCGTCGGCATGTAATCCGGCGCTGTTAATGACCCATCTCGAATGGAAATATTCGTGCGGCGACCGGGAATGACTGTTTTGTACCGGAGGCTTACCGTATTTCGTTTGGATTTCGTATTCCGGGCTGACGCTGTGGATTCCGTCCGCGCTCCGGCCGGTGCGGACAATGCCTGTTACTTCGCGGTCGAAAAAGTATTCGACGCCGTTTTGGTGTGCGTTCTCTGCCAAGGCAATGGTATAGGTGAATGTGTTCAGAATACCGGTCATCGGGGAATGCAGGGCGAATTCCCCGTCGATGAAAGGCGCCAGTTCCTTGATCCTTTTATGATCTATCAGTTCGAGACCGGGACAGCCATTACGGTCACCCTGGTCTTTTAATGCTTTCAGGCCGGCAAGATCTTCCTCATCGAAACCGACGACAACTTTGCCAGTCCGTTTGAAGGGGATGTCAAGCTCCCTGGCGGTCCGGTCAAATTCCAGGTTGCCTTCGACGCAGAACTTTGCCATCAGGGAGCCGGGTCTGTTATTGAATCCGGCGTGAAGAACTGCGGAATTTCGCCCGCTGGTCTCGGTGCAGACATCGAGTTCCTTTTCAAGGACGGCAATTCTGAGCTTGTAGCGGGACAGTTCCCGGGCAATCGCGCTGCCGACTACGCCCCCGCCAATAATTATTACATCGTACGTCTGTGCCATATACACTCCAAAACAGTGTTCCGGTGTCCGGATAATTTGGATTTAGTATAGCATTTCGTTTCGTTGATTGCAGCCGGATATCCCTCATGGTAGTATCAAAGCATGAAAAACAAATCATTAAAAGAACGGATGTCTATTTATATGTCCCGCAAAACGGAAGCAGGTAAGGTTCATTACCTTCATCTGACAAAAAGGCCGTCTTATACTGTTGTGCAAAAGATCCGGCTAAGGCTGGATCGATATCGAATCAGCAGCCGGTCCGCAGAGACGGCATTCTATCTGCTTCTGGCTCTTGTTCCGTTTTTGATTTTCCTTATCAGCCTTTTCGGGCTTCTTTCCGAATCCATTCCTTTTCGCACGGATGTCCTTCTGGTTTTGCAGGATACCATGCCTGCACCTGTTTTCAGCTTTATTTCCGATATTCTCGGTGAAATCATAGCCAGTCAGAATATTACTTTTTTGTCGATCAGTATGCTGGGATTTATCTGGGCATCCTCGAAAGGTTTTACCGTTATCCTGCAGGGCCTGAATCAGATCTATTCCACCAAAAAGTCGGTCAATCCGATACTGCTTCGTATTTTGGGGCTTCTTTTTGCACTGCTTCTTGTACTTGCCCTTATGATTTCCATTATCCTGATTACATTTGGCGACCTGCTGTTTCAGCAAATCGCGGTTTGGAGCGGACAAACCGTATTTTCCGGAACATTCCTCCATATCATCCGCTATGTTGTCTCGTTCACTTTTCTGTTTGTGGTATTTTCGCTTTTGCACTATCTGGCTTCCCACAGAAAAGGAGGCTTCTTCCGGGCTATGCCGGGGGCTGCATTTACCGCATCCTGCTGGATTTTTTTCTCTTTCGCGGTTTCCTGGTATGTAAATCATTTTGGTCAATTTTCCAAATTGTACGGCAGCCTGACAGGAATAATTGTCCTTATGGTATGGCTCTACTTCTGCTGCCTGACGATCCTGACCGGGGCTATCATTCACGAGTTGATTCTTGAACGGTATATTTCCAGAAGAATATCCGGATAATACAGACACTCACCCTGGCACATCACATAGGTTTTGCATTCAGGGACATTGATTCTCATTTCCTGCTCAAACTCATATGGGCTTCCCTTGTGACGGGCAAAAAGCCAGAAATGACTGGGTATCGTAATCTTCGCCCGTACTTGTGCTGCGAGCATGGCTGCGTCCCGCTCATTCATGTTTCCGTATTCGCCGTTGATCGGAACTATCAGGATATCTATATCCTGATCGGATGCGTGCTTCATGCGATCCCTCTGGTAACTTGTGTCTCCCGAGAAATAGATCCGGATTCCTTCGGTCTCAACGATATATCCGAGGGCTGCCGGTGCACCGTCACCGTGATCGGCAAAAACAGCCTCGATAGTGAAGCCCTTTGCCTTTTTGACGGATCCGACTTCCATGACGGTCATCTGCGCTTCCGGGATGCCGATCTTTTGGCATTCGGAGAACGATTGACTGCAGCAAAGCAGTTCGCTGCCGGGTTTCAGCATGGCAGGAAGACTGTCAAGATCCAGGTGGTCACCATGGCAGTGCGTAACCAGAATAATGTCGGCGTCCAATTCCTCCGGTTCCATAACAGGCATCATCAACCTTTTTATACCTTCGTTTTTTTCAACCATGTCGGAGAAGTACGGGTCGAGTGCGAGGATTTCCCCGTTGCTGTTCTTGATCAGGAAACCAGCCTGCCCAAGCCAGAAAAGTGCAATCTGACCGATGCGCGGCTGTGCGGTGTTCAGCTTTTTTACAAAATACATATGGTTTCAGCCTTCTTTCAGGGAGCGTTTATGTATCATATAATGGGAATTGTAAAATGGATTATTACAGGTGGTCCTACAGACTTCTCCATATTATCATGTATTTTCATATCATTGTGATAAGGTTACATTAATGGATCTTTATATACAGAAGGAGTGATTGTTTATATGAGAATAGCTGATGGAGTTGAGATGCTCGAAATACCGGCGAACCTTATGACGGGACCTGGATTTGTCAATCCTGCCCTGGTTTGGGACAGCGAGGATGTTGTTCTTGTTGATGCAGGGTTTCCGCGTCAGGTGCAGCAGTTCCGCGAAGCTTTTATCAAAGCAGGCGTGCCATTTGAGCGGTTGAACAAAATTATTATCACGCATTCTGATACTGATCATATCGGAGGACTGGCAAGTCTCGTGCTAGAGTCATCCCGGCACATCTCCATATTGGCCCACGAAAATGAAAAGCCGTATATTCAGGCGGATCTTCCTCCCATCCGGCTCAAATCGATGGAAAATCAGGTGAAAGCACTGCCGGAAGACCGCAGGCAGCAAATGCAGGATTTGTGCGAAAGCCTGAAGGCTAATTATACGAAGCTGAAAGCGAATGTTGATGCTACGATCGAAGATGGTGAGGAGCTTCCGTTCTGCGGGGGAATTATCGTCATTTTTACTCCCGGCCATACACCGGGACATATCAGCCTGTACCATAAACAGAGCAAAACGCTCATTGCCGGCGACGCGCTGAATATAGAGGGGGGGATGCTTGTGCATGCTCCCGGATTTACCTGCCTGGATTTGGAGGAATACAACAAATCCTTGAAAAAACTCACGTTGTTTGATGTCACGGCGGTCATCTGCTACCACGGGGGCCTTTTCAAGGATAATCCCAATAAGCGGATTGCAGAATTAGCGGAAGCAGGGATCACCCGATCCTGATCCGTACCATCTGCCAGGAGGCAGCGGGAAGGGATATTTCCAAAGTATTCAGTATGATCCGGCAATCCGTCCCGTCGATTACCGGAATGACAGGGGAGTAATCGGCGGTATTGACAGTGTTAAGGGAAACACCTCTTAAGAATTATCTGTCTAATCATCATGATTTCAGATTCATCTCTTAACAATATCTTAACGCCGACCCATAGTTTCTTAACACTGCATGTCTGAGTACCATGGTAAAACATGAGTATGACAACAATGTAAGGAGATGAATTAACTATGGTTGGGGTACTGATTTGTACTGGCATCATTGCACTGGGGTTATTCGTGTATCTGTTTTATGTCTTATTCAGAGGTGAGAAATTATGAATTATGAAGTACTGCAGGATGCAGTTTTTTTGGTTCTCTTAATTGCTCTTTCCGTACCTCTGGGAATATACATATATAAGGTGATGACGGGGCAGAAGGTTTTTTTGTCGCGTATTCTGCTTCCTGTTGAAAAATGGATTTATAGATTAATGGGTGTCGTCGAAAATACGGAAATGAGGGCAAAGGAATATGCCGGCTCCGTTCTGGTTTTCAGCTTCTTAAGTTTTCTGGCGGTTTTTCTGGTGCAGCTACTGCAGGGCATTCTGCCGCTGAACCCACAAGGATTTGGCGGTGTCAGGTGGGACCTTGCATTTAATACTGCGGCCAGTTTTGTCTCGAATACAAACTGGCAGGCATATTCCAGTGAGACAACGCTTTCCTATTTTACGCAGATGACTGCCCTTACCGTCCAGAATTTTTTGTCTGCTGCAGTAGGGGTGGCCGTTCTGTTTGCACTGATCCGCGGTTTCATTCTGAAAAAGGAAAAGACTATCGGCAATTTCTGGCATGACATTACCAGAGCCGTCCTGTATATTTTTATACCGCTGTCCATAGTTCTGGCTATTATTCTGGTCTCTCAGGGAGTAGTACAGACTTTCAGTTCCTATAAGGAAATAACTACTCTTCAGGATGGAATCAAACAGGTTATCGCCCTGGGACCGGCAGCCAGCCAGATTGCAATCAAGCAGCTCGGTACCAACGGGGGCGGTTTCTTCGGAGCCAATTCGGCTTTCCCGTTTGAAAATCCGACGATGCTTTCGAACTTTCTGCAGATCCTGTCGATTCTGTTGATTCCGGCTTCGCTGTGTGTTTCTTTCGGCAAAGCGGTCAAAGATAAAAGGCAGGGGTTGTCTATCTATACAGCCATGCTGATTCTATTTGTCACATGCCTGGTGATTGTAACTTTCAGTGAAATGAGCCTGGCTCCTGTATGGAGCAATGTCAGCGGATACTCTACGATGGAAGGCAAGGAAATTATACATGGTGTCGGAACGTCGTCCCTGTGGGCTACGTCGACAACGGCTGCATCCAATGGTTCGGTTAATGCGATGCATGACAGCTTCACGCCGCTGTCCGGCCTGATGCTGATGTTTTTAATGCAGCTCGGGGAGGTTGTTTTCGGCGGTGTCGGCTGCGGTGTCTACGGCATGCTGGCGTTTGTCATTCTGACGGTATTTATTGCCGGTCTGATGGTCGGGCGAACACCGGAATACTTAGGGAAGAAGATAGAGCCATTCGACATGAAGATGGTTTGCCTGATTGTTCTGGTGCCTCCTTTGTGTGCGCTGTTCGGAACAGCAACTGCAGTGCTGATGCCGGAAGCCGCATCATGGCTGACAAATACAGGAGCACATGGATTTTCAGAAATTTTGTACGCATTTACATCAATGTCCAACAATAACGGAAGCGCCTTCGGAGGGTTTGCGGCCAATACGGTTTTTGCCAATATTCTCGGCGGAATCATTATGCTGTTCGCGCGATTCGTACCCATGACGGCAGTCGTTCTTCTTGCAGGAAATCTCGCCGGCAAAAAACTGATTGCTGCCAGCGAAGGTACGCTCTCGACGAAAAATGCCCTGTTTGTAGGTCTTCTTCTCGCAGTCATCCTGCTGGTCGGTGCACTGAGCTTTTTGCCTGCCCTGGCCCTGGGCCCGATTGCCGATTACTTTACATCAATAAACTGAGGTGGACAAAATGAAAAAAGAAAATTCTAAAAAAGACATTATGGGCGATGCCGTCAGGCAGTCGTTCGTCAAACTGGCTCCGAAAGTGCAGGTTAAGAATCCTGTCATGTTCGTGGTATATATTGGGGCAATTCTTACAACCGCCCTGTTTTTTCTCTCCTTTGCGGGAATAAAAGATGAGAATGCGGTTTATACTCTTTCGATTGCCCTGATTCTATGGTTTACTGTTTTGTTTGCCAATTTTGCCGAGGCAATTGCCGAGGGCAGAGGCCGGGCACAGGCAGACAGCCTTCGCAGTGCCAGAAAAGACGTTAAGGCAAAAAAGCTGAAGTCGAAACAGAAAATCGACGACTATGTTGAGGTTCTTTCCAGCAATCTTAAAAAAGGCGACATTGTCTATGTGGTTGCCGGAGAGCAGATTCCAATGGACGGTGAAGTCATTGACGGAGCAGCATCCGTTGACGAAAGCGCTATTACCGGCGAATCGGCGCCTGTCATCAGGGAATCCGGCGGAGACAGAAGTGCCGTCACAGGAGGGACCACGCTGGTATCAGACTGGCTGGTAATTGAAGTGACAGCGGAAGCCGGTGAAAGTTTTCTCGATAAGATGATCGCAATGGTCGAAGGTGCATCCAGGAAAAAAACGCCCAATGAAATTGCACTGCAGATCCTTCTGGTTGCCCTGACTATTATTTTTCTTGCGGTATCGGCAACGCTTTTGCCATTTTCAAGTTTTGCAAGCAGTCTTATCGGATCCGGTACAGCCGTATCGGTAACCAACATAGTTGCACTCCTTATATGCCTTGCGCCGACCACAATCGGTGCACTGCTTTCATCCATAGGCATAGCAGGGATGAGCCGCCTGAACCAGGCCAATGTTCTTGCCATGAGCGGCAGGGCTATTGAAGCGGCAGGGGATGTAGACGTACTTCTTCTTGATAAAACAGGAACCATCACACTCGGCAACCGTCAGGCGAGTGAATTCATTCCGCTTGCCGGAGTAACCGAGGAGGAACTGGCCGATGCGGCTCAGCTTTCCTCGCTTGCCGATGAAACAGCGGAAGGCAGAAGTATTGTAATCCTCGCAAAGGATCGCTTCGGTATCAGGGGGCGTGACCTTTCCAGGCTGAATGCTGTGTTTATCGAGTTTACCGCCAAGACACGTATGAGCGGTATTGACTATCAGGGAAACGAGACCAGAAAAGGTGCTGCCGATGCGGTAAAGAACTATGTGATCAATAAAGGAGGTTCGTACTCTCAGGAATGCGGGAATATTGTCAGCCGGGTTGCGGGCGAAGGCGGAACACCTCTTGTTGTCGCTAAAAATGATAAGGTCCTTGGTGTTATTTACTTAAAGGATATCGTCAAAAACGGCGTCAAAGAGCGGTTTGAAGATCTCCGTAAAATGGGTATCCGAACAATCATGATTACGGGCGACAATCCGATGACAGCTGCCGCAATCGCGGCAGAAGCAGGTGTAGATGACTTTCTTGCAGAAGCCACGCCGGAAGCTAAGCTTGCATTGATCAGGGATTATCAGTCAAAAGGCCATCTTGTCGCCATGACCGGCGACGGAACCAATGATGCTCCCGCACTGGCGCAGGCCGACGTCGCTGTCGCTATGAACTCGGGAACTCAGGCAGCCAAAGAAGCCGGGAATATGGTGGACCTTGATTCAAACCCGACCAAACTGATTGATATCGTGCGGATTGGAAAGCAGCTGCTGATGACACGCGGTGCGCTGACTACTTTCAGTGTGGCCAACGATGTGGCCAAATATTTTGCCATTATCCCCGTCTTGTTTTTCGGGATTTATCCGCAGCTGGCCGTACTGAATTTTATGGGTCTGACCAGTACTAAAACCGCCATTCTTTCGGCCATTATCTACAATGCGCTTATTATTATTGCCCTGATTCCGCTTTCCCTGAGGGGAGTTAAATATACCGAAATGCCGGCCGGTAAGCTTTTGGCCAGGAACATGCTGATCTATGGCGTCGGCGGCCTGATAGCACCGTTTATTGCAATAAAGGGTATTGATATGCTGCTGACCGTCTGCGGTCTTGTATAAGGAGGGAATCAACATGAAAAAAGAAATAAAAAAATTCTTCCGTCCTGCAGTTGTCTTACTCTTAGCAATGACTCTGTTGTGCGGTATCATCTATCCTGCTGCTGTGACAGGCATTGCACAGGTCTTTTTCCCAAGCCAGGCAAATGGAAGTATAATAAAAGTAACTCTCAAAGACGGCACAAAAGCCGATTATGGATCAGTACTGATTGCTCAGTCATTTACCTCCGCAAAATACCTGATCGGAAGGCCGAATTTAACCGGCAGCAGCGGACCATCGAACCTGTCTGTTGTGAGTGACAAAGAAGCTGCACTGGTTAAGGAAAGGGTTGCATGGCTTAAGTCTCTGGACCCGTCGAACACTGCGGACATTCCTTCCGACCTTGTTACCGTCTCCGGAAGCGGAGTTGACCCGAATATTTCGCCGGAGGCCGCCGACTACCAGGCAGCACGTATTGCAGGGGAACGCGGTATCAGCGAAGACGATGTAAGGGCTGTAATCGCGAAATATACTACTGGAAGACTGCTTGGCTTCTGGGGAAATCCTGCCGTCAATGTCCTGAAAGTTAATCTGGCTCTTGATGGCCTGATCTGATATAAATGGAACGGCTGTGATTGTAATACCCTTGTCGTTTTCACACGGCAGGTGTTGGGGTATGTGAAAGGACAGGAGTGGTTTTATGCTGGAAAATGATGAAATCCGTCCGGATCCCGATATGCTTCTGAAGAAATTGAAGGAAGAAGAAAAACAGGCTGTCGGAAAAGGCAAACTAAAAATCTTTCTAGGATATGCAGCCGGTGTAGGAAAGACCTATTCCATGCTTGACGAAGCTCATCAGCTTCAGGAAAGCGGGATTGATGTGCTGGTGGGGTATGTGGAACCCCATACCCGGCCGGAAACGACGCAGCTTCTTGCCGGCCTTTCCATCCTGCCGCCAAAAGAACTGGATTATCGTAATATCAAACTGAAAGAATTTGATATTGATGCAGCGCTGGCCAGGAAACCGCAGGTCATCCTGGTTGATGAACTGGCACATACCAATGCTTCCGGCGTGCGTAATAAAAAGCGCTATCAGGATGTGGAGGAACTTTTGAATGCCGGAATTGATGTCTACACGACAGTAAATGTCCAGCACATTGAGAGTTTGCGGGATGTTATCCAGGGCATCACCAATATCTATGTCCGGGAAACCATTCCTGATTACATTTTTGACGATGCCGACTTAGTCATGCTGATTGATATTGAACCGGATGAATTGCTGAAACGTCTGGCCGCGGGAAAAATATATCAGACCGACCGGGCTGCGGCAGCCATGCAGCATTTTTTCACCAAGGATAAACTGCGTGTTCTGCGTGAAATCGCGTTAAGGAAGACAGCAGACCGGATCAGTCATGACACCAGAATTGAAATCCATCCGGATGATGCACATGCAAGACCTAAATTCCTGGCATGTATCAGCGCATCGCCATCCTCGGCCAAGTGTATTCGCTGGGCTGCAAGAAATGCTGAAGCTTTCAACGCACCCTGGGCTGTGGTCTATGTCGAAACTACCGAAAGGGCGGAAGCAGGGGAAGCCAAAAAGCGGGCAATAGCGGCAAATATGGAACTTGCCGAAAGAATGGGTGCAGAAATTGTAACGGTAGTCGGAGATGATGCAGCAACCTCAATTGCAGAGTATGCCAGGCTCTCCGGTATAACCAATATCGTTGTAGGAAAGAACCGAAACAAAAAGACACTTCGAAACTATTTCAAAACCGATTTTGAAGACAAGCTGATTAACCTTCTGGATGATACGGAGATTCATATTATCACGGACAGTTCGTCAGCTAAGCCATTAAGAAAGCCGTTACGGGCGAGTATCAGCAGCAGTATTGTTTTATCCCTGAAAGACACAGTCATTACAACCCTCATTCTTGCCTTTACCACGCTCTTTTCTCTGGCGTTCCGGGAAAACGGAATAAATGACAGAAGTATCATTTTGATTTACATCTTGTCTGTTGTGATCATATCAAGGATGACATCCGGATATTTTTACGGTGTGGTTTCGTCCGTTTTATGTGCGCTGACGTTCAATTTTCTGTTCATCAAGCCATACTTCACATTTTCAATCACGGAGGAAGGGTATCCCCTTACTTTCGTTATAATGTTTGTGGTAGCCCTTATCACAAGCGCGCTGACAGCCAGGGTTAAAACACAGGCAAAACTCGCAACGGAAAGGGGACGAAGAACCGAAATTCTTTATGAAGTCAACAAGAAGCTTCTTACTACACGAGGGGTCCAGAATATTGCTGAAGTAACAAATGATTACATAATCAATATTTTCAACAGGTCATCCATAATATATACGCAGGATCCCGCCATTGAGAAGTCCTTTTTCGTAAAACAGTCACCGCATGATGCCGATTCGTCGGTTTTGAAATCGGAAGATGAGCAGGCAGTTGCTCACTGGGTATTTGTCAATCAGAAGAAAGCCGGACGCGGAACGGACACCCTGATGGGCGCCGCGGCCTATTATCTTCCGGTCATTTCCCAGAAAAAGGTTCTTGGAGTCATTGGTATTGCCTGCAGAAGTCAGAATGCATTAAGTCAGAACGCCCGGTTTGTTCTCCGTATGCTTGCATCGCAGCTGGCTATGGCATTAGAACGCCAGAAATTATCGGATGATCAGCGCAGCATGCAGGTCGAAGCAGAAAAAGAAAAAATGAGAAGCAATCTTCTGAGGGCTATTTCACATGATCTCCGCACACCGCTGACCGGTATCCTGGGTGCCAGCTCGACGATTTTGGAAGGCGGCGACATGATTGATGCCCAAACAAGAAACAAGCTGATTTTGGGAATCAAAGAAGATTCCCAGTGGCTGATACGAATGGTCGAAAACCTTCTGTCCGTTACACGGATTAATGAAGGTACGATGAACGTAACCAAATCACCCGAAGCTGTAGAGGAAATAGTCGCTGAATCGGTTGCACGGATTCAGTCAAGGCTGCCTGATCATGAGATTACTGTCAGGGTTCCGGAAGACCTGCTGGTCGTTCCGATGGACGGTACCCTGATTGAACAGGTTCTGATCAATTTGATAGACAATGCAATCAAGCATTCCGGCGTCGGAACAAAAATCCATGTTGAAGTTAAAAAAGACCGGGACAGGGCCATTTTCGAAGTCAGCGATAATGGGGACGGTATACCGGAGCAGGATATCCCCTACATTTTTGACGGAATATCATCGCAGGGGAGACGGAGTTCGGACTCTTCGCGCGGTACGGGAATCGGTCTTTCAATCTGCATGTCAATTATCAAGGCACATAACGGAACAATGGAAGCGGAGAATATAGAGGGCGGCGGAGCACTTTTCCGTTTTACCCTGCCGATAGAGGAGGGTACGCAGGATGGAAAATAAACAGACCGTTCTGATAGTGGAAGATGAGGCCGGCATCAGTGGTTTTATCAAAGCGATACTGACTGCGAATGAATATGACGTTCTAATCACTGACAAAGGTAAAACGGGTATTTCTATGGCGGCATCCTATTGCCCGGATATCATACTGCTTGACATGGGTCTGCCGGATATAGACGGTATGGATGTCCTCAAAAATATCCGCCAGTGGTCCCGGATTCCAGTCATCATAGTATCCGCCCGCGGACACGAGCGCGAAAAAGTTGAGGCGCTTGATGCCGGTGCGGATGATTACCTGACGAAGCCTTTCGGCACGGCAGAGCTTCTGGTGCGGATACGGACAGCACTGCGGCACAGTCACGATGCCCTGCAAAGCAAAAATCTGCCAAACGAAGAATTCCGGGTCGGATCTCTGGCAATCAATTATGAAAAAAGAATGCTGCATGTGGACGGCGAAGAAATCCACCTGACTCCCATCGAGTACAAAATTCTTGTCTTACTGTCCCGTAATGCAGGAAAAGTCCTTACACATGACTATATAATGAAAGAAATCTGGGGGCCTTTCGAAAAGGATAATCAGGCCCTGCGCGTCAATATGGCAAATATCCGCCGAAAAATCGAAGGTAATCCAGCCCAGCCCAGATATATTCTGACCGAGGTGGCTGTCGGCTACAGGATGGTCGAGGAAATCTAGACTGCAGACAGCAGATTTATCGGGGGACATTATGATTAAGCAAGCCGTCATCAAGAATATTAAGAATGTCTGCAGGCAGCTTTTGATCGTTATCAGCATTCTTGCGTGTGCGTCCCTGATTGCGGTGCTCATAAAAAGCATCGGTTTCCCTGTAATAAATGCAGCAGTTGTTTATGTACTGTCCGTTCTTCTGGTAGCACGTTTCACTCGTGGATACGTATACGGTATTCTTGCATCCGTACTTTGCATGGCAAACTATAATTTCTTCTTCACACAGCCTTACTACACATTTAATGTATATGATAAATCAGACATTATTACGATTTCCGTCATGCTTATTGCATCCATTCTTACCAGCACACTTACCAGCAAGCTCCTTCACGCATCGAAAATTGCAGAAGACCGTGAATCACAGACAAACATGCTTTATCAGATAACCAGTTCGCTCGCCAAGGCATCCAGAGTGTCGGATGTGGCTGCCGTATCGGTTCAGTGCCTTTCCAACCTTCTCGATACCGATGTTCTTTGTATAATGTCAGCAGATATAAATAGCAGCAGGTCGCTTTTTCAAGCCAGAAGAGGTGACCGCCGCATACAAATCAGTGAAGTGAATAATGCGCAGATCGAAGAGTATTCTTCAGGGAAAAAGGTGATTCCCATCGGGGATCCGTCCAATCAATACGGCGTTATCTGTATTCCTGCCACTGACTCCCAGGAAAGCCGCGAGCGGGAAAAACTCGTTCCGGCGGTCATTATGCAAATTCAAAGCGCTATGGACCGCGAAAAATTCTCTGAAGAAAAGAAAATTGTCAAAATTGAAATGGAACATGAAAAATTCCGCGGCAATCTGCTTCGTGCTATTTCGCATGACCTCAGGACACCTCTTGCTGGCATTTCGGGCACTGCAGAAGTACTCATGTCAAATTTGAAAAACGAAGAGGACAGGGACCTGGCCGAAGGTATTTTTGAAGAGACCAACTGGCTGACGCAAATGGTAGAGAATATACT
Organism: Eubacteriales bacterium; assembly: GCA_037143795.1. Lineage (GTDB taxonomy): Bacteria > Bacillota > Clostridia > Saccharofermentanales > Saccharofermentanaceae > Firm-13. The sequence continues at coordinate 62,575 of JBAWXZ010000007.1, read as the reverse complement.
GAGCCTTACCAAAATTGAAGACGGACGTCTGGTTCTTCGAAAACAACCGGAAGCAATAGAAGAGATTGTCGGCGAGGCAGTAAAACATGCGAGGAAGATCGCCGGACAGAGGGTGATTTTTTCGGATATTCCGGAGGAAGTTCTTCTTGTATCTATGGACGGCAAACTTATTTTGCAGGTGCTGATTAACCTGCTTGATAATGCCGTCAAACATACACAGTCTGACGGCATCGTGCAGATCAAGGTCTATACGGATAAAAATCGTGTATGGTTCAGCATCACGGACAATGGATCCGGAATAAAGGCGGGAGACATGCCTTATTTATTTGATTCGTTTTTTGTTGCGCATGAGGCCAAAGGGAGTTCAAGATCAGGCATCGGCCTCGGATTATCTATTGTCAGGGCGATTGTGCAGGCCCACGGCGGCAGGGTATTTGCAGAAACCGGTAAAAGCGGGGGAGCTGTTTTTCGCTTCTACCTTCCCGTAAAGGAGATTGACGGCGATGAATGATGACCGATTATTTTTGATTGTTGAAGATGATAAACAGATCCGGTCATTTATCCGCGCGTCGCTGGAAAATAAAAATTACAGAACTATTTGTGTGACAACAGGCATGGAAGCGCTGAATATTATATCTTCCTGTCCTCCGGATATTGTTATTTTGGACTTAGGTCTCCCGGACATGGAAGGCATTGATGTAATCCGGCAGGTACGGACATATTCACTTGTACCGATTATTGTCGTTTCGGCGAGGGACCAGGATCGGGAGAAGACAGATGCGCTCGACGCCGGTGCCGATGACTATCTTACAAAACCATTCAGTATTAACGAGCTCCTCGCGCGCCTTCGTGTGATACTGCGCCGCAGCGTGACCCTTGCATCCGATACGCCGGAACCCTTCAGCAGCGGCGATCTTATCGTCGATATGGATAAACATCAGGTATATCTTGCAGGAAAAGAAATTCACTTTACACCGATGGAGTTTAAAATATTGGCGCTTCTTGTAAAAAATCCGGGAAAGGTCCTGACTCACAGCTATATCCTGCGTGTAGTCTGGGGCTCCTACCTGGATTCCGATGCACAGTCGCTGAGGGTGTTTATGGCAAATATTCGAAGAAAACTGCAGGAAGACCCTTCAACACCTAAATACATTATCACTGAAGTGGGAATCGGATACCGTTTTGCTGACGAATAGATACTCCGGGATATATGTGTGCCGGAATATCTTTACACTAGCTTTATGCCCTCCGTGCTAGGATAAGCTTAGTTAAGGGAGGTAGAGAGATGAGCTTATTTCACAAGGTACCGAAGAAGCATATGATTGTTATTGGCTGCGGGCATTTCGGGTTTCCAATCGTGAAATCATTAATCGGGCAGGACTATAAAGTGACAGCGATAGATTTGGATTCCGCAGCTTTTGCCATGATGCCCCTGTCTTCTTGCTCCCTGATGATTGAAGGCGACGGAACTGATCCCGAAACACTTGAAGCAGCCGGTGTAGTCAGTGCAGATGCAGTGATAGCAGTAACAAACGATGACGCTGTTAATATAATGATTTCGCAGATGGTAAAGCAGAAATACCATGTCGAGACAGTTATAGCGCGATTGTACGATTTATCCAAGGAAAGAACATACAAGGATCTTGGCGTTCAAATGATCAGCCCTGTTTCACTTTTTACTGACGCCTGCCTTCAGAGCTGGAATACGGCAAAGCGAGAGGCATGATATGAATATCCTTATTGTCTGCGAATCGAAAAACTCACTGTTCCTTATAAGAATGCTGATTGCAAAAGAGCATACTGTTTCCCTTATTTCAAAAGACCGCGAAATAGGCGGTATGCTGGCAGCTGCATATGAAATACCGGTTGTAATTGGTGATGCATCCTGTGTCGCTGTCCTCGAAGAAGCAGGGATCGGGAATTTTGATCTTGTGCTGTCATTGGGCAAAAGTGATGCGGAAAACCTTGTTGTCTGTGAACTTGCAAAAAAAGAGTACCACGTAAAAACAGCGGTATCGCTTGTAAATAATCCTGATAATATTTCCTTTTTCGAGCAAAATGGAATAGATCACTGCATAAGCGAAGCAGAAATACTGGCATCTGTTGTGAATAAAGAAAGTGTTTCTGACGGCATCCGGAAATTTCTTCCTTCCTGCGATCCGGCTGTTATTGTGAAGGAAGCTGTTCTTGGCACAAAATCGAAAGTACTGAATAAAAAAATCTGGGAAATTCCGTTTCAGCCGCAATGTCTTGTGACGTGTATACTAAGGGACGGCAAAGCAATCATTCCCCACGGCAACACGGAGTGCAGGGAAGGCGACAGGATGATTATTATTGCATCGGAAAATATAATGGATGATACGCTTTCGCTTATAGCCGGGGTATAGTGTTATTTCCGTCGCTTTGTAATTGGAATCCGGATATGCTATAAGAATTAATCAGCATTATTGCGTTCCGGTTTTTTGCTGAACATTTGACGGTAGGTCATATAGAGAATGAATGCCAATGAAGCAAAGCCGGCGGCCAGAATAATTTTGGCCGCTGGTATTTTTTCGCTTTTCATTTCTCCTGTATGGCTGATTATAAGAGTTGAACAATGAATATCAGGTTCGCCGCCGTGTTCCTTGCATCCTTCATAGAAGATGCCTGTGATGACAAGCGTATCACCGGTATACTTGTAATCGCCATAGTAAGTAATACCGCCGGCTTCTTCTTTGGTCATCCAAATACCGATTGCGTTGCTTCCGTCACTGATATTCACCCATGAGTTGTTTCCCCTCTCGAGGCATTCCCCGATAGCCTCTCCCGTAATGGAGACGCTTTTTCCGTCATAGTCTTCGGAATTTTCAATTAGTTCGTTGACAGTTAATGAATGTTCTGCGGCAAGAACCGGAAATCCAACCAGAGTCAGACAGAGAATCACTGTTAAAATATAAGAAATCAGACTTGTTTTCTTTTCCATATTCTTTTAACTCCTGTTATGGCCATCCCTATGAGGGCAAAGACAGAGAGAAACTCCAGTCTTCCCAGATACATGGCAAAGATGTAATAAATTTTCATCACAGCCGGCATGGATATTGATGTGACTCCGATGGAGAGACCAACATTTCCTGTTACAGAAGAAGCTTCAAAGGCAGAGTCCGCAAGTGAGTAACCGCAGAACGTACCAAGCAGGGTTCCGATTCCAAAAAGAACCATATAGCAAAGAATGATCAGGGCACTTGCACGAACCAATCCGTCTTCCAGAACAATGTCCTTCATATAGTGGAACTTATATACCCTCATGCTGCGCTCTGAGCTCAGGAGCTTTTTTACATCAGCAATAATTCCTTTAAAGACGATGCCGACACGCAGGCCTTTAAATCCTCCTGCCGTTGAACAGGCTGAGCCGCCGATCAGCATCGCTATGACCATGATCAGTATGCCGGCATCCCCCCATTGAAGGGCGAATTGCCTGGCATACAGCGATCCGAACCCTGTTGTTGTATGCGCGGAAAGAACATTAAAGACTACTCGCCTGTAAAGGGAAATTGCATCGGAATACAAACCGGTTTTGGCCAGGGCGGCAACGGCAAGGACACTTGCAAGAAAGGCAGTGATGGCAAAACTCTGTATTTCAATATTTCGTATGAATTCTTTTCGCTTCCCCTGCCAGACTGCATAATGAAGCCCGAAGTTGAATGAACCGATAATGAAGAAAACCATTGCAATAGCTTCATATAAAAAACTGTGATAGTACATGATATTCTGTGTATTGGGTGCAAAACCTCCCGTACTCCATGCAGATTCGAATATATAAATAGCATGAAGCAGGGCTGATGCAGGATTCAATCCGATAAAAAGACCCGCGATCCATAATACGAATGTCCCGAAAAGAAGATAGACTATGCTGATTTTCCATATAATCCGGGCTGTTCCCTTAACGTTCGGAACAAGCGAAATATCTTTGCCTTCTCCCACGTAGAATTTGTAGCCGCCGCTTGATTCCTTTACGATAAAGGTAAGTGCAAGGACAACCATGCCCTGCCCGCCGATAAAGGTCAGCATGTGCCGCCACATATTCAGTGCATTGGAAAGGTGATCCAGGTCCTGGGTAAGTACCAGACCGGTTGTTGTAAAGCCGCTCATGACGTCAAAGCAGGCATCGAGATAGGAATACGTATGCCCGCTCAGCATGTAGGGTATTGAGCACAGGAACATCAGCATAACCCAGGATAATGCCGCCACAGCGAATCCGTGCTTCCACTGCACGCTGGCTGAATGCCCTTTTGTACGCCTGCCAAGAAGTACAAAGAGAAGGCCAATGCTTGCTGCAATACCCATACTGATTATAAAGTCGAGCATGGGAACCCATTCCCGGGATAAAATGGACGTCACAACAGGAATAATCATTAGAAGCGATGTTCCAAGAATGACAAATCCGGCATAGTAACTGATTATTTCTGCGCTTCGAACGGATATCTCCGAGTTTTTCATTCGTTACCTCGCAAAAAGAAGAGTCACGGCGAAAAGGACAGCAAGGAAAACCAGAACACCGAAAATTTCCGTGAGAAGACCTATAATTTCTGCTTTGCTGAGTCTCATTTTTTTGCACCTCCGTGATGAACGTGTTTTCTGAGTTTTGCAAGCATCATTTGATTGGTAATGATCAGAACCTTATCACCGGAGAGGATTTCAGATTCACCGCGCGGGAAAATAATCTTATCCCCCCGGAAAATGGATGTGATGACACATTCATCAGGCAGATCCAGATTTTTGATTTTTTGATTGTGCCAGGGACTTTTATCCGTGATAAAAGCTTCCGCAAGAATCAGTTCTCCCCGTTCAAAGGTCTGAATCACGTGGTAGTCATCCCGGTCCAGTTCACTCTCGATCAGATTTGCAATAACCTCCGTGCTGCATATGGATCTATCGATTCCGAGTGCCTTGAACATCGCTATGTTTTTTGGATTATTTACACGGGCAAAAGTTTTGGGAACAGAAAAACTCGTCTTTGCTATTTCGCATATAACCAGATTTTCTTCATCGGTACCGGTAACAGCCGCCACAATTTCTGCATCAGCGATACCCGCGTCAGAAAGCACGCGTATATCCGTACCGTCACCGCAGATCACAGTGACATCCAGGTCGTTGGCTATTCTTGTACAAACAGCCGAATCCCTTTCGATCAGGACCGAATCAACGCCGCGTTCCAACAATGTTTTCAGTAGATAGTAACCGATCTTTCCGCCTCCGATTATGATAGATGCCATAGTGCCGCCTCCTTCGAAAACGATTTAACCAACCGCTCTTTTTCGTTTTTGGTAAGTGCACACATAACCAAATCACCTGGGTGGATATGCATTTTCTGGTAGGCAAGCGTCGTTGTGCCATTGTTTCGTGTAAGGACAACACGGCAGCTATATTCATTTTCCAAATCTTCAACCAAAATATTTTTGGATTTTTCCATTTTAAACTCGAAAAGCTCATTTGCAAAATCAACATCCAGCAGACAGTTTGTACTGCATGAAGTCAAACTGTTTTTCAGGATTTCGGCACTGAGCTGCGTGGGATTAATGATTTCAATTTTGAGTGTTTCATATATATACTTACGGGCGGGATCGTTTGCACGGGCAATGATTTTCGGGACATGATAGATTTTGGATGCCACGAGGGACACCGTAATGTTGATATTATCGTCGGGTGTTACAGCTAAGAGAACATCCGCCTGTTTTATTCCTGCAGAAATCAGATTGTCGCTGTCAAACTCAACCCCGTTAATTCTCTGGCCGTTAAAACCAGTCCCCAGACTGTTCAGTTTTCCTGTATCGCGATCTATGACACATACGTCATGTCCCAAATCGGAAAGATCCTGTGAAATTGTACTTCCCAGACGCCCGCAGCCTATTACTATAACGTACACATGAATACCTCTTCTTATTAAAATCGCATACTTCGACAAGAAAAGGCTATCATGATTTGCATAAAGATGGTGTTAAGACGACTGTACAGGAGAGTATAAGGGAATTTGTATTACAGTGGACATTTGCGGAATTTATCAGGCGGAATACCGACCTTATTGGAAAACGAACTGATAAAATTTGATTCGCTGTTAAAACCAACTTTATATGCTATGTCTTTTATAGGAAAAGCTGTTGTCTTCAATAAAAATATTATTGCTTTCAATATAGACATTGGATGATTTATAATTGAGGGGTTAAGAACATACATTTTGATGTTAGCCCCCAATTTGCATTGATATTTTTCAGACAAAGTTAAAGGAGAGATTTACATGGATGTGAAACTTAAAGGCACTTCCGAATATAAAGAAATCTCTGCCGGGGAAGCACTGCTTTTTTTAGAGACATCCTCAGATGGCCTGTCTTCAGAGGAAGCAGCTGCACGTGCTGCAAAGTACGGGCTTAATGAGATTAAAGATATAAAAAGGAATGCATTTCTTGATTTTGTTAAGAGATATTGGGGCCCGATGCCGTGGCTTCTGGAATTTGCCATTATTCTTACGATCGTACTGCAGCACTTCGTTGAAAGTATCATTATCTTCGTGCTCCTTTCCATAAATTCTGTCATTGGATATTTTCAGTCGCGAAATTCCCGGAAGGCAGTAGAGATCCTCAAAAATAAATTAAAGATAAATGCAAGGGTGCTGCGTGACGGGAAATGGATTCTGCTGGAAGCAAAAGACATAGTGCCGGGGGATATAATCACAATCAAGCTTGGTGATCTGGTACCTGCCGATGCTGTGATTATAAGCGGTGAGGTGTCTGCTGATGAATCTGCATTAACCGGCGAATCTTTACCTAAAGATTTGCATCAGGCGGACATTATCTATTCAAGTTCGATTATTAAGCGCGGAGAAAGTAAATGTGCAGTGGTAAATACAGGAACCAATACATTCTTCGGGAAAACGGTTGAGCTGGTCAAAATTGCAAAGCCAAAATCAAGGCAAGTGGAACTGATGCTCACTATTGTCAGATATATGATGTATTTGGGAGTAGCCGCATCAGTCATTGTTTCCCTGTTTGCCCTTTATCTTCAAAAGGATATTCTATTTATACTTTCCTTTGTTGTGGTTTTTCTAATAGGTGCTATTCCCGTTGCTCTTCCGGCTGTCCTGACAATCGTGCAGGCGGTTGGTGCACTGGCATTATCGAAGAAAGGTGTGCTGGTTACCCGGCTTGATTCAATTGAAGATGCAGCATCGATAGATGTTTTTTGTTTTGATAAGACCGGCACGATCACGCAAAACAATTTATCCGTTGTAGACAGCATTTCTTTTGGGAAATACAAAAAGGACGACGTTGTCAGGTTTGCAGCACTTGCTTCCAAGGTGGAAGGAATGGATGCGATTGATTTAGCTATTATCAATTATTCTAAATCCACTCAAATGGACTTTGAAGGATACAGGCAAATATCGTACATTCCATTTAATCCGGAAGATAAGAAGACAGAGGCTGTCGTTGAATCTGACGGTGTATCTTTTACAATATATAAAGGTTCTTCGCAGACAATTTTGGAGTTATGCAAAGAAACAGACAGTATGACGCTGGCTGAAGTAAATAAGGCGATCGATGGATTTTCGCTGAAAGGATCCAGGACGATTGCTGTAGCAATAACTGAAACGGACAAAACAGAACTGATGGGAATAATAGCAATTGCGGATCCTCCCAGGATTGATTCGAAGACCATGATTGATGGAATAAGAAATCTTGGAATAAAATGCCTCATGCTCACCGGGGATAGTCTGGCTATAGCACAGGAAATTGCCGGTCAAGTTGGAATCGGTCATAATATTATGCGGGCCGGAGACCTTGAGGGAAAAAGCCATGACATACAGCTTGCTTTAATCAGGGAAAGTGACGGCTTTGCTGAAGTGTATCCTGAGGACAAATACAAAATCGTGAAGCTTCTGCAGGACGGCGGCCATATGGTCGGAATGACCGGGGACGGTGTTAATGATTCGCCTGCACTTAAGCAGGCGGAACTCGGAACGGCTGTCAGCGACGCGGCTGATGTAGCAAAGGCCTCGGCAAGCATCGTATTAACCAGGCCGGGACTCGGAGAAATAATCGACGCTGTAATGATAAGCAGGCAGACATATCAGCGAATACTGACCTGGGTTATAAACAAAATCACAAAGGTAGTCGAAATTGTAATCCTGTTTACGATAGGATTTTTCTGGCTTCATGATATGGTTATTTCTCTTTTGGGTATGTCGCTTCTGGTATTTGCCAATGATTTTGCGACCATGTCCATTGCAACGGATAATGTAAAATCAACAGATTCACCGAACAAGTGGAATATCAAAAATTTAACGGCTGCTTCGGCAATCCTCGGTTTGCTATTTGCTTGTGAAGATTTGCTTATTGTATTTATTGGAATAAAATTTTTTAAACTGGGATTGAATGAACTGCGTACGCTGGTACTATTGAGTCTTGTCTTCAATTCTCAGTTCAGAATGCTGATAGTAAGGGAGAGAAGGCATTTCTGGTCATCTTTGCCCGGCAGGAATTTGCTGCTGGTGAACGTAATAACCATAATTGCTTTTGGAATGATTGGTATCTTCGGAGTGTTTATCCCGGGTCTTCCAATCAACCAGGTGCTTGCCGTACTTGGAATTACGGTAATTTTTATGTTGTTTTTGGATTTTGTAAAATACTATGTATTTAAAAAATTCAATGTGTGAAAAATGTATATACGAAAGGAAGCACCATTATGGACCACAAACAAAATAAGCTGGAAAATCCGGAACGCCTGGCGGAACTAAGCCCGAAAGAAACATTGATGAGAATCGGGTTAGGTGAACAGGATATTATCTGTGACATTGGCGCTGGAAGCGGTATTTTTACTGTTCCGGCAGCCCGGATCACAAAAAACACTGTCTTTGCTTTGGAAACAAATGATGAATTCCTTGAGATCATTAAGGAAAAGGCTGTGATTGAAGATTTGCCTAATATTATTACGATGAAAGTTACGGGTGATCATTATGACATCCAGCCGGAAACAGTGGATGTAGTCATTCTGGTTACGGTTTTACATGAAATTGAAGATAAAAATGCCCTGCTTACTGAATTTAAAAGAATAATGAAGAACAATGCAAAACTTGCCGTAATTGAGTTTCACAAACGTCAGACGCCCATGGGACCCCCTGTTGCGCACCGCCTCAGCAAAGAGGAAGTTGCCGAAATGTGCGGCCAATTTGGATTTGTAAAGACAGGTGATTTTGATTTGGGAGAAAATCTATATTGCGTCCTGCTTGAGAGTATATAAAATGAGAACGGATGAAGGTCGGAAACTGTATTCAATTCCAGAAACATACCGGTTTTTTTACGACGCCATGCGGACGGTAAGATACATGTCCGTATCCAGGAAAAACAATGAATTGAGCCTGGAATTTATGGAACGAATCATGCTTGCAGTAACACAAGTGAATGCCTGCCCAATCTGTTCATATGCCCATACAAAAATGGCCCTTGAGGCGGGTATGAGCAGCGAGGAAATACAGAAATTGCTGTCAGGGGTTATTGATGATACTCCTCCCTGTGAAGCTGCTGCCGTCATATTTGCACAGCATTATGCAGACAGCAGGGGGAAACCTTCAAAGGCTTCCTGGGAACGGATTGAGGCAGAATACGGACCATCTGAAGCAAAAGGAATTCTGGGCGCGATTCGAATTATTACGCTTGCCAATACATATGGGATTCCATTTAGTTCTTTTTTGAACAGATTCAAAGGCAGGCCGGATCAAAGAAGCAACTTATTTTATGAAATATCGATGTTTATAACCGGCCTGATAACTTTACCGATTGTTCTGATACATGTCTTGGTTTCGGCATTGTTCAAAATACCGGTGATCCGGTTCTTAGTAGCTTAATTTGAATTGGCTCGTCCAGTAAATTTATTGTGTGACTTGGTCACTGTAGAATTAGAAACTTCATTCTATAATCAAGTTAATTCGAATCAATAAATGAATGGAGATTAAAATTATGGCAAACAATAATGTACTTACAATTACCAAAGAGAATTTTGAAAAAGAGGTAATTCAATCGGATGTACCGGTCCTGATTGATTTCTGGGCAGCCTGGTGTGCGCCCTGCCGTATGCTTTCGCCTACCATTGAAAGCCTGGCAGATGATATGACCGGAAAAATAAAAGTTGGTAAAATCAATGTCGATGAACAGCCTGAACTTGCCTCGGCATTTCGTGTTTCCAGTATTCCGACAGTCAACATGGTTAAAGGCAATCAGGTAATTATGCAGAGTGTAGGCGTGAAATCCAAACAGGCACTGAAGAGTGAAATAGAAGCCAAAATCAAAACAGCATAACTGTACATTTGGATATGTTTCACTCAGACAAAAGAGGTATAAAATGACACTGGAAGAATTGCTGAACCATGATGAAGCCGGAATTGAAGATATGGAAAAGTATTTTGCCACTGTCGGTCTCAAGCATGTAAACAAGAAAGATCTCAACCGGATTATTGAAAAATTTGGTCTGATAGTTTTTAAACTGTATTGTTTCTCTGAGGTATATAAAATAGTCCAGGAAAATGAGACATCAAAAAACATGCGTCGCTGGACATACTTAATTGGCATCATGACGATCCTGTACACAGTTCTGACTTTTATCATGCTGTTTCGATGAAATATAAATAGGATAAGAAATATTCCGAATATGCGGGAAAGTCTCTCTCAGGAAATGCACCTCCAAACATTGAACTTTTTGTCCAAAGTTTGGAGTGCATTTCAACTTCCTCAGAGGGGCTTTTCTTTTTTTTGGTCCGGAAAATGGTATGATGAATTTGAAATTTTAAATATTCTGCCAAAACGAGGAGGAGACATGATAACACCCGAACAAATCCATAAACTCGATGACTTGTTTCCCGTCCTGAAACAAATGCCGGAGGCTGCCCGCCAGATAATCTTTTCGTCCGGTCATATTGTCGTTCTTCCCAATGAACAGATGCTGATGAAACAGAACCAGGAGTGCCAGTTCATTCCGATGGTGATGTCAGGAAAGCTTAGAATCTTCAAGCTCTCGCCTAACGGCAGGGAGATGACGCTTTATCGAATTGGACCGGGTGAAACCTGCCTGATTTCCATCGCCTGTCAGATTAAAGGGGAAGACTTCCCGGCTATGGCACAGGTTGAAGGGAAGACCCAGCTGTTCATGCTGCCGTCGTTTGTCTGCCATGAAGTTTTGAGCAATAATCTGGCCTGGAAAGATTTTATTATTACATCGATATACTCACACCTGACTGATGTAATGGAGACGCTCGAGGCTGTTGCCTTTGACCGTACGGATCATCGGCTTGTCCTCTGGCTGCTTGAAAAAACAAATGATAAAAATACATCTATTCTTTGTACCCATGAAGAGATTGCCGTAGAACTCGGAACGGCACGTGAAGTTGTTTCCAGATTGCTTGGCGAATTAAAGAATAAAGGATTAGTCACATTAGGCCGCGGAAAAATTAAAGTCATCAACCCGGATCAGCTGAAACTTCTGGTTGAATACTGAAATAATTATCGGTAAGTAATGGGAGAAATATTATATGATTCGATTTGCAAAAGATGAAGATCACCCGCAGCTAAAAGCACTTTGGAACCAGGTTTTTGGCGATTCTGAGGCGGCTATTGATTTCTATTTTTCAAACCGCCATCAAAATCAAAATATGCTTGTTTACGAGGTGGAAGAAGTCATCGCCGGTATGCTGACGATGCTTCCGGTGCAGCTTGCATTCGGCCATGAAACGCACAGCGGTCGATATATTTATGCCGTAGCAACTGCTCCTGTTTATCGAAAACAGGGGATAAGTTCACAGCTTTTACAGTATTGTCACAATTGGATGGAAAAGAACGGGGAGACAGCCGCGGTCCTTGTTCCGGCATCCGACAGCCTGATTTCTTTCTATGGACAACGGGGTTATGAGACTGTGTTTTATGTTGAAACCACAACGCTTCATCCCTCTGATTTACCGCCTTATACCTGTGAATCCGTATGCGAACCCTGTCTCGTACAGGATTTCGTTCGTCTTCGCGATGCTGCGTTTTCAGATTGCAGTTTGTTTGTTCGATGGGGAGAAGATGCACTTGAATATATAATCAGAAGCGCACAGTCTTTTGGGGACGGCGTCTATTATTTCCGCACGGAATCGGGCGAGGGATATGCTGTCTGCGGATGGCGCGGGCGAACGGTTTTCATCAGGGAAATTGCACTCGTAAAGATTGAGTTATCCACAGCATTATCTATTTTGCATCACACACTCGGTGCGGACAGTTATATTCTGCGCCTGCCGGCCGGCTCATTGGAAGGAGCTGCGCCCCAACCTTTTGGAATGATTCATTACCTGGGAGCGATTCCTGCATTAACGGGAAAACCGCCGTACCTGTCTCTTGCGTTGGATTAAAAGACCATCCGAGGTGTTATTCAAAAAAAACAATTACTCATATTCACAAAAAAAGGAGGTGCACTTCAAAATGCATCTCCCTTTTTTATTTTGTTAGTTTTTTTGGTTCAAAGAAAGAAAGAATAAAGGACAGACCTAAAAATGCGATTGCAGTATACATCCATGGGCGATTTATATCGATTGGACAAACACCGGCAGGCAGATTCCTGTACAATAGAAACGTATTTACAAGTGCATATAATCCGATTGCTGCACCCGCTATAAGTGAAATGTTACTTATAAGGGAGAGTGTATTTTGTAACCTGGTCATTTTCTTGTTTTTCCAAGGAAGCATTATTTCTCTCAACTTTTCACACTTTATTATTGAGCGGCTACGCACCAGCCACTTATTTCTTTTTTAGCGTAGTGATTTTGAAAGGCATGTACAAGGGACAGACACCAACTGCCGATGTAAGCAGAAGAATGATGCCAAGAATTCCTAAATATTTCCAATTGTTGTTCACAACAAAAAGAAGGCTGAACAGACCTGCGCCGACAACGAGGCGGATAATCCGGTCGATATTTCCCATGTTCTTCAAGTTCTTCATAATAAACACCTCTTTCTTTTAATAAAAATGAATTCAAATTCAGTATATACTTACATATCTATTTCGTCTGAAAAATTGCCTGCATTGGACAAAACATTACACATTTTGAGCAGTGAATACACTTTTCCTGATCAATGACAGGCAATCCATACCCTTCCTGACTTATGGCACCTACCGGGCATTGATTTATGGCCGGGCATCGGTGGTTCTGTGGACAACGGTTTTCATTTATTGCAATATTCATTTGTATCTCCCTACACTATTTCTGTGTTAACAATAACGTAAAAGAAAAGGTGCTACAGTGACAAAGTCACCATAAACGGAAATTCTTTCCGAATTGGAGGATGTGCGTACCAATATTGCCAAACTGATGATTTTGATTTGTATTTCATAGGATTAAGGGTATAATTGAATTGAGCATATGCTTGATACAGGAGGGGACATGCCAAGAAAACGCTGCTGCGGACTAATCGAAGAATATCCGATCTGCCTCAAATTTATATCTGAGCAACCCGGTCAGCCGGAGGTTATAAAGCTTGCCATTGAAGAAATGGAGGCACTTCGCCTAAAGGACATGAAGGGATTTGATCAGGAGGAATGCGCGAGGCAAATGGGATTAACCCGGCCGACTTTTCAGAGAGTTCTGATATCTGCACGCAGAAAGATAGCAACGGCCTTGGTAGAAGCCCGCTCCATAGAAATAAGAGGAGGACATTATCAGATGAAAAACCGGGTATTTGAATGTACGGACTGCAAAGAAATATGGGAAGCTGCACCTTGTTCTGAAGGCGGAAAGCACGGCTATGAAATTGCCTGCCCCAAATGCGGTAGCATGAAAAAGTCAAAGCTTGAGGATGGTGTAAAGCATGCCTGCGGCGGCGAAGGACACATCCACAGCGGGAGTGATACAACATGCGGATGCAGCCACTAATTATTTTAAGATAATTATATAAAATATAGCTTGTGGAACTGCCCGAATTGTACTTTTGATTACTTGGAGACCATCCGTGCTATTGTGCGGGTGGTCTTTATAAAACAAAAACAAACAACACTGCAATTCCAAATACGCCGCTTGATTTTGTTTTTCTATGTATGTTGTTATAATGTATTTGGTGTTAGCTGCGCTTTATTGTATTTTCTGCAACCTGTCGATGAACATATTATTAGAGTCCCACAAAAACTACGCAACAAAATGTTCTGACACAATCGATTATACACACGAGACTGTAGGATCGAATTATGTAAAGGAGTTGTACAAATGGATATACTATATAAAGTTCAGACAAATAAAAGTTTTGAAAACGCAGTAGATGACCTGAAAAAGAACCTGAGCGCCCATAACTTCGGCGTATTGTGGGAGTTGAATTTCAAAGATAAGCTACAGGAAAAGGGCCTGGATTTTGATATTAATTTCAAAGTGTTGGAAGTTTGCAACCCCAGGCAGGCTAAGAGAGTGTTGGAAATGCATATAGAGGCCGGGTATTTTTTACCCTGTAAAATAGTTGTATATGAGGAAAAGGGTACGGTAATGATCGGGATGCCCAGGCCGACCGGATTAATCAGCATGATTGATAATAATCAATTATCCGTCATTGCCCTTGAAGTCGAAAACGAACTGCTATCTGCCATAGATAGTTCCAAATAGGTAAGCCGGATTATTTTTCCGGATTGCAGGTTTCAAACCAGAATGTCGTCTGATCGTTTTCACTGACTACGCCGTATTTTACACCATGCTTTTCGAATATACTTTTAACAATCGCCAGCCCCAGTCCTGTCCCAAGCGGCCTGCCGGTATCAATCTGATCGGCCCGGTAATATCTGTCCCATATCAGCGGCAGTGCATCCGGCGGAATGGTTTCGCCATGGTTTATGACTTCAATACGGCTTGCGGCATTTTGACTGGACGCTTTAATTTCGATGACGGAACCCGGACGGGCGTGGTTGAGCGCATTATTAATAAGATTATGCATAACCTGGTCAAACCGGTCCCTGTCAAAGACAACTGTCAGATCAGGACAGCTAATCTGAACAGTCACGTGATGCCGGATGGCCTCTATGTCATATTGCTTAAGAAGCTGTGCGAAGACCGGACAAACGGGAAATGACATCAGGCTTAGATGTTCCACATCGGCCTGCAGACGGGAATAATCCAGTATATCCTTAACTACCCGGGTCAGGCGGGAAGATTCTTCTGCAATGATATTCAGCTGTTCAGTCCGCTTGGTTTCATTTGGCCATGTAACATCCCGGATTGTCTCGGCATATCCCTGGATGACTGTAAGCGGAGAACGCAATTCATGTGAGACATTTGCAATTAATTCCTGACGCAGTTTTTCTGTGCGTCCAAGTTCCGTACCCAGATCATTCAGTGCTTCCGTCAGCTGGCCTATTTCATCCTGTGACTTTACTGGCAGACGGACATCAAGTTTGCCGGATGCCATTTCCCGGGCTGCCCGGGTCACGGCGCGGATCGGACGCGACATTCTGCCGGACAGGAATACCGCGAGAAGGACAGACAATACAATAAGAACAACAGTTACTATCCATAACTGGCGCTGCAGGAGCTGTGAAGCACCGTCCAGGTCAGCAAGGGAAAAGACGGCAAACAGATAGCCTCCGCTCTGAAGCGGCAGTCCCATAATGGCATATCTGGCGGCCCCCTGCACGGAACTGATATAGCGCGGGGTTCCGTCTGCTTCGTTTGGAACCATGGACTGGGCAGTCCGGACGGTCATCATCATCATTGGCAATCCCTGGGAGCGATAAGAAGGGGAACCCTGACCGTCAAGGACGATCAGGCTTGCATTGATATTTTCCGCCAAAACAGCATAATCAATCTCCTGGGTCTGTGCGGCCTGGCCGAGCGACTGTTTTACCGAAGCAATTCGGGAATTCAGGTAGATGTTGTTCATGAATCCTGCCTGTACGATCCAAAGGACAGCAATGGTCAGGATAGCCATGCTGATAAATCCCAGGAATAATTTTATGCCGATATGCTTCATTTGCAGCCTCCGAATTCGAACCGGTAACCAGTTCCCCAGACCGTTGTTATGAGTGAGCGGCAGGTTCCGAGCTTATCACGCAGGCTGCGGATATGTGTATCAACCGTCCGGGCATCGCCAAAATAATCATAACCCCAGACGTGGTTTAAGAGCTGGTCCCGGGTGAAAGCAACACCCGGCCGTGAGGCGAAAAATGAAAGCAATTCATATTCTTTAGGAGTCAGGGCAATGAGCTGATTGTCGATCATCAGCGTATGTGCTGCAAGGTCGAGCTTCAGACTGCCGAAAATCAGTGTCTGCAAGTCCTGGGTCAAAGCCCCTGACCGCTTCAGCAGCGCCTTCATCCGGGCAATCAGTTCCCGTGGGCTGAAGGGTTTGCTGATATAATCATCCACACCCAGTTCGAACCCCAAAAGTCGGTCATATTCTTCATCCCGGGCAGTCAGAAGGATTACCGGAACGGCGCTATCCTTGCGCAGCAGCTTCAAAGTAGCCCATCCGTCCAGCTTGGGCATCATTACATCCAGTACTACAAGGGAAAAATCAGCATCGGAAACTAGCTTCATCGCTTCTTCACCGTTGCCGGCTTCGGAAAACTGCCAGTTCTCCGCCTGTGCATATTCGCGGATGATCGCCCGGATATGCGGATCGTCATCAACCAATAGAATAGTAATCATCAGCAGTTCACCTCGTATTTATGAGTATAACAGGAATATTATTAACGATGATAATTCTTTGCTTTATACAATCATTATATGGGCCAGATGTGTTGAAATCATGAAGTCAGACATCGTATATACTCATCAGGGAAACACACAAATCTGTTTTTTCTCCACACATTTTCCGTACATTTAAATTTTATTATTAAATTACAGGCTATGCCAGACGGCACAGCCAGAAAGAAAGGTGAATAATATGAAAAAGAATAAATTGTTTCTCGTTTTAAGTGTAGTAACGATCCTTGTTATCGGCCTGTCAACCGCAGCGTTCGCTGCAACAGATTACAAGACACCTGCTGAAATTGTTGCCGGATTGACCGGTAAAACGGTAGACGAAGCAACCGCTGAGCGTCAGGCCGGAACCACATACGGGGCCCAGGCACAGGCGGCTGATAAACTCGATGAATTCCAGACAGAAAGACTGGCATTATGCGGGGAGAATCTGGACCAGGCTGTTCTCAACGGAAAACTGACACAGGCAGAAGCTGACAAGCTTCTTGAAGAAATGAACCTGCGGATGGAAGCCTGTGACGGAACAGGAACCGGCCTTGGACAGGGAGAGCGTAATGGGACGGGAACCGGTCTTTGTGACGGAACCGGAGCAGGAAAAAATTCTGAAAGAGGAACCGGCAGAGGAATGGGAATGGGTCGTGGAGCCGGTAATGGCAATGGAACTGGATTGGGATGCGGATCCTGTACTGATCAGGATTTAACATAATTCGAATACGATTTTCAGAACCTTTACACACGCCTCCGGCAGCTGTTATACATGCCGTCGGGGGCGCTCTGCATAAGGACTGGCTACAGAGAAAACTGAAAGGACAGTGGATTTTATGATGGAAAATATGTTTTATCGATTTGGCGGGTTAAGTCACCACATGGTGTGGGGCGGAGGTATATTTATGATGATTGGCGGGTTAATAATTCTCGGGCTATTTATATATGGAATTGTTATCCTGACAAGAGGCAGGCATCCGAACCAGTCGGTGATGAATAACAATGGACATCAGGATATCGGAAATGCTTTAAATATTCTGAATGAGAGATATGCCCGCGGTGAAGTCAGCGAAGAAGAATATGCAAGGAAAAAGACAGAACTCAGAAAATAACACGTAAACCCGTAGCGGCCACCCGGACAGATCGTCCGGGTGGCTTTTTTGAGTGAATGAAATTTTTCCAATAGCTGCTTTCTGAATTTCGTGGTAAATGTACAGCAAGTCCAACAATATGGTCATCAAGGCATTGCCTGGAAATATAAAGAGAAGGGCAATTAAATCATAACCTCAGTAATTGAGCATCCTTCCGTTTTGAAAGTATGCACCTATCTCGCGCAAGCGGGCTATGAGATTATCTGCTTCCGGTACCGAAAATGTGATTTTTGACGCAGCACTCGGCAAAACAATCCGTATAATTAATTACACGCATTAATGCCGTGGTACTTTAATCAAGTATAATTGAAGCACTTCTTCCTATATAAAAAAACTCCATTTTCCCCGGGGAAATATAAACATTTATAAAAGGAAATATCTTCACAATCCGACGAACAATTTTGCTGATATAATTGAATTGAAAAGTAATTCACATAATTCATAACAGTTCTGCCAGCCTTTTTAAACCGACTGTTTTCATTCGGCAAAATCAGGAAGGGATGTGAAGTACATGAAGAAATACCAGGCACAAACACCCGGCAGACGAGTTGTATTTTCTGTCTTTATAGGCTTTGTTTTTATCAGTCTTATCGGCGGAATGTTTCATTTTATTTATGACTGGTCAGGTCATCTGACAATCGTCGGTATTTTTGCACCGGTCAATGAAAGTCTGTGGGAGCATTTGAAAATGCCGTTCTTTCCGGCAGTTATCTGGTGGATCGGCAGTTATTTCGTAATTGGCAAAAAAGAAAAGTTATCCTCCGTTCATTGGCTGACAGCCGCAGCGATTGCGCCGGTCACCTGTCTGCTATTCATTATGACATTTTATTATCTTTACACGGGTGCGTTCGGGATTCATACACTGTTTCTTGATGCATCATCCCTGTTTATCGGCGCTGCTGTCGGACAGACTGCTGCACTCCACATATACAGGTATTCCCGACTGCCTGCAGGCTTTATCTATATTGCCGGTGCCATAATTCTGATTGTGTTGGCTTCCTTCATTGCATTCACCTATTTTCCGCCTCATATCCCCTTGTTTATGGATTCCCTGACGGGAAAATACGGATTGCAGGCGTAAAATCAGGAAGTAATTCATCATCATACACAAATTCAAAAGACAAAAAAATATGCATCTGTATTAACATTCAGACAAACTAACCCAATAGCGGTATGATTTGAGGTAGTTTGTGGTCGCGTGAGGTAGTTTACAGCAAGGAGATTAGCGTGAGAGCTTTTGATTACGATTCTTTTCAGAAAGCGTCTATTCCCAATGACGTTGTCATGTATTTGTCGCAGATCAACGAAAATAAGGGGAAACAACAGCTGTTTTATAAACAGAAGTCGGATATCCTTGAAAAGTTGGTCCAAGTCGCCAAGATTCAAAGTACTGCCTCATCAAACCGTAGTAGACCGAAAAAGTTCTCCATGACGCTGTTGTCCAAACAGTTTCCCTTTCGCGACATGCTCTGACGAATTCCTTTGTCGCTGAGCATCTTCTGGTACGTTTTATGTTGGTATTGCCACCCCTGATCAGAGTGAAAGATGAGCAGTGTGTTGTCAGGAATCTTATCAAATGCCTTCTTTAACATGGTGGTTACCTGCTGCAAAACGGGATGTTCCAAAATCTCATAGCTGACAATTTCACCATTGTACAGATCCAAGACAGGAGACAGATACAGCTTGCGGCTAAAGAGACTGAATTCTGTAATGTCCGTCGTCCATTTCTGATTCGGTCTTTCTGCTTGAAAGTCCCGATTCAGTAGGTTCGGGGCAATCTTACCTATTTCACCCTTGTACGACCGGTATTTCTTCATCCGGACACGGCATATATTTCGGCCCGCACATCTGCGTGCTTATCTTGCCGATTCAACCGCTTCCAAATGGCATAGTAAGTACTTCTGGGGATTCCTGCGAGTTTCAGAAGCGCTTCCAGCGGATAGTCGCACCTTAGTTCAGAGACAACTCTTACTTTGTCTTCTTTTTGGATTTTTCCCGTTCTGCAACTAAGGCGTTCAATTTTTTTAGGTAGGCATTCTCCATCTCGAGTTGTTTAATGCGTTCCTCGAGTTGCTCTTCGTGTGTCAGAAGCTTCTTTGGCGGTGGCTGCTTCGGCACTTTAGGTGGCCTGCCTTTCTTCGTATCTTGCAGCGATGCAATCCCGGATTTCCAATATTTCTTTTCCCAGGCAAATAAAGTACCCTCGTCTGGAATTCCCAGTTGAGCGGCTGCATGAAGATAGGATAATTCATGTGACCATCGAAATTCAATAGCATGCAACTTGAATTCAGCTGAATATTTTTGCTTTACACCGATTATCCCTTCGATGCCCGATTCACAATAATTAGCCCACCATCTACGCACCGCTTTTTCGGATATGCCATATTTTTTTGCCATCCCCTTAGCTGGCTTTCCTGATTCCAACTCCTGGACAATCTTCATCCTAATTTCATGACTGTACTTGGTCATAGAAAATACACCCTCCACAAATATTGAACTTTTTCGTCCAACATTTGGGGTGCACTTCAACCTGTCCCGACGGCTTTTTTATCGTGGCGTAATATTGAAATCTCGTATTATTTTTCAAGGATATATCCTTTTGAGACGAATATCTGATTTTCTTGACAGGATTAGTCAGTGGTATAAACTATTTATATCAGATAGGGAAAATCAAAAAATCCGCAAACAAAGGAGGTAAAGTCAATGGAAAAATCCAAAGGCATCCGCGATAACATTGGCAGCTCCTTCGCTCCGCCTCCTTTGGATTTGACGGCAGCAAGTAAACTGGGAAATGATGATTTGCTCCGCGCTTTGGATGTAACATTAAAAGGGTATTCCCAGTCAGAAGCGACCGAACTGCAGGCAAAATATGGCCGCAATGTCATCTCGCACGAGAAACCGGAAAGTACTGTCAGGCGTTTGATCAAGGCGTTTGTAAACCCCTTTACCATTGTCCTTTTTGTGCTGGCTGTGATTTCGATATTCACTGATATCATCTATGCGGAGCAAAAAAGCTTCCGAACGATTATCCTGATTTTCTCTATGGTTTTCATGAGCGGGATGCTTCGGTTCGTACAGGAGAATCGGTCAAATAAGGCTGCCGAAAAACTTAAGGCGATGGTTCATACGACCGCCCTGGTAGAGCGTGCTGACGAAGGAAAGGCGGACACTCCGCTCTCTGAAATTGTTCCCGGTGATATTGTCCACTTGTCTGCCGGAGATATGATACCGGCAGACCTGCGTTTTGTTGCTGTTAAGGACTTGTTTATTGACCAGGCAACTCTTACAGGTGAAAGTGATCCTATAGAAAAATATGACGGCATAAACCAAAAAGAAACGAAAAATCCGTTTGAACTGCTTAACATCGGCTTTATGGGCAGTCATGTCGTTAGCGGTACGGCAATCGGTGTAGTCCTGGCTACCGGAGACCGGACATGTTTTGGATCAATGGCTAAGTCCATTGCCGGAAAGCGCGGTCCAACCAGTTTTGATAAAGGTATAAATTCTGTCAGCTGGGTTCTTGTACGTTTTATTGTCGCGATGGTTCCCGTCGTCTTCTTCATAAACGGGTTCACGAAAGGCAACTGGCTACAGGCGCTCCTATTTGCTTTGTCAGTGGCCGTCGGTGTCACTCCGGAAATGCTGCCGATGATTGTCACAACCAATCTTGCTAAAGGTGCGGTGTCGATGTCGCGCAAAAAAACGGTCGTTAAGCATTTGGATTCGATGCAGAATTTCGGTGCCATGGATATCCTGTGCACGGACAAGACCGGAACCCTTACGCAAAACAAGGTGATTCTGGAATATCATTTGAACGTGCGCGGAGAAGAGGATCCGCGGGTGCTTCGGCATGCTTTCCTGAACAGTTATTATCAGACCGGCTTAAAAAATCTGATGGATATCGCTATTCTATCCCATGCAGAGGAAGAAGCAATTAGTAAGGAAATCGGCAGCTACGCAAAAGTAGATGAAATCCCGTTTGATTTCAACAGACGGCGGATGAGTGTCATTATCAAAGATTCGGACGGCAAAACCCAGATGATCACCAAGGGTGCTGTCGAAGAAATGCTGGGTATTTCTTCCAGCGCAGAATACAATGGCAAAAACATGGATCTGACTCCTGAAATCAGAACGGAAATCCTTCAGCATGTTGTTAAGCTGAATAATCAGGGTATGCGTGTGCTTGCTGTTGCCCAGAAAAACGACCCTTCTGCAGTTGGCGAATTCTCAGTAAAAGATGAAGCGGACATGACATTTATGGGGTATGTTGCGTTTCTCGATCCGCCCAAAGAAACGGCCCGGTTGGCCATACATGCCTTGAATGAATACGGCATATCCGTGAAAATTCTGACAGGCGACAATGATGCCATATCCAGGTTTATCTGCAGTCAGGTTGGGATAAACGCGGAGAATCTCCTTCTGGGCAGTCAAATTGATCAGATGGATGATAAGACATTAGCCGTCGAGGCAGAGAAGGTAAGTGTGTTTGCCAAACTGGCACCGCAGCAAAAGGCTCGTATCGTCAAAATACTTCGCGAAAATGGTCATACCGTCGGATTCCTTGGGGACGGAATCAATGATGCATCGGCTATGCGGGAATCAGATGTTGCTGTCTCAGTTGATACTGCCGTTGATATTGCCAAGGAGTCGGCCGATATAATTCTGCTGGAAAAGGATCTGAAGGTCTTAAGTGACGGGGTTGTCGAAGGCAGAAAGACATTTGGGAATATTATCAAATATATCAAGATGACAGCCAGTTCGAATTTCGGCAATATGTTTTCGGTCGTCGCGGCAAGTGCTTTCCTCCCGTTTTTACCCATGCTGCCGATACAGATTCTTGTGCTGAATTTTATCTATGACTTGTCATGCACTTCGATTCCCTGGGACCATATGGATGCTGATTATCTGAAAAAGCCCCGAAAATGGGACGCTTCATCCATCGGCAAGTTTATGATCTGGATCGGTCCGACAAGTTCTGTGTTTGATGTGACTACGTATATCATCATGTTTTTCATTATCTGTCCGTCCGTCTGCGGCGGTCCCTATGGAGCTCCGGGCGTCAACAGCATTCTGTTCATGTCACTTTTCAACGCAGGGTGGTTTGTCGAGAGTCTCTGGTCGCAGACTTTAGTAATCCATATGATTCGCACTCCCAAAATACCTTTCATCCAGAGCAGGGCATCGCGTCCGGTTCTGTTATTTACAACTTTATCAATTACTGCGGGTACGATCATTCCCTACACACCTTTTGGCACAGCTATGGGAATGTCCGGTATGCCTCTGACATATTTCCCCTGGCTTGCAGGAATGATCCTTTGCTATATGGCTCTGGCGACTTTCCAGAAAACCATGTTTATAAGAAAATACGGTGAGCTGCTTTGATCAAAATGAGCGGAGGTGACTTGTGATGCAGTTTGGCAATAATATAATTACGACAATTGGATTATTTGGCACATGCGGATTAATGCTGCTGGCCTTATTAGCGACATGGCCTTCGGTCAAAGCCTTTCAAAAAGGCAGGAACTTTACCAAATGGTATATTTTTAGTGTTCTGCTTTTTCCGGCTGCCCTGGCTGCTTCATTTATGATAAAGGACAGGCGGTCATCACCGGACATCAAGGGTAATATTTAAATCTGTATTCATCCGGAACAACGCATCAAAAAGGCAAATGAAAGAAGGTATGCATATGTTCAGCAAAATTTTAATTGCAACAGATTTCTCATCCGAAGCATTTGCAGTGTCAAAAGGCATCAATGGACTGAGAGCATACGGAACCCGGGAATGCCTTCTCCTTCTGGGTCTTAGCCTATTGGAGGATAACAGCACAAAATTGCTTCATACGAATCCCCAGTTGGAAAAATATCTTCAGGAACTGCGGCAAACACTCGAAAAGCAGGGGCTCAAGGTGGAAACCAGGATCGTTGACAGACTTACAAAAAACGAGATAATCCAAATATCGGAAGAAGAAAAGTCCTCTTTGATTGTTGTCGGGGCCCAGACAAGTTCACTGATAAATGAGTCATTGACGGGTGGAGTTGCTTATGAGATTACACATTGCTGCCGTAAACCCATTTTCATTATCAGGCTGGCGGAAATCATGGTATTAGGAATATCAAATATTGAGCCTGTGCGCTGCCAGTATAACGAGCATATCCTTTTTCCGACGGATTTTTCTGAGACCGCAGATCAGGCCTTCCGGATTGTAAAACAGCTCGTAAGGGCAGGAGCACAAAAAGTTACATTGATGCATGTGCAGGAGCAGGCCCGTATTGAGCCTCATTTATTGAGCCGGCTCGATGAATTCAATAAAACAGATGAAGATCGGCTGGCCTCCATGAAAGAAGTTCTGCAAAAAGAAGCGGCTGTTGACGTGGATATGATCGTAACATACGGTAATGCTTCAAAGGAGATTATAAGGGTGGTGAAGAATCATCCGGTGCAGCTTGTTGTTATGGGCAGCCAGGGAAGAGGATATGTGAAAGAATTGTTTATTGGAAGCGTCAGCCATAATGTTGCCCGTCATGCAGAGGCCTCCGTATTATTGATTCCGGCAAAAGAAAACAATAATTAAAAAAATCCGTTATGGAAAGCACACGAATATCAAAAGACAGATGAAGCACGGGGAGGATTCCATGAGGACAAAAAGCAGCATCAAAAGGCAAAAGAGGAGACTCATTCAGTTAACAATATTTACCGGGGCCCTGGTTGCGGTGACAATATTCGCAGCCTATTCTCTGGGCTTGTTTGGCGGTAAGCCACTTGGAACCGCTAATGATTCATCTTCTGCAAGTGTGTCATCTGAAGCTGCCGTCTCATCGCCTCCATCCTCGGCTGAGACTACCATTGCCGCTGCAGACCCTACCGCTGCAGTGATCGAAACAGATCCGGCCAAATTGCTCATCCCGATCCAGAGCCTCCCCGGTTATATTCCGGCTACAGTCAAAGATGATAGTTCGTTGTCGAAGACTTTTGCTGCAGACAACGGAATTATCAGTTGGAAAATTTTCCAAAATGGTACCGACCTGATAAAAAACTATATATCAGACACAACGATTGCTTTTCCCTCTCCGGCAGGGTTCACGGATATTGAAGGCGTCCTTACCTTCCGCGGTAATAATTTCCGCAACGCACCGAGCTTCGGTTCGGCGGATATTGTGCAAAAGAAATTGGAAATTGTCTGGACCCAGGATGACGGAGCCATCAGCGGCACAGGAAGCTACTGGCCGGGATCCGGATGGACAGGACAGCCGCTAATTGTGCACTGGCCCGCGGAGACCCGTCAGATTATGGGCATCAAAGATGAATTTAAAGACACGGATCTGGTGGAAGTTATCTATCCGGTTTTTGACGGCAATATCTATTTCCTTGATCTCGCCACCGGAAAACAGACACGTGACCCGATATATGTCGGCTACGGGTTTAAAGGCACCGGTTCGGTAGATCCCCGGGGATATCCTTTGTTCTATACAGGCCAGGGTCTTAAAGATACGAACGGGAAAATCGGAGCGTTCAAATACCGCATGTTTGACCTGATTCAGAACAAGGAAATATACGGAATTCCAGGAGCGGATCCTGTGGCATACCGTACTTGGGGGGCTTTTGACCCGTCCGCAATCATTGACAGGCAAAGCGATACCCTGATTGAACCGGGAGAAAACGGAGTTCTGTACAAAACCAGGCTCAATACAATATACGATCCTGTGGCCGGGACAATTACCATCAACCCGGAAGTAACCAAGTTTGCTTACAAGCTTTCTTATCACAAATGGTACGGGATAGAAAGTTCGCCGGCTATGTACCGGAATCTGCTCTACTTTTCCGACAATGGCGGGACGGTGGTTTGCATGGATATCAACACACTCGAACCGGTCTGGATGTACAACACGAAAGATGACGCTGATGCAACGGTCGTACTCGAAGAGACGGCGGACGGGGTTTTCCTGTATCACGGTAATATGGTCGACCAGCGCTGCGAGGGAACTTCCAAGACAGGCGACGACTGTAACTTAAGAAAGTTCAATGCGCTGACGGGAGAGGTCATATGGGAGTACTGTATCCCCTGTATATTTGATTCCGTCCTTCATGGCGGAATGCTGGCCACTCCGCTTGTCGGAAAAGATGATATCAGTGATCTGGTTATCTTCAATGTCTGCAAGACCACAAGCGGCAGTGCCGGAACACTGGTGGCTCTGGATAAGGTTACCGGCAAGGCAGTCTGGTCGCGTGATCTGACAGCATACAGTTGGAGCTCTCCGATCAGTATCAAAGGAAACGACGGAAAAACCTATGGCATTTTCTGTGATTCCGTCGGAGATATGCACCTGTTCGATCCCAGAACGGGGGCGGATCTCGATGTGATTTCCCTCGGGCTGAATGTCGAAGCTTCGCCTTCCGCTTACAATGACATGATCGTTGTCGGATCCTATGCTCAGAAAATATTCGGTATAAAAATCACATAACTTCGTGCGGTTACCGATGATATGGCACACTGCATACCTTCAATTCAAAAGACAATTATTATGATGCGCTTCAGGCAAGCTCCCGGAACTGGCATGAAAATAATAAAGAGTCATAGCGAAAATGAAGGATGAAGAAATAATTATTGCCTTAGGTACCGGCAGAAGTGCAAAGTGGAGAAGAATATAAACTACGGCAAGCGTGCTTAAACTGCCACATTGGCAGTGTTGCTTGTGGTAGTTTGCAAATGGAAAGAATAAATAGACGCATTTGGATGTGCTCAACTTTTTTCGATGATCCGATATAAATAAATGTCAAAAACACACGTGACGAAAATTCATGTTGACTTTCTGCACCTGTTCATATATAGTTTGCATAGAAACCATTTGGTTTGCGTGCAAACTATTGAGAGGATAAGATAATGGAACGCAGTCAGGAAACATTTACTCTTGCTATGTTAATAAGGGACATTTACTCACAATGCATGAATCAGATCAGCCAGAGAACGGCGGACAGCGGACTTTCGCATCAACAGATTATGGTCATTCGCCTCATAGCTCATAAAAAGTCTATTCAGGTATCCGAATTATGTAAGGAGATGTCTTTAACTAAAGGCACTGTTTCCGGAATTTTGAATCGAATGGAAGCAGCTGGGCTCATCGAAAAATATAAAAATAAGAAGGATCAGCGGAATACCTACATTCGTTTCTCAGAAAAAGGGCAGGAACTCGCCAAAAATTTCAGAACGAAAATTGTCGATAGTTTTGACCAGGTCTTTGTGAACTTTTCAGACGCTGAATTACTGCAGTCAAAAGACGCACTAACCCTAATTCAGCAGAAATTGATGAAAGAAGAAACAATATGAATATTAAATTAATCCTTGCTGTCGTAACAATCTCACTTGCCCTCCTGTTTTATACGATCGGTGTCTGGTCTGAGCGCAGATCCAATACGCTAAAACCCTGGCATGTAATTACCTTCTGGATTGGACTGATATTTGATACAACAGGCACGCTGACGATGAGTGTAATTGCCCAAAGCGGTTCAGCGGCAGCAAGTCCGCTGATATCAGTAATTCATGGTGTTTCCGGCGGATTAGCCATTGCCCTTATGATTATTCACGCGCTGTGGGCTACGATCGTCCTGCTGGGGAAAGATCAGAAAAAGAAAGAAACATTTCACCGGTTCAGCATCGTAGTCTGGTCTATCTGGCTAATACCCTATCTGGCGGGTATGCTGATGGGAATGCTCCAGTAAATATAAAATGCTTCATTGCAGGAGAATAAAATATGGTATCCAAGAAGATTTTACTGGGCATTTCCGCATTGGTGTGGATGACAGCAGGCTTTAATGTTTTAAGACTGGGGATTTTAGAATACCGGGAGATCGTGTCAGTCATGTTAGTGTTTTTGACTGTATTATCATTTCTTCCTTTTGGATTTATGTTTCAAAACATGGCAAGGAAAAATACAATAAGAATAATTGGTTTTGCACAGGAAAAAATATTCTTTCTAAAGTTTTTCCCTGTACAGTCTTATCTCATTATTGTGTTTATGATGAGCTTTGGTATTTTCCTGCGAAATAATGATAAGGTTCCAAGGTATTTCATCGCCTTTTTTTATACAGGCCTTGGGGCTGCGCTATTTTTAGCTGGTGTAAAATTTGCTGCTAATTATTTTAGATATAGGAATGTTGATTCGGCACAGAATGGTCATATGTGATACCTTTCAATCTCCGGAGCGGCTGATATCAAAGGTATGCTTTTACAAAAATGCTGCGAAAGTACGCACAATAATTGGAATTTCTTCAAGGTAATAACTAATAATAGAGTTTCAATAATGCTGCTATATTTTTTCGGTATCAGCAGAGGCCTTTGTCTTCTCGTAAGATATCGAGGCCTTGTCAGCCAACCGTACGCAGCAACAGGAATAGAGAACATCAATGATGGCAAACTGACCGATGATTAGCGGCATATCAATGTTCATGAAGAGGTTAGCATTTCTAGGTGTGGTATATAAATTGAGATCTGATATTTTTGTTAATGGAGAAATGGCGAAATCACTGAGGCTAATAACAGACACATTGCTCTTTTTTGCCAGCCGTACAGCTTCGATGATATTACTCGTTCTTCCGGAAGATGAAATAGCGAAAAGAACGTCCTTTTCGGTCATTATGGATATCTTCATCCTGTAAATAGTCGAATCGAGTTCCGAGTAACACGGAATGCCGATACGGAAAAACTTGCTGTATGCATATCGGGCGCTGATACCTGAATATCCGGCACCAATGAAACATATGGAACCTGCGTTAAGTATTTTCTCAACAGCCGCATCAATGACCGCGGAATCCATAATCTTGTAACTATCTTCCAGCACACTGGTCGCCAGGTTATAAATTTTTTCCGCAATACTCTCTGTTGAGGTATCTGTGGTGATTGACATAGTATAAATTAGGTCATCTACACCGCGATTCATGATGACATCATTAATCAGGCTGCTTTTAAAATCTTTATATCCGGTATATCCAACCTTCTTACACAAGCGTGTGATCGTTGCATAACTCGAAGAAGATGCTACAGCTAACTCCTCGATGGTTAGATCAATAACCTCCTCAGTGTGTTGGAGAACATAGTCTGCAACTCGTTTTTCTGCTGCTTTCAGAAATTCATATACTCCCTGAATGCGTAGAATGCAGCTTCCCTTATTAGATATGTTTTCTTTCATATTCCTGTCTTTCGTATGCCGTATTGCACAGCGCTAAGGTCTATTTTGCAGGTAATTCATTAAATATAATATCAAACATTTACCAATGAGTCAATTTGAATTGTATTTGAACGCTTCGGTTGCATACAAATATTATACTAGAAACAGAATATAAATATATCAAAAATTTAAATATATTATGATATCATTTTGGGTTAGCATTTCAGGCAGTTATGAGAGCAATGTGAATGCGTTGAAAAGCGGCGATTTGATTTGTTAAAAAACGAATGCTGATTGCAATAGAAACAGGTTGAAAATAGTGAGCTTTGTAAAGGGGGATGGGGAAAACAATTCGATTTGTGTACTTGGACAATGAAGTGCGGCTGCTTCTTTCTGTGTGTTTATATAACGAACAAAGAGAAAAAATGAAATTTCTTAAATAGCGAGAACAGTTATGAACTTGTCAAGATAAAAAGTATCAAAATAAAAATAAAAAAATGATATAAAATATAATAAAACGATTGACAGAAAAAGATATAAATGATATCATCGTGCCGTAGAGAACAAAACCAAATGATCTGCATATACATGATTTGCAATAGGACGGGGAGGCAACAGGAATGGAGTATCCGAGAATATACCTTGCCATCGACAATTGCTTCGCTTCAAAGCGCTGGACTCGGCCTTCGGACTGGACAAAGGTTATTGCTGACTTGGGGCTCAAGTATATTGAAGCGAGTGCGGATACGGAAAGTGATCCGTTACTTATGGATTCAGGGTATCTTCAGGATTGGGTTAAAGAAGTCAAGGAACACTCCCTTATCAATGGGGTCCGTGTTGTCAATCTTTATTCCGGTCATGGAACATATTCCACTTTGGGCCTTACTCATACGGATGTCCGTATTCGAGAAAAAATGCACCATGATTGGCTGGAGCCATTAATTCTAATGGCAGAGAAGCTTGAAGCAGGAGTCGGTTTTTTTTGTCATGGATTCAATGAAAGTGTGCTTCAAGACAAAACCAAGTACTTGGAGATGGAGCAGGAATTATTCGCTCGACTCGCTGACTTAGCAAAGTTTGCAAAAGATCATGGAAATATGGTTATCGGTGTCGAACAAATGTACTCTCCGCATCAGATACCATGGACCATTCAGGGAACAGGAACAATGCTGCAGGATGTCTATTTGCATGGAAGAAATCCAATGTACGTGACAATTGATACCGGACACCAGATAGGACAGGATATATTTAGACGCCCAACAACAGATGAAATCAGGTCAGTGCTAATGGGTATTGATAAATCCGATGAAGGTATCGATCAGATATGGCTCGGACCACAAGTTTGTTATGAATTACTGGAAAAATGGAAATATGATCGAAAAAATCCTGGAGAATATATCAGCAGCATGAATCAGGAAATGGATAAGTTCACCCATCTGTTTTCAAGCTTCGGTGATGGAAATCCATATTCCTGGTTGGAAAAACTAGGCTGCTACTCGCCAATAATCCACTTACAGCAGACGGATGGTACATCGTCATCGCATTTGCCCTTTACGGTTAACACAAATCCCGTAGGCAAGATTTCGGGCGAACAGTTACTTAACTCTCTTGCTATTGCATATCAGCAAGAAACGGATTTTAAAATGCCGGAAAAGTGCCGGGATATTTATCTAACGTTAGAAGTGTTCTTTGGCACTGCATCCATCAACAATAACATCATCAAGAATCTTAGAGAGTCGGTTGCCTATTGGCGGACGTTCATTCCCGAAGACGGACTGACGCTGGATCAACTGATAGAGATCGAAAACCATCCCTGATTTTTTTGAAATCAGATAAATGATAACCGTAATGAAGAGGTTTGATGCCATATGAAGTACTCAAAATACCTGGCAATTGATATTGGAGCAAGTCATGGTCGGGCAATTCTCGGAATCCTGCGAAATGGGAGACTTACTTTTGAGGAGATCCATAATTTTCCTAACACCCCAATCGTAGAGGAGGAAAGAATTCACTGGGATGTCAGAAGTCTTTTTTGTGAAATTCTTAAGGGTCTTCAAAAATGCACAGAGGCAGGGCACGCTAGTATTAATTCAATGGCAATCGATACGTGGGGAATTGATTTCGGAATACTTAATGATCAGGGGATTTTGATCGGGAAGCCACATCATTACAGAGATCCCAGAACTGATGGAGTCAAAGACAAGTTTTTCAAAGTCATTCCAGAAATAGATCTATATATGTTAACAGGTATACAAACCATAAAATTCAATACGCTTTTCCAATTGTATTCCATGAAACTCGACAATTCGTCCGACTTACAGGAAGCAGGAACCTTGTTATTTATGCCCGATCTTCTGAACTATCTCTTGACCGGAAAGAAATTTACGGAATTCAGTATCGCAGGAACTTCCCAACTCCTCGATTTGGAAAGCAGAATGTGGTCGACGGAAATGCTCGCAATGTTAGGCATCCCCTGTGAATTTTTTCCGGAAATCAGGCCGAGCTGTTCAGTAGTCGGTATGCTTCGTGATGAATTTTCTGGTGGAGGAATGATGAAATCAATTCCTGTTATAGCGGTAACGGAACATGATACGCAGGCTGCAATCGCATCAATTCCTTCAACAAATGGGAAATATGCATATATCAGCTGTGGAACGTGGTCAATCATGGGAGTAGAAACAGATAAAACAATTTGTACGGAGGATAGCTGTAAATCCGGCTTTTCAAATGAAATTGGATTAAGCGACAAAGTCTGTCTTTTGAAAACCATTCCGGGATTGTGGTTGATACAGGAATGCCGAGCCCAATGGGAGCGGGAAGGAGAAAGAATCAATTACCAGCAAATGGAGTTGGTGGTTCTTGCTGCAGAACAATTTAAATCATTTATCGATCCTGAAGATGAAATGTTTATACTTCCTGGAGATATGCCGGAGAGAATCAGGGAGTACTGTAGAAAAACCGGACAGTTCGTACCTGGCAGCATAGGGGAAATTGTCTGCTGCATTCTTCAAAGCCTCGCAATGAAATACAGAACTACTTTAAACGACCTCGAACGAATCTGCGGATACGAAATACCAGTGGTGCATATTGTGGGCGGAGGTGTAAAGGACAGGACATTATGCCGTTTCTCTGCAAATGCGATGGGAAGAAGGGTTATTGCCGGTCCGGTGGAGGCAACTGCAATTGGTAACGTAATACAGCAGGCAATTGCCCTGGGAGATATTGAGGACATTCAAGAGGGCCGTAAAATTATAAAGCAGTCATGCAGGATTATCGATTATGAACCTGTGGATGCCGAGGTCTGGCAGGAAGCCTATCAGAATTATTCAACGATTATCGGGAGGGATAAAAACAATGATGGCAACGAATGACACGTCTCTGAAAAGAGCAATAGTATACGGTGCCGGAAATATCGGAAGAGGGTTTATCGGTCAACTTTTCAGTTTGTCAGGTTATCAGGTTACGTTCATCGATATTGATTCCGAAATCATTAGACAGCTGAATGCAGATGGATGCTATCCCATAAGAACCGTCGCAAACGATGATTCCATCGAGAGTGTTGTTGAACCAGTCAGCGGTGTAAATGGCCTTGATAATGAAAGTGTTGAAGAAGCGATTGCATCATCGGACCTGATGGCAACGGCTGTTGGAGCGGCCGTTTTGCCTCGTATTGCCGGACCCATCGCCCGTGGACTGAAGAGACGGTGGAGTCGGAAAGATTTCCGTCCATTAAACATCATCTTATGTGAAAATTTGTATGATGTCCACCTCGTTTTGAAGAAACTTATTTTGCAGGAGCTTGAAGATAATGAACGTAAGCTTTTCGATCAAACGGTCGGATTAGTCGAAGCATCCGTCGGTAGAATGGTGCCGGTGATGACCGCAGAAATGCAGGATGGTAACAGGCTGCGCATATATGTTGAAAAATATTGCGGCCTTCCGGTCGACAGAGACGCTTTTGTTGGAGAAATACCAAATATTATCCATATGATTCCATATGCACCTTTCAGATATTATATTCAGCGAAAATTATATATTCACAACATGGGACATGCTGTGGCTGCCTATTTGGGTCACATTCAAGGGGATCGTTTCATCTGGGAAGTCTGCAAAGTGCCTGCGATACGATCTATTGTCCGGAATTCAATGGGGGAATCCTGCGCTTCAATTTCCAGGTTATATGGGATTCCAATGAATGATCTTTTAGAACATGCAGACGATCTGCTTGATCGATTTGGCAACCAGAAGTTAGGCGATACGATTGTAAGAGTTGCCAGGGATCCGGTTCGTAAACTTGCGAACGACGACCGACTTGTCGGTGCGGCAAAACTGTGTCTTTCAGAAGGCATCAAGCCGGTATTCATCTGCGTTGGTATTGCCGCTGCGCTTCATTATGAAATTGAAACAGAAACATCACTAACGCAGTTCCGCGAACAAACAAGATTATATGAAATTCAGGATGCAATTCAAGAAATTTGTGGAATTGACCCTTCAAATGTAATAAGCAAGCTTGCAAGTGACTTCTATCAGGATTTCAAACAGGGAGTGGACCTGGATGACATCTTAAGGAAAGCAGAAATGATTAAGGTGCAATGTGTAGATGCAGGTTAATAAGGCAGAAGACGCGGCAGCCTAATTTGCAGAAAAGAAATGTGATCGGAGGGGATGCTTTACCAAACAAATGTTGAAAATGTCCGGCCAATAAATGCTCTGCAGTCAACAAGGGAAAAATTGAATTTTTGGGACAATGAGCCCAGGAATATAAAAAAATGGAGGTACACTATGAAACGAACACTATCTATCATTATGGCTCTGGCTTTGCTCGTGGGAATCATCTCAGGTTGCGCAAGTACATCAGCAAGTACAACAACAAGTTCAACAACGAAAGACACTGCAAATGTTACTGCAGCTGTCGCTGCAACAACTGCAGCAGAAACAACGGCTGCGGCGGCCGCAACTGATAAGACTTTAACCATTGGTATGTCATGGGCACATCTCGACGATTCTCTTTTTTATGCGATGCGCGACACCCTGGAGAAAGCTATGACAGAATCGGCTACCGCGCGTGGGTATACAAAGGTTGAGTGGATCCATGTTGTTGCAAATAATGATGTTCAGAAACAGGCATCTGATATTTCGGATCTGATCACGAAAAAAGTTGACCTGATTGTTTCCTATGCAATTGACAACAAAGCAATCCAGTCGAGCATTGAAGAAGCACGTGCTGCAGGCATTCCATTTATTTGCTACGATCGCGATGCGGATGCAGCAGGAACACAGCCGGATGCTTTTATTGGGCTCGATACACTTGATCAGGCATATACAGCTGGTATTGCCCTTTTCAAACAAATGAAAACAGCTGGTGTCACGCCGACAAGTGTTATCTCCATCGTTGGCGATCTTTCCGATCAGAATGCCATAAACAGAATTGCAGGCTTCAAGAAAGCCGCTGACGAATATGGGGTTACTATTACGCAAGAGGTACCATCAGAGTGGAATGCAGAGAAAGCATTATCTGGGTTTTCGGCTGCTTTTCAAGCACATCCTGACTGTAATACAGTACTGATTGCATCTGATTTTATTATCACACCGGTTCAATCTGTTCTTGAAAAAGCAGGGAAATGGATTCCCGCCGGTCAGGAAGGACATGTCTGGGTAGCAAGTCAGGACGTTTATCCTTCAGGACTTCAGTTCATCCGTGATGGATTTATTGATTATGATACAGCTTATGACCTCTGGAACATGGCGCTTGGGTTTGCTCCGGTTGCTTTCGACCTGGTTGAGGGAAAAACGATTGCGAATCCTGAGGTCAAGGTGACAGGACGCGTTGTTGAAAAAGACAATGTTGATACAATTGACAATCTCTGGGCTCGTGCCTACGAATAATTTCATCACACGGACATAAGGCTGTCTATCTGAGGCGTATTTTCTAAATACGCCTCAGATAGCAGATCCAAGTCTGAATAAGCGTGATGGCTGGAGGAAATGTCATATGAACATGAGTGCGTCCCAATCAAACGATAAAGAGCAAAAACTTAAAACGGGTTTGTCATATAACAGTAATTTAAACAAACAGAATTTTATTATGGTTCTAATCATTGTTATTCTTTTTGCCGGCATTTCGTTGTCCGTTCCCTCATTTCTGAATTTTAGGAATATCAGTAATATTATTGTACAGATTAGTTCAACCGGACTGATGGCAATCGGATTGACCTTTGTTATCATCACAGGAGGAATTGACCTCTCGCTGCCAACGGTTATGGCAATGAGTGCTATTTTCGGCTGCCAGGTTATGGCCAGAACCCAGAATGTTTTCCTTGGTACAGTTCTTATTATATTGATAGGTGCTTTTGTGGGCGCGGTGAACGGGTTTTCCGTCGCTAAGCTGCGAATGGTTCCAATGATTGCAACACTGGCGATTTCAACGATTGCATCAGGTGTTTCCAATTTTTACACAGAGGCTAAAAGTATTTCCGGTATGCCGGAATCCTTCCGTAATATATTTGGGGGTGATTTATTCGGTATTCCTGTGCCTGCAATCATTCTTATAGTTTGTGCGATTGTCATGCATATGCTGCTGTCACGCACAATATTTGGCCGGTCTGTTTATGCTGTCGGAGTGAATGAAAAGGTCGCAAAAATCAATGGAGTGAAAACGGCTCAAATCATAATACTTTGCTATGTTATCAGCGGGAGCATGGCGGGGCTTGCCGGCGTAGTGGCTTCTGCCAGACTGAATGCTGCAGGGCCGGCAATGGGACCCCAGACGATGTTTTTGGATATTGTCTGTGCAGTTGTACTCGGAGGTGCCAGTGTCTATGGGGGAAAGGGCAAAGTTGTAGGAACGATCATTGGCAGCATATTTATTGCAATTCTTTCCAACGTTATGAACTTGCTCAACATCGAGTTCTTTATCACCTTGATCATCAAGGGAGGCTTGATAGTGCTGGTAACATGCCTTGACATGATGCGCAACCGAATGAAGGTGGGTTAAAATGATGCAGCAGACAGTATTGAAACTGGAGAATATCTCGAAGCTCTTTCCTGGTGTTAAAGCACTGGATTCGATCTCATTTGAAGCAAGAAGCGGTGAGATTCTCGGGCTAATCGGAGTTAATGGTGCCGGTAAATCAACTCTTATGAATATTTTAGGAGGCGTATTTCCAGCATCAGAAGGTCGAATTTTAATTGATGATGTAGAAATCAACTTACATAATCCACAGGATGCAGAGAAGAATGGCATTGGATTTATCCATCAGGAACCGACACTCTTCAATTCGTTGAGCGTGGCAGAAAATGTTGTCTTGTCCCGTATGAAGGGGCGCATACAGTATAAAAAGATTCGTGCAGAAGCAAAACTTCATTTGGGAAAAATGGGAAGCTCTATTAACCCGGCGACCATTGTCGGAACCCTGCCGATAGGGGACAGACAAATGATCGAGATTGCACGGGCTCTGTCTGCAGGAGGTAAAATCCTCTTGTTTGACGAACCAACAGCATCTTTTGCGGCACGTGAAAAAGACAAGCTATTCGAAGTAATCAGGGAACTAAAACGACAGGGATCCATTATAATTTTCATTTCGCATTTTCTTGATGAGGTCGAGGAACTTTGTGACCGTATTGTTGTTCTGCGAGATGGAAGAGTTGCTTTGAGTGGAAATATGTCTGAAATATCAAGATCCATGATACTTCAAAATATGATCGGCGGCGAGCTTGATAAGGTTGATTTAAATAAACAACACGAACAGGGAGAAGTAGTTTTTAGGGTCGGGAACATCTCCGCAGGCAATGCTCCCGAAAATGTAAGCCTTGAATTGCATAAAGGTGAAATTGTTGGAGTCTGGGGTCTGATGGGATCAGGACGAACGGAATTGCTCAGAGCCATCTATGGCTTGGATAAGGTGGATTCCGGCAAAATTCAGATCCGTCTTCCGGGCGGCGAAATGAAAGACATCTCGTTTGATAAGGTTCGAGATTATTGTGGTTATGTTACAGAAAATCGTCACGAAGACGGTGTCTTTTTGCCATGGACCATTTGGGAAAACATAGCGGCACCCAATCTCAAGCGTTTTGTCCGTAAGCCTATCCCTTTCCTGGATTTTAGACGTCAGCGCCAGGATGCGTTTGAATTTGTAAAAAGACTGAATATTAAGACCCCCAGTGTTGACGCAAGGGTTGAACAGCTTTCAGGAGGAAACCAACAGAAGGTAATTATCGCAAAGTGGCTGATGCGAAAACCTGCTGTCTTTTTTCTGGATGAACCAACGCGCGGTGTTGATGTAGGGGCTAAGGCAGAAATTCACCGACTTATTCATGATCTCGCCGGCGAAGGAACAGCAGTGCTGCTGGTTTCATCGGAAATCGAAGAAATTTCCGAACTTAGTGACCGCGTTCTTGTACTGAATCGAGGAAGAATTGTTGCCCAGGTGAATAAATCAGAAATCGACAAAGAAGTTTTGATGTCGAAGTGTGTTTAGTAATTTTCGGGTTTGCTGAATAAATGGAGGTTTCCCATGATAAATGAATATAATCCAGATACAAATTCAATTCACACCGATCCGTCTCAATCGATGTGGGAAAAAATCAAGTTCCGCTTGGTGGACAATGGACTATATATTCTAATTGGCATTGTCATACTTTTTTATGCAGTCAAATCACCTGTTTTTCTCTCATATTCAAATATCAAAGAATTATTAGCAAATGCAAGCCCTCTTCTTATCGTCGCAACGGGTATTACATTTGTTATCCTGCTGGCAGAAATTGAC
Source organism: Eubacteriales bacterium (assembly GCA_037143795.1). Classification (GTDB taxonomy): domain Bacteria; phylum Bacillota; class Clostridia; order Saccharofermentanales; family Saccharofermentanaceae; genus Firm-13. Next base: position 24,791 of record JBAWXZ010000007.1, on the reverse strand, counting down.
CTATCGGTTGGCTCGGTTGCCGGTCTGTCGGCAGCGGTATGGCTTGTTGCCATTAAGGCCGGAATTCCGTTAATCATTGCGACTGTAATGGGATTATTGGTTGGAGTTTTAATTGGCTTAATAAACGCCTGCCTTATTGTCATTTTGCATGTGAATTCATTTCTAGTTACTCTCGGGATGCAGATCCTGATTCGCGGGGTGATCTTTATTGTCTGCGGCGGATCACAGATAATCGTTCCGGATTCTGTTCGTATCATCGTTGGAACCCAAATTTTTGCCGGAATATCACCCCTTATTTTTATTAGCTTTTTCCTTGTTATTTTGATGCAGATAGTATACAAATACCTGCCATTTGGACGATATGTGCAGGCAGTCGGCGGAAATTACAGCGCAGCGCAAAAAGTTGGTATAAATGTCAGGAAAGTAAAAGTTATCAGCTTCGTCATGTGCGGTGTTTTTGCCGGTCTGGGAGGTATGGCACAGGTCGCAAATGTTGGAATATTAAACGCGGCAAATGTTGGGATCGGTTATGAGTTTCTGGCCATTACTGCGGTTGTACTTGGTGGTACCAGTTTGTTCGGCGGGGTTGGTAAGTTTGTCCCGGGAACCTTAATTGGTGTTGTGTTTCTTATGAGTATTGAGAATGGTCTTGGAATATTAGGTGCCAATCCCTATCTTTATCCCATTGTTCGTGGGCTCATTATTTATCTGGCAATGCTTTCCGATTCGTTCAAATCGGGATTGAGTATGAAAAGGAAACTGATGTAAAATATCTTGGATTTCTATATTACACATAGTTTTTTATGTAAATTTTCGAACAATATTGATCAATTAAATGTACAATCAACAAATATTTCAACGATAAACAAGTATTAGGCGATCATATAAAAGCACGGGAATGTAGTTATTTTAGAAAATGTAAATAAATAAAATAAGAATGAAAGCACAATTACAAAAAAATCTACTACTTTGCGTATGGCAGTAATTTGATCTTTCTGGATGTTTGAATTAATTGCACTTAACTTACGCGATCGCTTCGGTTTGCCGTGATCCACAATTTGACTCTCTAGGTTGCAAAATGTTTTGGCGGAGCTATAACAAACAACTGATGAGATTTTACGTTGAATTTCGTGCTGGCTTTCGTGATGAATATATTGGGAAAGACCCATTTCCCGCCGTAGTTCCCGATAAAGAGAAAAGACCCATTTCCCGCCGGAGTTCCGCAGGATCGCTTTGCGATCCGAGGACATGTCCGAACGCCGGGAAATGGGCCTTTTTGATCTTGGCGCTTCGAACAGGAATCGAACCCGTATCAGCAGTACCGGAAACTGCTGTCCTATCCGTTGAACGATCGAAGCGAGACGTGTTTGGGTTCCGGTTGATGCAGTCGAATTTTACAGTCGATGCGTGAATCATTATATCTTTACAGCCCGGAAAAGACAAGGGATAAAGGCAATTCCACGATGCCGGGCAGGGCAGCATGGAAATTGCAGGTAACGGAATGGCTGCCGTGCTGTATAATGGCAGCTACGGTTATATTAAATTGGCGGAAGCGAACTGACTGCCGCAGAAGGATTATTATAAATATGGATAGTATTAACACACTGACCCTTGCCCACAAATGTGCGCGTGAACGCGTGAAACCGGGAGATTTATGTATTGATGCGACGGCGGGACGTGGGCAGGACACAGCGCTTCTTTGTGAACTGGTCGGACCGACGGGTCGCGTGCTCTCTTTTGACATCCAGGAGGAGGCAATTCAGTGCACACGGGACAGGCTTAAGGAAAGAGGTCTTGAGGATATCGGGACCGTGATAATGGACAGCCACAGCAATATGGATCTGTATGCCGAGCCTGACTCGGTGGATCTGATTGTTTTCAATTTCGGTTATCTTCCCGGCGGTAACAAACAGGTTTTCACACTGGCGGACACAAGTGTAGAGGCGATTGCCAAGGGCGTGGATTTATTGAAGAAAAGCGGGATTATGTGCCTGTCGCTTTATTTCGGAGGACCCAACGGATATTCCGAACGCGATGCAATTCTCGCGCTTGTAAAGACATTTGATCCGAAGATCTGCACGGTCATCGTGTGTGATTTTGCAAACAGGAAATCGGATTCGCCGTTCCCGATATTTATTATAAAAGGCGCGTACTAATCAGCAGATGCACGGCGATCGCGACGGCAATGCCGAATACGACGCTGAAAACGACATCCGACAGAAAGTGCACGCACAGGTAAATCCTTGATGCGGATATGCCGCAGGCAAGAAGAATCGCCAGAAAGCCGTATAACGGCCAGAAATAACATATTGATGCCGCTGCGGCAAAAGAGGAACAGGTGTGCCCGGACGGGAATGAAAAGTCCATAGGGTGATCAATAAGCGTGTTATAACCCTCTTTTACGGTAAACGGACGAGGGCGGCGGATCACGTTTTTCAGGATGATATTCCCGAGAAAGGCGCTGAAGAACAGAGACCAGAAGGTGGCATACACCGCCTTCGGATTGGCTTTGGAAAAAAACATAATTCCGGTGATCAGAAACCAGATGAATCCGAAATTTCCTGATATGGAAAGTACGGGCATCACAATATTGCCGAAGCGCGTCCGGAGGTGTGTATGGGTCCAGTCAAGGACCCGAAGATCAGTTTCTTGAATCCTTGTCAGCATCATCAGCTTTACTACCTCTTTTGTACTATATATTTATACCCTGTAAGTGTTTGGCAAGTCAAGGCGCGATTTGTAGAAAAAAACGGTATACTGTTTTCTATGATTACAAATGAATGGAAAAACATCACAATAGGAAGCCGCACTTTGTGCGGGAATGTCGCCCTTGCACCGATGTCGGGTACCAGCGATGTAACTTTTCGTGCGCTTTGCCACGAGCAGGGAGCAGCTCTCGGATGTACCGAGTTAGTCAGTGCCCGCGGTATTCGTTATAACCCGTCGCTCTCACGCTCTTTCCGATATCTGGAAATTAATCCGGAAATCGAGGGGCCTGTTGCGATCCAGCTTTTCGGGTATGAGGCACAGGATTTTGCTGAGGCGATTCCGCTTATTCTCGAACACCCGCTTCTCAGCAAAACCAGTTTCATCGATATTAACATGGGCTGCCCGGTTGCAAAGGTGGTAAAAACAGGCGCCGGTTCGGCTTTAATGTCGGATTTGCCGCTCGCTGCATCGATTTTGGAAGCAAGTGTGCGCGCAGCCTCGCCCTACAGTATGCCGATAACAGTGAAGTTTCGCAAAGGCTGGGACGATACGAGTGTCAATGCGGTTGAATTTGCAAAGATGTGCCGTGATTTTGGCGCAGCCGCCGTGACAATCCACGGGCGTACAAGAGCACAGATGTATCAGGGGACCGCTGACTGGGACTGCATCGCCAGTGTTGCCCAGGCTCTTGCCGGGTCGGGTATTCCCGTTTTTGGAAACGGTGATGTCAGGGACGGTGAAAGTGCAAAGCGTATGCTCGAACAGACAGGCGTCGACGGTATTATGATCGGGCGCGCCGCCCAGGGAAATCCATGGATCTTTGCAGAAGTAAAAGCAGCACTCAGGGGTGAGCCAATTCCCCCGTTGCCGACCGCTCAGGAGAGAGCAGATATGATCCGCCGGCACCTGACCGGGCTTTGCAGCAGACTCGGCGAGTCTCTGGCAGTCCGGGAAATGCGTGCCCAGCTTGCCTGCTATTTCCGGGGGCAAAGACATGCTTCCGCGTATAAAGTACAGGCGATGCAGGCTGTAACTTATGACGAAGTGGATGATATCCTGAAGGAATGGACTGCCGTCAGCCTTTTAGAAAGCTCCGGGGAAAGTAATCTCTCAGGACACGCATGCGAAGGATTTATTTCAGGAAGCCCCCCAGAAGTCCTCTGACCAGACTTCTTCCAATCTCCCTGCCCGCAGAATTGAGGGCGGAGGAGACAGCTTTTTCGGCTGTCGACTGTCGCTTGCGCGGTGCGGCGGCCGGTTTTTTAACTGCGGGCCGAGCTGAACCTGCGGATGTACCGCGCGCCGGGGACATCTCTGCGGCATCGGCCTGTGCGGCGGCCTCTTCCTGCTTTTTCTGCTCCCCGTATTTAATCATCAGCATCTCATAGGCGGACTCACGGTCCAGCATCTGTTCATATTTGCCGTAGAGCGCGGATGCTTTTACACAGGCAGCGATATTTGCATCGCCTGCGGGTCCAATATAGCTCTGAGGCGGCAGGATATATGCCCTTTCTACAATACCGGGCACACCTTTTTCATCAAGAAAAGAGACGAGTGCTTCGCCGACGCCCAACTCCGTGAGGGCCGTCTCGGTATCAAAAGCCGGGTTCACACGGAATGCCTGAGCCGCCGCGTGTATATTCTTCTGTTCTGCCGGCGTATAGGCGCGCAGGGCATGCTGCACGCGGTTGCCGAGCTGTGCGAGTACGCCTTCCGGGATATCCGCAGGGTTCTGGGTGATGAAATACACGCCGACACCCTTGGACCGGATCAGCTTGATGACCTGCTCAACACGTTCAATCAGGAAGGGCGGGGCATCGTTGAAAAGAAGGTGTGCTTCATCGAAAAAGAAGACCATCTTCGGTTTGTCGAGATCGCCCGCCTCAGGCAGCGTCTCGAAAAGCTCGGACAGCAGCCACAGCAGGAAAGTCGAATAAAGGAGAGGCTGTGTGAAAAGTGTCGTAGCCGAAAGGACATTGATAAAGCCGCGGCCGGTGCTGTCCGTACGGATCCAGTCGCTGATAGCAAACGCAGGTTCCCCGAAAAAGGAATCAGCACCCTGATCCTGCAGAAGGGCAAGGTTTCGCTGAATTGCACCGATCGTAACCTTGCTGACATTACCATAGGAGAGCGTGAATTCGCCGGCGTTATCGCCGACATACTGCAGCATAAGGCGCAGATCCTTCATATCGAGAAGAAGAAGCTTGCGGTCGTCAGCAATCCGGAAAACCATCGAAAGCACGGCCCTCTGCACATCGGAAAGACCAAGCATGCGTCTCATCAGAAGGGGTCCCATCTCCGAAATGGTCACGCGGATCGGATGTCCCTTCTGACCGAACACATCATAAAATTCGGTCGGATAGGGCTTGTACTGCCATCCGCTGATCGGGAATTTCGCAATGCGTTCCTGCATCTTCGGACTATCCTGCCCTGTCAGGCAAATTCCCGACATATCACCTTTGATATCGGCGAGAAAAACCGGCACTCCCAGATCAGAAAAAGATTCAGCCATCACTTTAAGCGTGACGGATTTGCCGGTGCCTGTGGCGCCTGTAATGAGGCCATGCCTGCTGGCCATCTGAGGCTGTAAAATGCAAGGTGTCTGTGATCCGGCAATCCAAAGCTTGTTTTCCTGTCTCATACAATTCCTCCTGCGTTCATTCCAATAAGACGTTTTACAGCTGTTGAATCAGTTTAGAGCGTATCCGTTCTGCGACAACATGTGCGCAAATTTGATGTGAGACCGCCAGAGGGTGTGAATTTGCGCCGAGTTCCGTGCGCAGCGCCTCAGGCAGCAGAACAGTATCGAATTGGGTGAATCCGTCCCGGTGAAGGACATCCTTTGCTTTTTGAATGGTAGGCCAGAGCGCATGCCCCATCATTCCATAGATCCAGAAGACAGGCGTGCCCGGATTCTTCTGAGCTATCAATTTGACAAAATCAACGATCGCCTTCATGACCTTATCCTTATCCTCTTCGACGTAATCGGAATCAACTTCGGGGTATTCAGTAACAACAAAATCCGAGTCCATGCCGCTGCGGCGCAGCTTGAAAGACTCGCCGGTCACCGGATGGCGCCAGGCCGGCTGATTGAAGCCGCTGTTATCGTTCGTACCCAGATTAATAACAATCACATCAGGTTTAAAGGAAAAATCATAAAGCTTGTCAGCCCCGCGTTCTGCAGCGAACGGCGGCTGGATAATACCGCAGATCCGGTCATAGACGGAAGGGAGATTGGTTATCATATTATTGTCCCAGCCACAGTAAACGCCCCAGCCCCCCTGCGAAAATATCTGAAAATCGGCGTCCAGAATACGAGCCGTATATCCGGGCCATGCATAATAAGAAGTCGACCATTCATCCAGTGATATTGCGGATCCTATATCTTCAAACCGCGGCGAAATCGCACCCTCCCCGGAGGTCAGTGAATCACCTATAAATTCAATTTTGGGGCGGACCGGGGGATCACAGAGATCGCCGTCCACACGGATCCGGTCACAGCTGGTCGTCGCGTTCTTATCACCGTAATGAGCCTGGCTTTCCTTGAAAATGCGGATGGAACGCCTGGCCCCGGCAGCAATCCGGTGACTTTGCGGGTAACCTTTAGTATTCAGGATGGTATACCAGTGCGTCCCGTCCATAAGCCTGATACGGGCGGACGGAATCCCGTCAATCTCGAAAAGCACCCACTGTTCCTTGCCGCCGTTGACTGCCGTCATCTCAACCTGTGCATAGCATCCCTTCAGAACAAATTCGACGCATGATCCTGTCCAATCCATATGAAAACCGCCTGAAACACGATCGGATCTTCCCAGCAGTTTGATCTTATCCTGTTCGAAAATATTCCATTCATTCATTGAAGGCAGCCTGCTTTCTGTTTTATATAATATGTATATTATTCTATCGCAAAAGAACTGCAGAATCGAGAAGTTGGGAAAATGCTTTTTGAATGGATAAATCAAAATGCCCTTGCAGCTGCAATGTCAATGAGAGGTCCTCATTCGATCAGAACGGGGTGTCATGAAGAAATCGGAATGTCCTGTCTTGATTGTAATCGCCGGGCTAAATGTGATCTCAGCGAACCTTCTGTTTGAACTCGATGGAAATTCCATCAGGATCGTAGACGTAGAAATAGCGGTTTTCAGGGTCCGGATTTCGAATATCGGAAGGATTTAGACTGTTTTCCTGCGCCTTCTTATAGATGCCGTCCAGATCAGCGGTCTCGAAGCAAACGGTCATACCCTTTGTCTCAACTTTAACGGGAGATGCCACACAAACGAGTTCAATCTGCGTAGCTCCGTCCTGATCGGCGAGAAAAACAACATCACCCGCTCCGTGTCTGAATTTTTTCTGAATCTTAAGTCCGACAAAGCCCTCATAAAATTGTATGGATTTCTCCACGTCCCTGACCATGAATGTAAGATGTAAGAAATGCATATTTATTCTCCTTTAATGAATGAATCCAGCATGATTATAGCACAGTGTTCGGCTTTGCTTCCGGGTACCCGGAGGCTTCCCGGATAGCTGCATCCCTATCTGCTTGTAGCAGTCGACCAGAGACGGTGCAGCTAATCTTGACGGGCAGATAGTCTCAATATAATTGGTGTAAATTGATAGAAATATACTTTTCCCAATAGAAGAAAATTCCCTTTCCTGATATCTGTAAAAATGTATAATCATATTTACATACATATTTGTAAATAGATGAACTTTTTTAAACACATTAACCTCAACAAACATAAGTGCAGAGGTGGGCTTGGGAATTCGATTTCGTGAGGAGAAATACATGAAAAACATATCCAATATTAATAACATTCCGGAAGAAAATATATATGACCCCGATTTTCAATCCAAATTGAAAACGGTATGCATCGGGGACGCCATCGGAAGTGAGAAGCTTTATGCAAATATGGATTACGTCAAACCGGGTGCGGTCAGCGTAAAGTATCATTTTCATTCAAAACAGGAAGAATTCTATCTTGTTATGAGCGGCAGCGGACTGCTGAGAATAAACGGGGAGGAAATTCCAGTTAAGGCCGGGGATGTTGTTTCAGCTGTGGCAGGCAAAGATACCGGTCACCAGTTTATCAATAACGGATCAGAGATACTGCAGATTCTCGATGTCGGAACACGCGAAAAGGATGATATTGTTACGTATCCTGATGAGAATGTGATTCTAATAAAAGACAATAGAATGGTTTTCCATCTTGCCGACAAATTAGAAGGATGGACCTCCGAACCAAACTGTGAATTACCATTCAGTGAAAATTAATTATATTCCGCAGCGCCTGCGGATTTCTGCAATCAGCATATGACAGGAGTGCAAAAATGGTACCGGACTCGAGAATTGGAAAACAAATCGGTGAAGGATATACATCTGAGGTTTTTTTGTGGCCGGATAAGAAAATAATCAAATTATTCAGGAGTGGTCTGCCGAAGGAATTGTGTATTGGTGAGTTCGAAGCAACAAGAAAAATCCACGAGTGTATTGGAGTTTGCCCCAAGCCATTTGAACTTATTGAAGTTGACGGGAAGACCGGTATCGTTTATGAAAGAATTACCGGTGAATCCATGTTAAGACGCATAATGCGAAAGTTATGGACATATGCAAGCGCCGGCAGAAAACTTGCCCGGCTGCAGCTCTCCTTTCAGAAAGAGGTCGACTTTCCTCTGATATCGGTCAGTGCAGCGCTTAAAAGAAATATCAATTACATATCTGAAATCACAGCTGAGGAAAAAGCGTATCTTAATCAATACATAGATTCCCTTCCTGACGGGAACTGTCTGTGCCACTTTGATTTTCATCCCGGAAACGTACTGGTACAGGATGATAAATATATCGTAATCGATTGGATGACGGCTTCAAAAGGAAACCCTCTGGCGGATGCTGCAAGGACATCCGTTTTACTTCGTTTTGCCGAGACAACTATGAAACCGGCTATTTTGAATTTGATCATAACCAAAATCCGCATGGCAATTCACAACGAATACATGAAAGAATATATCTCGGCTGCCAATGTCAGGAAAGAAGACATTGAAGCGTGGGAGCTGCCCATCATGGCCGCCCGCCTCCTGGAGTGGATTCCTCCGAATGAAAAAGCAAAGCTGCTCAAAATGGTGCAGACGAAAATTCATGAAGCCAATATTTTGGTCAACCTTGCCTGACCGATAGAATCCGCAATTCAAATCTTCCTTAGCGTCCGCAGGACGCCCAGCAGGGAAAGGATAATGCTTTTCGAGTAGATTCCGCAGGATTGCGAAGCAATCCGAGGACCTGACCGAGTGAGAAAAGCATTATCCTTTCCCCCGACCTGACCGAGCGAGAAAAGCATTATTCATTCCATTTATCGACATCTCCACCTAAGAAGAGTAAAATATTTTGATAATCTGATTCACACTGCCGGCATAAATCTATCATTTCCCACATGGAGGATCCCCTATGAGCAATCAAGAGGAGAGCACGAATTCTTTATCCGATTTCTGTGAATGCAGTATTATTCACGAGGACGTTGTAGAGCGTGTCAGGAAGCAGATGCTGCCGCCTGAGCTTCGCGCGGAAATGGCTGATTTCTATAAAATAATGGGTGACAGTACGCGTATCAGCATTCTGCATGCGCTGTCTTTTTCAGAAATGTGCGTATGTGATATTTCGATGCTTCTGCAGATGAACCAGTCTGCGATTTCTCATCAGCTTAAGACACTCCGGCAAACGCGCCTTGTTAAAAACCGGCGCGAGGGTAAGGTGGTCTACTATTCGCTAAATGATAACCATGTACAGCAAATTATTGAACTTGTCCGAATTCATCTTATGGAGTGAGGTAAAAAAATGCTTACAGCAACTTTATGTATTTCGCTGGTTTGCGGAGTGATCCTATGTTTTTTTGGATTCCGGCTCTTCCGGCTTGCGATGTCTTTGGCCGGGTTTGTCCTGGGCGCCGGGATCGGGTATTTTATCTATAGCCTTGCCGGAAGTTATCTTCCTGCGGCAGGAAGCGGCATATGGATAATGGTGTTTATGGGCGTGGGCGGAATCCTTATGGGAATTCTTTCCTACCGGATATACAAGGCGGCGCTTTTCTATACTACCATGCTGCTTACGGCATTTGTCGTCCTTAAGACGTTCCTGCTGACCATGGGTTCGGGTGTCGGCGTTACGGCATTTTTTATGACTCTGATTGGTAACACCAAAATCGGCGGAGTCGCAGACTCAATCACAGAGGTCTCCGTCGGGAAGGGAAGTACGGTCGGTACCGCAGTGGCCGAAGCACTTACCAAAATTCCGGGGTCGACACAGAATGAGAAATTCTGGATCGTGGTCGGTATAGCACTTGTTGCCGGAGCAATTATCGGCGGTGTCGTATGTTTGCTGCAGAAGCCGGCCATAATTGTGGTAACGGCCGCTATAGGCGGACTTTTAATCACACAGGGCGTTTTTTCCCTGATTCAAAGCCTTAATGCTTTTGATACAAGCGCGCAGACTATTGTTAAATCCTTTGCAGTTGGAAACGGCAGGCCGGCATTGTCGGCACTCGTTGCCGCCGCCTTTATCGCACTGGGAATCATTGCGCAGTTCAAAACGGCTAAAAAAAGCTGATAAAACCGGATATTATCATACTTTACAGCACACCGCGGGCGTCTTCTGACGCTTTGCGGCGTGTTTTTTTTTGCAGTGATTACCTTGACAAAAATTTAATATGAGGTATTCTATGTCTGTACTACCTTACGATAGGTAGGCAAATTGAAAGCGAGATTTTTATGGAAACAAAAAAGAAAATTATGGATTCTGCTTTCAGGCTGTTCGCTGAAAAAGGAAATGAATTTTCGTTAACGGAAGTTGCAAAAGAAGTAGGTATACAAAAGCCTTCGATTTATGCTCATTTTGCAAGCAAAGATGTTTTGTTATATGCTGTTATTGATCGGGAAATCGAAGCGTATTTCTTTGAGATCAATGAACACAGCCGTGATTTGAAGAGCATATTTTTCATGATAATGGAGTACTATAATAAGCCCAGGTCCAAGCTGTATTTCTGGAAAAGGCTTCTGCTTTTTCCGCCGAAAGTATTTGAAAAGACACTGGTCAAAAAAATAGAAACTTTATCCAAAGAGCGCTTTGAAATAATAAAGGAAATAATCAGAACCAATATGGATGAAGGTTCTATAAGACGCCAGGATCCGGAGATGGTTGCATATTCATTTCTTGCACTGATCCATGGTCTGTTATCAACATCAATTATTTATCAGTCAGAGGACTTATCCGTTCATTTTGAAGATATATGGCAGAATTTTTGGAAGGGTATTAATTAGGGGGGGACAAATCATTGTTACTTGCAATTCAAAATATGGCAGGACAGGGCACTTTGTTTTTTGTTTCAATTTTACTTTATATTTTTGCTGCAGCTGCATCCCTTGCGCTGATGAGACGGCACAAATTATGTAATATTGTAGCAAATACGCTTTGTATTCTTGCCGCAGCAGCAGGGGCTGCAGCATCCATCATCAAGATATTTGTTGATCAGACATTAACCGATATACGTATATTTCAATCAACAATCCCGCTTATTTCAATTGACATTAAAATCGACAGGCTGTCCGCCTTCTTTGTACTTTGCCTGTCTGTGCTGGTGTTTTGCGTCTCCATATATTCGATAGGATATGTTTCGCATTATTACGGTAAAAGGAATGTCGGACTCTTCAATTTTATGTACGCAACCTTTATTCTATCGATGCTCTTTGTAATGATATCAGGCAATGCTGTGTTTTTCTTTATCGCATGGGAAGTCATGGCTATGATTTCATACTTTCTGGTCGTTTTTGAATATGAACAGGAAGAAAACCAACGTGCCGGCAAAGTGTACGTAATCATGACGCATATAGGAACTGCCTTCTTATTAATTGGATTTTTGATTATGTACAGCTATACGAAATCCTTTGATATGTTCGCAAGCTCGGCAGCAATACCGCAATCTGCAAAAAATATAATATTCATCATGTTTTTGATCGGTTTCGGAACGAAGGCCGGAGTTATCCCGGTCCATATATGGCTTCCCCATGCACATCCGGCCGCACCAAGCAATGTGTCTGCCCTTATGTCGGGTATCATGATCAAAACAGCGATTTATGGAATATTGCGATTCGTATTTTCTTACCTGGGCATACAAAATACCTGGTGGGGTGTAACAATCCTGGTGATTGGCATTGTCTCTGCGGTTCTTGGCGTGGCATATGCCTTCGTGGAGAAAAATATAAAAAGACTTCTTGCCTACAGCAGCATTGAGAATATCGGAATCATATTCATAGGTCTTGGTGTTGCCTTTATTGCACAGGCACAGGGCAATTCCACCGTATGTGCCCTCGCGATAACCGCGTCCCTTTTCCACTCTTTTAATCATACGCTGTTTAAGGGGAGCCTGTTCCTTGGGGCAGGATCGGTACATTATGCAACGCACACAAAAAACATGGAAGAATTGGGCGGCCTTATTAAAAAGATGCCTGTTACCGCACTGTTTTTCCTTGGCGGAGCGCTTTCCATTGCCGCAGTAGTACCGTTTAACGGTTTTGTAAGTGAATGGCTCACTTATCAGTCGCTCTTTGCAACGATTACACCGGGCCAGGCAGGAATCAATATCCTGTCCATCCTTACTGTAGCCGTACTTGCAATGGCCGGAGCATTGGCGGCAGCAAGCATTATTAAATTATACGGCATTTCGTTTTTGGGTCTTCCGCGGAGCGAACATGCATCACAGGCAAAGGAAGTACCTTGCGTTATGAATATCGGAATGGGCATTCTGGTGACCCTTTGCCTTCTGGCAGGACTTTTCCCGATGGCTGTTCTGCAGGGGATTGATAAGGTTACGCTTGGTTTGACAGGCCAGTCTATAATCGGCCAGCTTAAGGGAGGCCTTTTACTTGCCTTTTATCCTATGAATATTTCCGGAAATGCCGTATCACCTGTCGTAATCCTGGGTGTATTGGCAGGCGTGATTTTGACTGCGCTGGTTATGACAAGAATTATCGGCGGCAAGTATATCCAAAGAAAGTATGGAACCTGGGACTGCGGATTTGAGGCACTCAGTGAAAGAATGCAGTATAGTGCCACCGGTTATTCCAAGCCGATTAAAATTGTTTTTAAAGCATTGTTCAGACCAACCAGAACAATCAAAATTGAGGGTGACTTAACATACCATCCTGAATCCATAGAATATACGGTATCTGCTGAGCCGATTTTTGAAAGGTATCTGTATGGCCCCCTCGTGCGTGCGGTTAAGAATTTTTCGAAGAAAATAAAATTCCGTATCCAGACGGGAAGTATCCATACGTATCTCATATACATATTTTTAGCTGTGCTGGCATTGATGCTGTATAACAGACTTTCATAGGAGGAGCGCCCATAATGATAAATGTTGTTTATGCAGTCATTCAAATCGTTGTCCTTGTTTTGGCTGCACCTTTAGTAAACGGGATCATCAAAAAAGTGAAGGCTCTGACGCAGAAAAGAAAGGGTGCTCCCCTTTTGCAAATGTATTTTGACTTATTTAAGATGTTCAGGAAAACCGTTGTTGTTTCCGACGTGTCTTCATGGATTCTCAAAGTTACACCATACATTGTGTTTTCAACGGCTGTCGCCGCCGGCCTTCTGGTTCCCGTCACGACCCTGATTCAGCCGGGATGGTTTACCGGGGATATTATTATAGTCGTCGCCATTTTTGCACTTGGCCGGTTTTTTATGATGCTGGCCGCTTTGGATACGGCAAGTACATTTGGCGGCATGGGTTCAAGCCGTGAAGCGATGATTTCCTCCCTGATAGAGCCATCCATCCTCGTTACCCTGTTCACGATAGGACTTATTGCAAAATCAACCGCCCTTTTCCCGATCATGAATTTCATGAAGAGCACGGGGACCCCTTTGATTCATCCGGTATACATCATCGCTTTCATTACATTTTTTATCATTATAATTACGGAAACTTCCAGAATACCGGTGGATGACCCGTCAACACATCTTGAGCTGACTATGGTGCACGAAGCTATGCTGCTTGAGTATTCGGGCAGGAATCTTGCGCTGATGGAGCTCGGTGCGGCGATTAAGCAATTGGTATTCATTACCCTCCTGGTCAATATTTTCATTCCCCTTGACCAGTTTATCGGTGCAGCAGGAATTGCCGCTGTTGCCATATCCATCGGGATCTACTTGATAAAGGTTGTCTGTGTATCCATTATCATTGCTGTAATTGAAGTAAGTACAGTCAAGCTGCGTCTTTTCAGCATACCCAATCTTGCAGCCCTGTCGTTTATCCTGTCCTTTCTTGGATTTCTGCAATATTTCGTTTTCGGGAGGTAAAAATGTCTGACTATCTTGATGTCCTGTCCGTATTAATTTTATTGTCATCGTTTATTCTCATGGCTAACAAGAGAACTAAATCCCATATCAGGACTTTTCGAATTCAGGCAGCTATGATAGCCCTTGCTGCAGGAATAATGGGAATAGACAGTCTATATAAAGAAGGACAATTTGACCTTCTTGTGGTTTGCGCGGTCATTATTGCGATAAAGGTCATTTACATTCCCCATCTTTTGAAAAAGGTCGACGCGAATGTAGAGTATAAGGTCGAAAAGGATTTTTTCCTGAATATTCCCATTCTCATTATCGGATGCTGCTTTATTGTTGTTTTTACCTACTTCTCCATTTCCACATCGGAAGGATTAAATGCAGGTACGCTCAACATGCGGGTTGTAAATTCGGTTTCGCTTATCCTGATTGGCTTGTTCTTCATGATCAGCAGGAAAAAGGCGATCGGACAAATAGTAGGATTTCTAGTAATTGAAAACGGGATTTTTGTCACAGCGATGTTCGCGACGCAGGGTATGCCGTTTATTGTCGATATGGGTATGTTTATCGACCTGCTGTCGGCGGTAATGATACTCGGTGTCATGGTGTTTAAGATAAATGAAAAATTCAAATCAGTTGACATAAATAAACTTAAAAACTTGAGGGGATAAAATAATGGGATTCGTTTTACTGGCTGTTCCGGTCATTGCAGTAGTATTGTTCCTGCTTATTAAGAGTAAGAAGCTGCAATATGCAATAAGTGTATCTGCATCAACGGTCATAATGATAGCCGCGGCACTTCTGACCCGGGATGTAATGCTTTTCGGTGTGGTTGAATATTCTGCTTTGGGCGGAGTTTTCTATATTGATTCCCTGAGTATTCTTGTACTCGATATCGTAGTCATTATCGGGCTTATGACAAGTATTTATTCGGTTGGCTATCTGGAGGAAGAGTTAAAACACGGGAAGCTTGATCCCGGCAGAATCCGGATATACTATATTTTAATGTACTCCTTCATATTTACCATGATGCTTGCCCTGACGGTAAAAAACATGGGAATTATGTGGATTGCCATAGAAGCAACTACACTCGCCTCTACATTCCTGGTAGGGTTTTATAACGGGAAGGATTCCATTGAAGCTGCCTGGAAATATATAATTATATGTTCGGTCGGAATTGCTATTGCACTTCTGGGCATCACATTCCTGCAGCTTTCTTCCATTGATGTATTGAAGGGCTCACAGTTTCTGGATTGGACGGCTTTGTATAACCATGCAGCGGCACTCAACCCTTCAACACTGCGGTTTGCATTCATATTTATTGTTATTGGCTTTGGAACCAAAGCAGGTCTGGCACCGATGCATACATGGCTTCCGGATGCACATAGCCAGGCGCCGTCGCCTATCAGTGCGCTGCTGTCAGGTGTTTTGCTTAATTGTGCCATGTACGGAATTATCAGAACGACAGCGATTGTAAACCGCAGCTTGGGGAGCAGTGCTTTTACCGGAAAAATAATGATAACTTTCGGCATTTTGTCCATCCTTACCGCAGCAATATTTATACTTACGCAAAAGGACTATAAAAGACTGCTCGCGTATTCAAGTATTGAGCATATGGGAATCATCGCCGTTGCCATAGGTATTTTTACTCCTCTGTCTGTTTTTGGCGCATTGCTTCATATGATAAACCACTCCTTCACCAAGTCCATGCTGTTTCTGTCCTCCGGCAACATACTGCAGAAATACGATACAAAAGAAATTTCGAAAATCAAAGGCATGATAAAGATTCTTCCGGTTACCGGGACGGTATTTTTACTGGGGCTTTTTGCCATAGCAGGAACACCCCCGTTTGGTGTATTCAGCAGTGAGTTTGTTATTCTTACAGCTATTTTTCAAAAAAACAGTATTTGGGTGGGGATACTCATCGCGGTTGTTCTTGCTGTCATTTTTGCCGGAATTGCACACACCATGTTCAAAATGTTTTATGGAACGAACACTTCTCCGGAAATAACAGCAGGTGAAATAAATATCCCGGGTGTTATTGCCATTGTAGTCCTGTTTGTTTTAATAACGGCTACCGGTCTTTTTATACCCAATCCGCTGAAAGAACTCATTGAGAAAGCCGGCAATATCATAATGGGAGGACAGGTGTAAGATGTTTACGGAAATATACGAAAATATGATGAAAGTTTTCCCTGCTGATATTTATGATCAAAAGTGCTGCAATGGGAACGAACTGTATATGCATGTAAATCCCGCCAGAATACTGGATCTGAGCATGTATATCAATACAGGGCTGGGATACCCGCTTGTTTCGATGTTTGCAAACGATGAGACAGGCCTGTGCGAAAAATATGCCGTATATTATGTATTTTCCGACAGGGAGAAAGGGTTGTTTTTGACTCTGATAACGATGATTGATCCGCTGAAAATGGAATTTATATCAATCTGCGAAAAAGTTCACGCTGCGGCACTGTACGAGAGGGAAATAAATGACCTGTTCGGGCTTGCTCCCATAGGACACCCCAATGCCAAAAGGCTTGTATTCCACAGCAACTGGCCGGACGGGGAATTCCCTTTGCGCAAATCGTATGATGGGAAGCACAAGCCGGATTTTGTTAATAAAAACATCAGCTTCAACCAGGTGACAGGCGAGGGCGTCTTTGAAATTCCGGTGGGCCCGGTTCATGCAGGGACTATAGAGCCGGGACATTTCCGTTTCAGCGTCGCAGGCGAGCCGATCATTAACCTCGAGGCACAGCTGTATTTTACTCATAAGGGCATTGAAAAAATGTGCGAAGGCGAGAGTATCGAAAGATGCTTATATGTCTCTGAACGGATATCCGGAGATGAAACCTTTGCTAATTCATATGCCTATTGCCAGGCGATAGAAAAAATCGCCGGGATGAAAATCCCGCCGAGGGCCGAATATACAAGGGTTATTTTTGCTGAACTGGAAAGGCTTACTAACCACCTCGGTGACCTGGGCGGGATTTGCCTTGACACCGCGTATAGTTTTGCTTCCTATCAGTTTACGATGATGAAAGGCTGGGCTTATGGGGTAGCAGATGAGCTTTGCGGCATGCGCTTCTTACGCGGCGTGAATAAGCCCGGAGGAGTGAAGCTGGATTTTGCTGCAGGAAAAGAGTCAAAATTAATAGAACAGCTGAACACAATAAAAAAAGAGCTTGAGGATACTGTCAAAATCATAAAAGCAAACAGCCTGTTTATTGACAGGGTTGAGAATACAGGCATACTTCAGGCGGGTATAGCTGTTGATTTGAATGTTACAGGGCCTGCCGGACGTGCATCGGGCATTCGTTATGATGTAAGGAAAGCATTCGCAAATGATGCCTACAGGCAGCTCGCATTTACTGTTCCGGAGCATAATAACGGTGATGTAAACTGCCGGATGAATGTGAAAATAGAGGAATGCTTTGCATCCATTGACCTGATTCTGCAATCACTGGAAATGATGCCGGGCGGCAGGGTACTCGAGTCCATTCACTCTGTTGAACCCTTTGCGTCCGGCTTTGGAATAACGGAATCGCCAAGAGGAGAGAATATTCACTGGGTTATGACCGGAGAAAACAATACGATTTTCCGCTACAAAATCAGAACGCCCTCCTATTGCATCTGGCCTGCCGTATGCCATGCGGTAAAAGGCAATATTGTCCCTGATTTTCCGCTGATTAACAAGAGTTTCAACTTATCTTATGCCGGCAATGATTTATAGACCTGGAGGACTGAAATGTTTAATGTAATTAAGAAAATAATACAGTATCCAAGACTTGCGCAGGACTATCCCCGGAAGCCTGTTGATTCGAGCCTGTTTATCGGCAGACCGGAAATTGACCTGGAAAAATGCACCCGATGCGGTGAATGCGCAGAACGCTGTCCATCCCGTGCAATCGTTCTGGATAAAAAAAATAATGTCATTGGAATAAATTACGACGAATGTGTTTTCTGCACTTTGTGTGAAGAAATCTGCCCGGTCGGCGCTGCAAAAATGACAAATGAGTTCGAACTTGCTGAAAAAGACAGAAAACTGCTTAGAAAAAGTCCGATTATCATTGAAGAAAGAAATATATCAGATAAATCGTATGAAGTCATATGCAGCGAACTTACTCTGAATATTAAAAAGACATTCGGAAGAAGCCTTCAAATACGGGAGGTGGATTCCGGGTCATGCAATGCCTGTGATTCTGAAATCAACGCTCTCAACAATCCTTTTAATGATATTGAGAGGCTGGGAATCAAGTTTGTTGCTTCGCCAAGGCATGCAGATATGCTGTTGGTGACAGGTGCTGCGACAAGGAATATGCAGCTGGCACTCGCAAAAACCTATAACGCAACCCCCGACCCGAAGCTTGTCGTTGCTGTAGGTGCCTGTGCATGCAGCGGCGGAATATTCAGGGATACCTATGCGACAAGCAATGGCATTGACCGCATTGTGCCTGTTGATGTATATGTTCCCGGATGTCCTCCCAGGCCGCAGGCAATCCTCTATGGAATATTAAAGGCCCTGGACAGGGTATAACACCGGATTCCCCGTGTTCCTTTCAATACAAAAATAGTAAAGGGGTAATCATTATGTCAGAATCGACGATTACCAAAAAGGCACTTTCTGCCGGTCTTAAAGAATTAATGAAGACCAAAAGTTTCGGGAAAATATCCGTTGCGGATATTGCCGGAAGCTGCGGCCTGAACCGTCAGACGTTCTATTATCATTTTCATGATAAATTTGATCTGGTGAACTGGATATACTACAACGAATTGATCACACTGATATCGGATGACCTGACTTTCGAGAACTGGGACAGCCGGCTCTGTGAGATATTAACAATCATGAAAACTAATCAGCCGTTCTATCAGACAACACTCAAATCAACCGAAAATAACGGTTTTCAAACATACCTGTTTGAAATTACGAGGCAGCTTCTTCTTGATATCATTTCTCGAATCGCAGGCACCCGGAAAATCCGTCCGGAGCACATATCTTTTCTGGCGGAATTCTATACATTCGGTATTGTCGGTATTGTCGTGCAATGGGCTCAGAAGGGAATGCACGAAAGTCCACAGGAACTTTCGATGAACCTGCGGACACTGGTAAATGAGAGCAAGAAATTCGCTGTGGAGCGCTATTATCAGGAGAATGCAGAAGGGGACGCAAACTCAATTGCATGATCGACCCAGGCATCCCACTCAGGATCAGGAATCCGGAGATCCGGACGCTTCATCAGAACGGACAAGGACTGTCGAACTCCCTGGTCGAAGCGGATTGCCTGAAAGACCGATATAGCCCATAGCAAAATCCATACTGTGTGTTACTGTCCAGAGAGAGGATCCGTCGCCGGGAACAATTACCGGTCTGCCCGTCATCATACGGGAGATATCATTCCAGGGGCCCTTATCTCCGTGCATCGCAAGCGGAATGCTGCCGTCGGCATATGTATGGCTCGGGCGCACGATGGTAACGGGAAACCCGGAATTCCGGTATGCGTCCATAAGTACCTGTTCCTCCGATTAATAATATTTTCAAAAGGCTTACCTCCCGTGCTTTTCGCATATGAATATATTTTCCACAGGGAAAGTATAGCATTTTTTGCGCGCAGTCTTTATCGGAATATTGTCTGGAAATCAGACACTTTTGTCCAGTTTGTCGTGTTTTTGGACACCTGCTTCATTTTGCATATTTGAGCTGCTGATTACACGTGGTATATTATGAATGACGAAATGCGATAATTATAATTGTTTAATCTAATATTTATAATTACGTATTGTAATTATAAATATCGTATGATAAAATTGCGGAATCAAGCATTAAGAAAAAAGAGCAGGACAAGGGGATATACAAAATGTCAAAAAAAACAATGAATACAATCAAACGCCTGATCGTGGTCTTTGGTATTATAATCATTCCGCTCCTATACAGTTATCTTTATCTGGGGGCATTCTGGGATCCCTACAGCCGGCTCGATACACTGCCGGTGGCTGTAGTAAATGCCGATGAAGGAGCACAGATTCACGAAGTAAAGCGCAATCTCGGAGAGGAACTGATTTCCTCCCTTAAAGAAGACGGGTCGCTCAAATTCGTCGTTACGACGCAGGCTGATGCAAAAGCCGGAACGGAGGGCAGCGAGTACTATGCAACCCTGACGATTCCTTCGGATTTTTCGAAAAATATCGCTTCAGCTGAGACAACGAAAAAAACGGCAGCCACGCTTTCCTTCACCTCAAATGAGAAAAAAAATTATCTGTCCAGTCAGATTATGAAAACTGCAGTCCTTCAGATTGAAGAAAAGCTGCGCGGTGAAGTGGATGCGGAGATTGTGCAGAGCCTTTCCGATAAGCTTGCGGAAGTTCCGGACAGCATGGCTGTGCTGTCGGACGGAGTTGCAGCACTTCAGAATGGATCAATGGATCTGCTGGACGGAACCAAAGACCTTTCTTCGGGTGCGGCAGACCTCCTTGCCGGCGCGCAGAAGGTCGATTCAGGAAGCAGGGATCTGGCAGCAGGAGCGGGAAGCCTTTTTGAGGGATCCGGAGCATTGGCATCAGGCGCAGCGGATTTGGCAGCAGGTGCACTGAATCTTACATCCGGGACTCAGCTGTTTGCTGCCAACATGGGTACTTTCGACACGGGCATCGGAAATGCGGCGGCCGGATCATGCAAACTCTCTGCAGGTGCAGCATCGCTTGATACGGGAATAGATACCCTTTTATCCGGCGTGCAGCAGCTTTCCGAATCTGCGGCTGATATCGGCACAATCACAGCCGGCGCAGCAACGCTTGCCGAAGGTGCCGATACTTTAAACAACAGCCTGACTTCATATATTTCGGGAGTTGACACCCTGATAGCAGGCGTGAACGGTACAGGCGCATTTTTAAAAAACTACGCAGCAAATATCAACCCGGCGATTATGCAGGATCCCTATTTTGCAGCCTTTATGGCAACTATGTCAGATCCGTCAATGAGCAGCAGCATTTTGGCGCTGACTTCGGCCAACGTGCAGATCAAAGCGGCTTCCGCACAGATAGCGGCGGGAACAGCGGCACTGTCATCGGGAACCGAAAGTCTTCCTCAAATAAAGGAAGCCCTGTCGCAGCTTGAATCAGGACTTCTGCAGGCACAGACCGGCTCCGCATCACTTTCATCCGGAGCATCGGATCTAAATGCAGGTCTTGTGCAGCTGGATACGGCTTCAGGAATGCTCAGTGAAGCATCACAAACGATTCTCTCCGGTTCCCGGGCACTTAGCGATGGAGCCACGGCTCTTTCCGGCGGAGCCTCGACACTGTCCGAAGGCGCATCAGCACTTTCCAGCGGCGCGGCGGCGCTGTCCGGCGGAACGTCGACGCTCTCGCAAGGTGCTTCAGACCTCTTTGACGGAACAGCAGCGCTTTCCGGCGGGGCGGCAGCACTTTCCGAAGGGATCGGAAAGGCCAAAACCGGTATTGACGACAGCATATTAACTGCGAATAACAGCCTGGGCGTTCTCAATGGTTTGTCCGGTTATGCAAATGCACCTGTGACAGTTGACAGCCAGGCGGTCAACCCTGTTCAAAATTACGGGACAGCCTTTGCCCCCTATTTTCTTTCACTTTCCCTTTGGGTCGGCGGACTGATGATTTTTCTTGGGACTTACCTCGACAGCGACGGGAGATTTGAAATTCTTTCCAGAAACTCCAGCCGCAAAGTCCTGCGGAGCTTCATTTTTCTGGGCCTCGGGCTGGTTCAGGCCGCAGTTCTGGGTGTATCGCTTAAGTATTGCCTCGGACTGACCGTGAAAAACGAAGGGCTCTACTTCTTTGCCTGTGCTCTTTTTTCGCTGTGCGCCGTGGCAGTCATACAATTCTTCATGGTGAATTTCAGGGATATAGGAAAATTCCTCTGCATTGTCATACTGATCCTTCAGCTTACAGCCTGCGGAGGTACATTCCCGATGGAGACAGTACCGAAGTTCTTTAACGTGATCTATCCGTATATGCCGATGACATACTCAGTCGGGCTTTTTAAGGAAGCAATAAGCGGAGGGGATCAGGCACTTGTAATCCGCAACGCAATTGTTTTGGCTGTAATCACATTTGCATTTACTTCCTTAACGATTATCATGACGATTGTGACTCGCCGCAGGGAAAAAAGAACAGCCTTGATCCTGCAAAATAAATTGACCCTTAAAACCGCCGTACGATAACCCGGTTGCTGTTTTTGAGTAAATGCGTCAAAATGGAAGCATCTGGCTAATCGGTCCGGCTGCTTCTATTTTATTCTTCGAGGAGGACAAACATGGACTCATTTGATGATCTCTATCAAAAGGCGGTTGAGGCCGCGGTTCATAACAAGGTTGAAGAGGAACTGAAGAACCCGCAGGCCAATGCAAAATATGATAAATACCAGCTGGATTGTCTTTTGAATCCTGAAAAACAGCCACTGGTCCTGCGCATAGGTGACTGCCTCTGTACAAATGAAGAGAAGCGGGCCTGCGAGGACATATGTTTTTTTGACGCTCTTCAGAAAGATGAAAAGGGGAACATTGTTGTAAATCCGGAAAGGTGCATCGGGTGTACGGCCTGCCTTGATAACTGCAGCATCAGTAACCTGGTCGAGAGAAAAGATCTCCTGCCGGTTTTCGAACTGTTGAACCATTCCGACGAACCGGTTTATGCCCTGATCGCTCCTGCCTATATCAGTCAGTTCAGCGAAGATGTGACGCCTGGAAAGCTTCGCAGCGCATTTAAGCACCTTGGCTTTGCGGGTATGATTGAGGTCGCTCTTTTTGCCGATATTCTCACTTTGAAAGAAGCTATGGAGTTTGACCGGTCCATAAAAACGGATAAGGATTTTGTCCTGACAAGCAGCTGCTGTCCGATCTGGATTGCGATGATCCGCAAAGTATACAGTCAGCTGGTTCCTCACATTCCACCTTCCGTGTCGCCGATGATAGCCTGCGGCCGGTCGATAAAACTTCTGCATCCGACTGCAAAGACTGTTTTTATCGGACCCTGTGTTGCTAAGAAAGCGGAAGCCAAAGAAAAAGATGTTGCAGATGCAATTGATCATGTTCTGACTTTTCAGGAAGTAAGGGACATTTTTGATATGACCGGAATCAACCCGGAAGAGGAAGAAGAGGACTTGAGGGATCATTCTTCGACGGCGGGGCGCATCTACGCGCGTGCCGGAGGCGTCAGCAAGGCAGTCCAGAGCACGGTAGACCGTCTTCGTCCCAACCGCGCTATTCCTCTGCGTTCTGAACAGGCTGACGGTGTGCCGGCCTGCAGGGCGCTGCTTGCCAGGATCATGGAAGGAAAGCTGGAATCGAATTTTGTAGAGGGTATGGGGTGTGTCGGGGGATGTGTAGGCGGTCCCAAGGCACTGATTCCCAAAGAGGAGGGAACCGACCACGTTAACCGGTACGGATTGTCTGCCAGCTGTTATACACCTGTGGATAATCCCTATGTTATGGACCTTCTTCATCGCCTTGGACTGGATTCGATTGATGCGCTCCTGGAAGATACCAGGATTTTCTCAAGACACTTTGATGCATGACCGGTTCGCATTTACTTGCTTTATGGCTGTTTTGGAAGTAGAATCTAGATGATATATTTGCGGTGAAAGCTTTTTTCCTGCAGATAGGCATTTGTACGAGGGGTACGTATGGCAAAGGCGTTGAGATTCCAATGGAATATCAACGCCTTTGCGATGTAATAAGTCAGGTATCATACAGTAACTGTTTTTTCGTACATCCGGCCGGCGGTATTACGGCATGGCGGAAATAATGCCGGAAGCTGTCACTTCGATACTACATTCTTCGGGTTTCCGGAAATAAAGCTCTGCAGATTGTCATAGACCGTATCAAGAAGCCGCTGACGGGTTTCTTTGGGGGCCCAGGCAATATGGGGCGTAATGATGCAGTTTGGCGCCGACAGAAGCGGATTATCTGCAGACGGAGGCTCCGCCGACAATACATCAACTGCAACTCCTGCTATTTTCCCGCTGTAAAGTGCTTCCGCCACGTCGCTTTCCTCGAATACGGGTCCGCGTGAGGTATTTATAAGAAATACCCCGTCTTTCATGCGCGAAATAGCCTGTCTGTCTGCAAGCCCCTTTGTTTCGGCAGTAAGCGGGCAGTGGAAGGAAATCACGTCGCTGTTTCGCAAAAGGGTGTCGAAGGATGCATAATAGACACCTTCCGCGTCGGCTGCATCAGAAGAAAGTTCTCCCGATATCAGCCGGTTTGCGATGGACCGGCTATGTGCAATTACTTTCATACCCAGCGCCTGTGCAATAACAGCAACACGCCTGGCGATTTTGCCGTATCCGACAAGACCCAGCGTCTTTTGGCTAAGCTCGGTCAACGGACCGCTTGTGAAGCAGAAATCGACGCTTTTTTCCCACCCGCCCTCGTGGACGAGGCGGTTATGCCGACCGGCCTGGTTGGACAGTTCGAGTAGAAGGGCTATGGTCATCTGTGCGGTTGCGTACGTCGCATATTCGGGTACAAATGTAACGGTGACGCCCATTTCCCCGGCCGCTTCCACGTCGATGACATTGTAGCCGGTTGACATGGCTCCGAGATACTTCAGGTTTGGAAGGCTCGCGAATATCTGCCGCGTAAAGGGCGTCTTATTCGTTAATACAATTTCCGCATCCCCGATTCTTGATAATATTTCGGATTCCGGAGTACGGTCATAAACCGTCATCGCGCCGAACTCTTCAAACGGTTTCCAGGAAAGATCCCCGGGATTTGCCGTA
>JBAWXZ010000006.1:0-168420 GCA_037143795.1 Eubacteriales bacterium | reverse complement strand
GGCGTCATAAATTACCGAGTAGTCGTTGGCAGTCCACTGGGCATAGAGCGTCACATCGGCGCTGCCCATTGTGAAGGTTGCAGCCGGCGCATAGGATGTTCCGGATCCGTTAGCCGCTGTGTTCCAGCCGGCAAAGGTGTAGCCGGTATAAACCATTGTCCCCTGGTCCCTGACGGTTACGGTATTGCCGATATGGTAGATGGTGATGTCGGTCTGCGTTCCGGTTCCGCCATTGGCGTCATAAATTACCGAGTAGTCGTTGGCAGTCCACTGGGCATAGAGCGTCACACTGGCGCTGCCCATTGTAAACGTTGCTGCCGGTGCATAAGCCGTCCCTGATCCATTGGCCGCAGTGTTCCATCCGGCAAAGGTGTAGCCGGTATAGGCCATTGTCCCCTGGTTTTTGACGGTTACGGTATCGCCGATATGGTAGACGGTGCTGTCGGTCTGCGTTCCGGTTCCGCCGTTGGCATTATAAGTCACTGCATAGTTGGCGGCCCACTGGGCATAGAGCGTCACATTGGCGCTGCCCATCGCGAAGGTTGCTTCCGGTGCATAAGCCGTCCCTGAGCCATTGGCCGCTGTGTTCCAGCCGTTAAAGGAGTAGCCGGCATAGGCCATTGTCCCCTGGTCCCTGACGGTTACGGTATTACCGATATGGTAGATGGTACTGTCGGTCTGCGTACCTGTTCCGCCGTTGGCGTTATAGGTCACCGAGTAGTTGTTGGCAGTCCACTGGGCATAGAGCGTCACATTGGCACTGCCCATTGTGAAGGTTGCAGCCGGCGCATAAGCCGTCCCTGAGCCATTGTCCGCTGTGTTCCAGCCGTTAAAGGTGTAGCCGGTATAGGCCATTGTCCCCTGGTTTTTGACAGTAACGGTATTGCCGATATGGTAAACGGTGCTGTCGGTCTGCTCTCCTGTTCCTCCATGGGCGTCATATATTACCGAGTAGTCGTTGACAGTCCACTGGGCATAGAGCGTCACATTGGCGCTCCCCATTGTGAAGGTTGCAGCCGGCGCATAAGCCGTCCCTGAGCCATTGTCCGCTGTGTTCCAGCCGTTAAAGGTGTAGCCGGTATAGGCCATTGTCCCCTGGTTTTTGACAGTAACGGTATTGCCGATATGGTAGACGGTGCTGTCGGTCTGCGTTCCGGTTCCGCCGTTGGCATTATAAGTCACTGCATAGTTGGCGGCCCACTGGGCATAGAGCGTCACATTGGCGCTGCCCATCGCGAAGGTTGCTTCCGGTGCATAAGCCGTCCCTGAGCCATTGGCCGCTGTGTTCCAGCCGTTAAAGGAGTAGCCGGCATAGGCCATTGTCCCCTGGTCCCTGACGGTTACGGTATTACCGATATGGTAGATGGTACTGTCGGTCTGCGTACCTGTTCCGCCGTTGGCGTTATAGGTCACCGAGTAGTTGTTGGCAGTCCACTGGGCATAGAGCGTCACGCCTGTACTGCCCATTGTAAAGGTTGCACCTGCTGCATAGGATGTGCCGGATCCGTTGGCCAAAGTGTTCCAGCCGGCAAAAGTGTAGCCGGTATAGGCCATTGTCCCCTGGTTCTTGACGGTTACGGTATCGCCGATATGGTAAACGGTGCTGTCGGTCTGCGTACCTGTTCCGTCATTGGCGTCATAGGTCACTGCGTAGTTGGCGGTCCACTGGGCATATAGAGCCACATTGGCACTGCCCATTGTAAAGGCTGTTCCTGCTGTAAAAGATGTTCCGGTTCCGTTGGACAAAGTGTTCCAGCCGGCAAAGGTGTAGCCGGTATAGGCCATTGTACCCTGGTTCTTGACGGTTACGGTATCGCCGATATGGTAAACGGTGCTGTCGATCTGTGTTCCGGTTCCGCCGTTTGCGTTATAGCTCACCGAGTAGTTGTTGGCAGTCCACTGGGCATAGAGCGTCACATCGGCGCTGCCCATTGTGAAGGTTGCAGCCGGCGCATAGGATGTTCCGGATCCGTTAGCCGCTGTGTTCCAGCCGGCGAAGGAGTAGCCGGTATAAGCCATTGTCCCCTGGTCCCTGGCGGTTACGGTATTGCCGATATGGTAGACGGTGCTGTCGGTCTGCGTACCTGTTCCGCCGTTGGCATTATAGGTCACCGAGTAGTTGTTGGCAGTCCACTGGGCATAGAGCGTCACACTGGCGCTCCCCATTGTGAAGGTTGCTGCCGGTGCATAAGCCGTCCCCGAGCCATTGGCCGCAGTGTTCCAGCCGGCAAAAGTGTAGCCGATATAGGCCATTGTCCCCTGGTTCTTGACGGTTACGGTATCGCCGATATGGTAGACGGTGCTGTCGGTCTGTGTTCCTGTTCCGCCATTGGCATTATAGATCACCGAGTAGTTGTTGGCAGTCCACTGGGCATAGAGCGTCACATTGGCGCTGCCCATCGCAAAGGTTGCACCCACTGCATAGGATGTTCCGGATCCGTTGGCCGCTGTGTTCCAGCCGGTAAAGGTGCAGCCGGTAAAGGTCATTGTCCCCTGGTTCTTAACGGTAACAGTATTGCCGATATGGTAGACGGTGCTGTCGGTCTGCGTTCCTGTTGCTCCATTGGCGTCATAGGTCACCGCGTAATCGTTGGCAGTCCACTGGGCATAGAGCGTCACGCCTGTGCTGCCCATCGTGAAGGTTGCAGACGGTGCATAGGATGTTCCGGATCCGTTGGCCGCTGTGTTCCATCCGGCAAAGGTGTAGCCGGTATAGGCCATTGTCCCCTGGTTTTTGACAGTAACGGTATCGCCGATATGGTAGACAGTGCTGTCGGTCTGCGTTCCTGTTCCGCTATTGGCGTTATAGGTCACCGAGTAGTTGTTGGCAGTCCACTGGGCATAGAGCGTTACATTGGCGCTCCCCATTGTAAACGTTGCACCCACTGCATAGGATGTGCCGGATCCGTTGGCCGCTGTGTTCCAGCCGGCAAGAGAGTAGCCGGTATAGGCCATTGTCCCCTGATTCTTGACGGTTACGGTATTGCCGATATGGTAGACGGTACTGTCGGTCTGCGTTCCGGTTCCGCCATTGGCATTATAGGTCACCGAGTAGTTGTTGGCAGTCCACTGGGCATAGAGCGTCACGCCTGTACCGCCCATTGTGAAGGTTGCAGCCGGTGAATAGGATGTGCCGGATCCGTTGGCCGCTGTGTTCCAGACGGCAAAGGTGTAGCCGGTATAGGCCATTGTCCCCTGATTCTTGACGGTAACGGTATCGCCGATATGGTAAACGGCGCTGTCGGTCTGCGTGCCTGTTCCGCCGTTGGCGTCATAGGTTACTGCGTAGTTGTTGGCAGTCCACTGGGCATAGAGCGTCACATTGGCGCTCCCCATTGTAAACGTTGCGCCCACCGCATAGGATGTGCCGGATCCGTTGGCCAAAGTGTTCCAGCCGGCAAGAGAGTAGCCGGTATAGGCCATTGTTCCCTGGTTCTTGACGGTTACGGTATTGCCGATATGGTATACAGTGCTGTCGGTCTGCGTACCTGTTCCGCCGTTGGCGTTATAGGTCACTGAGTAGTTGTTGGCAGTCCACTGTGCATAGAGCGTCACGCCTGTACTGCCCATTGTAAAGGTTGCACCTGCTGCATAGGATGTGCCGGATCCGTTGGCCAAAGTGTTCCAGCCGGCAAAAGTGTAGCCGGTATAGGCCATTGTCCCCTGGTTCTTGACCGTAACGGTATCGCCGACATGGTAAACGGCGCTGTCGGTCTGCGTACCTGTTCCGCCATTGGCGTTATATGTCACCGAGTAGTTGTTAATCCACTGGGCATAGAGAGTCACATTTGTACTGCCCATTGTAAATGTTGCGCCCACCGCATAGGATGTGCCGGATCCGTTGGCCAAAGTGTTCCAGCCGGCAAAGGTGCAGCCGGTATAGGCCATTGTCCCCTGGTTCTTAACGGTTACGGTGTTGCCGATATGGTAGACGGTGCTGTCGGTCTGCGTACCTGTTCCGCCGTTGGCGTTATAGGTCACCGAGTAGTTGTTGGCAGTCCACTGCGCATAGAGTGTCACACTGGCGCTGCCCATAGTAAAGGTTGCTGACGGTGTATAAGCCGTCCCTGAGCCATTGGCCACTGTATTCCAGCCGGTAAAGGTGTAGCCGGTATAGGCCATTGTCCCCTGGTCCCTGACGGTAACGGTATTGCCGATATGGTAGACAGTGCTGTCGGTCTGCGTTCCGGTTCCGCCATTGGCATTATAGGTCACCGAGTAGTTGTTGGCAGTCCACTGGGCATAGAGAGTTACACTGGCGCTCCCCATTGTAAACGTTGCAGCCGGTGCATAAGCCGTCCCTGAGCCGTTGGCCGCTGTGTTCCAGCCGGCAAAGGTGTAGCCGGTATAGGCCATTGTCCCCTGGTCCCTGACGGTTACGGTATTGCCGATATGGTAAACGGTGCTGTCGGTCTGCGTACCTGTTCCGCCATTGGCGTCATAGGTTACTGCGTAGTTGTTGGCAGTCCACTGGGCATAGAGCGCTACACTGGCGCTCCCCATTGTAAAGGTTGCAGCCGGTGCATAAGATGTTCCGGATCCGTTGGCCGCTGTGTTCCAGCCGGCAAAGGTGTAGCCGGTATAGGCCATTGTCCCCTGGTTCTTGACGGTTACGGTATTGCCGATATGGTAGACGGTGCTGTCGGTCTGCGTTCCGGTTCCGCCGTTGGCATTATAGGTCACCGAATAGTTGTTGGCAGTCCACTGGGCATAGAGCGTTACACTGGCGCTGCCCATCGTAAAGGTTGCTGACGGTGCATAAGCCGTCCCTGAGCCATTGTCCGCTGTGTTCCAGCCGTTAAAGGTGTAGCCGGTATAGGCTATTGTCCCCTGATTTTTGACGGTTACAGTGTTGCCGATATGGTAGACGGTGCTGTCGGTCTGCGTACCTGTTCCGCCGTTGGCATTATAGGTCACCGAATAGTTGTTGGCAGTCCACTGGGCCGTCAGAGACGCTCCTCCGGCAGGCATGGTTGCCGGAATTGCCGGACTCCAGCCTGCAAAGGTGTAACCTTCTTTGGTCGGATCTGCCGGGGCAGTTACATTTGTTCCGTAAGCCTGTGTGATTGATGGAACAGCTGATCCGCCGTCACTGTTGAAAGTAATTGTGTTTTGAGATACATTAATTACTCTGATTGCACATGCTTCCATCCGCAAATTGCGGCCAGTCGTTCCGGCAACCTGACCATCACTGACCCAGTTCATCCAGCCAATATCCTGTACATAAGCACGATATTGTACAGAGAAACCAGGCATATTTACTAATGAAATCCTCATTGCTTCGATACGCAGACTTTGACCGGTCGTTCCCGCTGTTGAACCATCAGCAACAGCATTCTGCCAGCCAATATCCTGAACATGTGCCTGATATTCTATTCCGGCTCCTGCTGGTGGATTTACAAGATTGATTCTTATAGCCTCCATACGTAAGCTTTGGCCGGAAGTACCTGCCGTTGCCCCATCTGCAACAGTATTTTGCCAGCCAATATTCTGAACATGGCTCTGATAATTAACTCCAAATAAACTCGACGTGATTGTGTGATTGATCGTCCACCGGGCCGTCAGCGCAGCTCCTCCTTCCGGCATGGTTGCCGGAATTGCCGGGTCCCATCCTGCAAAGGTGTAATCTTCTTTGGTTGGATCGGCCGGAACTGTTACAGCTGTCCCGTAAGCCTGTGTGATTGATGGAACTGCTGTTCCGCCGTCACTGTTGAAAGTGATTGTGTAGGGGGTTTCATTGAATACTTTAATTTCTATTGCTTCTATTTGTAAACTTCTGCCAGTCGTCCCTGCAACTTCACCATTACTTACCCAGTTCATCCAGCCAATACTTTGAACATGAACACGATACTGAACGGAGTAACCCGGCATATTCACCAATGATATTTTAATTGCTTCCAATCTTAAATTATGACCGGTAGTACCCGACATCGCACCATCAGCAGCTAAGCTCCCCCAGCCAATATTTTGAATGTGAGACTGGTATTTTATTCCAGCTCCTTCCGGAGCATTTACAAGATTTATTTTAATAGCTTCCAAACGCAAACTTTGACCGGTCGTACCTGATGTTGCGCCATCAGAAACAGCGTTCTGCCAACCAATATTTTGAACATGGCTTTGATAAGTAACTCCGACGGGACTGGATTCAGCCAATACAACAGACAGGGAAAGACCATTAAGTACTAAAACGAGCGAAAGAAATACGCATTGTAATCTTCTGTTTTTTTTAATAAACATAACTCTGCCACCCTTCATAAACCAACATAATAAAATATGTCAGTACATGTCCGCACAAAGTCTCAAGATAATTTAATAATACCTTGTTCATGTTGTTAGTCAAGTCAAAAATAATGAGAATCATAGCAATCAACATAATTGAAGTAATAATTATATTTCATCTATGCCATTTCGTTTTGTCTTATACAGCTCCCGGATTAAATTGAAATGCCGCAAACCATTTGATGCCAATGGTTTGCGGCGCTATTTCCGTCATTTTTCTGCCAAAGTCAGATTATTACCCGGAGTTTTTCATATGTTGTGAAGAATGGGCAAATCCATTTTTTTACTCTTTTTTTTATCCTGACATTGAATTTATTACTATGAATTCATGCACTTTCCCGTTTGATCAAAGCTACTGACATCACAGTTTTAGTAGGCAGATACCCTTCTTCAACCTGTCTTATTAGAACATCTATCGCACATTTGCACATTTGTTCAATCGGCTGACGAATCGTTGTTATCTTTGGGGTAGTCAGGGATGCCAGTTTGGTATCATCAAAGCCAACCAATTTGATATCTGCAGGAATCCGTATATTGTTTTTACTGCAGACACTGATGACAGCTGCAGCAATGACATCACTGCTGGCAAATATCCCGTCAATTCCTGGATTTTCCTGAATTATCTGTTCAAGATACTCCTCATAATCCAGAGAGTCAAACTGGGCTTCTACCGTATTATATATTTTATATGGAATTTGACTTTCCTCGCATACCTTCACAAAAGCATCCCGCCTGGCATCCGCCGGCATCAAAATATTATGGGTCCCGCTGATATGAAGAAGATTTTTACATCCGATTTCAAGAAGATACCGGGTTGCTGTCTCTCCGCCCAAAAAGTTGTCACAGGAAACCGAGGAAATCCGATTTGAAATGACCCGCTCAAATGTAATCACGGGCAAATCGTCCGGCAGAATTTTCTCGATATTTTCTGTCCGGCTGGAAAGGACAATACCGGATACCTTGTTTGATTTCAGCATATTGATATACTCGTGCTCTTTTTCCTCCTGGTGATTCGAGTTGCAGAGCATCACTTTGTAGCCTTCGCGGGAAGCATAGAATTCAAGGTAATTCACAGTTTCGCAGAAGTAAGGATGCAGGAGTGATGGAACAATAATCCCGATAACGCGAGTCTTTTTCAGCGAAAGGGACCGCGCCAATTGATTGGGATGATAATCCAGCTCCTTCATAACCCGATACACTTTTTTTCGCGTTGCATCGCCGATATAGCCCCGGTTATTTAGAATTCTGGATACAGTTGTGACAGTAACGCCAGCTTTCTCGGCAACATCTTTCAGTGTGTACATAAATCCCCTTCAACCTCATTCCGGCACAGTATCTTCAATTTTCCTAAGACTGACAGTATAGCTTTTATAATCCCCGTCGAGCTGCGGCAAAGGAATCCCGGCATACATCAGTTCAGAGCCCCCAAAAACATCCCCTTCATCAGTTGCATATAGAAACGATGGTTCAAGACCCTGCAGCCGCAGTGTACGGAACTCTTCCTGCGCATATCCCATATGTTTAAAATAACTTACATATGCCTGGCTTTGATCCGCTGACACAAACATCCATGCAGTTCTGTCATCTTTAAATGGATTCAGCAGACGATACTGTTCTCCAAACTGAATCAACCCGCGGATTTTCTTATACAAACAAATCTGGTCCCTGATCTGAACGGACTCCTCCAGAGATAGTTTCGTTAAATCAAGCTCGTAACCAAAGTTGCCTGACATAGCAACATCCCCCCGCATTTTCAGATCCGTAATACGATGAACCTGGTGGTTTGGAACAGCGGATACATGAGAACCCATTGAGATAGCAGGATATAAAATGCTTGTACCATACTGGATTTTCAAGCGCTCCATGGCATCCGTATCATCACTGGTCCATGTTTGCGGCATGTAAAAGAGCATACCGGGGTCAAAACGTCCGCCCCCTCCGGAGCAGCTCTCGAACAGCACATTAGGAAAGCGGCTGACAAGCGCCTCTAATACCTCATAGAGGCCGAGTATATATCTATGTGATACTTCCTGCTGGTTTTTTCCGGGAAGCGACACGGAACCCACTTCTGTCATATTGCGGTTCATGTCCCATTTGATATATTGAATCGGAGCAGATTCAAGAATATTGATCATCTTATTCAGAATATAGTTACGTACGTCTTTTCTTGAAAAATCCAGCACCAGCTGGTTTCTTGACTCTGATCGATTACGGTTTGGAACATGCAGGCACCAGTCAGGATGTGCACGGTATAAGTCACTGTCCGGAGAAACCATCTCCGGTTCAACCCATAATCCGAACTTCATGCCCGTTTGTTTGACTAAACCGGCCAGTCCATCCAGGCCGCCGGGAAGTTTATTATAATTGACTGACCAATCCCCCAAAGAGTCGGTATCAATATTTCTTTTCCCAAACCAGCCATCATCCAAAACGAGCAGCTCAATACCCAATGCACTAGCCTGTCCGGCAATCCCGACAATTTTTTCCTGGTCGAAATCAAAATACGTAGCTTCCCAGTTATTAATAAGAATGGGTCTCTCCTGATCCCGGAAAATTCCCCGGCATAATCTTCGCCGGTATAACCTGTGGAAGGTTCGGGACATCTCCCCCAAACCTTGTGAAGAATAAACCATCACGACTTCCGGTGTTTGAAATATCGCGTCCGGCATTAGTCTCCAGGAAAAATCAAATGGATTAATACCCATGTTGATACGCGTGTTATGAAATCCGTCAACTTCAATCTGTGCAAGAAAATTACCGGAATATACTAAGTTGCAGCCATAGACTTCCCCGGAAGTTTCACCGGCATCTTTGCGCATCAGAGCCAAAAACGGATTATGCTGGTGGCTGCTGGCACCCCGCCTGCTTTCAATCTGACAGATCCCCTGTTCAACAGTCCTTTCGATCATCTGCCTTTCGCTGCCCCAGGCACCGGACAGGTGCAGAAGCTTCCATTCATTCTCACGAAAATCAACGTTCATACTTGCAATTTTAAGTATCTTAATCTCTTCCTTCATCTGATTGGAGATTTTTACGGATCGTGTAAGAACATTCTCATCGCGGAATACGGTATAGGAAAGCACAATCGAAACCGGATAAAAGGAATCCTTTAATGTAATTTCCAGTGTTGCGGCTTCGTCATCACTTTCCACATAGGTAGCCGGCAGACCCACGAGCTCCGGTTTTCCTTCGAAAATCCGATGACTCTCATATCTGAAATCGGTAATCCGTGAACCATCCGGCCACTCAAGCTGAATCGCAGGAACACGGAAATCAGTATTCCCGAAAGCAGGCATTTCCTGTGGAAACGTATCCAGGGAAAATGTCCTGTCCCCGGGGTAAGGGTTAGGAGAAAATGGCCGATCCGCATAGCGGAAATTCATCGATCCGTGATAACTGCGCAGCCTTTTTCCCCAATACAGATGTCCCAGATATCCTTCTTTGCAGATCTGCATGATATAGCTGAAGTCTTTCCCCCGCAGATGAAATATTTTCTGATCCTCATCGTAGAGGATATTTGTTATGTGGTTCATAAAAACCTTTCCTCTGCTTCATATTATCCTTTTATTGATCCATTTGTTACGCCGGACAAAATCCATTTCTGCGCTACAATATAGACCACAATCATCGGCAGCAATGCCATCAGATAGGAAGCGAATGCTAAATTATAGTCGACCCCGAACTGTGACTGGAAAACATACTGTACCAGGGGCAGCGTCATATTCGAAGGCTTCCCGAGGAGGATCAGCGGCAGGAGGAAATCGTTCCATGCCCATAAACAGGTCAGTATTGCAATTGTGGCATTTATCGGCGCCATCAGCGGAAAAATCACTTTCCAAAACGCTGTCCAGGCGTTGCACCCGTCCATTATCGCCGCCTCATCCAAGGCAAGCGGTATCGACTTGATATATCCGATGTAGATGAACATATTGAATGAGATTCCGTAAACGATGTATAGGAAGATCAGGCCGCCCGGGTTATTAAAGTGAAATTGCGAAGAAAGCTTAACAATCGGCAGCATGATAATAGGAAATGGAATAAACAGGGCACTGATAAAATAGAAGTACAGGAATTTAAAGAATTTCTTCTTTTTCATGTTGCGGGCAACCGCATAGGAGACCATGGAATTGGTTAAAATCGTACAGACAACTGTTATTACTGTAATAACCGCACTGTTCTTGAAAGCATTGAAAAAGTTTGTCGCCTTAATCGCATTCGTAAAATTCTCAAAGTGAAGGCCGACAGGCAGGGAGAACAACGAGGCTACGAGTTCTTTCGGATTCTTAAGCGCTATGGAAATGGTCATATAAAGCGGAAGCAGAATCATGACTGATCCAAGGCCAAGAAGTATCGTCAACGGCCAATTTGATTTCTTTTTCATTCGAAAGTCATCTCCCTCTTTTGTAGAATTCTTATCTGTACAACAGATACAGTGACAATAAAGATCAGATAGATAACCGAGTTGGCTGCCTGATATGCAAACTCCCCGCCGGCTAAACCCGAAGAATATATCATGATGGAAATGGATTCTGTTGCCCGACCCGGGCCACCGCCGGTCAGCGACATGATGTGGTCAAACACCATCAGAAAGCCTTTCATCGCCAGAACCATATTTATAGTAAAAAACGGCGCAATAACCGGAAAAGTTATATGGCGGAAACTCTGCCACTTGTTTGCACCATCAATACTTGCAGCTTCATATAATTCACCCGGTACCGTCTGCAGTCCGGAAATATAGAGAATAGTGTTCATCGCTGATGCCTGCCAGAAAGCTACAATAACAAGGCCTACCCATGCTAAATCCTTATTACCGAGGATGCTCTTGGACAACACGGCGATACTCAGGGATTTTCCTATATCAGGAACAACATTTGCAAAGATATAGTGAAAGATAAAGCCAACAATCAGAATACTCAGTACATTTGGCAAAAAATACACAGCACGGAAAAAATTTCTGAATTTAATTTTTGCATTAAGCCCCAAAGCCAGAGTAAGGCTCAAAATATTAACCAGTATGGTTGCGATAATTGCAAATTTGAAGGTGAAGATATAAGTATCCAGGACCCGTGCGTCCTTTAGCAAGTCGAGATAATTCTTGAATCCGACAAACGAATAGGTCGGGTTCAATCCGTTCCAGTTCGTAAAGGAATAGAAAATCCCTTGAATAGCCGGTACGGTATGAAAAGCAAAGAATAATAGAAATGCAGGTACTGTCATAAAATATATTATCGGGCTTATTTCCCGACGTTTTTTTCTTTTAATGATGGTATTTTCCATGGAAGTATCCTCCCTTTATAAAAAGGTGTCGCAGGAGGGGTACAAGCGCTCCGGCATTATACCGGAGCACTTGGCTCTCTTGTATTGTGATGAATGTTATTGACGGCCTACGAAAGTATTCCAACCGGTGTCCATTTCTTTAAGTGTAGCCGGTATATCCTGTGTAGAAGCAAATGCCTGGAGGGTTTTATCAATAGTCATTGATGCAGGGATGTAATGATCCGGGAAGTCAATCAAATTGCCTTTGGCAACAGCATCCTTGATGCCGTCAAGCGTTGGGTTGTCCTGCGTAACGCCTATTACAGCGGAGAAGCATTTCTGATCAGCAATATACTGTGATGCGATCTCCTGGCTCATAAGGAAATCGATAAACTGCATGGATGCAGCTTTTTTGGCGTCAGAAGACTTAGCGGAGACTGAGAATAACAGATCCACACCTGAAACAACCTTGGCCGGGTTTCCGACGGGGTAAGGAAAGATTCCAAGATCAATGTCAGGGTTGGCTTTCTGGATTTCAGCTATTGCCCAGATTCCCTGGCAGTACATAGCTGATTCACCGTTAGCAAATGCAGTATTGCCGTCTGCATATGTTTTTCCTAAAATGTCATCGTTTCCATATGTAAGCAATTCCTGAAACTTTACGAGGGCTTCGTTGTAGCCGGCTGTAAATGTTGTTTCGCCTGCTTTGAGTTTGGTAAAGAAATCTGCGCCGGATGTATTTGCAGCAAGCACATTAAATGCAGGCAGCGTTGTCCAGGAATCTCCGAAAGTGAAATAGAAAGGCGTAATATTTGCAGCTTTTAGCTTCTTGGATGCTGCAATCAGCTCTTCCCATGTTGTAGGGACAGCAATTCCCTGGTCTTTGAATATGGTTTTATTATAGATAATGGCATTTGCGTTGGTTGCATAAGGAATTGCAAACACCTGATCCAAACCGGATACGTCTTTGATTATCTGTACATAGGCCGGCTGTACTTGTGATATCTCCGCTGAATTGGTCAGATCGGTGAAAATACCTGCTTTAGCAAGATCCGAATATGTATTATCTGCTCCTACAGCAACGATATCAGGAACGTCACCGCCGGTTACTCTTGTCTTGATAACAGTACCTGCCTCAGGCGGGCAGGATTGTACGACAGTTATGTTCGGATTAGCTGCTGTAAACTTGGCAATAAGTGCATCAAAAGTCTCAATTGCCTCTTTCTTATACTGGAAAAATTCGATTTCGACCTTTTCGGTAGAAACGGCCTTGGTAGTTGCGGCAGAAGAATCTGATTTAGCAGCAGTCGATACAGGTGTGGTTGTCACTGTCGTTACTGCGTTGGAACTGCAGCCAACCAAAAGACTTCCAACAAGAGCCATAGCCATAATGACAGAAATAATTTTTTTCATATTATCCTCCAAAGATTCTGTTATTCCCAAAAAGATGGTAAAATAACAGTGCATTTATTGTGGCCGGAATTGTGTTGTGCATCTGAAGTGCTATCATGATTCCGGTCTTTCCCTTTTGAATCCATTTTTATTGACAAGACGATTACAGGTTCGACCTTCCTTTCTAAACATATTCCTCCTGTTCTTCATTACGATACTATTCCCCTCCCTTCCCTTTTGGTGCACTGTAACTATTTCTTACTGACAGTTTAGAAGGCACGATAATATTTACGTTTACAGTTCTGCCATTCAATCGGTCAGCTAACGCCTTAACAGCCTGCTTACCTATCTCATCCGTGAAAATCTTCACAGATGATAATGGCGGATCCATAAAGGCCGCTGCTTCTATATCATCAAAACTGATAAGCGAAATATCCTCCGGAATGCGAATAGATTCTTCTCTGAGTGCATGCATCACACCCATGCACATCGGATCACTGCCAACAATAAAAGCTGTCGGCATGATACCCTTCCCGATCGCGTCCCTTGTCATCCGATATCCGTCAGCTGCTGTCCAGTCCCCGATATGAATGTAATCCTCTTTGAGAAGACCAAGGGACAGCATTTTCTTTCTGAAAGCCTGGTACCGGATATCAGCAACCTGTTCGGTCTCGTTTTTTTCAATTTTTGTAATATTCTCAACTCCTCCGATATATCCTATCTCTGAGTGTCCCAGATCAAGTAAAACATCCAGGCAGGAATCTATAGCTTTATCCAGATCAGAGACGATACTGTCATATCGGGGATCCTGTTTCATCAGGTTGTTAACTAACACAATGTTATTATTTTCATAATAATGTTCTGTGATTTCATTTGGATCAGTCGAACCAACAATTATGAGTCCGTCCATCCCTGCAAAATCGCTTCGGGTAACATGTTCACTCGGCCGAATAATACAGCTAAGCGAAAAACCCATTTCCTGGCACTGCTTTTCAATTCCGATTCGGATAGACAAATAATATGGATCGTTTATTTCATCTTCCCTTGAAGGCATCATTAAACAACCGATGGTCTTCCTGCGTTTCTCATTAACGGCCTGTTTTGTCTTTTTCTGCCGCAAGGGAACATACCCTAACTGATTCACAGCATCAAAAACCCTTTTCCTTGTTATCTCGGTAGTTGAAAAAGCATCATCATTGCTAAGTACACGAGACACTGTGGTCACAGATACATTAGCCAATTTTGCAACATCACTAATTTTCACCATTATGTAACCTCTTATTTTACTAATTTTACTGATTTAATATTTTTGATTATAGCACCCAATAATTTTGTATGCAATACTTTTTTAGTGATTATGCACAATTAATTTTTCCGAGTTCTGCCTTTTTTATTCCATGAGTTAGTATTCTTTGTTTTATTTTAGTAAAATAACTACAAACAGTCATCAGTCCATTGTTTATTTAGATTTGCTTTTGGGATAAAGTAACATGACAGGAAACGAAAAGTACCCGGGACACACTGTCCAGGCGAATTCCGGGTCCATTCTGCAAGGTTAATATTCCCTGTTACGGCATCAAAAAAACCTTTGCCACGAAGGTCCGTTACATGATAAAATCCCTTCAATTCATTAAAGAACCGGAGGATTTTATGGCTACTGAAAAAATCGAAAATACTATTGCTAATCCGTCACCACTGGGTTTACTGGGGTTTGGCATGACAACGTTGCTTCTTAATCTGCACAATGCTTCAATCATCCCACTCTCAGCAGTCATTCTGGCTATGGGTTTATGTCTGGGCGGAGCAGCACAGATCATTGCCGGCATCATGGAGTTCAGAAAAAATAATACATTCGGAGCCACGGCATTCACGGCATATGGTTTCTTCTGGTTATCCCTTGTAGCTATATGGGTGAATCCATTCCCCGGCATCAATAAAGCCGATGAAAAAAGCATGGGTTTTTATCTTCTGATCTGGGCGGTTTTCACCGCTTTCATGTTCATCGGCACGCTCAAACACAACCGTGCAACCCAATTAGTATTTCTGACACTGACAATGTTATTCCTTCTCCTTTCCATTGCGGATTTCTCGGGGGTTGCAGTAATCAAAATTGCCGCAGGGTGGGTAGGAATACTCTGTGGTTCGTCAGCCATGTACAACAGCATGGCGCAGATCCTTAACAATGAGTTTGACAAAAAAGTTCTCCCGCTGTAAAGATCATATGACACGATAAAAAGATAAAAAGATAAAAAGTGCCGGGGACACGCTGTCAAAGCGAATTCCGGCACTTTTTTATTGCTTAATTCAGGAGCACACAAACTAAGTAATTGTCTGTATATTGCTTCCATCCAGGTCCATCCTGTAAAGATGGTTGATTCCTTCCTCTTCTGCTAACACAAACTTACCGTCTTCGGGTGATTCCCACCCCTGATACATAATCGTATGTCCGAAAATAACGTATTGGATGATGGGTTTTCCGCTTATGACGGAAAGCCCGGTTCCATCAGTTCGAATCCTGCACAGATGCCCGCCGGCTGCATAATCAACAAAGTAAATCCAGTTTCCGCAGAGGTTGATGTTGCCTATATTGTGCTCCCTGAAATAATAGACATATATATCTTTCTTGATTCCGCTTTTGAGATTAATACAGCTTATTGTACCTTCACCTGTTGCATACGATGCAAAAAACAGCCATCCATCACGAATTTGAAGGTTTTCTGCATGTCCTTCGCAGAAAATTTCTTTTCCGGTCCGATCAATTTTTTCCCGGTATATTTTACTTTCACTGTCATTTACTTCATCAATTACCGAATAGTAAGTCCAATACCCGTCAGAAGCAGAATCTTCAGGACAGGAAACGACGCCTGTGGGGTTTGGATCATCGTATTTTGTATTAAAATGGAGATCATTCCCATTTCTATCTAAATCGCATATCATTTCAACAGGATCGGAATTGTATCCTTTGTTATCACCGGAAATTCCTTTAAAAGTAACGGCAAACCGGATGTATAACCTCCCGCCGCTGATAGATTCCAGATGCCTTGGCTCTGCCATGCGTACATCCGGTTCTGTTTTGGATATAATTCCGGTATACTTCGCAGTGTCTCCCAGTTGGACAAGATTACTGCCGTCTCTTTCACAGCGCATGACTATGGACGAAGACCCATCCGAATTCAGTTTCATTGTTTTCCCGACAAAATATACATAATCACCGTATTCAGCCAATCCAAGATCCCGGTTGGAGCACTTTTCATTGGCTAAACCGGATAAACTATCCTTCTCCCCGGTATTGGTACAGGCAGCAAAGCAAAAACACAGCGCCACTGTAAGCATTGCACCGGATAAACCAAATGTTTTTAACTTCATAATACGTCACCCTGCACGAATCAATTGTCACGCAGTAAATAAATGTTCTTGGTCAGGATTCCTGTCCACTTTCTGTATACGCTTCCTTTTGAGACATTGCAACACGACCGTTCAAACTGTGCTGTTTTATACTCCCACCGAAATATTTTGAGAGTCAGCAGAATAACGGAGATATACTATTCAAAAGAATCCAAATATGTGATTAGTATCTTATTGAATTCTTCACTTTTTGTTTCCATGGGGCAGTGATAAGCGCCTTCAATACTGACAAATACA
This sequence comes from Eubacteriales bacterium, assembly GCA_037143795.1. Classification (GTDB taxonomy): domain Bacteria; phylum Bacillota; class Clostridia; order Saccharofermentanales; family Saccharofermentanaceae; genus Firm-13. The sequence continues at coordinate 151,851 of JBAWXZ010000006.1, read as the reverse complement.
AAGTTCCTGATATGTTCTTTGATCTTCAATGCCTGATCCACAGGAACCCAGGTATCTTCCTTCCCCCAAATGCCATAAAAGGGAACGTCCAGGGATTCCAGCATTTCCAGCGGGACATTTTTGCTTGTTTTCAAAAATCCTATTGCGCTTCCGGCTGTTCCCGGCAATAACAACGGTTCCTCATATTTTTGGAGTTCTTCCTGACTGGGTTCCCTCCCGTATGCTGATACAAGGAATTTCCTGATGTTTGCTTTCGTTATAAGAATTTTCTCTAAATAGACAGTCGTGTATCTGTCAAACGGCGGTATTTTCAAAATTCCGGCAGCTCCCTGATTTGTATCAAGAAGCGCTCCGTCTATTAGAATGACACTTTTGGTTTTGCCCGGATTCAAATACGCCATGGCAGTAACGGTTCCGCCGCCCATGCTGTGCCCTGCCAAAAACCATTTCCCGGCTGCCGGTCCCTCTATCTGATCTATAAGCTTCCATAGCAGTTTGGCACGGCTTAACTGGCTGTGATCAAAGATGGTGCTCCTGGATGAATAACCAAATCCGGGCAAATCTACCGACAGAACTTTATATCCCGCTTCTGCCAATGCTGAAACATTCCGATTAAAACTATATGTGGATCCGCCCAGCCCATGAACCAGAAGCACATTGCCTTTAACTTTATTTCCTTGCGGTACCTGTATTCTATAGTGGAGAAGCACCGAATCAATCACTGCAAACTGGCTGTCTTCAAAAGGATAAACTGCCTGATTTTCATCAGCATTTGAAACAGGAATCATATACGGGAAAAGTATAAACACCAGCAAGAAAATACCCGCGGCGATAAGGATTTTTCTTTTTCTGCCTGTACGCTTTATGGTTGTCCCTTTCATACCCGCTCCTTCCCGGCCGGCTTAATAACCGGATTCAAATAAATTATAGCATTTGACAAGTGCAGTTTGATATTACCAGACATGTTATGATTAGAGTAGGAAAAGAATGAAGGTGACACGGGTTACCGGTCTCCGCCATCAGGTGATGTAAATATGTGGGAACTCTACAAAAGCAATATGAAGATGCTTAAAACTAATTTCCGGGCACTTCTATGGTTCGAAGTTCTGTATAAGCTCTTTGCTATTGTGTCCATATATCCGTTTATTATCTTTCTTTTGGATTTTGCCATTGATGAAGCCGACATAAATTACCTGACCAACGTTAATCTCCAGGAATTTCTCATGAAGCCTCTATCCATCGCGATGATTATTCTTATCACGATTGTGATTGTCATATATTCGCTTTTTGAACTTGTTGTACTGACGATTTGTTATGAAATGAGCCATAACGGGGAAACGACGGATGCAGTCACTCTTCTTTTCATTGGTCTGAAACGTCTTTGGAGAATACTCAGACCGGAAAGTATCTTTCTGTTTTTGCTTGTGCTGGCAGCGTCCGCCTTTTTTAATCTTCCCTTTGCATCATCTCTCGTTTCCATGACGGATCTTTCGGATTACATGAGTATCTTCTGGGGAAGCAATCACGGATTCTATATTGCTGCCGCAGTCTTTGAAGCAGTAATTCTCTATCTGATCAGCTTCCTTCTCTTCAGTATTCATTATTTGATTATTGAAAACAGGAAATTTGCTGACGCACTCAAAGCCAGCAGGAATCTTGTTAAGGGAGAAACGATAAAAAATGCCCTGCGCTTTGCTGTCTGGTTTCTTATGCTTTTTATTGTGCTGGCAATCATATACGGCGTGTTCATTCTGGCAGCTGCGGTCACCGTCAAGTTCATTTGGCCTGCAGATACGCAGACGGCAACATTTCTGTCCGGAGCCAGGATTATCAATCAGTTCATGACGATTCTTGTGTATGCAATTTTTACGCCGCTCGCGTTTTTGATGGTCAGCAGTATTTTTTACAAACAAAAAGAGCGGCATAATGAGCCGTACAGATCTGTCATACTCACAAGGTCACGCAAAAAATTGAATAAGTGGCTCGCTTTACCGCTGGTTACGATTTTTGGAGTAAGTGTTATTCTGAATTTTAATGATATAAATATGTCGCTGCAGAATAGTGTGCTGAGAAATATTGAAATCGTACGAACACCTGTAATAACCGCACACCGGGGAAGTGCCCTGGAAGCACCTGAAAATACGCTCTCTGCAATCGAGACGGCGGCTTCTGAACTGGCCGATTATGCAGAAATTGATGTCCGTGCAACTAAAGACGGTGTAGTTGTTCTGCTTCACGATGACAGCCTGAAAAGAACAACAGGCGTCGATAAAAAAATATGGGACGTTACATATGAAGAGACACAAAGTTTAGACGTGGGAAGCTGGCTTTCAGATCAATATCTTGATGAACGAATTCCGACACTTGATGAAATCATCAAATTTGCCGACGGTAAAATAATGCTGAATATTGAGATAAAATCTTCTGACCATAACCCGGATCTTGTCGAATCCGTTGTGAAGATTATCAACGATAACCACTTTGAAAACAAATGTGTAATTTCCACTTTCAATTACATTGACCTGTTCAGGATTAAGAAACTGGATCCGAACATAAAGACGGGAATTATTATGACAGTTGCCTACGCCAAATACACGCAATTAGCCAACGTGGATTTTTACAGCATGAACGCACGCTTTCTAACCAGGGATAAAATTGAAAGGCTTCACTTCCTTGGCTATCAGGTATATGCATGGAATGTAACAAACGCCGCTACAGTGATGCGGTTAATGAATATTGGGGTTGATAACATAATCACAACAGATACCCTTATGGCCAAGGAAATTGTATATAAGGACAGCGCCAATCTATTTGTCCTGAAAGTCGCTGAATATTTTTTCGGCGACACAGATATTAAGCAGGATAATATAACGAATATTTTCCTTCCTTACTGGTAAGCTGATTAATTTTCATTTATTTTCTGCCATGCTTCTTCTGCATGATAGGAACTTCTGACCAGCGGTCCGGCGGCAACAAATAAAAATCCTGCAAGATATGCCTGTTCGCGGTACCAGTCAAACTGCTCCGGCGTGATGTATTTGATCACCGGATGATGTTTGGGGGACGGCGCGAGATACTGCCCGATAGTCAGAAAATCACAGCCATGCCGGTGTAAATCAGCAAATACTTCCAGAACTTCTTCTTTTGTTTCCCCAAGTCCCAGCATGATGCCCGATTTGGTCAGACGGGACGGATCTATCGCCTTGACCAGACTGAGTAAGTTTAGTGAACGCCGGTAATCGGCCTGCGGCCTGACTTCCGGATACAGCCTCAATACGGTCTCAATATTGTGATTTATCACATCCGGCTGTGCCGAAATAACTGTACGCAATGCACTCCCATCGCCCCGAAAATCGGGGATGAGCACCTCTATCCGGGGACTCCTCTCAGCCAGTTTTTCTTTTATGGCTGCAATCACACGGGCAAAATGACCTGCCCCCCCATCCGGAAGATCATCACGGGTGACAGATGTGATAACCACATACTTCAGATCCAGTTGATCAACAGCATCTGCAAGATGAGACGGTTCCATCGGGTCAGGAGGAGCCGGTGTTCCGCTGCTGACACAGCAGAAAGTGCAGTTCCGGGTGCATTCCCTTCCAAGGATCATAAAGGCTGCAGTCCGCCGCCCGAAACATTCACCGCAATTCGGACAGCTGGCTTCTTCACATACCGTATGCAGATCGAGCGACTGCATCAGCTGCATCACGGACCGGTTGTTTTCACCGCTGTTGGCCGGGACACGAAGCCAGTCCGGTTTGGCTGTAAAAATTTTTTTATCCATCCTTAACAGTACTCCTCTTCCGCAGGTCATCTTGGTCAATCCATTCGATCTCCCATTCAAAGTGATCGGCAAAACTATGCGCCACAAGGTCAAATGCCTGATCCATATCGACCGTATGACCTGATTCTTCCGCTACCGATGTGACTCCAAGGGACAGTCCGCATGGGTTGATCCAATCGAAATGGCGCAGGTCAGTGTTCACATTGAATGCAAACCCGTGCATAGTCACACCGTGTTGCACTGCAAGTCCGAACGCAACTATTTTTTTATCACCGACCCAGACCCCGGTATACTTGTCCTTCCGGGGGTGTGCTTCAATTCCATAGTGCCTCACCAGCAGGTCAATTAGGGATGCCTGCATGGTATTTATGAACCCGCGGATACCCTGCTCATAATCATGCAGCTGGATAATCGGATATCCGATTACCTGCCCGGGACCATGATAAGTGACATCACCGCCGCGGTTGACCTCATGTATTGTAACTCCCCTGGCTTCAAGCTGTTCGCGGGATAAATAAATATTGGCCGGGTCGGCCCTTGTGCCCAGAGTTAATACCGGCGGATGTTCAAGAAGAAGTAATGTGTTGCCGATCCGGTTTTCCTGCCTTGCCAAAACCAGGTCATACTGGAGCTCCAGTGCCTTGTCGTAAGGCATCCGGCCGATATTGCAGATGGTTATCTTCATATGGCAAAAGTATCCTGATTAAAGCGCAGGCTGATATCCATCGCACGTATTGTATGAGTCAATGCACCGACGGAAATCAGGTCAACACCGGTCTGTGCAACAGTCAGCAGATCCTTGTCCCCCATGTTCCCGGAAGCCTCGATAAGTGCCTTGCTGCCAATAATCCTGACGGCTTTGGTCATATCTTCTATGCTCATGTTGTCGAGCATTATGATATCCGCTCCGCTTTGCAGCGCTTCCTCAATCTGTACAAAATTTTCCACTTCCACTTCTATTTTCAGCATATGTGTCGCCATTTTGCGCGCACGTGATATTGCCTGACTGATTCCTCCTGCTGCGCTGATATGATTATCCTTTATCAGAATACCGTCTGCAAGATTGAAGCGGTGGTTCGAACCGCCTCCGGTACGCACTGCATATTTTTCTATTATCCGAAGGCCCGGGGTTGTTTTGCGCGTATCGACAATTACGGCCTTTGTTCCGGATATTTGCTCAACGGCTGCATGTGTACGCGTAGCTATACCGGAAAGATGCTGCAGAAAATTGAGGGCAACCCTCTCGCCGGTAAGGATACTGCGGGCTGACCCGGAAATCCCGGCGATCACATCGCCCTTTTTAACAGGATCCCCCTCGCTGACAAGGCACTCCAGATGAACAGCCGGGTCAAGAATCTCAAAAAGACGCTTCAGGAGCGGAAGGCCGCAGATTACGCCCTCTTCCTTTGCAATAAAGGATCCCTTTATCTGTTTGTCCCCGCCGACAGTCGAAAGGGTGGTGATATCTCCCGTACCGATGTCTTCGTCCAGGGCATTTCTTATCAAATCATCAAGGCAGTAGTTATTCAGCATCATCATTTCCTCCGTCTAAATTATCTTCACATCGATAGTGAGCCCCTACGCTCACTTTGCGCCGGATACTTGCCTGCATTATTTCCAGGGCTATCAGCGACTGATTGTATGTTTCCATACATTTTGGGGTGTCGAGCTCTATTTCGTCAAGCTGTAAGAATATTTCACTTATTCTTGAAGCGGCCTCCGCAAGGTCCTTCCCGTTCCGGATAATTCCGCACTTCAGTGTCGCCAGCGCCCTGATTTCGCTGCTGTACGAATCAAAATCCACACCTTCGCCCTTTGCCCGCGTTTGTATTTCCAGTGCGGGGTCCCGTGGAGGGCAGCCTGGGTTTCCGCTGATGTGACTCGCGCTCCTCCTGCCGAACACCAGGCATTCCAGAAGCGAATTGCTTGCAAGCCTGTTCGCGCCGTGGACACCCGTACAGGCGGCTTCACCGCAGGAATACAGGCCTGGTATATTAGTTTGTCCGTCAATATCCGTTTTGATACCGCCCATGAAATAATGCTGTACCGGCATGACGGGGATCCAGTCCTTGGCGATATCAACACAGCGGCGCATACACTCCGTATATATAGTCGGGAACCGGTTTTTCAAAAAAGTCCTTGACTTCGAAGTAATATCAAGATAAACATTAGGAATGTCGCTCTTTTTCATTTCCATAACAATAGCCCTGGATACAATATCCCGCGGTGCAAGATCTGCAAGAGGATGCACGCCCTGCATAAATGGCTCGCCGCGCCGGTTCCTGAGTATTGCACCTTCTCCGCGCAGGGCTTCGGAAATCAGAAAAAATCGCCCGTTATCATCAGGATGTATAAAAGCAGTCGGATGGAACTGCACAAACTCCATATCTTTCAGGATTGCACCTGCCCGGCCGGCAGCTGCAATCCCATCACCTGTAGCACCGGTGAAATTCGTGCTGTTGCGGTATACCCGGCCGATTCCTCCCGAGGCGATAATTACCCGTGAAGCAGCAAACAGGCACGGTATATTATTTCCGTCGAGAACCAGTACGCCGGTCACTCCGTTTTCATCTGTAAGAATATCGGAAAGGAACATTTTGTCATAAATATCTATGTTTTTCCTGGCAATGGCTGCCTCATATAATCTGCGTGTTAAATGCAGTCCTGTTGCGTCTCCTCCGCAGTGCAGAATACGGTTCCTGTGGTGTCCGCCCTCCCTGGTAAGCCGCAGTTCGCCGTCATGCCTGTCGAATGGCACATTAAGATCTATGAGGTGTTCTATGTTGCTCCAACCCTCATCAACAAGAATACGGACAGCATTTTCATCACATAGTCCGGCCCCGGCTATAAGGGTATCCTCATAATGCTGCTGCGGGTCGTCATGATCGCGGTGAGGCTCAATTACAGCCGCTATACCTCCCTGCGCATACATGGAATTGCTGTTCTGCGCATCCGATTTGTTAAGTACCGCACATGAAAGCTGAGGGTCCAGGCAAAGTGCCGCATAAAGGCCTGCTGCTCCGCAGCCAACGATTATAACATCCGCGTCAATCCTTTTTACCTTTTTCAAGTCGCCGTTAAATAAATATCGTCTCATATCATGTCCTTCCGATTTAATCTAAATCGCGAGCATCCGTTCCAGACTGACAGATGCTTTCCTGATTAATTGCTCATCGAGTTCAATCCTGAATTGAAATTTATCAAGCGCATCATGAACATTTGTGAGTGTGGTTTTTTTCATATTAGGACAAACCAGGGCAGCATGCAGGGAATAAAAACGCTTGGCTGGGCACAGCTGCTGCAAGCGGTGAAGCACTCCGATTTCAGTTCCAATGACAAATTCCTGTCTGTCGGACTTTACTGCATATTCGATGATCTGAGCGGTACTCCCTGTGAAATCAGCCAGTGCCACCACATCGGGAATGCATTCGGGATGTACCAGTATCGGAGAATCCGGACGTAATGCACGAACCTTTTCCACGTCTGCAGGCGATATTTTATTGTGGGTGGGGCAGAAGCCGTCAAAGAGAATAAAGCGTTTGGCGGGGAGAAACATGGAAACATAGTGTCCAAGGTTGCGGTCGGGCACAAAAATGATCTCGTCTTCTTTTAAAGATGAAACAACTTTTACAGCATTGGATGACGTGCAGCATATATCACTTGCAGCTTTAATTTCCGCACTGGAATTTACGTAGCAGACGACTGCAGCATCAGGATGTGCCTTTCTGAGCACGGCGACGTCATCAGGTGTGACCATATCCGCCATGGGACATCCTGCATGCAGCGCGGGAAGCAGCACGGTCTTGTCCGGGCTCAGGATCTTGGCTGTTTCAGCCATAAACTTAACACCGCAAAAGACAATTACATCGGCTTTGGTGTCCTTAGCCCTGCGGCTCAGGTCGAGCGAGTCCCCTACAAAATCAGCAATGTCCTGCACCTCGGGCCACTGGTAAAGATGTGCCAGTATCACCGCATTTCTTTCCTTCTTCAGGTCATAAATTTCCTGAATCTCTTTTGTCTGCTCCACAATAAATATTTCCCTTCATCATGTAATCGGCTGATTATAAGCCGCAGTTCCAGCGCCTTATATTTCCATTAACCTTCGGCTGTATTTCCTTAAATAAGAATTCCTGCCTGACGCAGTTTATTCTCTATCTTCACCAGATCTTCTTCGCTGGAAGCCTCCACTGTATGCATGTGGCGTCCGTCAGTTGTGGAGGAAAGCATCTGCGAATCCTTCCTGCGCAGTCGTTCAATCAGATTTTTGACTGCTTCAGGCGAATGCAGCATCAGGTTGCCTGTTATTTCACCGTATACAGGGTGCTCAATGATGACATCCCTTATACGTCCGCCGTTTTCGACGATCAGCATCAGTTCCTCTTCTGCCTGCTCCACAGTCTCATGCCGGCAGAAAAAAACTTTGACAGGCCGTGTTTTAACGTCCGGATCGATCATCATATACCCCGAAGGCGTGGCAATAATGGGTATGCCCCCGGCGCGCAGGATTGCAATATCCTGGACAATAACCTGTCTGGTGACGTTAAGCATCACGGCGAGTTCACTGCCGGTAATCCGAGTGTCGGATATTGTTATTGTTTCCAATATCTTATTACGCCTTGTATTTGCGTCCATATTTCTCCCTGTATAAAATTACTGATTCAAATGCAAAAAATCATTGGTGACCCAATTATACGGACATTAACAAAAGAAAGCAACAGCTGTATATACAGCTGTTGCTTATTATGAAATTCGTATAAATCAGGTTAATGCCGTTGCCATGTTAAAAAATCAATGAACTTTTATGCCTTTTCGACCAGATATTCTTTGTTTTCTTTTGCAATAACAAAAAGGTGTATATCCAAAGTATCCATGAGCTTTCGAACGGATGAATTGGGTTTCCGGTAACTCTCATGCTGTTCCTGATCGCGAAAAACAATGGCTGCCGGGCGAAGGGGTTTAGTCTGGTCGAGCTCGAAATCAAGCTTCAGTTTATCAGCATCAACCGTTTTGAAATTAGTATAAGCTTCCAGAATGCAGCGAAGAAGTGTCTCTTCACTATCATATTTCTTAACTTCAATAAGCCAAATCTCATTTTCCGTTTCGGTAAGGAGATCTATTTTGCCGATGTGTTTATCCGCATGGGCATTCTTGAGCGGAGTCTGGTAATCGATGATCTTTCCGATGTTTTCATATTCATTTCCGAACATGCCCAGGGCAATACGCTCTTCCGCACGGTTGGAGTCCGGATTCTCCGTGATTCCGTCATGACCCTTTGTCTTATAGCTCAGTGTTCTGGTGATAACAGGTATACTGTCGAATAAAGACAGGTTATTAAGCAGATAATCGGCAATGTCCTCGCCGTATGACAGTCCCTTTGCCTTCCCGATACCCTTCTCGTTGCCCTGATAATTTATAAAAGCCTGCAGATAGAATGTGTTCATTTCCTGCGATGCAACCTGCATCTTTTCCAACATCTGTTCATGTGTATATGCCATCATTTCTCCTTCGGACGCGTTCAATGTGAGCGTCGCAATATAAATCAGAAGTTGGGTAGCTCCTGCATATCTTCATCATTTCCTGATTTGCATAATGAAAACATTCGTTTTCCAGCGGAAAATTCGAGATATTTACTTTTTATAACTGCTACAATTATATCAATAGCGTGCAGTAATTGCATGGACTTTTACGGCACATTTGATAAACAGTGCATAATTGCCCCTGTTATTAAATATTCAGTCCTACTATAATTGCACAGGCACGGACTTAATGCTATATACAAGATCTACATAATTCGAAAAAAGGCGCTTGCTTTCGCTTTTTATGTCCTTTTATTTATTTTTTTTTGCAAAGAACCGGCACATTTACTTAAAACCAGTTTTTTTGACTCAACTTGCTGTAATCTCAACATAGAGTTTGTGATTGGGGGATTTCTAATGCGTATACTAATTGATGCCGACGGCTGTCCTGTCGTTGACACGGCTGTCCGGACTGCGAGGCAGAATCATATTGACTGTCTGATTATATGCGATACGTCGCACGTTTTTGAAAAAGAGGGCGCGACGACGGTTACTGTCTCGAAAGGCCCGGACAGCGTGGATTTCGCACTGGTTAACATGGTTCAGACCGGCGACATTGTGATCACACAGGATTATGGCCTTGCAGCGATGTGTCTTGCCCGCCGAGGGACAGCAATAAGTCAGAACGGAATGATATATGATGATTCCAATATGGATGCTCTGCTTTTCGCCAGGTATTCCGTTAAAAAGATCAGAAATTCGGGAGGGCGCATCAAGGGTCCGGCAAAAAGGACGGCGGACCAGGACCGCCGGTTTGAGGACGTTCTCATAAGCCTTATCGCGGAAGCCAGGGCGTGACAGTATGAATTTTTCAATATTATATTACGGAAAATATTTTTTATATCCCTTAAAGCTGTAGAATGGACTCCAGGGAAACAGATAGTAAACATATCCCGACAGATTCCATATCACCACGGCAAAGGGGGCTTTCTATGGATCAGGATATTATAAGCAAGCTGAAAAGGCACAATTTCCTTCTGTTTGGCGCATATTCACTTTCCATTCTGATAATGTTTTTTGTATATCAGACCGGGGGAACCTCGAAGGTATATTCACATCTGATGTATGCTCCGATTGCTGTCGTCTCATTCATTTACGGTAAAAAGCACGGTATCCTTCTCGCTGTTATATGCGGACTCTTAATTGGCCCTTATATGCCTTTGAATGTCAGTGCACATCTTGCTCAGGAACCTGTCAACTGGTTAACCAGGATTGTTCTTTTTGCAGGTATCGCGCTGATCATCGGTTTTCTATCCGATTACGACAGGAAGCATAGGAAGCGTATAGATAACTTACTGACACATGATATAATCACCGGGCTCAGGAATGTTGAAGCCATCAAGCAGGAAGGCGCCGCTGATGGGACAACGAGGACAATTGTCGTACTGACTATGGATGATTTTGAAGAAACGATGAGTTTTTGGGGATACAATTTCAGCAATGAAATCGTCAGGATGTTTGCCAGGCGGCTTAATGATATTCTGGATCCGTATTCCAACGTGGAATTCTACAGGTATGCCGGCATGCAGTTTATCGTGAAAATCACACATGTTAAGGCAGGCGTCAGTTCTGAAAAGATTATTGCTGAAATCGAAAAACTGAACAGGTCCATTCTGCACATCGGCAGCATCCCGATATATGTCGAGTTACAAATGGGTATCGCAGGTATCCCCGGGGATATGTCGACAATGGATGGGTTAAGACAAGCTTTCATTGCCAACAGTTTCGCAAAATCCAATGAGCTGAAGGCAAGTCAGTTCGAACCTTCGCAGGAGTCGCATTATAAGGAACTACTCAAAGTAGCCGGCAATTTTTCGACGGCCCTTTCAACCAACAGCATAGAAGCCGCCTACCAGTATATTTATTGGGCTGACACAGAGAAAATCCGCGGTGTTGAGATGCTGGCAAGATGGAAAAATGAAGGTGAGTATGTCAGACCGGACTTTTTTATCCCCATAATTGAAAAGACCGACCTGATCAGGGATCTTACCAAATATATGATTTCCCGTGCGGTGGAATTTCTACTGATCCACCCTGATTCCGATTGGGTTGCTTCCATAAATTTTTCACTTAAGGATTTTTCGAATGGCAGCATTGAGTATTTTTTACAGGCCATAAAAGACTCAGGTATTGCTCCGGAGAGAATCCGGATTGAAGTAACGGAAAGATGCCTTGCCAATCTCGAAGAAATGTCGAAACAGCTGATGCTGCTGCGAGATCATAAAATCAATATTGCCATTGATGATTTTGGCTCCGGGTATTCTTCATATCAGTATTTATGTGAACTGCCGATCTATGTAGTTAAAATTGATAAATCGATTATTTTCAGGATAGCTGAAAATGCTGCCTCCCGGAGTCTGGCAAAAAGCATCGTCACTTTCTGCCGTGAGAACAACATCAAAACTTTAGCGGAAGGTGTCGAAACCAGAAAAATTGCAGATGTCTGTAAGAATATCGGAATTGATTTTTTACAGGGGTATTATTTCCACAAGCCACAGATTCTGGATGTTCATGAAAAAGTAAAAGAAGCGCTTTCCGCTGCGGATCATATATAAATTTCCGAATACCGTAATAAACCAGAGTGTCACCGCCCGTCAGCATACCGTCCCCCTTTTACATATTCAAAAGCCTTCCTGTTCTGCCACGCCCATCCCTCCCAACAGTACTTTTGCAAGTTATGAAATCCGTATATTCATAATTATGTGATAGCGTCTTTCTATTTCGTTCTTTTATTAGAAATTTGCAGGAATATTATATTGACTTTCATTTTCACTCGTGATAAATTAGTTTCATACAGCAAGGGCGCTGAGTCGATTTCCGACTCAGCGCCCTTTGTTTTATACATTATGTGAAGTAAGCAAAGGTGCTTGAATCGGTTTTCCGATTCAGGCATTTTTCTTTTTTGCAGACACAAATTCGGGAAGGAGGTAACAGCATGAAGAATCAAGAATATAAGCCGCCGGTTGAGAGCACGAAGATCGCCTCAATTATCATTCTTTTCATTACATCCATTGGAATCATTTTATTAGGTGCAGCTTTTAGTGTTTACAGTATAGTAAACAACGTCAGCTTTTCTGTTATGAGTTCCCAGATTCACGGTATGGTTTTTGGAATAGTCATTGTTTTCCTGGGTGTAAGGTATTTACTTTCTGTTCAACGACTGAAGGCCGAAGTGTACAAAGGTACTTCAAGGTTTTCCTGGAGTAACTTTAAAACAGAAAAGGTACATAAATCACAGCCAGTCCACAGATGATGAAACACTAAAAAAATCAGAAAACGAGGTAATGTTATGAAAAACAAAAAAAAGTATTTGGGCATAATACTGGTTGCTGTGATTATCATTGCGGTCATCATGGGTATCGGGTATTCGCTCAGGGGGGATTCCTCTGCAGCTGACTCGACAGGAGCTGCCTATACGGCACTTACCGGCAGCGAAACACTTACTGATGTAGCAGCAACAGCAAACAAAGGTTCCCTGGGAGCCAACTACACATGGGTTATGATCTGTGCATTTATGGTCTTCTTCTTCCAGTGCGGATTCGCAATGGTTGAGACCGGTTTCTGCCGGGCTAAGAATGCCGCCCATACAATGACAATGAACTTTATGGTTTTCCTGGTCGGCGCCATCGGCTACTTCCTTGTAGGATTCGCCCTGCAGATGGGTGGATCAGGCGGTGCTGCAGGTCTGGGATCCGGCGGAGGAGCACTCAACGCACTTGTTTCCATTCCAGGCCTTGGCGGCATTATGGGTTACAAAGGCTTCGGACTGATGGGGACATATGATGCAGGCATTTATGCACTGTTTTTCTTCCAGATGGTATTTATGGATACAACTGTTACAATCCCGACCGGTGCAATGGCAGAGCGTGTAAAGTACTCCGCCATGGTAATAACCTCATTCTTTATCTCGATGTTCCTGTATCCGTTTTTTGGAAACTGGGTATGGGGCGGCGGCTGGATGGCTACCCTCGGCAAGAACTTTGGTATCGGGCATGGCGTAGTTGACTTCGCAGGTTCTGCTGTTGTCCACTCCATGGGCGGTATGATCGCTCTGGCCGGTGCCATTGTCCTCGGACCCAGAATCGGCAAATTCAAGAAGGACGGCACAGCCCGTGCCTTCCCCGGACATAACATCCCTATGGCTATTATTGGTACGATTATCCTCTTCTTCTGCTGGTTCTCCTTTAATGCCGGCTCTACACTGAATGCTTCCGACTTCAGACTCTCCGTTGTTGCGACAAACACTATGATCGCCGGTGCTATCGGCGGCCTGGTCGCAATGGGATATATGTGGATTAAGTTCGGAAAGCCGGACCCGTCAATGACGGCAAACGGAGCCCTTGCAGGTCTCGTAGCGATAACAGCACCCTGTGCTTTCGTAAACGGTCTCTCTGCACTCATTATTGGTATCATCGCTGGTGTTCTTGTTTGCCTCGCTGTTCCGTTTGTTGAAAACAAGCTGAAACTTGATGATCCGGTCGGTGCTATTTCCGTACATTGCGTAAACGGCCTGTGGGGCGTTGTCTCACTCGGATTATTTGCAGACGGATCCTACGGCGATGGATTCAACGGTGTTGCAGGCGGTGTAAAAGGTTTATTCTTCGGTGACGCCTCCCAGCTCCTCGCTCAGCTGATCGCAGTCGCAGTATTGTTTGTTTGGGGTTTCGGTGTGTCCTTTGTATTCTTCAAGGCTCTTGATAAAGTCTGGGGACTGCGTGTTGCACCCGAGGATGAACTGGAAGGCCTTGATGTTCCTGAGATGGGCGTCCTTGCATATCCTGACAGCCAGCTCACCCGCTCGGAGCTTGATTATGATTCTGCTGATAACGCCCCGATTAAGCAGCTCGAAAGATTCAAAGACTATATTGCCTCCAAAAAATTTGTACCGCTCCCTGAATCCCCTGTCTCTGTCGACCGGGCGGTTCCAGTCGAACTCCTCTCTGCTCCGGCTGTATCCATGGCCTCCGATGTAAAGATCACAAAGATCGATATCATCATCAAGCAGAGCAAGTTCGAAATCCTTAAGGAAGCAATGAACGAAATCGGCATTACTGGAATGACAGTCACGCAGGTTCTTGGCTGCGGTATCCAGAAAGGCAAACACGAATACTATCGTGGTGTTGAGACGGAAATTAATCTGCTTCCAAAAGTCCAGGTAGAAATCGTAGTTGCAAAGGTCCCTGTCAGAAAGGTCATTGAAACTGCAAAAAGAGTACTTTATACAGGACACATCGGAGACGGCAAGATATTTGTCTATAATGTTGAAAATGTCGTTAAAGTACGTACCGGTGAAGAAGGATATGATGCCCTGCAGGACGTCGAATGACACTGCAGCTGTAATAGAACATGACGTAACATCTGCTTGTCCTGCCTGAACAATAAAAATGCATGCAAAGGTCCTGTCAGATTAACGGTGCACCTTCAGAAATCAGACGATAAATCTGATCTCCGGAGGTGCACTATTATGATGAACTGCTATTTAGGCCCGCTTTTTTCAGGCACTTTCTTCTGTACAGATGTTAGAAATTTGTAAGAAAATGCAAATCGCTGCCGTCACGTATTGCCGATGCAATGGAAGAAGGTTATTCTTAAGAAGAAACAGACATATGTTGTGGAGTCCTTGCAAGGTGAGGGTTTGCGAATGAAATATGCTGATATGTTCAGTAAAAAAGATTCATTTCAACAAAACAGTGAATATTGCATAATAAGCGTCGCGCTCTTTAAAGAGCCGGCGCTTTTTTGATGCAATATCCGACAGCTGCAGGAGGAAAAATCATGAGCAGAAAAAAGATACCGTCTTCTGTTATTGAGTCATCCGTCCGGGAGGAATCAAAAAAGCCGGAGAGTTTTCCCAAACCATCGCCAAGGCAGAAAAACTATATTCTGGATACAAATGTACTTCTGCACGACCCTGAGTGCTTTTTGAATTTCACCGGGAACCATGTATATATTCCGATCACGGTATTGGAAGAGCTCGATCATCTGAAATCCAAGGAAGGTCTCACAGGTTACCAGGCCAGGGAAGCCGTGAGGACCCTGCACAGAAGAATTGACGGCCAGGGTCATCAGTGTGTCAGCGTAGGAATCGAATTATCAAATGATGTTATTCTTCACGTAGCCTTTCCGAAATCCAGGGCACTCCCCCCTCAGGATGAACATTCATCCGTGCCTGCATCTTCCGGCTTAACAGCAGGGCTTTTGTTCGAATCGCAAAAAAATGATAATGAGATTCTTGCCTGTGCACTTAAAATCAAATCAGAGTCCAGCGACCGTGAGACTTATCTGGTATCAAAAGATGTCTGTCTCCGGATAAAAGCTGAGGTTTGCGGGATTGAGTCCCAGGATTACGAAACAGATAAAATCAAAACCGATGAATTATATACCGGGTACTGTAATCTTTCGATGTCAGAGAAAAATCTGAACCGCATCTATGAAGAAGGCGGCAAACTCCCCAAAAACGTGCACCTTCTTCCTAACCAATTTACTTTCATAACCTCACACGAAAACAGTGCCCATACCGCCCTGGCAAGATTTGACGGAGCCAAACTCGTTCCGCTCAAGTATTCCAATCAAAGTGCGTGGGGGTTAAGGCCGATTAATGTAGAGCAGAAAATGGCTTTTGAACTGCTGATGGATCCCAATATTCCTTTTGTATCGATAACGGGCGGAGCCGGCAGCGGCAAAACAATCCTTGCCACGGCCGTCGCGCTCGAAAAAGTCCTGGAGCAGCGCGAATACAGGAAAATAGTATTCGTTCGTCCGACGGTTCCGGCCGGAAATGACATTGGCTATCTTCCCGGAACAGAAGAAGAAAAACTCCGGCCATGGATGGGAAGTTTTTATGATGCCATAGATAACCTGATGACCGTTGATAAAGAAAGTTACAGCGGGAAACGATCAAAGCGCGGCGAAGAAGGATCCCAGGTTGAGCAGTTCATCGATGATTTCAGGAAGCGCGGCATTTTCGAAATTAAAACATTCACCTATATGCGCGGACGGACCATTTCCGATGCTATTGTAATTGTTGATGAAGCTCAGGAAATAACGCCTCATCTGGCAAAACTTATGCTGACACGCGCGGGGGAAAGATCCAAATTTATTTTTCTCGGCGACCCGTCGGACAATCAGATCGATAATGTGCTTGTAGATTCGAAGTCCAATGGTCTGGTATATGTTATTGAGCGGTTAAACCACCATGTGATGACAGGTCATGTAACGCTGCGGCAGGTTGAACGCAGCCGCCTTGCCTCCCTTGCTGAAAAAAATCTTTGAGCCATCTGATCCAAACCTGAAAAACACTGCAGGTACACCAGTATGTCGTGTCCCTGCAGTGTTTTTTTTCAGGTTTTTTTATACGCTCTTTCTTTTTCTCTGTCTTCCGATAACAAGGGCCAAAACCAGGAAGGCTGCTGCAAATGCAAGCTGAATCAGCATTCCCATGAAGATTTCTTTTGTGTCAGTCCAGGAAAAGGAAGATAGTGCCGTTATGTTCCCGACAGCTGTCACGTACCAGTAGGTCGGTGTAAAGCTTGCTACATACTTCACAGTGTCCCCCAGGAGTGCCTGCGGCACAAAGACTCCGCTTATAAAGCTCGTGCCAAGTGCAATGACATTGGCTACGGAGTGCTGTGCTCCTGGTCCCTTAATCAGGTGCCCCAGAAGGAAGCTCAGGCTTAGTGCCGTTATTGAAAAAACGAATGCATTTACAAGCAGCATCTGCATCCTGGTGTCCGTAATGGATGACCCTGTCAGAAGCAGGCTGAGAATCATCATAAAGGCCCAGACCACAACCGCGAAACAGAGATTGCCCAGAAGAAGTTCAAGGTTAATTCTTGTTGCCGGTGTAGGTGCACACTGCATCCGCTTTTTCAGGTCCCCTTTAGCGAAGACCTGCATAATCGATGATACGGCAAGAATCATAATCGAAAGAAGCGAATATGGAAGATAGTTGAAATAATAGGATGCTTTCGTGATGGAACTTGTCGGTGCCGAACCCGCCCAGACGACATCGGTCTCTTTCTGCATATCAGCCTTAACAAGGGAAGCCGTCTCTTTGAGAGCCGTCACATCTGTTGGGGCGATACCTTTTGCTTTAACATAGAGGTTGAATTCACCTAAGTATTTTTCGACCAGCATATCAAGCTGAACACCTGCTGTTGAATTCGGCGTTGTCCTTTTCCCTAAGGTCAGGGAATGTGTGCCGGAAAGGAAATCTTCCGAAAAGCCATTTGGAATAGTAAGTACATAGGCTGCATCCTCATAGAAAAGAGCATCCTGAATTGCCTTCTCATCTTTTACAGGCGCCACAATAACACTTTTTCCCGTGAGATAATCGACGAGGCCGTCAGTTAAGGGAGAAGCATCATCATTATTAATTATCATGACGCGGTTCTTCGTTTCTGAAAAGGTACTTGTTGATCCTCCGACACCGGAAATAGTAAGGAGCAGTGCAAAGAGCATAAATATAGCTATATATATGGAAAGCATCGGCAGGTTCTTTTTGATAATTTTGAAATATACCTTAAATACTTTCATACTGCTGCCCCCTCATGAGTAAAAAAACAATCAGATAAAAGACAATGGAAAAAGCAAACAGGAGACCTACATTCAGGAAATATCGATCGTATGTGTTGTAGTAGTAAAGAGCATAGAATGCATCAGCAATCAGATTGGCCGGATTGATATAGGCAAGGATCGGAAAGCTCTTGGTTGCAATATATTTCATCTGGGCAACCATAAGGCCGGCCAGAAAGGACATAGCCATGGAGGCGGATATGATAATACCCGTTTTGATACCCTCGCCTTTTTTACTGGCTGCCCCGACAACTGCGCCAAAAGATACACCTGCACAGCAGCCTGCAAACGAAGCAAGAAGTATATATCCGATCTGATTTCCGAAGTCGATCTTCAGAACAAAGGCCATATATGCGATCAGGATCAGAATAGAAAGATATTGGATCAAAGTAACGGCGCACAGCGAACTCAGGAAGACCTTCAGTTTGTGGACCGGTGCGAGGTTGAGCCTTGCCGCCTGGGCAGACTGGTTTGCCTGCACTGCAGTAACTTCCTTTGTTCCCATGAACGCACCGTAGAGGCAAGTCATGGCTATCAGGGCATAGTAGTATGTCAGAACATTATTCGGCTTATTCGTACCTGTGTCTGTATCTTTGATATACGTGATATTTTCAGACAGGATACCTGATATCTTCATACCTGCGGCTGGATTTCCGGAAATGATATTATTAACGGAAGATGCCGTCTGAAGATACCAGTCCAAAAATTCTTTCATTATTGTCTGGTCAATACCTGTGCTTCTGATTGTAAGATGCAGTGTTGTGTCCTCCAGAATAAACCCGGAGATTTGTTTGTCGGAAAGTGCCGCAGCAGCGGCCGCCTGCGTGTCATACATGGTTACGTCAAAGAGGGGATTCACATCTTTTGATACTGCCGTGATATGCGACTGAAACATCGTATCCTTCTGGTACTGCTGCGTATTTACCAGGCCGATTTTAATCGTCTTGTACTCTGAGATATTTTCAAGGTTGGAGAATGCCATTGCAAAAAAGGAAACCAGGATAATAGGGAATGCCAGTGTCCAGAAAATTGTCTGCACGTCGCGAACCGTGCTTTTCAGGCGATATTTAAATATATGCCAAAACACCTGTCATTCCTCCTTTATTGATCTCTGAGTTCTTTGCCGGTGATCTCCAGAAACACGTCGTTTAAGGTCGGAAGTTCACAGAACACACGGCCAACCTGGATTCCTCTGTCGTGTACTGCTGAAAGTATGCTGCCAAGACCGTTGTGCCCTCTCTCCGTCGTAATCAGGAGGTTGTGGTTCTGCGTTGTAACTGATGCTATGAACGGCAGTTCCTGCACCCACTCGACATGATCCTGGGGATCGCCGGTCAGAAACTCGATTGTAATCTTTTCTCCGACTCGAATCATGCCCTTCAAATCATCTTTGGTACCGAGCGCAATGATCCGTCCTTTATCCATTATTCCTATACGAGTGCAGATTTGTTCGACCTCTTCCATATAATGCGAAGTATAAATAACAGTAGCACCCTGCTGGTTCAGGCGGACAATGCCCTCAAGGATGTTGTTTCTGCTCTGCGGGTCAACGGCTACTGTCGGTTCATCGAGAATGATCAGCTTCGGCTTGTGAGCGATGCCGCAGGCAATATTGAGACGCCGGAGAAGTCCGCCGCTTAATTTTCTAGGATAAAATTTCCGGAAATCTTTAAGTCCGACAAAATCAATTGCTTCTTCCACAAGGTCTTTCCGCAGTTTTTTATCCGGAACATACAGGCCGCAAAAATAATCAATATTCTCATAGACGGTCAATTCGTCAATGACAGCTACATTCTGCATGACGATCCCGATGTCCCTTTTGATTTCGTACGAACTTGGGGTCATATTCTTGCCAAAAACTTCAATCTCACCTTTATCAAAACTCAGCAGAGACAGAATACAGTTGATTGCCGTCGTTTTACCTGACCCGTTCGGGCCGAGAAGACCAAATATTTCACCCTGCTCGACATCAAGCTGGAAGTGATCCAAAGCTATGAGATCACCGTAACGTTTGACTAAATTGGATACTTTGACTACCATACATCCTCCTCTTGCAGACTCCTGTCTGCCCAACGCATATTCCCTGCTTGTCTCTATTGTAAAGAACCGCCCCATACAATATAAGTGACAAAACTCCTGACCTGCCATGACAAATGTCATGTGTTTTTTTGCATGTCCGTCATGTTAAAATAATACAGTGCCCGTCTCTGACATTCCAAATCGAAAGGATTAAGAATGACTGCACTTCTGGATAAACTGATTGTATTTATGCTTTGCATAACTGTATATCTGACAAACAACAGTGACGAGTATGCTGTTGTTATTGTTTTGGCAGCGATTATTTTCGCGTCCCTTGAGAGCTTTATGGACAGTGACATATACAATTTTATTTTCTTCTGTGCTGCTGTTGCCGTCTGTCTTTTTGTTCCTAACGCTGCCTTTTTCCTTCCGCTCTTTGCTTATGACTTATGCATTACCAGGTGGCAGTGGTTCATCCCTCTTTCAATCATCCCTGTATCCCAGTTTCTCAACGGAACAAAAGTCCTGTCTTTCCTCCTTATACTGTCCTTCCTTCTTCTTTCCTGCATACTTAAAAAAAGAACGGATATGGCCGAGAAAAAGCAAAATCAATACAACCTGCTTCGTGATGAAATCACGGAAAAGCAGATGAAGCTCGAAGAATCCAACCGGGACCTACTGGAAAAGCAGGATTATGAAGTGCATCTGGCAACGCTTAACGAGAGAAACCGCATAGCGGGCGAGCTGCACGACAGTATCGGCCATGTACTGACTCGTTCCATCCTTCAGACCGGGGCTATGATGACAACCTGTCCCGATGAGTTGACAAGACAGAGCCTGGGCGCACTGCAGCAGTCGCTTTCTGCCGGTATGGATGAAGTCCGCGCAAGTATTCACGACCTGCATGATGATTCCGTCGACCTGTATGATGAGGTCCGCGCCCGTGTTAACGAATTCACTTTCTGCCCGGTTACACTCCGGTACAGCATAGAAAATCCACCCGAAAAAAAGATCCGATACGCTTTTCTTTCCATTCTCAAGGAGAGTCTTGCCAACATCGCACGCCATTCCAACGCCTCAGCGGCGACAATTGTCATATTTGAGCACCCCGCCCTGTATCAGCTGGTAATCCGCGATAATGGTTCATCGAAGGACAGCTCTTCCCGGCCTGTCGAATCAGGTGAACTTACTCCAAACGAGTCCGATGGAATGGGACTTCCCGGTATACAAAAGCGTGTGGAGAAACTGGGCGGGAACGTTGTTTTCCGCAGAAACCACGGTTTTGAAGTCTTTGTATCGGTACCAAAGGAGATATTATGAATGTCATAATTATTGATGACGACCCGCTTGTTGCACAGGCCCTTAAGACAATATTGCAGGCGGACCCGGAAGTCTCGGTTGATGCAGTCGGAAATGACGGTGATGTTGCCCTTTTCCTCTACCAGGCACACCACCCTGATATTCTGCTGATGGATATCCGGATGAAAAATGTGACAGGCCTTACCGCAGGTGAACGCGTCCTCGCCGAATACCCTGATGCACGCATCCTGTTTCTCACAACTTTTGCCGATGACGATTATATTATCAAAGCTCTCCGTATGGGCGCCAAGGGATACCTTCTCAAACAGAAATTCGAAAGTATTGTCCCGTCCCTGAAAGCAGTTATGGCCGGTCAGAATGTATTTGGTGAAGATATTATCGCAAGGCTGCCGCACTTCATGGAGAACAAACCCCGTGAAATGATGAATATGTCTTCCCTGGGTATTACAGTTAAGGAATTGTCGATTCTTGCATTGATAGCGGACGGCTGCAGCAACCGGGAGATTGCTGACCAGCAGTATATCAGTGAAGGAACCGTACGAAATGCCATAAGTGTGCTGTTAGAAAAGCTGCACCTGAAAAGCAGGACGCAGCTTGCCATTTTTTATCTTAAAAATGCGGCTGATTAACGGCATGATTCATGCTTACTTGGAGTAATGCTGCAGGAATTGACGCGTCCTCTCGTGATCGGAAGAAAAGACAGCTTCCGGTGCTCCCTCTTCTATGATGACACCCTGGTCCATAAAAATTATGCGGTCTGATAATTCCCCGGCAAAAGCCATTTCGTGCGTAACTACTACCATGGTCATGTGTTCATCTGCAAGGGAGCGGATAACCTTAAGAACCTCACCGGTAAGTTCCGGGTCAAGAGCGGAAGTCGGCTCATCAAAAAATATCATCTGCGGGTTCATTGCGAGCGTCCGGGCAATCGCTGCACGCTGCTGCTGTCCGCCGGACAGCTGATAAGGGAAAGCCGATTCTTTTTCCGAAAGACCCAGCTTCTTTAATAATACACGTGCCGTGTCTTCTGCTTCCTCCCTGCTCTTTTTCAAGACAAGGACAGGTGCTTCCGTTATGTTTTTCAATATGCTGTAATGGGGAAACAAATGAAAACTCTGAAACACAAGGCCAATGCTGAGACGGATGGACTTTAATGTCTCCTTGTCTGCATACATCGCCTGGCCTTTATCGTCATTCTGGCACAGAACGCGCCCGCAGACACTGATAAGACCGCTTTCGGCACGTTCAAGCTGATTTACTACGCGAAGAAGGGTTGACTTGCCGGAACCGGAAGGACCGATAACGGAAACAACCTCACCGCGCGATACGGACAGCGACATATCCTTGAGGACATCGAGTTCTCCAAAACTTTTACTGACATGTGATACGTTCAGTATTTCATCCGTTGGCATGAAGATGCACTCCTCCAGGTATTATCCTTTATAATAATTCAGTTTTTTCTCGACACGCGAGTAAAAAGCAGCGACTACACTATTCATGATGAGGTAAAAAAGGCCCGCAACAGCAATTGGGACAACGGAAAAGTAAGTTGCCTTCATGCTCTCAGCGTTCCTGAACAGTTCAGTAACACCAATTACGGATGCAAGCGCCGTATCCTTTACAAGTGTCATGCTTTCGTTGGCAATTGTAGGAATAATTCTTTTAACGACCTGCGGCAGGGTAATCCGCACAAATGTCTGCAGCGGGGAAAACCCTAATACGTAAGCAGCTTCCTGTTGTCCGACTGGAATTGATTCAATGCCTCCACGGTAGATTTCCGCAAAATAAGCGGCATAATTAACCGTAAAACTGAAAACAGCTACAGTAAAGCGATCAACCGGAATGCCAAGCACCAGCGGAGGAAAAAACATAAAAAACATCAGCTGCAGTATGAGCGGGGTACCTCTCATAATAAGAAGGTAAAGTTTTACCGGAATTTGAACCGCCACGATTTTCGAAAGGCGAAGCCTTGCCACCAGGAGACCCAGCGGCAGTGACAGCACAATCGTCAAAAAGAAAAGTTCAACCGCCTTTAACGTCCCTTCCAGAAGAAAGGAGACCATAGAAGAATAATCCATAGCGGCAAGTGACACATAAAAGATCATATAAGTTATATCCTTTTCGGATTACTTGATTACGGTAACATTCTTACCGAACCAGGTGTCGGAAATTTTAGCAAGAGTGCCGTCTGCTGCCATCGCTTTGAGCTGGTTGTTGACTTCATCGCGAAGGGACTGGTCACCTAATCTGAAACCAACTCCATACTGCTCATCTGCAAGGGACTCGTCCAGAATTTTATAATCCTTATTGTTCTGCGTAATATAGTAGGCTGCTACGATTTCGTCCATAAGGATAGCATCCGAAGTCTTGCCTTCAAGTTCCATAAATGCGGTTACATTGTCTGAGAGTTCAACAATATTTTTTAATGACGCCTTAAAATCGGCGTGGCTTGCCAATGCATCGGCTGCACTTGATCCGGCCTGAAGGCACAGTGTTTTGCCGGCCAGATCAGCGAGGGTGGAAATTCCCGAATCTCCGCGGACAATAACCACCTGACGGTTCTGCATATATGCATCCGTGAAATTGACTTCTGTTTTTCTTTCTTCCGATATCGTAAATCCATTCCAGATACAGTCAATATTTCCGGAATTCAATTCCAGAACATTGGAATCCCAGTCAATCGGCTGAAGTTTCAGTTCAACGCCCATGCGTTTGGTTACTTCCCTGGCAAGGTCAATATCAAATCCAACGATTTCATTCTTATCATTCATAAAGCCCATCGGGGGAAAGGCAGTGTCAAGACCGAGAATTAGGGTTCCGGCCGTCTTAACTTTTGCAAGTGAGCCGTCAGCAGCAACTTTGGTACTGTCTTTTACGTTCTGTGACGCATCGGGTGCTGATGCGGCAGATGTTGTTTTTGTCGTTGCCGAGCATCCTGCAGCAAGAACGGAACTGGTTACAAGCATAGCTAAAATCAGAGATATCCCTCTTTTTAATTTCATAATATCCTCCTGCTGTTATCCTGAAAATGTATCAATAAGTCCTTTATCCAAGTACCACTTTAGCATTGTAAAGCATTCACTGCTTTTGGTAAAGGGGAAGGGTGACAAAATCGTCACGACATTTTAGTGGTTTGGTATTATAATGTATGCAAATACACGCTCTGCGAGGGAGAAATTCATGAATGTAGCGATCTTTACCGATACATATTTTCCGGACATAAATGGAGTTACATCTTCCGTATATACACTCTCAGAAGAATTAAAGAAGCGCGGACATAATGTATATGTATTTACTGTATCTGAACCGCACTCTGGACTTAAGAAGGCTAAAAAAGATGCTTCCGTCTATCGTTTTCCAAGCATCCCGATCCTATTTATTAAGCCGCAGCGTGCCGCCAATCCGTTCTCCATAAGGCTTATCCGCCTGATTAAAAAATTCAGGATTGATATTATTCATACACAGAGTGAATTTTTTATGGGATTTATGGCCGTAGGTGCATCAACATCCTTTCGGATTCCGATCGTTCACACCTATCACACCATGCTCGAAGACTATACCCATTATATTGCGCACGGCAAGCTGGCGACCCCGGCAATGGCACGTCAGTACAGCAAGACGTTCTGCGGTTTTGCTTCATCAATTATTGTTCCTACCGAAAAAGTTGCAAATGCCCTGCGCGATTACGGTGTCAAAAAACCAATCTATGTGATTCCAACAGGGATTAATCTGATTCCCTTCATGAAGGAGAATCATTCGAAAGAAGATGTTCTGGCTCTCAAGAAGAAGCACGGCATTGACCCCGCATGGCCTGTCATCCTATGCCTTGGACGGCTTGCCAAAGAAAAGAGTGTCGACCTGATGCTTTCGCAGATGCCTGCAGTTCTCAAACTTATCCCCGATGCCCGCCTTCTCATTGTGGGTACAGGCCCTGAAGTCGAAACACTGAAGGAATTGTCGGAATCGCTCTTCGTTTCGGATCATGTAATCTTCCTTGGTGCCGCACCTTATCGCGAAATAGGTTCCTATTATCAGCTCGGAGATGTTTTCGTGTGCTGTTCAACCACGGAAACACAGGGCCTTACCTATTACGAGGCAATGGCTGCAGGTATTCCGATCGTCGCCCGAAGAGACGACTGCATAAAGAAGATCCTGAGGGATCGTGTGGACGGCAGATTATTTGATTCACCTCAGGATATTCCGGGCATTCTGTATGATATCCTGTCAGATCCTGCCGCAGCTGAGATGTACGCCAAAAATGCATACACTGCTGTAGCATCATATTCTTCAACTGCTTTTGGCGAACGTGTCGAAGATGTTTACATGCACACAATTGACAGGAAACGGGTAAAGATGGGTCAAAAGAAAAATTCAGTGGTTAAAATTCCTATGCCCGGAGCCTTGAGTCATCTGCGGCTTGTAATGCTGCATCCAGCCAACAATAAGAAGCGACATAAGAAGAACGCCCATAACAGCCGAAAGTAATACCATCATGTCAGTCTGCAGATTAGGTGTGCCGATGTCCTGAACATAGCGGTAGAATATTCCCCCGAAAGCCCATCCTGCAGTTAAAGCAAACGCAATATCCCTGAACATGAACAAATTATATTCAGTAAACAGTGCAAGACAAATAACGGCCGCCATTGTCCATTGCAATTCCGTTAAACCCAGAAATCCCGTTGAGCTCTTAAGCATTGCTAACAGGTTCGGTGCCATTGCTATCGAAATCCATGCAAGATAAATACTGAACGGCACCTGAACGAAAAACCGTTCTCTTCTATTTTTGATTTCTTTCTGCAGCCGGATATAAGCTAAAAGTAAGGAACCCCATATGGCAAATATCAGCACAAAACACAAGACGATGTAGTCATAATGCCATGCAATAACCCAGGCGATATTTCCGGCGCTTGAAATGATAAAGAAGATGCTGACTGCATGAACGATATCAGGGTTTTCACCTTCACCTCTTTTAAGAAAAACACCGTTCTGGTAAAGGACAAATAAGAAAAGGCCCAAATAAATAACGCCCCATATAATAAAAGTAAATCCCGGAGGTGTCATAAGCGTATCGTGCTTCGCCGATACCTGTGCGGTCGTGATATTGTTTAGGGGTAACCATTCTGCGATTATATTCACGGCAACCATGAGCACAAAGAAAATCGTATTCAGAATCCGTAGTCCTAAAGCTTCCCTTTTACGGACCATACACTACCCCCTATAATCATTTTTTTGAATCATAATGTTTATTAAATAAAAATACTATTATATCCATTTAGTTTTATTATATCACTTAAATATTATTAGTGATAAAAACGTCAGATAAAAACAGCACATACTCTTTAAAAAGAACGTGCTGTCCTCAATTTCTACTTATTCATTTCCGTCATTTTCATTTGTTTCAGGCGGACTAATCCTTTTTCACGCCGACAGACGAATATTACCCGAGGTTGTCCTTACATCCAGTTGGTTCTCCTGTGCATTTCCGACTTGTCCGCTTGCATGATTTTTGTTATCAGAGAAATTCATCGGAAAATTTGCTGTGACGCTTCCGCTGGTACAATTCGCCTCTATAGCATAGGAAACACCAGCTTCAAGTGATACATCCACATTTCCCGAGTTTGTCCTGGCGGAGAAATCACCCGATGACTTTGCAACAGTAATGTCAATATTACCGGAGGAGCATGATACACTTCCGCTTCCTGAAAAAGAGGAAATATTGACATTACCGGATGTCATGAAAAGCTGGTCATTTCCGGTAAGGCTGTCAATACGGATATCACCTGAGAGTGTTTCGATACTTCCGTCTCCTGTTATGGAGGCGGCTTTCAAATTGCCTGATGTCATTGTAATTTTGATATTCCGGGCATCAATGGTTCCGAGAGTCACATTGCCTGATGTGCAGCCTATCGAAAAATCGGGACATGTAATATTTTCCAGGTTAACATCACCGGACGTCAGCTGGCTTCTGAAGGAAGACAGTTGATAGTCTCCCGAAATATCGATATTTCCGGATGTGTTTTTGAAGTCGATACTGTCTGCGTAGCTTTGAGGCAATGAGATTTCAAGAATTTTAGAGGTTAAATTCCAAAGGAAAAAGAACTGCTGTGTCTTATTTTGCCTGATCGTAAGTTCCCCGTTGTTTACGGAAACTACAATATCCACTTTGTCTTTCAGGGACTCCGGGCCGCGGTATGTGATCGAAATTTCATCAGTGGAAGACGGTTTGATAACTACATCCGTGCTGTACAGGTCCATTGTTATTCCGGTTATCCCGCTTACCTTCTCAGATTGCTGTAAAAGCACGACCTGCTTATCATTATTTATAAAGCGGGGAAGATTAACTTTTCCAAAAGTGAACATAAGCATAACTGTCAAAAGAAAGGCAATAATTACAAGCCATACAACTAACTGTATAATTTTGAGCGTTTTCATGTTTTTTATCCTTTCAATTCAAAAATAAGTTTGATGACCCCCTCGATGAATATGCCGATAATGAAAATGATCCATGAAAAGGCCCATGCACCGAAATAGAAGCTGAAAGCCAGATATAACACAACAATCAAGGGCCATAGTACTGCAGATATTGATCTCATCAAGCGCCTTTTCTCACTGGTATCACTTTTCCACTGCTTAAATTCCTCAACAATTGTTTCGTCTTCCTTGACGTATTTCGGCCGTGTCATTCCATTATAAATCAGGAGTCCGGTGGCTACGGCAACAAGTACAAACATCATGATCGGACCGGCATTATAAAGATGCAGAACTGAGTCAAACAGGATAACGGATACCGGTGAAAGAATATAAAGCCCCACCGCAATCGCAGTGAGAAGCGCGCTCTTTTTCCTGTCTTCCGTCGAATAATGACTGTTGAAGGCGGATTCATTCTGAATCTGCCGTACGAGTTCCGAAATATCCCCGATGCCCGCAATTACAGTACGGTAAGCATCGTCCGGAGTAAATCCTCCGGAAATCAGATCATCATATTTACTGTTCAGGTTAGCCAGAAGTTCTTCCTTCAGATCCAAAACCTTGCGTGTCTGCGGTGCGCCTGCGAAAAGGCTTTCCACATGAGTCTTAATCCTTTCATTCATTGTGCTTCCTCCTTAAGTAATTGATCAATGATCTCCTTAGTCTCTTCCCAGTCAACTTTGTTCTTAAGATAAACCTGACGGCCCAGTGCGGTTATGGAATAGTATCTTCGCCTTGCACCTGTCGTCTCATCACCCCAGTATGATGCTATCATTCCCGCCTCTTCCAGTCTGCGGAACGCAGAATAGAGCGTTGCTTCCTTGAGTTCATAACGGTTGGCGGTCTTCTCCTGGATTGATTTATTGATCTCATATCCGTAACTGTCCTTATGTAAAAGGAGAGTAAGAATAATCGTATCCGTATGGCCGCGAAGCAGATCCGATGTAATTGACATAATGTTTACTCCTTTCACAGTATTTTATCTGACACTGTAGATTTTAATTCGAGATACTGTGTCTGTCAAGGTACTTTACAAAAAAATTTCAAATATTTTTAATAAATTGGTACATGGGGAGAAAATCAGCTGACAGGAAAGACCAAACTGGTAAGTAAAATCATAAGCGGCAGTGTAATGATCATCAGTACAAGACTTTGAATGACCGTACGCGAGGCAAATTCCGGAGCACAGTCATATTTTTCAGCGAAAATTACGTTCATGGTTCCACAAGGAAGAGCAGTCATCAGGACACAGACATTCGCCGTCAGCGATGATACGGAAAGAAGATGCATCACCAGAAGCATTAAAAGCGGAAACAAAACCAGTCGTATTCCTGAAACCAGATATGAATATTTGTCTTTTAGTATATCCATAAGCGGAATTTTGGCGAGGCTTGCTCCCATGATAATCATCGAAATCGGAACACTCATGGCTCCGATATCCTCGATCGGGGAAGCCAGAATCGCAGGGAGTCGAAACGGAGATACAAAAATCGCAATGCTGGCTAAAGATGCAATCGTTATGGGATTCAGAAAGATTGATTTTATATCATACCCTCCTTTTCCGCTTAGCATATTGATACCGTATGTATACATAAAAAGATTGTAAAACATATTGAATATAACAGCCAGAAGTAGTCCCGGCTGACCAAAAAGTGCCAGCATTATTGGAAATCCGACAAATCCGGTATTGGCAAACACGGTCATCGTTACGATTATTTTCCGTTCATTTTCCTGAAGCCGCAGTGCTTTACTGAAAAAGGTCATCCCTGTCAGTCCTATCACATAAAATCCCACAGCAGCGGCTGCCACAATAAGCATCCCATGAAAAAGAACACCGTTGAAGGCATAGTTAGCCGACATAAGAATGCTCAGCGGCATAATCGCTTTCAGCAAAATATCGGTAAGTCCCTTTTGAAGGCTTTCCGTAATTATGTTTATTTTTTTCAGGGTATATCCAAGGGCAATCATCACGGCGATTTTCACGATCAGGGACAGGATTATTTCAGTCGGCATAATGTACCGTTACTTTCTTAGCATGACAGACAAACCATTCACGCATTTGCATCTGCGCTGACAATGGTTAGTCTGCGGTATAGGCTGTTCATATCCCAGAGCCATTTTGTGTCCATGGAATCGAGTCCCTCCTGTGTTGCACGGAATACCCAGTTGCCCTTAGGCGATCCGGGAATATTCATACGCGCTTCCTTCCCGTATCCGAGAAGATCCTGTACAGGAGCGATCACAAGGTCTGCATGGGACTGCCATACCTGACGGATCATAGCCCTGCACGAGGGACTTTGCGGTCCGCCTTCCGTCGGGTCGAGTTCAACCGGGCTGCAGTACCTGAGAGCAAATTCCCTTGTTTCCGGATCTGCTTCCAGCAGCCATCCGAGCAGGGTATTGTTGTCATGGGTACCGGTATAGGCAACCGAATTCTTCTCATAATTGTGAGTTAAATGCGTACTGTCACTATTCGGATCGAATCCGAACTGAAGGACATGCATACCCGGAAACCCTGTGTCCGCAAGAAAAACCCTGACATCATCATCAATATCCCCGAGATCTTCCGCAATAATCGGGGGATCCGGGAAAACCTCGGCCACTTTCTGAAAAAGAGCCATACCGGGTCCTTTGAGCCATTCACCGTTCCTTGCTGTCTCTTCCTGCGAGTTAACACTCCAATAGGAGCAAAATCCGCGGAAATGGTCAATCCTTACTTTGTCGAAAAGCGTGAAATTTATTGACAGGCGCTGAATCCACCACGCATATCCATCTTTGGCATGCGCTTCCCAGTCATAAAGCGGATTGCCCCAGAGCTGACCGTCTTCGCAGAAATAATCGGGCGGTACACCTGCAACATACGCAAAGCTGTGATCCGGCCTAACCTGGAAAAGATAATTATTCGCCCATACATCGGCACTGTCTGCCGAGACATATATCGGAATATCTCCGATAATAGTAATTCCTATCTCATTAATCCTCGCTTTAAGGTTCATCCACTGGCGGTAAAATTCATATTGTACAAAGCAGAAATAGAAATATTCATCATGGTAATCGGATCGAATCACTTCGATCGCAGTCCTGTCATGCATACGAAGAGCAGCGTTTTCCCATTGCCACCAGGATTTCTTGCCTTCGATCTTTCTGATTGTCTCGAACAGCGCCACATCATCAAGCCAAAGATTGTTCAGGCAGAACGCCTGCGTCTCTGCAATAAGCTCTTCCGATATATTCTTATAGGCTTTGCGTAGAAGGTTCTCCCTGTTTTGCCTCAGCCATTGAAAATTGACCTCATTCACCGACCCGTCGTATTTTGCCTCTTCAAGGTCGCTTTCGGTAATAAGATTTTCAGCAAAAAGCTGCCTGGGGTCAATAAAAAACATATTACCGGCAAAAGCAGAATAGCTCTGGTAGGGTGAGTCGCCGGTCCCGGGCTGTGAAAACGGCAGCACCTGCCAGCACGAAAAACCGGACGTCCTGAGAAGCCCGGCAAAAGCGATCGCTTCTTCACCGAAGCATCCTGTGCCAAAAGGTCCCGGCAAAGAAGAAATATGCATAAGTGCTCCGCTTGCTCGAGTCATATTCAGGTATCCTCCACATTTCGAATATAGATCAGTGTAACAAGGGGATTTTTCTCATTGATGCGTTCTTCGCTCTCTATACCCTCAATCGACCGGATCATCTGGGACAGCTTTGCAAACCCGAAATTTCTTGAGTCAAAGGATGGTTTCTTCTTGAGTACCAGGTTGCCGACTGCCCCAAGGAAAGCCCAGCCGTTATCGTCTGCAAGGTCCGCAATGGAGCTCTCGATCAGACTGATTGTCGCCTTGTCGATGGGACCAATGGAACGGGAAGCCTGGGCAGCGGGAATTTTAGCCGACCTCTCATCCTGCGCCGATACGCGTAAGCCGGAAGGCTCCTGCGCGTCGTGCTGCAGCTGATACTCTTCAGCAGGGTTGACCCCAAGGATTTCGAGATAAATAAAGCGGTCGCAGGCGGCAATAAATGGTGAAGGTGTTTTCTTTTCGCCGATACCATATACAATCTTTCCTGCCTCACGAAGACGTGTTGCAAGTCTTGTAAAATCACTGTCACTGGAAACCAGGCAGAAACCCGCCACTTTTTCGGAATACAATATATCCATTGCATCAATAATCATCGCGGAATCCGTTGCATTCTTCCCTGTCGTGTAGCCGAACTGCTGTATCGGCTGGAAAGCGAAATCCAGAAGAACCGATTTCCAGCTGCCAAGGTTTGGTTTGGTCCAATCCCCATATATTCTTTTTATAGTTGGGTTGCCATATCGGGCAAGCTCCTCAATCATAGGCTTAATATAGCTTGCAGAGACATTATCAGCATCAATCAGAACAGCAAGTCTTGTATCTCCAACTTCTGACATCTTATATTTCCTCTCTTGCTTGCCACAAATACAGCAAGACTGATATAATTATGCAGCAATTCACATCTGCATTAATAAGAACTACTATGATTATAGCTTATTTTGAAATCCGTTCAAAGTCAGATTTGCGGCTTTGCCCTGTGATCCTCAAGAAAAGCCCCGTCTGCAAGGAGAAAATACATAAATGGATATCGCATCAAGGAACGAAATAAAAAGAAGACGCACTTTTGCGATTATATCTCATCCCGATGCCGGCAAAACGACAATCACGGAAAAGCTGCTGCTATACGGCGGTGCCATTCATATGGCCGGATCCGTCAAGGCGAGGAAAGCTTCGCGCCATGCTACATCCGACTGGATGGAAATTGAGAAGCAGCGCGGTATCTCTGTTACCTCATCCGTAATGCAGTTTGAATATGACAACTACTGCATCAATATTCTTGATACTCCCGGCCACCAGGACTTCTCGGAAGACACATACCGTACGCTTTGTGCCGCCGACGCCGCCGTTATGCTTCTTGACGGAGCCAAAGGTGTGGAAGCACAGACAATAAAGCTCTTCGCAGTCTGCCGCAAACGCGGGATTCCGATTTTCACATTCATCAACAAAATGGACCGTGCATCCAAGAACCCTTTTGATTTGATTGACGAACTTGAAAAAGTCCTCGGCATCCGGTCGACTCCGATGAACTGGCCGATAGGAACCGACGGCGATTTCAAAGGCGTATACAGCAGAAGCGATGATCAGGTTCTTCTTTTTGATGCAACGGCAGGGGATCACGGAGCCAGCATGATCTCCTCAAGTACCACAAACTCGCATAACGAAGAACTCAGAAAGATTCTTGGCGGTCATTATTATGATACCCTTCGTGCGGATATTGAGCTTCTTGATATGGCAGGGGATCCGTTTGATCTTGATAAAATTTTAAAAGGTGAACTTACTCCTGTCTTTTTCGGATCAGCGAGTACCAATTTCGGAGTTGAGCCGTTCCTCAAGAGTTTCCTTGCCATGGCGCCCACACCGGTTGCACGTCATACGGACATTGGTATGATTCAGCCGGATGATGATTTCTTTTCCGGATTTGTTTTTAAAATCCAGGCCAATATGGATCCGAATCACCGCGACCGTATGGCATTTCTGCGAATTTGCTCCGGCAAATTCGAAAAAGCGATGTCCGTCAGACATGTCCGGCTAGGCAAAAAAATAACGCTTGCCCAGCCTCAGCAATTCATGGCACAGGACAGGACAATTGTCGAAGACGCCTATGCGGGAGACATTATCGGCATTTTCGATCCGGGTATTTTCCGTATCGGTGATACACTGACTTCATCGAATTCTTCTTTCCAGTTCGAAGGCATCCCTGTCTTCCCGCCGGAATTTTTCGCACGTGTAATGCCCATCGACTCCATGAAGCGCAAACAGTTTTTGAAGGGCGTCGATCAGCTTTCGGAAGAAGGCGCCATCCAGCTTTATAAGCAGCCGGACATAGGAACGGAGACCTATATCATGGGCGTTGTCGGTGTCCTTCAGTTCGAGGTTCTCGAGCACAGGCTGAAGAATGAATACGGTGTTGAAATCCTGCGGACCAACTTAAGTTACCGTCATGCACGATGGGCTGTCCAGAAAAATCCGGAAGAGCCGATCGATCTTCGCAAAATCACAATTACCTCGACTTCCCTTCTGGTTCTCGATAAAGAGGATGCCCCAGTCATACTTTTCGAATCGGAGTGGGGCATTTCCTGGGCCCTCGAAAGAAATCCGGGACTTCTTTTGGAAGAAATACATGCCTAATATCAAGTGGTAATTTTGAAATATATCTATGTATTCTGCAATATTTAAGTTTGAATCAAAAAATTGCTCAATAAGACACAAAAAATTCATACATTTCTTAGTATATAAGGTGAAAATAACAATATCGATTGTTTACGAATGCTAAAAATTTGATACAATGGAATTGGAATTATTGGTTATTTTCTTATCCTATTTATTTGTGAGGTGAAAGATTATGCAAGAGAACATGACAAGAAGTGGAACACCTGAAGGAATGCGCGAGAACTACAAGAAGGCAACGGTTGAGATGTTGATTCTTCATCTTCTGTCTGAGAGCCCCATGTATGTATACCAGCTGATCCAGTCATTCGAGAGCCGCAGCAAGGGCCTGTATAAAGTTGCAACCCTGTATCCTGCCATCTACAGATTGATGAAGTTCGGCTACATCGAAGAGTTTGAAAAGAAGATTTCAGAAGACAACCGGCTCAGAAGATACTATTCCATCACCGATGCCGGAAAAGCTTATCTTGTTTCCCTGAAGGAAGACTTCAGCGAGCTCAACAAGGGCATTCAGCTGATTATCAAAGGGTAAGTCTCTGAATCGTATTTACCGCTTCTGCTTATCCAATTAACGTAAAGAATCCCCCGTCCGTGTTTTCACAGGCGGGGGATTTTTATTGTTAATTCAAAAACACATATCCTTACCTGGACAGAATCTCCAGTACCTGCTTTTGCATATCGTCTTTTTCGATCAGTGTATCATGCAGGACCTGTCTTTCGGAAAGATTGGACAATCCTGCGGGCACAGGCAGTGAGCTCTCTTCCGACAGTTCGCGGATAATGACCTCGGCTGATCTTCCCCTGCTGTATCCGACCCCGAATATTGCATCCAAAACAGAGTCGGCGAATTTGAACGGGCTTGCAGTGGAAATAAATATTGTTTTGGTCTCATCCGCTGATCTTTGGTAATATCGCCCGTACACATTGAATCCTACCGCTGTATGCGTATCAATAACGTGATCGCAGCGGTCATAGATTTCACGGATCGTCTTGATGATTCCCGCCTCGTCTGCAAAGCCGCCGACAAAGACATTCTGCAGTGTCCGCAGAGTAGTCGGATCTACGGTGTACACTCCTTTTTCAGACAGCGACCCCATCCACTCAAGGATCTTTGCACCGTTTTTGCCGGTGATCTCGAAAAGCAGCCGCTCCAGGTTCGAAGAGATCAGAATATCCATAGACGGTGAATTCGTTTTATAAAAATCGCGGTTTCTGTCATAGGTTCCGCTTCTGAGGAAGTCGGAAAGCACTTTATTCCGGTTGGATGCGCAGATCAGCTTATTGATGGGAACGCCCATTTTCATCGCATACCAGGCAGCAAGGATATTTCCGAAGTTGCCTGTCGGCACCACCACGTTGATCGGTTCTCCCATGGCTATTTTCTCGTCGCGGAGCAGAACCGCATAGGAAGCCACATAATAGGCTATCTGCGGGACAAGCCGTCCCCAGTTGATCGAATTGGCTGAGGAAAGTACAACACCCTTTTCTTTGAGTGTTTTTTCGAATTCCTCATCGGCGAAAATCCGCTTAACTCCGGACTGCGTATCATCAAAACATCCCTTAACAGCTATTACATGAACATTATCGCCTTCCGTCGTAACCATCTGCAGGCGTTGTGCTTCGGAAACGCCCGAATTCGGATAAAATACTATGACTTCGGTCCCGGGAACGTCCTTAAATCCTTCCAGGGCAGCTTTCCCCGTGTCCCCCGAAGTTGCGGCAAGTACACAGATCTTTCTCTTTTCCCCGGTTTTCTGAATGGCTCCTGTCATCAGGTAGGGCAGAAGCTGAAGCGCCATGTCTTTAAATGCAGCTGTAGGACCATGCCACAGTTCCAGAATATATTCCCTGTCATTGTATTTGTTAAGCTGTACAAGCGGGGCCGGATCATCCCCGAATTTCTCCGGATCGTATGCCCACGTGCAGTAGTCAAGAAGTTCTGAATGAGAATAATCATCAAGGTAGAGGGAAAGAACATCCGCCGTCGTTTCGATATAAGTCTGGGCGGTCATTCGCTGGAGATCTTCTTTTGAGAGTTTTGGAATTGACTCCGGAACAAAGAGTCCCCCGTCAGGTGCTATCCCCTGTTTGATCGCCTGAGCCGAACTATACTGATAGTCAGTTCCCCTTGTGCTTACATATTTCATATTCTCTCCTCCTCTTTCGTGTCTGCACTTAATTTGTTGTCGGACTTGTTGCCGCGGCCGGTCCGGCAGTCCCGTCCGGACTGGCTGACGCGTCTGGCGTTGCCGCTGCGCTCACCTGGGCGCCGGCTTGCGTTGTGGGTGTCATTGCTGCCGAAGAGCCTTGTACAGGCACTGTGGTCTCTTTGGGTGCCGCTGACGTCGTCGCAGTCTGTCCCGCCGTAGCATTCTGCGCGGATGTCGAGGCGGAAGGATATGTTTTTGCATAGTCAGATAAAATTCCGGACACAAGCGGATCAGATTTCTGCGCTTCCATGGATGACAGTAAATATTTAAGTTTCGCCGAAGCATTGCTGTTTTCACGGTAAGTTGAAACAGCCGGGATAATCAGGAACCAAATGGCAAGACCAAGCAGAACGGCAAGCAGGACACCGCCTAACGCAATTGTTGTCATGCGCAGCTTTTCG
Source organism: Eubacteriales bacterium (assembly GCA_037143795.1). Lineage (GTDB taxonomy): Bacteria > Bacillota > Clostridia > Saccharofermentanales > Saccharofermentanaceae > Firm-13. The sequence goes on along the minus strand of JBAWXZ010000006.1, from coordinate 115,269 downwards.
GCCGGGGTTTTCGGAATTGATACGTCAATCTCTTCATCCTGCGAATCGCTTTTGGGGGCACCTGACTGCATCATTACATCCCTGCGTTCCCTGTCGGTGGCAAGCTTGGCTTTACCCGAGGAACGGGGTACGCGAGTAAGAATCGGAGCCTGCATATGGCCGCGTTCTTCCGTTTCAATCTCGCTGTATACACTGCTTCGTTTCTTTTTTGATGAAAAGACGGAAGCCAGCAGGCCTTTACGGGCAGCTTCATCATCGCCCTGCGCGTGCCTTCGTTCCTGTGCAAATTCCGTGTCTGCCTCCCTGTTGTACACCTGTGCCATATAAGTCAGTTCTTCCGTCTTCAGTCCTACGGAAACAGCGTGTTCAAAACTTGCCGCAGCGCGCTTGTATCTGCCGTCTATTGCCAGGCAAACACCATATAGAAGAGCCGCTTCTCCCCAACTGGGGTATTGCGTCAGAAGTTTTTTGAGTGCAATCATGGCGATATCCGCACTATCTGTCTGTGCATTGGATACAGCCCTGTTAAACAGTGTCAGAACCTTCTCTTTTTCTTCTTTTGACAATTGCAGAAAAGCAATGTCTTTTTCCTCCAGCAGAGGGAAGGCAGCAGCGGCATTACGCCAGTCCATCATTATTCTCCTCGTATCAATCCATTCGGCCGGAAATATCCGTCCGGATTAAATATTCTTTTTCAATGTGTCCCGAACCTGACCGGCCAGATATAACGATCCCAAACAAAGAATCGGGGCACCATCGGCTTTCGAATCTTCCAGTGCTTGGAAACAAGCACTTTCCGCCTCATTAAAAGCTGAAATCCTACCTTGCTTATTATACATAGTCGTTTGATTCTTGTAAAACAGAGCTTCCTGCGAAAAATGGCCTGAAATGTATTTTCCAAGCTTTTCTGCCGGCAATGCCCTCGGGTTATCCGGGGTGACACAAATAATTTCCCGTATACGGTATGGAAGACCGGAAAACAATACGGTAAGTATTTGCGGGTAATCCTTATCTTCCATAAAACCAAGAATAAGCCTCGGAGGATTCTTCCTGAAATCTTCTGCAAACAGATCATCCACAGAATCACGGAACGAACGGGCTCCCTGTGGATTATGCCCTCCATCCAGGAGTATCAGCGGATTCCTTCGGAGTACTTCCATCCGCCCCTTCCATCTTGTAAGTAATAGTCCCTCCCGGATCCCGCTTTCCGATACAAGTCCGGTTACAGCCCGTACTGCAAGTGCCGCATTTTGAAGCTGATAGCCGCCGATCATGCTGATCCGGAGGATTCCCGACAAATATGGCACTGTAAAATCCTGGCCGTCAACGGAACTTTTCACGCGGGTCAGTTCATTGGCAGATACTATTGTAAGCTTAGCGCTGCGCTCCCTGCAGGTTTCGATCATAACCGCCAGCGCCTCGCCGGCCTCTTTTTCGGAAAGATCCGTATCATACGGGGAGTAGAGAAAAATATTTCCGTTTGGTTTTATGATCCCGGCTTTCTCCCGCGCAATTTCACTGATTGTATTCCCCAATCGGTCCATATGATCATATCCGAGTGCCGTTATAACGGAACACAAAGAATTCATTATTATGTTGGTGGAATCCAGTCTTCCTCCCAATCCGGTTTCCAGAACCACGTAATCGCAGTCCATTTGTTTGAAATACAGAAAGGCAACCGCCGTGACCAGTTCAAACTCGGTTGGATGTTCCTCTTTGTTTTCCAGCATTCCCGCAACAGCTTGTCTTACTTTTTCAGAAAGTTCAAAGAGGTCCTGAACCGGAATTTCTCCCTGGGCATCATCTGAAAGAAGGCGGACCAGTGAATTTTTACCATCCAGAACACGGATTCTCTCGGAAAATCTTTCAAGGAAAGGAGATGTATAGACACCTACCCGATAATTATCGGAAGCAAGCATGGATGCAATATAGGATGTCACCGAGCCCTTGCCGTTCGTCCCTGCAATGTGGATGCAAGCTAAATTATCCTGCGGATTGCCCAGCCTGCGCATCAGGCTTTCCATTCGCACAAGTCCGAGCTGAATGCCGAAGCGCTGTGAATTGAGGAGAAATTCCGGAATGCCGGCGTTATTGTTCAACGTTGCCTTCACTCTCCCCGCCTGCCGAATGAGTGTTTTTGACGGCTTTTATAGTATCAGCCCCCCGGAAGACAAACAATTTGCTGAGAACGTAATTCCCGATTACAACGAGTACAGCATTCAGAAGCTTAACAATGTAAAGATACGTGCATGTCTGACCGGCAATTGCGAAGGCGACGATGTTCTTGTCAATTCCAAGGCCGCTTTGCAGAATCAGTATGCAAAGTTCAAAAGTTCCGATTTCAAATGCAATAAGTGTGGCAATACGGGATGTGACAAACCCGAAAAACTCTTTTAATACCGGGCCTTTTGATCTGAAAACAAATATGCGGTTGGTAATATAGGCAAAAATTACAGCAACAATCCATGCCACTATCAGGTTCAGGACATCATAGCCCAGAAGATCAAAGTGCAGGCTTCCAAGTGTTAAAAAGACATGCTGCGCTCCGAATATTTTGTCGAATATGACGAAAGAGATAAGATTTACAACCGTCGTAAGTCCGCCGAAAATCAAATAGAAAAATATCTCCCTGGTTTTATTCTCAGAAGGTTTCAGGGAATTGTCTCCGCGAAGAAAAGATATAACATTCATATCAAACCCTTTTCACTTCCTGAGGCCGATTTTTGGATCGAACCTGATAAATTATGTAGAAAATCATTCCAAACTCTGCTGCTGCCAGAATCAATACAATTACAAAGGGAATCAATAAACTGCTGCTGCCAGTCTGTACATCCTTATACGGATATACTTCGCCTGTTTCGGGATCGATTACGTAGAAGCTGCTGACGCCGTCCTCATTTGTAAGATACAGGAGGGACAGGTCTGTCTTGCTGGAAATGTATCCCTGTACGGTACTCTCGCCGATCGTAATCTCAGCCTTAAAGTATCCCCCGGGGACAATATCTTCGGATGCCACGGCTGTAATTGTCATAAGCCGGGCGGGAACCGTCAGTGCAAGTGCTGCGTCATATAACCGGATCAAACCATTATCCGGGTTGTATATGTACAGCGCAGGATCATTCTGCGCATCCTTCAGGTACAAGAGCATACTCTTAAGGCCGTTTCCCGTGAAAACCGGCACCGACTGCGTTCCAAGCATCTCCATCTGCTGTGAAAACCCCATCGGCAGTGTCAGCGTCTGCGGGAGTTCGACAAAGTCATATACCTTACCGTCGCTCCCCGTGATGGATGCGCCGGCGGGCACAAAATTACTGTCCCGAATAATGTTGATTTTGTATTCCAATGCTGTTTTTCCGTCTTGTGCGGAAACCTTGACCGTGGCCGGATTGTCGCCGACAACAAGGTTATCATTACCGGTAATCATTATTTGTGCTGCGGCATCTGCCGCAACAGCCGTTATGACTGTCGTTGTCACGCTTCTGGACACGTGCGCTTCATACTCGAATACAGAGGGGGAAAACGCCGGTGTCAATTCAGCGCCCTCAACAGCGAGTGAGGAAAGGGATGCCTCCGATGAAAGAAGGCTCTGGACCGGAACAATTACAGTATTGCCGGCACTTGCTGTTAACTGGGCAAGTGAACTGTCCTTAAACCCGCCGATACCGCCCAGCCAGAAATTAGCTTCTCCCGAAGGCGCAGTATCAATTACTTTGAAATACAGTACGCAGATCGTAACCGTAGTATCGGAATGCATGCTGGGGTCTGCCGGCGGCGCAATGGGGTTACCCGCTTCATCCGCAGTTGGTGCTGTCTGGTTCGCACCAATTTGCGCCTCTGCCGTCTGGTCAACTCCGATAACAGCTATTACATTGGTTGAAGCCGAATTGCTGACAGCAAACGTAGAAGGCATTGCACTTCCTTTGTCCATGCCTGCAAATGATACATATTTTGGATCGAACTGGACCTCTATGGGGCCAAAACGGGTCAGATTGGGAAATGTATTAAAGTTGACACTCAGGGATATTGTATCACCGGCCTTCACCGTATCGGTTTTGGCATATAAATTCACATTCACGCTTGCCGCCGCCTGTACCGGTGAATATGTAAGCACCGGCAAAAGAACAGCAGCCGCAAGAAATGCCGTTAACGCGCGAAACTTTGTCATTGTTGCCTCCTTCCCCGGCTTTTCCGCCGGATCAAACATCTGCACAATATTATACACACTATTATCACGAACCTTCAATCATTCAACTGGAAGAATTCCGAATTGATCCGGCATATCAAGATAGACAGGAATTATAAACTGAAATGCCGATGCCAGCATATTCTGTGAAAGATAGGCTCTGTGGTATCTGGCGCCTTCCGTATAAGCCATTGAAATATTCTGGGCATACTGGTGAATAAATAGCCCGTCTGCATTGTTGATCACATCAAATTTTTGAAAATAAAGTGTATTCTGACCGAGGTCGACATAGCTCCTGGCAATCCACAGGGCACCTCCGCGAATGGCAAGATCCGGGGAAGTCCATGGAAGCAGGAGTGCCTGTTCGTCCGGCGTAATGACTTTTGAAGCATAGTCACTGCCCCACATTGCATATTTCGCCCCGTTAATCAGGGCTCCGTTTTTAACTTCCGGATCCGGCGTCGAGCCGATATTGAAAAAATTAAAATACCCTTCATATCCCGGCAGGGTGCCCTTTGAAAGAAGCGATTCCCCTTGTCTTCCCATCTCCTGAATAATGCGGCTCGCAAGGAAATACGGGGAGATTCCGGCTTCACTTCCTGCCTGCAGCAGAATCGCAGCGTAATCGGGGTCGGCCGTCTCCAGGAAAGATCCTTTCACCATAGCTTTCACACCATCCAATGTATGAATGGCTGGATCAAATGACAATTTTTCAAATTGAAAAACAAAGACAGGATTCAAAAAATTCCGCGGATCAAGGAAATAGGAGACAACTTCGCCCTTTGCCGCACGCCAGGAAGAGCCGTCATAAAGGGGGCTGTCGGGTTTGACCCAGCTCGGATTGGTACTGTCACTGGCAAGGCTTTTATCTTTATTATCCTCAGCGGCCATTACATCCGCCCAAGAGACCCCTGTATCAAAAGGTATAAACTGATAAGTCGGCTGCAAATTATGCAAAAGCCATATTCCGCTTTTGTAACTTTGCGGGAAAAGTGATAGTACTGCTGTGTCATATCCGTCTTTGTCCGCTCCGGAAAGCAGATACAGTGTGTATGAGTGTATTACCTGGTCAAAATCCGTCACACGGATATGTATGATGTTCCGGGAAGGCGTAATAGTAATCGCTCCGTCCAGGCCTGCCGCTGTAATTATTCCAGCATCCGACTCCTGTTCTATTTTTACAGAAGCGGCATATCCCTCTACACAGGAGAAGCTTGAAAGAAGACCGGTAAGTTCTGTTGGTGAGACATATGCATAGGCGTCAGCTGTAATATCATATGAAGGATAGATCAAAACCGCCTGTGCAGTGACAGGATCCGTAAAAGACAGGGAAGCAAGCTTTCCGTTGATCGGCAGGAATTTCAGGTCCGACATGGCATAGGTGCGTGTATTGGCATTTAAATCTTTACATATTACAGGAGCAGCTTTTGATTCGTCCGATATGGCAGCTGTGGGAACAGGAGTCGGTACGATACCTACTGCACTTGTCACCGCAAGATAATTTTTATCGGCATCCATTGCAACTTCCTTTGACTGGACACAAAGATAAGTAATTTCGTCAGGGGATACGTTCGCAGATCCCTTTTGAACACGTGCATAGAAAATATTCTGATATGCGCTGACATACGGATCCTTTACGTCCAACTGCGGCAAAACCTGCTGTCTCCCACGCAGTACTTCCGTCTGCGTACCCGGCAAATCATTCCGCCCGATCCTGTTGCCATACATATCGTAGAGTGAAACACTGATATCCGCAGACAGATTGACGAAATTAATATATGCGTTTCGATCCAGTGCATCAAGCTGATACCACACATCCGTTGCGCCTGCCGGTATGGACCCCTTCTGCACGCCGTCGTTGACCAGCGTGAAAAATGACGGAACCGTAACTTTTCCGCCGGTAAGTATTTGAGCCCGGCCATCCGACGTACGCATCAGAACGGTGACGGAGTGAGTGCCGGGTTTCTCCCTTCTTGTGTCCCACAGCATCGAAAAACGCTGCCCTCCGGATACATCCCCGGCGATGGAAAGCTGACCCGGACGCAAATTGTCATCAATATAGAAATCCGTGCGGGCCTGATCGCCTTCAATGGAAATCAACCCGCTGACCTTTCTGACGCCAAACCCATACCCTTCATCATCCTGAATAGACTGATCAAGCTTTACGGAAAGTATTCGCGTGCCGGTTTTATCCGTAACCGCATCCGATGCCGGGGGTACATATGCAGTATTTACAGCACCAAGCGTCTGTTCAATAACATATACCCTTGATTCATCAAGGAGCGTAAGAGCCATACCACCGGCTTTGTCTTCCCCTCCATAAACCGCATAGGCAAGATCCTTCGCAAAAGCGGTATCGTCATTGCCCTCAAGAAGGTACTGTGTCCCGGTAAAGGATACGCGGAGAAACTCGGAGAGAGTAAGCTGTCCGGACGTAATTTCGTCCTGCCAGATTGTATTGGAACGCAGTACTTCCGCTTCTGTCCGTGACTTCGGTTGTGTCAATTCAAGGGTCCGGCTGATAATCGCCTTTTCGTCGGCTGATGCCGAAAAAGAAGGACCCGTCGAAAAAACAACAACGGAAAGTAAAATTGCCGCTGTTATTCCTGCAATCAGCACGAAGCAGGCTAAACTGAAATACAACAGTCGAATATTATGTCTCACACTAATCTCCCGGTTATTCACTGATTTCATCAAGTGTCATCCCGTATGCAGGAATAAAGTGCTCCATAAAATAGATCACTTCAGGATAATCCAGTTTCTCTATGGAGGCTGAAATTGTCATTTTGGCAGAAGAGAACTCATGGTTTCCGGAATTCTCTTCCGTGATGCATTTTATGTATGCGCAGATCCGGTCTGCAGCTTTAACAAGATGGTACGCTTCATCTTTCAACGGGTCTGAACGATCCGGGCAGAAAAGATCCATGTACTCCGGGCGCATGACTTCCGGCAAAAGGGAGAGCAGCGTATCGGTCGCCTGCCCTTCGACTTTTTTGTAAGCCTGTGTTATTTCGGGATTACGGTACTTGATAGGAGTCGGAAGGTCACCCGTAATAATCTCAGACGCATCGTGAAAAATGGCAGCACCCATTACAAAGAGAGGATCGACCTTTTGTCTTTCCCCGAGGCAGATGCAGTTTCTGATTGTGGCAAGGGCATGTGCAACAAGGGCAACATCCATGCTGTGTTCCTTCAGGTTTTCTATGCGGTTGTTGCGCATCAGTCCCCAGCGGTTAATGTACTGCATACGGTCCAGCATGGCGTAAAAGGAAAATTCAACCTTTTCATTTCTATCGGAACTGTTAAAATTCTCATTCTGCTGCATACATCCCACCTCACACCCAGTAAATGGATTCATAACATTTGTTCGCAAAAGAATCGGTCATACCGGCGATATAGTCGGTAACAATCTGAACAATGGATGCATCAGGATCGGGATAGGACAGACTGTATCCGGCAAGGCCTGCAAAAACCGGGTTCCCGGATGCCAGTGCTTTCTGAGGGTCGGACAAGGAAGACAATAATGCATCGAAAAGGCCTTCCACAGTCGTCTGTACCCTTATTTCATATTTTTTGATTTTATCCGACTGATAGATGCGCTGTACGTTTTCATTGAGAAGCGCTTCCATAGCCTTACCCGATTCGTCGGACAGGATGATCGCATCACTATTGAGGCTGTTATGAATAATATCTGTAACAAGGGTATGGATAATCTGCGAATTCGTACTGCCGAGGGTTGAAGTAATCGCCGGGGGAATATCCTCGAATTCCAGAATTCCGGCACGGGCTGCATCTTCAATATCCCTGCCGACATAGGCAATTTTGTCTGCTATCCGCACCACGCAGCCTTCCAGTGTCGCGGGAAGCTGATGGTGTCCGTTGTGCCGCAGCAGGATGGAACCGGTAAGCTTGTCCCTGTCCGGACAAAGCCTGTATTCGCTGTATGTTTCGCCGCAGTGGGAGACAATTCCGTCCCTGACTTCAAAGGAAAGGTTCAGACCTTCACCCTTCCGTCCGCTGCGTACGGCAAGCAGGTCCGCTACGCGAAGGCTCTGCAGTTCATGCTGGAAAAACAGATTCGGGTCGATCTTCTTAACGCATGCATTCAGTGTTTTTTCACCGGAATGCCCGAAGGGCGAGTGCCCGATATCATGACCGAGGGATATCGCCTGAACAAGATCAAGATTCAGGTTCAAAGCCTTTGCGATTGTAGTCGCAATATAGTTAACGTAAATTACATGTTCGATCCGGGAGCAGATATGGTCATTCTGCGGATTAAAGAAAACCTGCGTCTTGTGGCGCAGCCGCCGAAATGCCTGGGAATAAATGATTCTTCCCGTATCGCGCTCAAAATCCGACCGTACCGTACAGGGGTCTTCATGAAATCTGCGTCCCCGGCTGTCCCTGCTTCGAAATGCATAGGGTGAAAGATATTTCTCCCTGTTATCACGCAGAAGGGCGAGTAATTCCTGATCCCTCGGGTTATCCGTCGAATCCGCGGCGGAAGGAATGCCGGCAAACGCGGAGGAATACTCATCAAAAAGGTTCTGTTCTTTATCGAAACCACCCATCAGAAAGCTACCTCCTTATTTGAATACAATTATATCACAAGATCTGAAATGACCGCTTTCCTGTCAGCATTTAACCAGCTTTGCCTGTCTGACCAGCATGTTTCTTGTTGTCTTATTTTCAAAGGCCACACAGACAAGTGCATCCCCTGCAACTTTTTCAACGGACACCACCGTACCCTTGCCGAAGCGGGGGTGACGGACAGTCATTCCTTTTGATATTGTCTCAGGCGTCAGCCAGCTGTCGTCGCCAACGGCTGCGCTGCCCGCCGGAGCAGGTCTGGGCGCGCCGAATGCAGTGGTTCCAAACGGATGAAGCCCGGCGGTATATCCCGCTGCCCCGGGGCTGACCGACGATGCAGACGGCGCAGTGCGGGCAGAAGGACCATCGTCGACAAATGAGCGTCTTGACGCCCCGATACTTTCCAGATAAGCAGGATCAATTTCACGTATAAACCGGGACGGCGGCATTTCCTGTGTCTGTCCAAACAGCATGCGGCTTCTTGCAGAAGTGATATGAAGCTTCTTTCTGGCGCGTGTAATCGCAACATAAGCGAGCCGCCTCTCCTCTTCAATAGCCTCTTCATTGTCCATGGAACGAGTTCCGGGAAATATCCCTTCTTCCGTTCCAATCAGAAATACCACTCCGAATTCCAGGCCTTTGGCACTGTGAATCGTCAAGAGGCGAACAAAATCATCATCTGTTCCCTCGTTGTCGCCTTCAGAATAGAGTGCGGCATTTTCGAGATACGACTGTAAAAGTCCCTTAAGGTCCGTATCATAAGTTGTATCCTCATGGCTGTATGCATCAGAAAGGGCATCCCCTCCCATTTCCTGATCCAATGTATCCTTTTCTTCAGCCTGGCCTTTGCGGCGCGCTTCAAACTCAACAGCTTCGGAAAGCAGCTCCCTTAAGTTCTCAATACGGTCAACCGTCTCGCCCTTTTTTTCTTTCTGCTCAATAATCTCCTGCATGATTCCTGACTGATCCTGCACATATTCGATGTATTCGGAAAAACTCATCGAATTCTCAAGGATCTTCTGTCTGAATGCATCCAGCATATAGGAAAACTGCTGAAGCTTATGTGATGCCCTTGCAAGTTCGGGGTACTGCGGCGCCTGGGCGCACACCTGCAGATAACTCATCCCTGACTCGACGGCAAGTTCCTTCACCCTGTCAACTGTTGTATCACCGATACCGCGTTTGGGCACGTTAATGATTCTGTCAAATGCGTAATTGTCGGAAGGAGACATAATCAGGCGCAGATAAGCCAGAATATCCTTGATTTCCTTACGGTCATAGAATCGCTGTCCGCCATATACGCGATATGGGATTCCCTGGTCGCGGAAAGCAGATTCGATCGTTCTTGAGAGGGCGTTGAGACGGTAAAGAACCGCCATATCCCCGTATTTAAATTTTTTGGCTTTTACGAGCTTTTGAATCTGGTCGGTGACATAGTATGCTTCAGCGCCATGGTGGTCAGCGCAGTAATATGTGATTTTTTCTCCGGGATCAAACTCCGTCCATAACTTTTTGGCCTTGCGTCCCCGGTTGTTCCTGATGACAGTGTTTGCTGCTTCCAGGATATTTGATGTCGATCGATAGTTCTGCTCCAGTTTAATCACCGTTGTATCTTTAAAATCTTTTTCAAAATCAAGAATGTTCCGGATATTGGCTCCGCGGAACGAATAAATAGACTGATCATCATCACCGACAACGCACAAATTCCTGTATTTCTTTGCAAGCATGAGAATCAGGATGTACTGCGCATGGTTGGTATCCTGATATTCGTCAACAAGTATATATTTAAACTGCTCCTGATAAAAATTAAGAACTTCCGGATTTCTCTTGAGCAGAACAACGGCAAAATATAGAATATCGTCGAAATCCATACCGTTGCTGGCACGAAGCTTCTCCTGGTATTTCCGGTAAATCGCTGCAATTTTCTGGCGGCGGTAATCAGGGCCAGCTTCCCTTTCAAAATCCTCCGGTGAAATCAGTTCGTTTTTGGCCTTACTGATCTCAGCATGTACAGCCCTCGGTACAAAAATCTTATCATTCAAGTTGAGATCTGAAATGCATTCCTTAATAATTTTCTGCTGGTCGTCCGAATCGAGAATCGCAAAATTCTTCTCAAACTGCAGCAAATCGGCATGGCGGCGCAAAATACGTGCAAACATCGAGTGGAATGTGCCCACCCACATGTAGGATGCCATCTCCCCGACAAGGTCACGAATGCGTTCCTTCATTTCGGCGGCTGCTTTGTTGGTAAATGTTATGGCAAGAATAGCAGAAGGTCTTACATGGCGGACACGAACAAGATAAGAAATACGAATGGTAATAACACGCGTTTTACCGGAACCGGCACCTGCCAGAATCAAGAGCGGCCCCTCATCATGGCAGACGGCTCTTCTTTGTTCGGGATTGAGTCCTGTAAGAAGACTCTCTTCCAACGGTACTCCGTTATTATCATCAAAACAGTTCGCTTCGCTCAAAATATGTTCCTCCTAAAGTCGGTCTTAATTGTGTGATAAGTGTGGTCCATTATACCACAAAATGAGGCTGCCTCTTTGCAGAAGCAGCCTCGGACGCGCACCAGACGGTACCATAATATAACTAAAAATACTCAACCAACCAGAATCGACCAGATCAACCACGTTTAGCCGGATCCAACAGAATCATACAGAACCAAACTCATTCAAACAGAGCCAAACCGTGCCAAACCGTGTCAAGCCGTGTCAACCGTGCTAAACCGTGCTAAACCGTGTCAGAAGGAGTCTGCCATAAAACTAAGACAAACCAGACCAGAACAGAATCAACCAGAATCAACCAGAATCAGTAGGTAGGCTCGATCAGACCATAATTACCGTCCTTGCGCTTATATACAACACACACATTTCCGGTCTCTGCATCAAGATATACCAGAAAGCTGTGTCCCAGCATTTCCATCTGTAAAACTGCATCGTCCTTGGTCATTGGAACCAGTGCAAAAGTCTTACGCTTGATGATTGTCTTCTCTTCGTACTCATCTTCATCCTCAGAACTCACGAGATCGTTTAAATACTCCTTCATGTACGAGTAATCGTGAATCTGTTTCTCAATTCTTGTCTTCTGTCTGCGGATCTGAGACTCCAGCTTATCGACGGTACGGTCGACGGCGGATAAAATCTCTTCGTCCTTGGCCTCAGCTCGGTAAATGTGATTTTCAAGCCTTAATGTGATCTCAACCCTCTTGATGTCACGTTCCGGACGAACCTTAATGGTAAAAGCAGCATCTTCCCCAAAGTACTTGTTAAACTTAGTAAGTTTGTCCGCTATCTTCTCCTCAAGCCTGTCTCCAACGTGAATTCCGATCCCCTGTGTCGTGATTTTCATAGAATCACTTCCTTCCGGCTTCTTTTCAAAAAACTTCTTGCGAAGTTCTTACCATTATTATACGTAACCAAAAGAAAAAGCTCGTAACAAAGAATACTGCGAATCTAATTTGTAAGTGCTATAATATTATGGTTGTGTCGGTGTGTCGATTCAGAATTCCTGCCCCTGATTATCCGGTGACTTAACAGCTTCAGAATTCTCATCCTCTTCCGTTTCGTGCATAGTTTCGACCGGCACCGACTCAGGTGAGTCAGGTGCTTTTTCTTCGTCCGATTGGGTCGGCACGGAAGGAATCCCATCTTCTGCTTCCGAAGAAACAGGAATAACCGGAACTACCGTAATGGATACGGGAAGATCAACCTGTTTGTCAGAACCTTCGGGGAATTTTGCTCCGCAAGTGGAACAGAAAGCGTGTTCAAGCGGGTTTTCCCTTTTACAGGAATTACAGAGCTTCAAGCCCTTTTCAAAAAGGATTTTCAGCTTATTAGCCTCTATGTCGGTATATAACGCAGTAATGGCATCGCATCTGGAATTTATGTCCTTTGATACGTCTGCAGAAGCATCCCGATACTGTCCATAATAAAGTCTTCCAATTTCATCGAAATAGCGATTGATGCTCACATTCTTTTCGTCTGTGGATTTCTGCAGTTGTGCAATCGTCTTCGCCTTTGGATCAAAAAGTGCCATATGCATTTCCTCCTATTGTCATTTTTCATATTTTAGATAATGAAAACAATAACATTATATCGCGAAATGAAGAAAACAAAAAGAGAGGTCCTGACAATGGCACAGCCATCATTCGGACCTCCCTGATTTGTATGGAAATTGTAAAAGTTCTTCGAAATTACTTCGCGTCTACTTTTGCCATATGTTCAATGAGCATAAGAACTTTGTTTGAATAGCCCCACTCATTGTCATACCACGATACAAGCTTAACGAAGTTCGGGTTGAGAGCGATACCGGCATCAGCATCAAAGATGGATGTACGTGCATCGTGAATGAAATCAGACGAAACAACCATCTCGTCTGTGTATCCAAGGATACCCTTCATTTCGGGAGACTCGGAAGCTTTCTTAACAGCAGCCTTGATTTCCTCATAAGAAGCACCCTTCTCAAGACGGACTGTCAGGTCAACAACCGATACATCAGATGTCGGTACGCGGAAAGCCATACCTGTAAGTTTGCCGTTGAGTTCAGGAATTACTTTGCCAACAGCCTTGGCAGCACCGGTAGATGACGGGATAATATTCCAGCCAGCAGCACGGCCGCCTCTCCAGTCCTTCTTCGAAGGGCCGTCATTTGTCTTCTGTGTAGCTGTTGTAGCGTGAACGGTGGTCATTAGTCCCTCGATAATGCCGAAGTTATCGTTGATAACTTTTGCAAGGGGAGCAAGACAGTTAGTTGTGCATGATGCATTGGAAACAACTGTCATTTCTTTTGTATACTTTTCCTGGTTGACGCCCATGACGAACATAGGGGCATCAGCTGAAGGTGCAGAGATAATAACTTTCTTAGCGCCGCCGACAAAGTGAGCAGAAGCCTTCTCTGTTGTTGTGTAGACACCGGTGGACTCAACAATGTACTCAGCGCCGACAGACTTCCAATCAATCTCAGAAGCGTTCATGCAGCCGAAAACCTTGATTTTCTGTCCGTTAACAACGATGAAATCTTCGCCGACTTCGATTGTTCCGTCAAAAACACCATGAACGGTATCATACTTGAGCATGTATTCCATGTATTTGGGATCGATGAAAGGATCATTAATTCCAAGGACCTGAATGTTGGGGTTCGCAACTGAAGCACGGAAAACCAAGCGTCCGATACGACCAAAACCATTAATACCTACTTTTACTGCCATGTTTATTCCTCCTAGTATTCCCTTGTGCAAGGGCTAATTCTGCTGTTTAGTGCTAAGCACCAGAAAGATTTTACCGCAAACATCACATAATTACAACAGAACAGGTGTTAATCCCGATAGAAAAAAACACATATTCTAAACAAAACCTTACACATTCTGAACTATATATATGCAGAAACAATTTTCATTTGTCAGGTGACTGCCACTTTGTGCGCCTCTACCCTGCAAATTGCAATTCCCTGACTGGCAAATTTCTGTTCAAACTCGGTGCGGATATTGCTGCAGTCCCACTGGCTGTTATGCAGGTCGGATGTCTGATTGCAAAGTGCCAGGCTTGAATCGGCAAACTCCATGAGGGAGAACCTGAAAAGAGTCTTGTCATCCGTTTTGAAATGGATCTCGCCTTTTACTTTGAGGAGGAGCTTATACATTTCCAGATAGTCACGGTGTGTAAGACGCCTTTTCGGTTTGTCTTTCCGGGACCACGGATCGCAGAAATTGATAAAAATGCGGTCCACCTCCCCCTCTGCAAAATAATTTTTCAGAAGGATCACATCCGTCCAGATAAAAAACAGATTCGTCATGCCGATAGCCGCTGCTTTTTCTATTGCGGCAAGTATAACCGATTCATCTTTTTCAAGGGCAATATAGCAGACTTCTGGATGCTGCTGTGCCATTTCGACCGCAAAATCGCCTTTGCCGCATCCAAGTTCCAGAAACAACGGCGCATCCGGCGCCATATGGCATGCCTCACGCCAACGCCCCCGGTTGGATACAGGAACAGGAAACCAATATGCTGAACATGCATGCATTCTCTGCGGAATATTTTTCTTTTTTCGTGTTCTCGCCATGTAGATGCTGACCCCTCAATATTTGAAAATTTATTGGACGAATATTTGCAGTGCTTATCTGATATCCTTTTCTGCCGCAGCTAAGTGAAGTGTTTTATCTGTCCAGCTTAAAAGCAATTTCGAGATCCTCAATCTGGGCATCGTCAATTGCAACAATTTCTCCGATGTTCCTGGAGGCAATGATCGCTTTTGCGCTGTATTCGGCAACCTCAAGACGGTCAAAGGCATTCAGCAGACTGCTGCCGGTAACAATGAGGCAGTCGTTTTTCAGCATGATGATCGGAGTAGTTTTCGAAAAAACCTCCGCAGTCATTTTGGGCTGCATGAAGCTGGCCCCGAAAGGGATCTTCGGGATGTTCCTCATCAGAATGTAGCTCTCCGGAATAGTTCTTGAATCAAGATTTTCTTCCGTAACGGCAAAAGCCATAACATGCGGCGGATGTGCAATGATAATGGAGTTGATATATGGATGCTTATCGTAAATCATCCTATGTAGAAGCGCAGAACGGCTCGGCGTCTTACCTTTTTCCTTTAGATTTCCTTCAATGCGGACCAGGTCCTCAGCGTCAATATATTTTCTGTCCAGGGAATATGGTGTAATTATAAATGATTTCTCATCAAGCCGCTGGGAAAAAGTACCCTGCGTACTCGTGAAAAGCTGCTGGTCATAGGCACGATGAATTAATTCACACATCTCTCTTCTGGCGGCTCTTTCCTCACTGCTGAAAGATCCCGGGACAAATTCATCCATCGTCACATGCTGCTTTTGGGCGGAAAGGTCGATTTTTTCCTGATTCAGGCCCTTGGGTGCACCTATTTTGTAAGCTTCTATTTCGAGTCTCGCACAGAAATCAAGCGTCTCAAATGCCATAAATGCTTTGAAGAGGGATTGTCCGCCTACGACTACGCCATGATTTTCCAGAATAACCGTATTGAAACCCTTAGCAAAAACCCTGGCAATTTTGTCGCCGAGTTCGTCACTGCCGGGCAGTCCGTATTCGGCCATCCCAACTTCCCCGCAGACATGATTGACGTTGGGAATCAGATGCGTATCAGGTATCTTCCTTACAATACTGAACGCGACCAGGGCGGGTGAATGGGCATGCAGAACCGCCTTTATGTCGGGTCTCACAATATACAAATGCTTATGAAAAGGATATTCGCTGGACGGGCGGTGGATACCTTCGATTGTTCCGTCCGCTTTTACGCAAATAATGTCCTTGCGCGTCAGTGTTCCCTTATCTATTCCTGCCGGACTGATCCACATGTCTCCGTTATCATCCATAATCGAAAGGTTCCCGCCTGATGTAGTCGTCAGGCCGTATTTATATATTCTTTCCATGATCATGACAATCTGATCTGCAGGATGCAGCATCTCAATATTCATATTCATATCCTCCAAAATATCGTTCTTTCTTATGTCGTTCCTTCTATCTCAAAAAAAGCCGCTGGCGGACAATTCCGGCAGACTCAGCATACTGATTTTACCACAAGAACCAGTCCGGATTTTAGTTCCGGATTAATTTCTGTGCAAGTTCGACGGCCTCAAGGGCGTCTTTACAATAATGATCAGCACCGATTTCCCTTGCGACTTCCACTGTGAGCACAGCTCCTCCAACCATAATCGGACAGATGTCTTTTTGCTCTTTCAGGCGCATGATTGTCTTTTCCATAAAATAGACAGTGGTAGTCATCAGGGCGGAAAGACCGATCATCCTGGGTTTGTATTCCAGAAAAGCATCGACTACTTTTTCGACGGGAACATCCTTACCCAAATCAATTACCTGGTAACCATAGCTTTCCAGAATGACGCGCACGATATTTTTACCGATATCATGAATGTCGCCTTCAACAGTTGCCATGAGGATCGGCCCTTTCCCCTGCTTCTCGCTTACCGGAAAGGTTTCTTTGATCACGCCGAAGGCCAGTTTGGCAGTCTCAGCGGAAAGAATGAGCTGCGGAAGAAAAAGATGGCCGGAGTCGTATTTTTTCCCGACTTCGTTCAGTCCGGGAATCAGATGTTCGTTAATAATCTGCATGGAAGTACTGGTTTTGAGTACTTCGCGCGTCTTCTCTTCAATTTGCGCTTTCATTCCCGAAACAACCATATCGACAAGCGACATATCGCCTGTGCCCAGGACCTGTCCCCGGGAGGAGCCGGACTGAACCGGACCCGCGGCAGCAACGGCAGCAGCCTGGTCGGCCGCATGCCTTTGTATGTATCGAGCGCTGTCTATGTCCTTGTAAGAAAGCACTTCATAGGCGTCAACGGTTGCCATAAGATCCCTGTCGAGAGGGTTCATGATCGGAAGATCAAGTCCTGCAGACAGCGCCATTGCCATAAAAGTCTTATTGATGAGCGGACGGTTCGGGAGGCCGAATGAAACATTGCTGCACCCGAGAACGGTATGGACACCAAGCTCACTTTTCACAAGTGCCAAGGCCTTCAAGGTCTCCATGACCTCTTTTTGCTGGGCGGATGCCGTAAGGACCAGGCAGTCAATTATCACATCGGACCGGTCAATCCCGTAGCTTTCTGCGGTCTCAACAATACGGCGTGCAATGGCAAGACGTCCTTCTGCCATAAGGGGAATCCCGTCTTCATCCAGTGTAAGGCCGAGCACCACTCCGCCGTATTTTTTAACAATCGGAAAAACAGCTTCCATTACTTCTTTTTTGCCGTTCACGGAGTTAATCAGCGGCTTGCCGTTATAGATACGGCATGCCTTCTCGAGAACTGCAGGACTTGAGCTGTCAATCTGGAGAGGAAGCTGAATAATTTCCTGTATGAGGCGGATTACCTTGGACATGACGGCGGCTTCATCAATTCCGGGAAGTCCGACATTTACGTCAAGGACATCAGCACCTGCCTGTTCCTGATAAATCGCCTCATGAAGGACCTCTTCATATCGCTGGTGCAGAAGTGCTTCCCTGAGCTTTTTCTTGCCGGTGGGGTTCAGCCGTTCGCCGCAGATGACGACTCGGTCACCGAGGGTCACACACCGGCTGCCGCTGGTAATCCGGGTGCGGGCGGGAATGAATCGTGTCCTGACTGTCTCCCCGGCAAGAAGCAAAGCGGCACTTCGAATGTAGTCGGGGGTCGTTCCGCAGCAGCCGCCGACAGCACTCACCCCGGCACGGATAAAGCCCTGTATATAGGAGGCAAATTCATCCACAGTCACGTTATATGTTGTCTTATTCCCCGAATAGGTCGGCAGGCCGGCATTGGGCTGCACAATTACGGGTATACGGGCAACCGACAGAATTTCCTCCACGATCGGTGCAATTTCCTTCGGCCCGAGCGAGCAGTTGACGCCGAGTGCATCGACGCCGATCCCCTCGAGAAAAGCTACCATCACAGCAGGACTTGCACCCATCAGGGTCTTCCTGTTCGCCTCAAATGTCATTGTCGCAAAAACAGGGAGATCCGAATTTTCTTTGACAGCAAGAACGGCCGCTTTCATCTCGTACAGATCACTGATTGTCTCGATTAGAATTGCATCAATCTGATCCCCCGCATAAAGGACTTGCTCCTTGAAAGTCTCATAGGCATCGTCAAATGAAAGAGTTCCCATTGGTTCAATAAGCTGACCGATCGGCCCCATATCCAAAAACAGAAAACAGTCTTTTTCGATGCCTTCCTTAATGCACCTTTTCTTTTCAAGTGCGATTGCCGACCGGCCGTTTTGAATGGCTGCGGTAATAATCTCCTTAAGTGAAAAGGGACTCTCTTCTAAGCGGTAGCGATTGGATCCGAATGTGTTTGTAAGAATGCAGGAAGAACCGCTGGCAAGATATTCCCTATGTATATCGGTAACGATATCCGGGTGTGTCAAATTGTAGGCCTCAGGAAGTTCACCCGGTACAAGCCCTCTTGCCTGCAGCTGGGAACCCATGCCACCGTCAAAAATCAGCGGTTTCTGTCCGAGTTTTGTCAGGAGAAGTTCCCTGGCACTTATATTCGAGTTTATTTTATCTGATAGCATACCGTATTATTCCTCCTATATTCGCAATTATCATATCTGCGGCATCCGCTGCATGTTCGTTTTACGTTATCCCTGCCTATTCCGACAATACCTGAAATAGATTTCTGCGGCGTCATCAGCATAGTCGGCGTAAGTGTCAGTCCAATTCTTCTGCCTGCATCCAGCACCATAAGAAGCTGTTTCTGCAGTGTAATCGGAACATCCCCATATCCGGGGCTGAAACGAAAGGTAAGCGGCGAAAACGGCAGCGACGCCTGCAGGAGATCACATGTCTCCTCAATAAGTGCGCTGGCTGCGGCGTCCATAATAACGTACTTCGCCATATCAAAACTGGCATAGTACCGCATTCGCTGATCAAGCGGGGTTCCGAGCGTCCCAGCAATCAGAAGGCAGCTCCCGCATCCGGCTAAAAGTTTCTGAAGATCTGCAAAATGCAGATCAATTTCCGCATCAATGGTAAGCAATCCGTCATTATTCTTAAGGTCAAAAACACGGTGCACCGTGCGGGGCGCAGCGTACGCGATTACTTCTGCGATGGCTGAATCGATCAGTTCGTCGTGTTCCTCCGTAAGGGTCTGATCCGTATACCGCAGATAGCGGAGAGTCTCTTCCCTGAGCACGAACGCACCTCCCTGAAAACACAAAAGACTTTGTTGATTTAATAAGTGAATCATCTATTGAATATCTTGTCAAATGGGAAGGGTAATATTTGTCTCGCTCCCATGTCCTCGGGAGGGAAGGGTAATATTTGTCTCGCTCCCATGTCCTCGGGCTTACAGCCCTGCGTAAGGTCGCTCGATAAATATTACCCTTCCCTGTATGCGCACCCTGCGGGTGCTAAGGAATTATATTTTTTCGGCGCGGAGCGCCCTGACTGAGCAGGTATGTCTTTTGAGCGCTCTTCCGCAGGGCGTAAGCCCGAGGACCTGAGCGTGAAAAAGATATACCTGCGATTTGCGATTACCGGACGCAAAAATGCCGGAAGCGGGTTTCGTTTCCGGCACTTTGCAAAGAGTTGGAGTTTGTCTCACCATGAGAAAATTGTATTACGCAATTTCTGGCCGGGTGCAATCAGATATCTTTAAAGAGCGGTGTTGAAAGGTAGCGCTCTCCTGTATCCGGCAGCAGTACAACAATTTTTTTGCCGGCGTTTTCGGGGCGTTTGGCTATTTGTGTAGCTGCATACAGCGCGGCTCCGGAAGAGATTCCTACAAGGAGTCCCTCCGACTTGGCTACTGCACGTGCCGTCGCGAAAGCATCATCGTTTTCGACAGGAAAAATCTCATCATAGATCTTTGTGTTGAGTACCTGGGGTACAAAACCGGCACCGATTCCCTGAATCTTATGAGGGCCTTTTCTGCCTTCCGAAAGCACGGGAGATCCGGCAGGCTCAACAGCGATTATTTTAACACCGGGCTTTTTTGCTTTCAGGACTTCTCCGACACCGGTGATGGTTCCGCCTGTACCTATACCGGCTATGAAAATATCTACTTCACCGTCCGTATCCCGCCAGATTTCTTCGGCTGTTGTCTTTCTGTGAATTTCCGGATTGGCCGGATTATTGAATTGCTGAGGCACATAAGAGTTCTCTATTCCCTTGGAAAGTTCATCAGCCTTTGCAATGGCGCCAGGCATTCCATCCGGACCTGGAGTCAGGACAAGTTCCGCGCCGAGTGCCGTCAGAAGACTTCTTCTTTCTATACTCATTGTCTCAGGCATGGTAAGAATAAGACGATAACCACGGGAGGCAGCTACAAAAGCCAGTGCAATGCCTGTATTGCCGCTGGTTGGCTCAATAATGACAGTATCTTTGTTGATTTTACCATTCTCCTCACCGTCTTTGATCATGGCAAAGCCGATACGGTCTTTTACGGAAGAAAGAGGATTAAAATACTCAAGCTTTGCGATAATGGTCGCAGCAGTATCATTCTCTTTGTTATAGCGGGAGAGTTCCAGAAGGGGTGTGTTGCCGATCAGGTCAGTCAGTGTTTTTGCAATCTTTGTCATGGTGATATCCTCCTAAGGGTATATGCGGTGTATTTACCGCGGTCAAAATAGTGTTCATCCGGTGCGACTCAACAAATTGATTGGGAGTTCATTTAAATATCGTATTGTCAGGATGTTTTCAGTTGAATTGTCTTGCTGTCAGGCATGGAATACAGATACTGCGGATACATTTGTATAATGTTAGCATAGGTTGACGCTGCTGTGGAGTCCATTGGTTCAACGTACAGAAGATAGATTGATACATCGTTGGTTATAGGCAGGTAATAGAAACCCACTCCCTACATCATGCTGGCAAATGATCCGGATAATTACCGCCCTTGGCTGAGAGGCCGGCAATTTCTAAAACCAATTTGTATTCATAGTCCTCTGCGCTCCTTGCTTTCCGAATAATCTGTCACATTCGGACGGATGCCATACAACATCGTGTGATTTTCTCCCGGACCAGGTATTTGCTTTTCCGTCTAATTTTGCATCCCTCCAATTATTCCGTACTATTCATACTGATTTAGTACGATTTGATATTCATATAATAATACCTGTGCCCGAATCTGTCAACAGGCTTTCCAAATGTTTTTATGAAGTTTTGAGATTATGCAAAAGCATTTCGGACATACAAACATTTTTATATAAGAAATCCCGAAACGCATTTGAAGCATTCCGGGACTTTCTATTGTCGAGGGCTGCATGCTGCACCGTTGGCACTCTGCATTAGTTCTCAATATAACTATTCTGCTGTCTGGGCTGCCATTGTAATGTAGTTATATGGCTGGTTGAAGTGCGGCAGGAAAAATATATCCAGAAGTTTCAGCTTATCGATCGTGACTTTTTCTTCAATCGCAAGGGAAAACATGTGAATACCCATTGATATATCCTCATAAGATGCCATTTGGGCACCGAGAATACGGCGGCTTGCCTTATCATAGACAATGCGGATCTTTACCGGGTGGTTCTCTTTGATGAAGGCCGGTTTCTGCAGGTCCTCGTAATCGGAATACAACGGTTCGAAACCTGCTTTTCGGGCTGCTGCTGCAGACATACCGGTGGAAACCATGTTGTAGCCAAAGATAGAGATTCCGTTGGATCCCTGTACTCCGACCGATTCGATAGATGTACCGCAGGCATTATGGGCAGCAACCACACCGCTTCTCACAGCGTTGGTAGCCAGCGCAATATAGTTGGTCGCCTGACGGGCATTGTCATACACCGTTGCACAGTCACCGATTGCATAGACATCAGAAATACTGGTCTGCTGTCTGAGGTCCACTTTATAGGCCCCGTTGGCGAAAAGTTCCAGATCGTTTTTGCCGAGCTCCGTATTGGGGCGGAAGCCGATTGCGAGCATAACAAGATCCGCCGGGAATTCTCCTTTGTCGGTTACGACAGATTCTACGCGCCCGTCTCCCTTGAGTGCGAGCACCTTCTGGCCGTAGTGGAGTTCAATTCCGTTGTCATCGAGGACCCTGTCCATATCATGCGAAAACCACGGGTCATAATAATTGGCAAGGCATGTGTCAACAAATTCGAAAAGCTTAGCATTTTTACCTCTTCGGCGCATAGCCTCGGCAAGCTCAACTCCGATATACCCCGCACCGATTACAGCGACATTCTTAATAGCAGCTTCATTCATGCATGCCTGTGCTTTCTGGGCGTCCTGATAGAGCTTCACATACTGCACATTTTCAAGATCAATGCCTGGAATATTCGGTGTAATAGGTAGCGAACCGGTTGCAATAATGAGTTTGTCATAATGTTCTGATATATCATTACCGTCTTTATCGGCGGCATGTACGATTTTGGCTTTAAAGTCAATTCCCTTTACTTCCGCTTCCATGTTAACTTTGGCGCCTTTTGCTTCCATCTTTTCCTTTGAAGAATAGAAAAGTCCGTCCGGGCTGTCAATTTGCCTGCCGATCCAAAGTGCAGTACCGCATCCCAGATAGCTGATATTGGAGTTGCGGTCAAAAATAACCAGCTCATGGTCCGGATAGTTGTCTAAAATGGTGTTGGCCGATGCCGTACCTGCGTGATTGGCACCTATTAATACTATTTTTGTCATATGGTTATCCTCCCTGAATTATGAAAAAGATTATTGCATGTAACTAATTGTATTTTTGTTTTAATTACAATATTGTATTTGTTTTAATTTATTATACAGACATCGGCACATACTTTCAACAGCTCTTTAAGGCAAAAAAGCATGCATGATGCAGGTGTTTTTCTTGTATTGTCTATCTTGAAACAAACCGTAAAAATATTAAGAAAACAATTGTAAATATACGGGCTGTATATAATCATATTAATCTGAATATTTCATTTCGTTCCCGCGGGATATTATTGTTAATCGAATCTACATAAAATCTTCACATAATTTGTGCATGATTTAAAAAATGTATATTTTCTAATTCTTTTTGAAAGCAGGGATTAATGATTAAAGGACTTAAGATACTAATAAACAGACGGTATATAAACAGGATAAATCATATATTAGCAAATCTGATACATCCAAAGCTCAAATCCCGACTCAATATATCCAAGGCTGCCGTTGTATTAATCGCAATGGGCCTGACCGCTGTCACATTGTCAAGCAATGTATCGGCAGCAAATGCGGATACCGGAGATGTTTTTCCGGTTTTTCAGCAAACCGGCAGTAATGCACCGGATTCCCGGCCAGGTAATAATTCCGCTGCAGTACAGACCCCTCCGCTCGATTATTTTACAGATAATGCTGAAGTTGAAACCACTGTATTGTCGATGCTCGTACAGGCAGAAGAAGCAAACGCCGACATCTCGGTTTTTTTGAATCTCGCCGCTGAACAGATCGGCAAACCTTATGTTTTTGGCCGGACCGGCCCCAAATCCTTTGACTGTTCAGGACTTGTATATTACTGCTTAAACAAGGCAGGATTATCTGTCGACCGCACAACCGCATCCGGATTTTCAAAAGAAAAGGATTGGGAGAAAATCACCTCGATGGATGATTTGAAGCCGGGAGATCTTTTGTTTTTCAGTACCGGCGGCAAAAAAGTCGGTCATACAGGTATTTATATCGGTGACGGAAAAATGATCGATGCCTCATCCTCCAACAGGGAAGTCGTTCAGCGTTCGTGCGTAACGTCATACTGGACAAATCACTTTGTATTCGCCCGCAGACCATTCTAGCCGGTAGTCAGCAGCCCGGTATCGTCCGCATTGCCAGAATCGTCCGTGTGATCAGGTCATCAATATCCCAGCCGAGCATGTCCGCCCCGCGCTGGATTATATCCCGCGAGCAGCCTGCCGCAAAATTTGCTGTCTTGAATTTTTTCTTGACGGATTTGAGCTCAAGATCCTGTACGCTTTGGGAAGGCCGCATAAGAGCGACCGCGCCGATAAGGCCTGTCAGTTCATCTGTTGCAAAAAGCACCTTCTCCATCAGTTCGACTGGCTCCACATCAACGGTGATTGAATAACCGTGACTCGCCGTCGCGTGGATCAGACGTTCGTCAAGGTCCTCTTCCCGCATAATTTCCTGCGATTTAATGCAGTGCTGATCGGGATACTCTTCGAAATCAAGATCGTGCAGCAGTCCGACGATACCCCAGAAATCTTCTTCACCGGCCTCAAGGTCTTTAGCGAACCAGCGCATGACGCCTTCGACGATTTCGGCATGACGCAAGTGAAATTCATCTTTATTGTACTTGCCCAGAAGTTCCCGGGCCTCCTGGCGGCTGATGTTTCTGCTCATGAATAGATCCCCCTTTTCAATCGGTCAAATGCTTCAACTAATGTTGCCTTTGGACAGGCAATATTGATTCTCTGAAACCCTGCCCCTTCCGGTCCGAACATCGTTCCGTGATCAAGCCAGATGAGGCTCTTTTTCTCGATTTTTTCACGAATGTCCTTTTCGGATAGCCCGAGTCCTGAGAAATCAAGCCACAGAAGGTATGTTCCTTCCGGCTCAACCAGGCGGACTCCGGGAAATTCCTTATTGATTATTTCCCTGACATAGCGGATATTCTCCTCCAAATATATAAGCAGCGCATCAAGCCACGGTCCTCCGTTTTCATAAGCCGCCTGACAGGCGATCATGCCGCACAGATTCGGTTGGCTGTAACCGGTTTTTTTCATGGCTGCAAGAAAGAGCTTCCGCAGTTCCTCATCCGTTATGAATAGATTGGAAATCTGAAGGCCCGCAAGATTGAATGTCTTGCTTGGCGCCGTGCATGTGATCGTCCTCTTCGACAGTTCAGGGGAGAGTGATGCAAAGATGGTGTGCTTATGTCCCGGATATACAAAGTCCGCATGGATCTCATCCGAGACAATATACACATCATGTGCCAGGCAGATTTCCCCCATCCTCTGGAGCTCTTCTTTCGACCAGACGCGCCCGACAGGATTATGCGGATTGCACAGGATGAATAGTCGAATTTGATTATCAATAATCTTCTGCTCAAAATCCGCAAAGTCCACGGAATAGCATCCGTCCTTATATACAAGCGGATTGTTTATGAGCTTTCGTCCGAGGTCGTTGACCGCTGCGGAGAAAGGATAGTATACCGGTCTTTGAATGAGGACACATTCGCCTTCATTGGTCAGGGCAGAGACAGCTGTAAACAGGCCAAATACAACGCCGGGCGATGTAACAATGTTACAAACATCGATATCATAGGCATATCGGGTACGGTACCAGTTTTGAACGGCACTATAATACTCTGGTGTTGCGTCGGAATATCCATAGATTCCGTGCCGCGCCCGCTCCGCGATTGCTTCATTTACACACGGCGGAGAGCGAAAATCCATATCTGCAACCCACAGTGGAAGTGCGTTTTCGGGGACGCCTCTTTTCTTTGCATAGTCGTATTTTATCGCACATGTGTTTGTACGGTCGATCACTTCATCAAATAGACCCGGGTCGAATATGCTTACTTCCGTCATATTATATCTCCCCCTTGTCAGGATTATTATTGCTCGAAATCGCCTGGGTAAGGTCTTCTATGAGATCTGTTACATCCTCAATCCCGACCGACAGGCGAAGAAGGCAGTCGTCTATCCCTACCCTGTCCTTAAGGATATCGGGGGTCTCTGCATGTGTCTGAACAATCGGATATGTGATAAGACTCTCCACTCCGCCGAGACTTTCAGCAAAGAATATCAGGTGAAGATTCCCCAGAATGTGTTCAGTGAGTTCCCGCGAGGACAGCCGGAAAGAAATCATCGCACCGGCTCCTCTGGCCTGCTTTGTGTTTGTATCATATCCGGGGTGATCGGGAAGTCCCACATAAAAAACATCGGTTACCTCAGGCCGGCCTGATAAAAAGCGTGCTATCTCCATCGCATTTTTCTCCTGCCGTTCCAGTCTGACCGAGAGGGTCTTTAGGCTCCGAATCATCAGCCAGCTGTCAAATGCTCCCAATATGGCCCCTTCCGACATGGATATACGTGACAGCTGCTCCGCAAGTCCATCACGCTTACCTGCAATAACAAAGCCTGCAAGAACATCATTATGACCGCACAGGTATTTTGTTCCGCTGTGCACGACAATATCGGCACCGAGGCACAGCGGCTTCTGAAGATAGGGTGTAAGAAATGTATTATCCACAACGAGCAGAATATCTCTTTGGGCAATCGCTTCATGTACCTTTGCGAGGTCCGTCACTCTCATCATCGGGTTTGACGGAGTCTCAACGAAAATCATCGATGTATTGGTGCGGATAAGCGCTGTGAGATGTCCAATATCGGATGTGTCGGCAAATTCAAAATCAATTCCATACGGTTTATATATTTCCTCGGCAAGCCGGTGAGTACCCCCGTACAGATCTTCCGACAAAAGTACATGCTGACCGGGCTTCAGGAGCCGGAAAACGGTTGAAATAGCAGCCATGCCGGATGCAAATGCCCAGCACTTCTCACCTTGTTCCATCAGAGCCATAGTCTTTTCCAGTTCTTCACGCGTCGGATTTCCCGCACGTGTATAATCATATCCCGTACTCTGGTTGAGTCCGTTATGCCGGAAGGTGGCGCTCTGGAAAATCGGGAAACTAATGGCTCCGGTAATAGGATCAGGACCCCGGTAACCATGGGTCAAAATAGTATCGTCTTTCATAAATATTCATCCCTCTCTATATATGGCAGGCATACTCTATGAAATGCCTGTCTGTGAGAACTATTCGCTTCATGTAATAAACCCCTGCTGTTGCAATCATACAACGGCAAAAAGCAGCGTCACATTCGGGCGGAATGAATATTCGTCAGATCCTTAATTGCTTCACCGGCCAGAATCAGCCCGGCTACGGATGGAACAAAAGAGATACTGCCGGGCACTTGTCTTCGTACGGCGCAGTTTCGTTTGCTGTCAGGAGGACAGATGCAATTATTTTTGCAGCTGATTTCTTCTGATTCCGAAAGCGGGATCGGCAGCTCTCTGGAATACACGACTTTGAGGGAATCAACCCCCCGTGCACGAAGTTCCCTTCTCATCACCTTGGCGAGCGGGCAAACAGACGTCTTATATATATCCGAGACTTCAAAAGCCGTCGGATCGAGCTTATTGCCGGCACCCATGCAGCTGATGATCGGAACATTCGCCGCCTTGGCACGTTCGATGAGAATCAGCTTACTGGAAACCGTGTCTATTGCATCAATAATATAGGAATAGCGGGACAGATCATATTGATCGGCATTGTCCGCACCATAGAAGACAGCATTTACTTCAACTTTAGCTGAGGCATTAATATCAAGAATACGGTCCCTCATAACTTCAACCTTGGGCTTGCCCACTGTCGAAAGGGTCGCAATCAGCTGCCGGTTGATATTTGTAAGGCATACGGTATCATCATCAAAAAGCGCGATCCCGCCGACACCGCTTCTGGCAAGGGCTTCTGCTGCAAAGGATCCGACGCCGCCAATTCCAAACACAGCAACCACGGAAGTCGACAGTGCCTGCATCGCTTCCGGTCCCAGAAGAAGCTGTGTCCTTGAAAACTGATCCATGAAGATTCTCCTTATTTATTGCTAATTCGTATCATTATACAATACCGGACGGCTGTATATCCTCCGGTACGAAGTCCCGGTGGTCGCCCCTGGTGTAATCCGGCATATTCCCGGACCGAAGGATGCGTCCGTTCAGGCACTTCTGACAGTCGACGGCATCATCCCCGGTACAAATCTTATTGTCGTAAAGTGCATAATCCGCACGCACGCTCGTCGGCGAAAGGTTCGGCATTACAACATTCGCGCCGTATCCGAATCCTTTTTCCCTGCCAAGCGGATCAATCGTCCCGAGGGCTGTTGTTGAAGGAAGCAGGACTTCAGGCAAAAGCAGCCGTGTCAGCGCCAGCATAACCAGCGTCTGATGCAGCGAACCGGCAGGAAAACCGGCAAACCGCGTGCCGCTGGACGGTATAAAGGGTCCGATACCAACCATATGGGGCACCAGTTCCTGTAAAAACACAAGATCCGCCGCCAGATTCTCCGGTGTCTGGAAAGGAGAGCCGACCATAAAGCCTGCCCCTACCTGATATCCTATATTCATCAAATCATGCAGGCAGTCCTTGCGGTGGGAAAGGCTCATCTCTTCCGGATGCAGCAGTCGGTAATGTTCATCCGTTGCTGTCTCGTGTCTCAGGAGGTAGCGGTTGGCACCGGCCTCAAAATACTTAAGATACGACTCATGCGATTTCTCGCCGACAGACAATGTAATCGCCGTATTCGGATAAGCCCCGCGGATCATCCGGATAATGGCACACATACGGTCATCGGTATAATAAGGATCCTCGCCGCCCTGCAGCACAAAAGAATGATAACCAAGTTTTTCACCCGTCCTGCAGCAGGAAAGTATCTCCTCATCGGAGAGCCGGTATCTGTGAACCTGGCTCTGACTCCGGCCGATGCCGCAGTAATAGCAGTCATTTTTACAGTAATTCGTAAATTCAATGAGGCCGCGGAAAAACACACGGTTTCCATATGCAGCATGACGCACTTCCAAAGCTGCTGCTGCCAGCGCTTTTACAGCATCCTGGGTGTCTTCATCGCTATTTTCATTGGCAAAATAGGTAATCACAGAAGCAAGGTCTGTTTTCGAAGCTAAAACGACAGACATATCATCTTTGGTTCCATTAATAAATCGAAGTGCTTTATCCTTTTGTCCCGCAATCCATGACAGCACCTGTGCTGTAGTGAACTTCGTATCTTCAGTCATAATCAACCATCCCGTCTCTATCTTCATGCTTCCTGCTGCAGGAAGCAAACAATTCCTATCACTTCACTTGGCTTTAATATTATCGCATGGCAGCAGTCAGTGCGCAACCCTATTTCCCGGCAATATAATGCAGCAGTTCCAGCCAGAATCAGATATGCTCTATTGTATATTTTTCAAGAATATTCATCTTTTCTTCCGTCTCCTGATGAATATTCAGCTGAACCGGTTTTGATAAATCAAGACTGAAAATACCCATCATTGATTTTGCATCAACGATGTATTTTCCTGCTACAAGCTCAAAATCGCCGTCCATTTTGCATATATCACTTTCAAATTTCTTAACCTTGTCGATAGAATTCAAATTTACGAATATTGATTTCATATGGTCACCTCATTATTTTACAGCATATTTCTATGCGTCAATAAGCGTCGATGCCTTACAGCAGCTGTGCCCTGTCCTGTACATTCTTTTTGAAATTGACAATCTTATGATTGTATTCCTGATCCATATAGGGTGATGTAATGATGAAATCGGCAGAGGCCCGGTTGTTGGCAATCGGAATATCATAGACTTGTGCAATTCTGAGAAGCGCCTTGACATCAGGGTCATGCGGCTGGGCTGTCAGCGGGTCAGAAAAGAATATAGCAAGGTCCACTCTGCCCTCTACGATTTTGGCGCCGATCTGCTGGTCGCCGCCGAGAGGTCCGCTGTTATATCCCTTTACAGGAAGACCTGTCCTGTCGGTAATCATTCTCGCCGTGGTGCCGGTTCCGCACAGAAAATGTTTTTGCAGTACTTCTTTATTCTGAATGCACCACTGAATCAAATCTTCTTTTTTTTGATCATGGGCAATCAGGGCAATGTTTTTTTGTTTGCCAATAGTAAGAATAACGAAATCTTCTCCCATTTGCCTGTCCTCCTGTAATGCGTTCTATTCATGTATATTAACTCATTTATATAAAAAAAGCCGCCGCAATCGTTCCAATACTCCGGGCAAATCCAATTTTTACAAACCTGCCTTATCAGGTATGTAGTATTTACAGTCCTTTTCCAGCCATTCCTTGTTCTGCCAGTATTTGTAATCGACCGTATCCTGCTGGCGTTGAGCGAAAAACGGCGTACGGATCCTGCTCCATTTGAGATGTAATGAATCATATCCATATTTATTTTATTATACTCGAAATATCACAGGCAATATGCTAATATATGAATCATCAGGAGGTAATTATATGAATGATCAGTGGGTTGGTTATTTGATTACGGCTCTTTGGACACTTCTGAATTTAGGTATAGTGGTTGTTATCATCATCTTTCTGAGACGTTTTTATAAATATATGAAGTTCATAATGGATACTTCCACACCGAATGGTTCAGGCAGAAAACCTTAATTACTGCTTTTTCAATATCTAAAATATATGCCCTATGGAAGAGTATAAAAGAGATCCGGGTTTTCGCCCGGATCTCTTTTTTGTGAATAATCAATTGAATGTGAATAATCGTTTGAATCCGTAATACTCAGCCAAACACTGCCGCGAATGCCTCGTCAAGTGCATCGATCAGGTCGTCTATGTTCTCTGTTCCGATCGAAAGGCGAATGGTGTTGGGCTTGATGCCGCCGTCCCTAAGCTCAGATTCGGTAAGCTGGGAGTGCGTTGTGCTTGCCGGATGGATGGCAAGGGATTTGACATCGGCTACGTTGGCAAGGATCGAGAAAATCGGAAGATTATCTACGAATTTCTTAGCCTCTTCCGCGCCGCCCCTGATGCCGAATGTGAATATGGAACCGGCGAATATAGGGAAATACTTAACGGCCAGTGCATGGTATTTGTTGCTCTCAAGGCCGGGGTGGTTGACGAATTCGACGTGAGGATTCTTTTCGAGGTAACGTGCAATTTTGATCGCGTTCTCATTGTGTCTTTCGACACGGAGGGACAAGGTCTCAAGTCCCTGGAGAAAGAGGAATGAGTTGAACGGACTCAAAGTAGCGCCTGTATCGCGAAGCAGGATGACTCGTGCACGCAGGATGAATGCGAGATTGCCGAAACCATCAACCGGTACGAGACCGTGATAACTGGCATCCGGCTCTGTGTACTGCGGGAATCTCCCGGAAGCCCAGTCGAATTTACCTGCATCAACAATAACGCCGCCGATGCTTGTGCCGTGGCCGCCGAAGAATTTGGTGGCGGAATGAATAACGACATCCGCTCCGTGTTCGATTGGACGGAAAAGATACGGTGTTGCAAAAGTGTTGTCAACGATAAGGGGAATACCGTTTCTGTGTGCAATTTCAGCCAAGACATCAATATCAATAATGTTGCCGTTGGGGTTGCCAAGCGACTCAATAAAAATAGCTTTTGTATTGGGTTGGATTGCATTTTCGAAATTGGACACATCGTCAGGATCGACAAATGTCGTAGTAATGCCCTGATATTTGAGTGTGTGTGCAAACAGATTGTATGTGCCGCCGTATACAGTGCTTGCCGATACGATATGATCACCGGAAGATGCAACATTCTGTATCGCATATGTTGTCGCTGCCGATCCGGATGCCACGGCCAGTGCGGCTGCTCCCCCTTCAAGGGCTGCTACGCGCTTTTCAAAAACATCGGTCGTAGGATTCATGATGCGGGTATAAATATTACCTGGTTTTTTGAGACTGAAAAGGTCTGCGCCATCTTCGGAATTCTCAAAAACATAGGATGTTGTCTGGTAAATAGGAACAGCCCTTGCGCGGGTAGTCGGATCAACCTCTTGTCCTGCATGTACCTGAAGTGTTTCAAATTTATAATTCTTCGTCATAATACTTACGCCCTTTCTCTTGTACAACTTTCATTAGTGTTCAATTAAACTGCCGGACGCACCTCCTCAGCCATGAAGGGGCCGCATATGCAATCGCTGTCAATAGTCTATTCCTACCAAAGCGATAGGTTTACTATATAACCAGTTAATTGATTTGTCAACAGGTAATTGAATGTACCTGCTTCATCAGGGAAACTTCCGCCAACCTAGCCGATTTTAATCAGCAGCAGCATGGTTGCATTATATGATGTATTTGAAGTGGACTCATCTTTTGATGCATTCTGGAAAATTATACGCATCGATGCACCTGTTCCGGCCACATCAAAGGTCATCAGCTCAGGAGACAGCTGTTCCTTCTGATTTACAGCAGCGTTCTGTGAGATGCTGTCAACGAGCGCATTTACGGAAGCGGTCAATATTGTACTGCCGCTGTCATCCCTCAGCTGAATATCGATTTGATCCCCTTTAACAACAATGGCAGCATTATACGTCTTCCCCTGATCCGTGACAGAGGCAACAACTTCATCCCGGTTCTTTTTGTCATAATTGCCGGCCTGAACTGTCATCATGTATTCATATGAATTGATCTCAACCGGTTTGGATGCATCAAGGATGTAATAGAATGATGTAACCGGCTGATCAACATAGACTGCATCATAATAAGGTGAGAACCCAAAGGTTTTCTCAAAATCGTTATACAGCTCAAATTTAGCCGATACACCCGGAACTCTGTCCGTCTCCTTCACATCATACAGATACTGCATTGCGACCGTAATAATCCCCCTGTCTTTTTCGGACAGATCCTTGTTCGGTACGACGGAGCCGTCCTTTATCATGCTGTTGGAAGTCAAAACCCGGTCCAATATCCCAAGTTGGCTGTTGGTACTTATTGTAAACGCATCAACCGGAGGAGTAACCGAGACGAGTGCAAAACCGGTCAGGACAATGGCAAGGATTACGTTCTTTTTGAGCGGAAGCAGTGACATCAGTATTCCGGCAGCGATCGAAAAAATACCGAACAGGATCACGAAGTAACGTCCATAGACAATACCTTCCCCGGGAATTTTGATAATCAGGTTCACGACCTGGTAGAGAGCAATCAGCACCATCAGCTTGGGGAAAATCATACGGAAAAGCTGTGAAACCTTATTATCCACGTTGCTGACAAGTACATAGAGCACAATGACAACAATACAGTACGCCAGTATCAGCGGCCGGAGTAAATCCCCCGGGTCTCCTCCGACAAAGGTCTTAACGAGGTAAGCCAGCAAAACCAGTGTATACAGTGCGGTCAGCGGAATAAGGATATAAGAGAGAAGCACTTTGAAAAAGCCCGGGATCCGTGCAAGATGCTCCTGCTTCGCTTTATCTTCCTGTGTCCCGCCGAATACAGGAATCAAAGACAGGAAAAGCATCGGTGCGATGAATACCCAGATCCAGACCGCCACATGACCGAACAGTGTCTCATGCAGTTTGAACAAGAGTTGATCCACCGCGCTTAAGACCAGCGAAATACCGCCCCAGAAGATCGCGATAAAAAATGCCGTTGTGAAAAACGCCTTGAAGAAGGTCATGAAAAAATCGTTGAAATCCGTCTTCCAGCGAAGGCACGGAACCCAAAGACTTACAAAGAGCAACGCAAACGACAGGATCACAATACGCAGAACATCCACTACACTGCCGGTATAGGACCCTAGCACCAGAAAATAATAGGCAGCGGCCAATCCGACGGCAGCGGCCTGTGAGAAAGCCAGCCACACAAGCGAATTGGATCGTTTTTCGAACCCGAAAGTCATCGCTGTCGATAAGAAAACACCCAGGATCAATGCATAAATCTTCGCAGACTGGTCACTGTTTGTCTCAATACTAATACTTGCATAAACAGCCATTATGAACAGAAGGACAAAAACGATAGGAAAGCGGATCCAAGTATGGGAAATAGACTTAAACCGGTCCTTTATCATCCCAACTAATTTCATATTGATCACTCCTTCTCACATCAAACAGCATACATTTACTCTTAATCTTATTGTATGTTTTCATGAGATGGGAGTCAATGAACAGCACCCCGGGGTAAGGTCCGTTGTAAGCCTCGGGGGAAGCTCGGGGAAGCCTCAAGTAAGTCACAGGATCATATCCTTATCAGATATCGGACCGCCTCAGCCCCCGAACACACTCAGATCCTGAATCTCTTCAGCCGCAGCGCATTCGACACAACCGACACCGAACTGAATGCCATCGCGGCTCCGGCAAATATCGGGCTCAGCAAAGGACCGCCGAATGCAAAGAGGATTCCTGCTGCGATCGGAATACCGGCCAGATTGTAAAAGAATGCCCAGAACAGGTTCTGACGGATGTTGCGGATTGTTGCGCGGCTCAGTGCAATAGCAGTCGACACCTCGCGCAGGTCGCCTCTCATGAGGACAATATCAGCCGATTCGACGGCAATGTCCGTACCGGTACCAATCGCCATACCGATATCGGCGGCTGCGAGGGCGGGTGCATCGTTGATGCCGTCCCCGACCATTGCGACCTTCTCGCCTTTGGCCATAAGATTGGTCACAGCCAGTGATTTGTCCTGCGGAAGGACATCCGAAAGTACGTCGGTGATTCCGACTTCAGCAGCAATCGCCAGCGCCGTATTCCTGTTGTCGCCTGTCAGCATGACTGTCTTTATTCCGAGGACAGTGAGCCTTGCAATCGCTTCTTTGCTGGAAGGCTTTACCGTGTCGGCAACCGCCATAACGGCAAGAAGCTTATTATCAGAGGCCAGGTACAGGATCGATTTGCCGGCGGATGAGAAAGCGTGCATGTCGGAAGCGGACGCTTTGAGATCAATTTTCTCTTCATCCATCCATTTCCGGTTGCCGATGATTACGCTTCGCCCGTTCACCGAGGCGCGGATACCGCGTCCGGGGAGTGCTTCAAAAGCAGTCGGGTCCGGGAGCGTCAGGCTTTTCTTCTGCGCAGCCTCGACAATCGCGCGGGCAATCGGGTGTTCCGATCCTTTTTCCGCTGAAGCACAAAGAAGGAGTGCCTCCTCTTCGGAAAGGGAAGTATCATACAGGCGCAGGTCGGTAAGAACCGGCTTACCCTCAGTAATCGTACCTGTCTTATCAAAAACAACGGTTGTGATCTTATGGGTCGTCTCAAGCGCTTCCCCGCCTTTTATAAGAATACCAAGCTCCGCCCCTTTTCCCGTACCGACCATGATCGCAGTCGGTGTCGCAAGTCCCAGTGCACAGGGACAGGAAATGACAAGTACACAGACAAAAATATTAAGAACGAATGAGAAATCCTTGCCGGCTATAGCCCAGGCGATAGCTGCGAGAGTGGCAATACCAAGCACTGAAGGCACAAAATACAGGGAAATCTGGTCGGCAAGGCGCGCGATCGGCGCTTTTTTGCCCTGCGCGTCCATAACCAGCTGAATGATTTTGGAAAGGGCCATGTCCTCACCGGTCTTCGTCACGCGCACCGTCAGGAGCCCTTCCTGGTTGATACTGCCGCCGATAACCTCGCTGCCGGTCAGTTTGTCGACCGGCATGCTCTCACCCGTAAGAAGGGCCTCATCGACCGAAGAGAAGCCCTCGCTGACGACACCGTCGGCAGGAATGGAGGTACCCGGACGGACACGTACGAGATCTCCCGGAACAAGACTGTCGATCGGAACCTCTATTTCTTCACCGTCCCTTAATAAGACAGCCGTCTTGGGCTTAAGATCCATCAGTTTTTTGATTGCTTCCGATGTCCGGCCTTTACTTTTTGCTTCGAGGTATTTGCCGACCATAACAAGAGTCACAACAATCGCCGCCGACTCGAAATAGAGATTTTTAGCCATCTCCATGTCACCCCGGACGATAAGGACAAAAGCATATACGCCATATAGAAAAGCGCTTGCCGTGCCGACGGCAACCAGCGTGTCCATATTCGGCGCACCCTTGAAAAGCACACGGATACCTCTTGTGTAAAACCGGCTTCCGGCAAAAAGTACGGGGATACATAATAGAAGCTGAACCAGTGCGAAAACCACCGGGTGATCATGCATACTCATAAACGCAGGAAGCGGAAGGCCGAGCACGGGGAACATATGCGACATCGCAATATAGAAAACCGGCGTAGAAAAAGCCGCGGCAATGATCAGTCTCGTGCGCACTTTATGCACTTCCCGCTCCACCGCGTCCTGCCTGTCCGCTTTAGCGCCGGGTGCCGATTCATCGACTAGCCCGTAGCCGGAATCCTCAACTGCCTTTTTGATCTTCTGGAAATCAATCTGTGTCTCATCAAAACGCACACGAAGGTCTTCGGTAGCAAGGTTTACTTCTCCAATCTCCACACCGGGAAGGTTCGAGACAGTCTTCTGTACATGGGCTGAACAGGCCGAACAGGTCATGCCTGTAACTTTATATTTTTTCTCTACCACAATAAGCCCTCAATTCTTTATTAGACACTCTCAAAAATGATCGGAACCTGCTTTAAAGCAGATTCATCGTATATGTACATATTATCACTTCTTATTATGATAATATGTAATCCTTTTTATCGTACCACTCGATACAATTTCCCGATCATGTGCTGTTAAGTTGACAATAGAAACACACATAGCGTATTCTCACTTGAGAAAATCAAAAGAATGTTGAGTGAATTACATAATATGAATACTATAGGAAAAATACCCGGAACAGTGAACAATAAAGTCCTCCATGCCTCTCCCGCGGATCTCCAAGCAGCTCCCTTAGGTCTCCCGGCCGTTCCGAATGCCCAAAGGTGGCTCATACTGATCCTGATAACGATCATGACCTTTATGGATACCCTGGACAGCAGCATCGTAAATGTTGCGCTGCCGACGATGAGCAAAAATCTTGCTGTCAACTCCGGCACGATTGCCTGGGTTGTCACAATATATCTGATCGTCATATCCGCGTCGATCCTGATATTCGGCCGTCTCGGCGATATCTTCGGACAGACGCGCATATTCAACCTTGGAATCGTCCTGTTCACAGCAGGATCAGCTCTCTGCGGAGTGTCCCACAGCCTTACTTTCCTTCTTATCGGACGCTGCGTACAGGCGATAGGTGCGAGTGCCACAATGGCCAACAGCCAGGGGATCATCACGCGGGTATTCCCCGGAAATGAGCGCGGCCGGGCACTTGGATTCATCGGAACCGCCGTCGCCCTTGGCTCGCTTGCCGGTCCCGCCCTCGGCGGACTCATCGTCTCCGTCACGAGCTGGGATTACATCTTCTGGATTAACATCCCAATCGGTGTAGTCTGCTTTATTCTCTGCATGAAATACCTCCCCCAAAAATCGAACCGCAAGGATGAGAGCATGGACCTCCTCGGTGCCGCCCTCTTCATCCTGTTCATCGTGCCGCTGTTCTTTGCAATCAATCAGTCACAGGTCTGGGGCCTTACAGACCCGCGGGTCCTGGCAGGCATTGCCGTCGCTGTCATCTCTTTGATATTCTTTATCATCGCGGAAAAGAAAAGCAGCATGCCTCTTCTTGACCTCTCCATTTTCAAAAACACCTGGTTCACCATCAGCATCATCTGCGGATTTCTGACCTTTGTCGTATTATTCACCTCCAACATCGTCCATCCCTTCTATCTGCAGGATGTCCGCGAATTCTCCCCGGGCACCGCAGGACTTCTGATGACCGTGTCACCTCTCATCATGGGCTTTACCGCACCCATCGCAGGACACCTGTCCGACAGGATCGGATCAGAAATCCTCACACTCATCGGCCTTTGCATAACAGCCGTCGGAATGTTTCTGATGGCAATGATGAATGAGACCACTTCCATACTGCTGATCTGTGTATTCGTTGGTATCGTCTCGATCGGCAATGCCAACTTCCAGTCGCCGAACACTTCCCTGATCATGTCCTCCGTCAGCCGCGACAAGCTCGGCATCGGCGGCAGCGTCAATGCCCTCGCCAGAAACCTCGGCATGATAACCGGCATCAGCCTCTCCACCACACTCCTTTACGGGAGCATGAGCAAACAGCTCGGGCAGCACGTCACCGGCTATGTCGCCGGGCAGAACGAAGCCTTCCTCTACGGCATGCGCATCGTCTATCTGGTCGCCACAGGAATTTGCCTGGTGTGTGTAGCTATCACCGCCATGCGCCTGATGAAACGAAAAGAGAAAGTCACCCGTTGAACACTATCCTTAAGACCCTCCATTCCCATTATCCAAAAGACGATCCGGACACAGATAACACAAGATCCATCCGGAAGTCCAACCATATAGCAGTCAAAAAGTTCACAAATAGTCCATATCAAAAAATACATTGACAATTGCTCCCAAAGTAAGTACAATTTCAGAGCAGGTTTGCACATAACGCAGACTGTTATAGATACGATGGTCATGGAGAGATGGCTGAGCTGGTCTAAGGCGCACGACTGGAAATCGTGTGAGCGGTTGAACGTTCCGAGAGTTCGAATCTCTCTCTCTCCGCCACCCAAGACCCCGTAACCGCAATGGTTTCGGGGTCTTGGCATGTCCGGATTTTCGAGCGAAAATGAGCTGTTTTCAGAGGTCATTTCTAACACTTTTCTAACACTTTTTGCATGAATGTGTTTTTCTAACAGTGTCTGCATGAAAAATAGCGCAGCCAGTTATCAAAATAGGTAGCTGCATTATCGCAGCTACCGCTCCATTTCTCCCTTTTTCCTTACGGGTTTGTTTTGGCGTAATCCCGGGGAAGTGTTTTTTTCACCTGCTTTGTTATTTGTGCCCTGATCCTGTGACTCTTTAGTCTCTTCATCATCACCGAAGATTTTTCCGATGCTGACGGCGGTTTCCTTTTTGCTCTCTTCATATATGTGGGAGTAGGTATCGC
Source organism: Eubacteriales bacterium (assembly GCA_037143795.1). Taxonomy (GTDB): domain Bacteria; phylum Bacillota; class Clostridia; order Saccharofermentanales; family Saccharofermentanaceae; genus Firm-13. The sequence continues at coordinate 76,619 of JBAWXZ010000006.1, read as the reverse complement.
TTGTGATGGTGATGGAGCTGTGTCCCAGCCAATCTTTGATAATGCTCAGGCTTACGCCGTCTTTTACAAGCAGCGAGGCACAGGTGTGGCGCAGGTCATGAACACGAGGGATCTGCAGCTCTCCATCGGCTATTCTGAATCGGGCGAATCTCTCTTCATTTCCATAAATGAAGGCTTTCATATATTTGTGAAATGTGTGTGAGACCATGTCAGGAATTTTCAAGTTTCCAAGTTCATCAACAAACACATAGTCCAGATATCTGGTGTTGTAGGTATTTCCCATCCGCTGACGGTTGCTTTCGGTGATTTCTTTCTGATGCTCAAATTCACGAAGTACGCGGTTTGGCAGAATCAGACTTCGATTGCTTGAAGCGCTTTTGACTTTGTCCTTGCTCTTCGGAACGCGTTTGCCATCCGTCTCACCAAAGTAGACAGAGTGATTGATCTGGATGCTGCCTGTCTTAAAATCGACCTGGCTGTAACGGAAGCCAAGCACTTCACTCCTTCTGGCACCGGTACGGGAAAGGACAAAGAACAATCCGCGATCCCGGGGATTCTCCACCGTATCAAGGAAGTTGTTCAGCTCTTCCGCCGTCAGTGGCTTGGACGTGAATTTTTGAATTTTTCGAAGTTCGATACCCGTGGCCGGGTTAACCATAAGGATTTTCTTTTTTACAGCAGCTGACAGAGCTTTTTTGATGATCGACAAGTCGTGCTTAACGGTGTTTTCCGACAGTCGGATCTCCCGTTTTTCTCCATCTATGTCCTTTATATCGATGACCGTATTTCTTCTGTCATTTAGATACGCATCGATATCATCTTCAGTTATGCTGCCGACGGTGATTGAGCGGGTACCAAAATATTTGCGGAACGAACCATTAATGGTTGCCCGCTGGTTCAAATATGATATCTCTTCAATTTCTCCATTCTCGAAGCGTTCCTGATTGAAGCGCAGGAGATATTCATGAAAATTCAGCTCGGCAATAGCCAGCTTCTCTTTATCGTCACTTTTACGGATATTGGAAACCTTCGGTCGGGAGTACTCTTCAATCCGCTGCCTGAGAATCTCATCGGCGTTACGTTTGTTTCCCCGCACCTTAAGTGCGGTGGTCTCCCACTTAGTATTGCGTTTGCCGGTTACCGGATCATAGAGGTTGATTACCGTGTAATAGATTCCGTTTTTGATCTGGACACTGCCGGTCAGATTTCGCATGTACATCCTCCTGATTTGTATGATATAACCCTCGTTTTCTCATTCGGAGACATCAAGGATTTGATGGTTTTTCCTGTTTCATAATGTAATCGATGACGGCCATTTTTCTTGCCATCCATTTGCGTGAGAGCCGGAAATAGCTGATTTTCTGTTCCTTGAACAACTCATAGATTTTGTGCCGGCTGACACCTCCGAGCATAACCTGAATCATCTTGACATCAACGACATCAGGATATCGCCGGAACATTGAGCTGTAGCGTTCATCTGACTGCTGCATGATAATAACCTCACTTTCTTTTTGTTCTCTCACGCAAAGCACTTATGCCTGTATTTTTAAATGAACGGGAATACTGTTTTAGGCGGAGGTCGGTTATTACTCCCATCACAAATGCGCCCAAACTCGCAAATATGCCCGCGGCCAGCGGTGAATCCACAGGCATAATCACAATTCCTTGCAACGTACCTGACCAGACTCATGTATCCTCCTCTCTGCTGATCATCGCCTTCCGAGAATTCCATTCTCGTATTCTGGTAGCTCCGTGTCTTCAGACATTCACTCCCGAAAAGGAGCAGACACATCATCGCTGATCGGCTGTGGCGTTTCCTTGTGGCACCACGGCAGAGGGAAAGTACCCTAACAGTTTTATTCAGTTGTCAAAGTGCAGTCTTGAGAAAATCCTTATTGTGCAATCATTTAATTTTAATTTAATTGCACAAGTTCTCTGGGCATGACTATACAAGGTCTTTACAACCTTTGCAATAATGTTTTACAATGTTTCTTGTACAAGTGAATTGTGCTGTAGTGTACAAATAGGTCTATCGAAAGCCAACGAGGTATTTCTATGTTTTATGACCGAGCAAATTTAGATTTCGAAATCTCTTTCTCCACCCAGGGCGAATATGTCACTGACAAAAAAGGTGACCATCTGTTCTCCTCTAATCGATCTCCCTGGTTTCCTCTTGGTTCCTTACTGTTTTCATTTCTGGATGTTGACTGGAAAGGAATGCGCTCGCAGGCACTCTTGCTCGATGAAGATTTCGATTATGCATACAGCAATAATGATATCCTTCCTCTGATAAACTATTATCGGGAAAAGCATCAGCAGATCCATTCTATGCATCCCTTTCTCGATTATATTGTTTTCACCAAAATTGAAGACAATGTCGAATTCCTGTTTGATCGCGAATTTGACAAAATATCGAATGCAATCGATGGGGAGGCGAAACCTATAAATGAAGAACGTCAATTCCTGCACGAGCGTTTTTTATCTGATCTCTGCAATTTCGATCAGTCTCCTGATTCCATTCAATGTGATCTTCAAGACAAATCCGTAAAGATCCTCATCATTTCCTATATGCGCTCTATGGCCGACCTGTTCGACCGTTACGCAAAAGCCGCTAACTATTTCGAAAGAGTTATTGCTCAGACCGCAGACCGTGACCAGCGGCCTTACAAGAGCCTCACACCGCTGCAGGCACTCTATGTACTCCAGGAAAAGCAATCGGAAGAATATCTTCCGATCAGTTATCTGCAAAACAGGATCGAAGTTAACACGCGTATCGTCAATTTGGATTCCGCCAAAACAGGAAATGAAAAAACGGACAAAAATACATTTATCCGTCAAATGAAAAATGCCAATCTACAGCTTCTGCCCTTATATAAAAGTAATGATCTGATTGCCCTCTGCTTTACAGAATTCCAGTACATGTGCAGTCAAGACATTCTCCTTTGCAAATGCAAAATCTGTAACCGTTACTTCATTCCCTTCTCTAAAGTTTCGGTTTACTGCGACCGCCTCATTGAAGGTACTGACTCAAGCTGCAAACAACGCGGTTCCGTCATCACATTCACGCAAAACCTCGATGACGCAAAAAAACTATTCCGCTCCGAACAAAACAAGCACAACATGAAATGCAAACGTCCAAACGCCTATACGCGCGAACAGTACAATCAATGGCAGGATGATGCCAAGAAATTACTGAAACGAGTCCAGATCGGAGAAATGACGATAGATGAGTTTGCTGAGGCGATCAAGGGGGATAAGGTAAATATTAATTGGGGGTGCGAAACGCGGCAAACCGGAGCCCTCAGCGCGGCAGCAAAAGATTTTCAGGCTCCTAACAGAGATACGTAAAGGGGGGATGGGAAGCCTTTCGTATCCGCTCCTGATGTTGAATTGCAATTAAGTTTGAAACAATTACATACGATTTCTTCAAAACAGAGGCGACAAATTTGTAATAGAATATGAAAAAGCAGTGCAATACTAGAATATTAAGCAATATTTATTATACGGCAACTATAGTAATGAAGTTTAAATCAAAATGCGGGAGAGCCAGTCATCAATTATCTTTAGGGTACAAAGAAAGTAAATGATCCTTTAGCTCCAACCAGTGCTCTAGCGATGCCTGATCACCAACGAAAAATTCGTTGGCCTTGACCTTAGCATAAGGGGCAATGATATGATCAATGTTGACCGGAATAACGGTATTCTCTATGTCGTCATAACAAAACATCGGTTCGATGATATATCCTTCAAAAGCAAAGACAGGATAGGGTTCTCTTTGTGGTGTTAAAATGCGTTCATTCAAAAACACCAGGTACTCACGATCTGCCTGACAATGATTAACAAATCCGCAATTGGCTTGCATTTCATCCAGAATAAAATAATCGCTGCCGATAGTTATATAAATATCAGCATTCGGCTTGAGATCGGCACCCTTATAAACAGCTAAAACTTTAACATGCTGCAGGTTCTGATGGAATTTATATTCAATCTCACCTGTTCCTTGTACGCGCAGGATATACGAACTGTCAGGGAGTTGTTCTTCCAAAAAATTCATATGGTCGGGGTTGATTTCATCGAGCCACATAGCGACTGACATAGAAAGCATAGGCTCCACCTCGGCGGTGATATCCGTATAGGAGAATCTGAATATGCCACCGATAATCGCGGCTATCAGCGTGATGATGGAAAGAAAAATCACACTCCACTTAGTCATGCTCCATTCCCTCCGTTCTTGATAAATGACCGTTGCTCATATAATAAACCGTATCAGACAAATAGCGAATATCCTCCTGACTATGGCTGGTCAGGATAACTAGTGTACCACGATTTTTTTCTGCTAAAATAATCTGGCGAACATCCTGTACACCTTGTTCATCCAAGGCGTTTGTCGGCTCGTCCAGAATCAGCACTTCGGGCGATTCCATAATTGCCTGAGCAATTTTAGCCCGTTGCTTCATACCCAGAGAGTATTTTCGGTATGTGCGTTTATCTTTAGGATCAAGCCCCAGTTTTTCGATAACCTGTGCAATCATAGTATCGTCCACTTTTTTGTTGATTTTGCCCAGTAGCTGGAGATTTTTAAAGCAGGTGTATTCCGGATACAAATCGGCATTTTCTAATATAATGCCAAGATTGGGCAGGACATCAATATCGGTATGCAGCTTTTTACCGTTACAGTAGATCTCGCCGGCATCAACGCCCATCAGCCCGCTAAGCGCTCTGAGCAGCATGGTTTTCCCAGAACCGTTTCTGCCGACAATACCATATACGTTTCCGCTTTCTAAAGACAGGGAAATATCAACTAGAATCGGACGCTTCTTGATGCTTTTAGAAATATGACTCACTTCAAGTTTCATTTGTATCCTCTTTCTCCGCTAGTAATCATATCATGGTGTTTAATGATGTGATAGCTGGTTATCACAGCTAAAACGCTTAATATAAGGAAATACAAAACCGATAAATTAAGATCAAAAGGCAGGTCAAAAGCATGGATACGAGCATCTAAAGTAGGTATGCTCGAACTGTGCCAAGAGATAATCAAATGAGAAATGGGATCAAGCCACAACAATTTGAAATTTCGTGCGGCGAAGAGCGAATCATCCAAAGGCAGCATATCCCTCCAAAGAAAAAGAATCAATATCAGACAAGTTTGTAGTCCATAGATACTGCCAAAGGCCACACCACTATCCGTTTTCAACGCCAGCACATTAATCAGCAGGGTCGTCAGGAAAAGCCACAGCGCATAAATCAGCCAATAGTACAAGAAGAGAATGAAAGAAGTCAGATCAAACCGGACATCGCCAAATATAGCAGTAATTGTAGTTGTGCAAGCTGTCATGGCAAGCGGATAAAGCAAAGCGTACAGCAGCAGGACGCTGACCTTTTGAATAAACCACTTCGAGCGGTTCACGCACCTGGAGAAGATATAGACACCCACTGAGCAGAATTCTTTATACAGAAAGCTGCCAAACAATAATTGGAAAAGTAAGACGGGAAAGAGTTGAATGGCCAAATCTAATAACGTATTGGGGAGAAAAGAAGTATCCTGACTGCTGAGCTGAATGATGATATCGGAGAAGTGCAGTGGTGACCTGGCATATAAAAACTCAACAGCAGAATAGGCTCCTATTCCCAGCGCAGTCAGCAAGCATAGCCGGTACCCCTTCATTTGAAATAATCCCCTTTCCCTTTTTTGTAGTAGATCAATAAAGAAAACAGACTCACAAGAATCAGAAGCCATGCAAAAGCTATACCGCTCTTGAATGAAGAATCATAAGCACTAATGTAGAATGAATAGTTTGTATAAATATCTAGATTAATAAGCTTTCTGACGTTGGAAAGACAAAAGAGCAGGACATACACCGGCAGAAATAAGAGAATCTTGAATTTGAGGGGAAAAAATGCGAAAGCGTTCGTAAAGACAGCCAAAATTCCGGATACCAAACCAAGCATAAATATTGAAACAACAATATACAAAAATGTGTTCTGGTAATATAGAGGAAAAAGCAGATAATTTCTGGTCACTTGACCAATATCTCCTAAATAGCTGCTGATTCCGGACGGGTCACCGTTAGCATTTAAAGGAAAGGAAATACAGTTAAGAACAACTTCAATCAGAAAGGGGACGGTAAAGACCAAAAAGGCGGCAATGAAAGAAGCCACAATATTTCCGATATAATAGGCCCGCCTGCCCACTCTGGCGAACCAATAGGTAATCATTTCCGTTTCCTTATCATGGAACAAGGAAAACCCGGACGCTAAAACAACTAGGAGTGGATAAAACTGTGTGAAAAGACTAGACAGGCTACTCCAATGGCTGATTGTCAGCAGTTTCATCGGGTCATACATGTCAACAACATCTGTCCCTCTATAAGTAAATACATTAATTGAAAAATTCGTAAATATCAGTCCAAATATGAGAAGAACGACAAACAAATAGGTTTTCTTTCTCATAATAGTCATTAGTTGGATTTTTATTGATTGCCGGATCATATGCGCACCTCTTCAATAAGCTATCAAATTTTCAATAGTTTTTTAACTGGATTGCCTTGTGTTTGTATTACTTGATCATCCTTTTTCGAGTATATAGGAAATTGAGCCAATTTAATTGCGTATCCGGTGATTGTTCTTAAATTTTAGAAAGAAATTCTCGACCAAATGACGGTTCTTAACAAACACTTATCATACGTAAGCGGCTATTTGACATTTCGACGGCTGGGTATCACAGGGGGGTCACCTTTTTCTCTGGTTGCGGCAACAAATTCGCTGCCGTCATACCCTTTGTTTGAAAGGACATAACTATTTTCAAAGAGTATAATCGTACTTGACTTACAGCTAAATAATGCTAAAAGAGTTGAAATGGGAATGTTTTTAAAATGAGCCCTGAAGTCTAATGACTACAGGGCTTATCGTTTTAGTGCGCCCGTGTGAAATCGAACCATCGGTCTACCACTTAGTAGTCAGTTTCAAAGTAAACCTTCGATCAACTTCGAAACTTGTCATAGCATAAATGATATTCTATTTACCTAGCATTAAATGATGTAATCGCATTACAATCAAGACTTGCATCGTTTCCTTTCATCACAAGTTTTACTGGCTTAATTGTTAAGTTTGCCTGGTCAACATACAGATTGGAACTGGTTCCTTCTTGTACAGTATTGTATCCTCTCACAGTACCATTATGTAAATTACCAAGTTTAAGATATATAAAATTATCTGTTCCGCTATATGGATACACTGAATTTACTGTAGCCGTTACGTATGCATAATTACAAGATCTATCGTATGAATTCGAATAAACAGGTGTGTTAGCAGGTACGTCGAAATGTAGATTACTAAACCCCGCAGCGGAAATACTTGTGCCGGTTATAAGTAGAACTGTTAATACCGTTACAACCAAAAATTTAAACTTATTTTTCATGTAAAACCTCCTCTTGTAAGATAATAAATCTTTTGTTAACACCGTTAGTAACTTCCTTTTCCAATAAATAACCCTGAAATATTTTTCTCCGAACAATCAACTCCCTCCATTTTTAACGCACTATTACTATACTTAAATTAATAATATCCTGAAATCGGCAAGTAGCCGAGTCTAAAACCCGAAAAGGCATACGCGCAAAGTTGATAAAATTTCACCTTATAAACCGATTGATAAATTACAATAATTTATCATCCTTTTGCACATACATAGGCATCACCCCTTCCTTATCCATAACATGCTCTAGAGCGTAATGTTCGATATGGTTCAGCCTATTAACAAGTTAATTTTTGTCAAGCGGGAGTTGTTGCTTTTGAGAAAATCCTTCATGGGATCCTATGAACTAAATTCTATTTCATTGATTTTGGTCGCTTGGGCTGATAAGTATAAAAGAATGAGGCAGAACCATTTCCAATTTGAGCAAACAACAAGGCTAATGACCCCAGAATCTTGGACGCGTACATCATTTTTCAGTTACCTCCTTTCGTGCAAGTATTTGGATCCATCCAACAAAGATCAAAATTGATGCATACAACAGCCCAACGGCAGCTGATAAAAGAAGCTTGTATATTCCTATGTTCTCTCTGGCAAAAATAAGTATTAAATAGATGCTCGAAAGTTCTATGATGCAAATTATTCTGCTAAGCCGTTTAAACCGAAGCCAGTCCGACTCTCGTATCGGAGCGTTCGGATGAGATACAGGTGAAAATTTGAAGATCAGGAACAATGAAATTAAAGAAGTTATCAAAATTGAGGGAAGAACAGCCCTTTCGGGAAGATTCCTCTGAATGACAATAAAACTGCCCTGCATAAGCATAAAAGTTAAAAAGCATCGCAAATAACTGGATGAGTGATAGCCTCCTGAAAAAATCCGTACTGGAACAAAAAACAGCAAAAATACGAGAACACTATTTATCACATGAAATACAAATCCCAATAAAAGAGTCGCCAGCAAAGTCGCTGTACTAGAAATCATTAGCGTCATTCCATACACGTAGACTTCAGACTGATCTGACTCAACCAGCCCCTGCTTTTCTAAACGGTCTGTTATCTTTTCAGCTACTATTTCTATTCGCATAGGATCCACCGCTTGTTCACAATATCTAGCTGCCAACTTCTCTGTTCAAGAGCAACATATCATGGGAGCAACTACACAATCAATACCATTGGCACAAGAGGTAACTTTTGTGTATCAAGTGGTAAAATCAATTCTGCTGTTTAGATTTTATGCTATACTTGATACAAAAAGTCTTGGGGTAAAGTGATGCTGCGAATTGCGATTTGTGATGACAATATTCATTTTCTTGAGCATATCCATCGGTTAACACAAGCTGCACTTCTTCGGCTTGATGATTCCCTGGAACCTATGATTGACACATATGATGATGGAATCCATCTGGTTGAAAAGATCCGAGACGGTTCTCGCTATGATATCGTTTTATTGGATTGGGATATGCCCATTCTGGACGGAGAAGCAACGGGTCGGGCTCTTCGCGAACTGGACAATGAGTGTCTGATTATTTTCATAACTGCATATTCAGATTTTGCACTTAAGGCGTATCACCTGACAACTTTTCGTTATATCCTGAAAGAAAAAATGGAACAGGAATTGCCGGAAGCACTCCGTGCAGCGCTCAAAAAACAACACAGAGATGAGCAATTCCTGCTCATTAAGACAGATCAAAACACGCTCGTCCAAGTTCGCCTCAGCGAGCTTTATTGCGCGGAGTATAAAAACCGACAGATTATTTTCTCTACAAAGCAAGGGGTCTATCACTCCGTGCAGCGAGCTCAGTTGAAAGACCTGGAGGAACAACTGCTTGCGCAAGGTTTTGTCAAACCGTATAAAGGTGTTCTGGTCAATGTTACAGAAATCCATGAAAAGCGTCAGCATAATTTATTGATGAGTAATGGCAGGAACTTTCCGGTTAGCCGAATTTATCAAAATAATGTAATGATGGCTATGTCCAAACACATGGAGGATAGATACTGATGCAATCACAATGGCTTTGGTTCTTGATCGAATGCTCGGCAAATCTATTTGAGGGAATCATCTTAATTTCCTTTTTTAATACCTTTCTTCGCCGCCGTTTTGGGAAAAAGGTAATTTATTGGATTTTGCCTATTATTCATGCGACTGTCACATATATAATCAATCAAACATCACTGGAAACTATTCCAAGCGTTTTACTGCTTGTCACGATTGGTATTGCCATAGCTCTGGTTTTTTATGTTGGAACGATACCTCAACGCGTCTTGCTTACCATTGCGTTTTTTGTTGTCTGGCTTGTATCCGAATTCGCTTTATTAGCACTGCTCAATCTGGTGTTTATTGATTTTTTTGTTCAACTAATGCAGCCATCCATAGACAGACTTACATCCATTATGGTGTGCAAGCTGGGTCTTTTCATAATTCTTAAGATTGTACAGCAATTTGTCCCCTCCAGTGAGAGTAGACTTCCCTTGAGACGAATTCTGCCGCTGTTCTCATTACCGGTCGTATCGGTAATGATCGTCTTTGATATGCAGATCTTTTGGCAGGATCAGACAAACAGCTCTTTGTTTACTTTAACAGCTATTAGCACCTTAGCCCTGCTGTTTACTAATCTTATCGTATTTGATCAATATTTTCAGATGCAAAGGGATGCTGAGATCAGTAGACAGTATCAACTTCTGCAGCAACACCTCGCATCTGAAAAGCAACAGATCCACCTGTTGGATGAGCAGCAGCATGAAGTCCGCCGGTTAGCTCACGATGTAAAAAACAGTCTGCTTCCTGTAATGAACGCACTAAATCAGAAAAACCAGTCAATGGCAAAATCACTTCTTGTACAAATTCTAGATGGCTTTGCACAAAGTCCTTCGAGGATTGAAACCGGGTATTCTCTGATAGATGCTATTTTATCTCAAAAGCAGAAGGTATCTCAGGATCAGCAGATTCGACTGAATGTTGAACATCATCTGAAGGACATACAACGGATTTCAGACATAGATCTCAGTGTAATTCTGGGAAATGCGCTGGATAATGCAATTGAAGCCACAGAACAGATGGTAGAAATGGAGCGGAGAGTCATCAATCTCACTTTACAATCCGAGAAAGGGCTTTTGACAATTAAGCTGTGCAACCCGATCTCCGGAAAGCTGATCAAGGAGAATGGACAATATGTATCAACCAAAGCCGACCACAATAAGCATGGGTTTGGATTTTCCAGCATCCGTCTATTGGTCGAAAAATATCAAGGTCTCCTGCAGGTAGATACAACAGAGAGTGAATTCTCGTTGACCATTATCTTGCACGATTCAATGGACTAAGAATTCTAGACCGCTCACTTTCTTTCCATTTCTGCGCTGTATTGTGTCGTACTTGAATGTTTTCTCTTATAATCGTTGACAGTCTCAAAATTTCCCCGCAGCATTTTAAGTCATTCCCAATTACATGCAGCCGATAGGTAATGCCATTTTTTTCGTAATCAAGTGTCTTAAGTGATTCGGGATTCGAAAGTGTACGGCAATATTGGGATATTTTATTGCGTTCCTTACGAAGTGTAATCGCCTCATATTGCAGATTCTTTTCGAATTCCTTCAGATCAGCTGGCGTTTTAATATCTTGACTTGTCAGGAGAACTGCGATTCGTGAATACATGTCAATTTTAACAAGCGCAGCACGCTGTTCTGGAGTTCTATATGACGGTGCGATCCGATTTTTCGGCAGCAGCCCCATCATATAGAGCCATTGAATGTAACAACGTTGATAGGATGTCAGATGTTTTGTCTCCCGGAGACTGGAGATTGGCCTTGATTTGTACTTTTGGGGTAGGGTTGGAAGAAAACGCGGCTGCGGGTTCTTTTTGCTGTGAAAATCAAGTATACGGCGGATGATTGCATCTTCTGTGTAGGTTTGTCCGAGAGTTTTCAGTCGGACGAAGCGCTCTTTTCCCTTCGGGCGCACGGCAAGATACTTACCGCCGGTTTTGACGGTATAACCTCTTTGTGTGAGCTTTTGGAGGAATTGTTTTAGGGTGGCTGATTGAGAAATTGTGCTGTCAATGTCTTCTCGGATGTAATCGTACCAAGTTCCGGCACCTTCCTTCTCGGCCTTCCAGACGGCATATGGCTGTGATTTTCCGGACTGAGGATCTTGGATTACTGTAAGCCCATATTCGCGGCACAGGCGGTCTGAGGCTTCGCGCATTTGGTAATACGTGCGGGTACAGTCGTTATACTTTTTCCCATCGGCATACGATACAGAGTTGATGACAAAGTGATTGTGCAAATGATTTTTATCAAGGTGTGTTGCAACAAGTACCTGGAACCGGTCGCCCCAAAGCTCATTCGCCAGCTTGACTCCGATTGCATGGGCTACTTCCGGAACCAATTCTCCCGGCTTGAAGGATTGGTAGCCGTGGTAAGCCACTTTACCGTCCGTTTTGCCGTATTTTTGTTTGATCATAATCATCTGTTCTCTCGCAATGGCAGGTGAGCAATGAATACCTGTAACATAGTATTGCTTTTCTGTCTTAAAGTCCTGTGTCACGTAATCCATGACATCCAAGAGACCCTGCAGATCTGTCGGGCTGAATACACGGCTATCTGTCTTTCCAGGGTTTTGAACGTAGTTTACGACTTGTCCGATCCAGCCCTCGACATCCCATATCTTTGTTACGGCCATATAATTTCCTCTCTTTCCGGCAGTAGAACTGCACATTGGATCTCCATGATGATTCGTGTGAGTTTTTCTATTTGCTGTTGCCATTCGATGGTATCTGCGGCAGTACTTGGAATTGCAATGGTGTCAACGCTGACAGATGTCCGACGGGCAGCTGCCAAATTACGGTAGCAATGTGCGAGATCCGACAGCCTGCTCATCAGGTCAATGAAATCCAGATCCGGTTTCTCTCTGGGCGAATAGCCGTTAATCAGCATGCCTAGATAGCAGGTCATTGTGAGATCCGCTTTTCGGGCGTTCTTTGTCAGTCGGGCAAATTCTGATTCGGTCAGGCGAATGTTCAGCTGCTTGGTCTTCTTTCTCATTCTGGGATACCTCCTTCATTTTGGGACATAAAAATACCGGTCATCCTGTTGGGATGATCCGGCAGTTCGGGTGGATGGATTGGGGTTTCAGGGGCGTACGCCACTGAGGTTTGGATGAGTGGCTATACGAATCCAGTGCTTGCTAAACAGTTATTGGATGCATTTACTTTTATGCTCTATGTTATTTTTCAGCATCTCTTCAAACGATACCGGGGAGAAATCATTGATATCAACGCCTGCATTGAGAATATTGGGATTGTTTTGCAGCAATGTCCAATACTGCGCATTTGTGTTCTCATGAATATGTCCGTGTATCATGTAGCTGCCCCGGCTCATCGCATTCCAGCTCATCATCGGATAATGACACAGGATTAGTTTATGTTGTCCGTCGCCGATTTTCGTCATTGTATCGACAGAAAGAAAATACTTTGCGATATCAACTTTGCGGATCCAGGTATTGTCATGATTCCCAAGAATGAGATGCTTTTTACCTTTCAGTCGCTGTAAATACTCTTCCGTCGGAACAGAGTTCCTAAAAAAAAGATCGCCGATAATATAGATCGTGTCCCCGTTTGTGACGCGTTGATTCCATTTTTTGATGAGTGCTTCATCCATTTTCTGAACATCGGAAAAAGGCCGGCTGCACAGCTTAATGATGTTTGCATGACCGAAATGCTGGTCAGCGGTGAAATAAATCATGTACGCTTCCCTCCTCATCAATTTGTAGGGTTTCAATTTTAACCGTCCCGCGAGCAACATATCGAACAACATACAAATACTAAACAAATTCGATTATATCATGCAACAAATGTATCTATGTTCTATTGAAATCCGACATTCTTCTTTCTGAACGAATTTTATGTTTTTGAAAGTAATAACTCGTTTGTATTGTAAATTTGTCCCGAAAGTTATACAATAATCGGGACAAAAGAAAGGAGAAATGCAAATGACTGATTCAATAAAAAAGAAAATTGAGAATCGCATACGAACTGCAAATACTGATGCAGTTTTTGGAATTCCAGATTTCTTAGACATAGCTGATTATGAAACAGTACGCAAATCTCTTTTTCGATTCGAAAAGGAAGGATTCTTAAGGCGCATTTTACCTGGCGTGTATGACAGACCGCAGTACAGCGAATTTTTGAAAGAATATATTGCGCCTTCCATGCATCAGATAGCCTTTGCGTTAGCCCGTAATTATAACTGGACAATCGCACCTTCGGGTGACACAGCTCTGAATCAGTTAGGACTGTCAACTCAGGTTGCGGCCAAATGGTCATATATTAGCGATGGTCCGTATCGTACGTATGTCATCGGGAATTCTCAAATAGAATACAAACATAGAAATAATAAGGAAATTTCCGGTATGTCCTACAAAACTGCAATGGTCATTCAAGCGCTCAAAGCATTGGGAAAAGTGCGGGTTGATGATGCAATCATACAAAAACTTCGTATGCAGCTTACCAACGAAGAAAAAAGCTTATTACTAAAAGAATCTCAACAAACCACTGTTTGGATATATTCAGCCATCAAGCGAATCTGCGAATAGGAGAAAATCATGTATACAATAGCTAAAGCATCTGAAATTGACAGAATTGCTCTATTCCGTAATACAGCAGAAAAAATGAATCTTCATGAAGCAATTATAGAAAAGGATTTCTGGGTATGCTTAACTTTGGATTATTTGTTCCGCACGTCTAAGTGGAAAAACGCATTAGTGTTTAAGGGCGGAACAAGCCTTTCAAAAGCCTTCCGCCTTATCCGTCGTTTTTCCGAGGATATCGACCTGATATTAGATTGGCGCGTATTAGGGTATTCGATAAACGAACCCTGGGAGAAACGCACAAATTCAAAACAGGACCTTTTCAATAAAGAAGCCAATCTTCGAGCGGAAGCATTTTTGCGTCAGGATTTACTTCCTGACATACAGCAAGAGTTATCCTTCTTGTTAGGATTTGACACAAACATGTATATCGATGAGACCGACCCTCAAACTATCAACTTCAAGTACCCTCATATTTTCGAGGATGATTCCATTCTGCAAACCATTCGCCTTGAAATTGGCGCATTGGCCGCGTGGACACCCGCGAGAAAAGAAGTAATCACACCATATGCAGCCGAATTTTATTCTCAAGTATTTGTTCAACCAAACACGGAAGTTTTGACTGTTTCTCCGGAACGAACCTTCTGGGAAAAAGCAACTATTCTACACCACGAAGCTAACCGTCCTGAATTATCGCAAATGCCTGCCAGATATTCGCGTCACTTTTATGACTTGTACTGCATGATGCAGTCGAACGTCAAAGATTTGTCTTTGCTAAACTTGGATTTATTGCAAAAAGTGGTCGAATTCAAGAAGCAGTTTTACCCGCGGGGATGGGCAAAGTATGATAATGCAAAAATCGGAACCCTGAAACTTGTTCCGCCCGAATACAGGCTTGCTGTGCTTCAATCTGACTACCACGATATGCGCGGTATGATATTTGACAATGCACCTTCGTTTGATGAATTAATGCTACAAATCGCCGCACTGGAAGTAGAAATAAACTCCCTCTACAAATAGTTAGAGCCAATGTTTATCCAAGATGAGTGCTACACCATTTCACAAATTTGGATAGGGAAAATAATATCTTCTTTTCAGCCAGCATTCCCTTTGCCAGCTGGAAGGAAAGGATGGGGTCTGGGGAAGGAAACCACGCCCCCTACCCCCTCACCTAAAAAGGCCGCCTCTCTTTGCACCCGCCTGGAATCCGGCAGGCACCAAGAGAGGGGCGATGAGTATTTTTCTAACACTTTTCTAACACTTCTGCAGAAAATGTGTTTTAGAGGTCTCTTTTGTCGGAACGGTTGGGGTTCACGGCTATGCAGACCAGAAACCTGAAAGAGACTGATAAATAGGCGTTTTCAGGCTTCACCGCTGACCATAATCGGCCTTAAATTACCTTGCGCTACCAGATAATTTTAAAACTGGAAATCGTGTGAGCTGTCAAAGGTTCCGAGAGTTCGAATCTCTCTCTCTCCGCCAAAATTAAACCTCGTAACATGCTGGAAGCAGCGGTTACGAGGTTTTTTGATAAATACAGGGATGCGGACAAAATAATAAACTATCAAGTGAGCTGTGATATTTAGCACCGCCGACTATAAAATATGATAGTAAAAGTTCAATTCTGATGTTTATCTAGCGTTACTGGCTTTTTCTTATTCGGATCTTTTATCATCAAGAAGTTTAACAGTATCAATTAGCCTTTGCTTAAACTGATAAATATCTTCTATATAATTGATAATAATTCTATCCTCTTTCCCATCTTGAGCAAAGCAAAAGGTTTTCTTTTTCTCTGAATAACGCAGTTTACAAATCCATTTGCTGGATTTTCCGTCAAGAATAATACTGTAATAATTGACCGTATCTTTTCCAATAACTCTTCTGGGAGATACTGTTTCAGCCAATATGCTTTTAACAATATAGAGAGAAGAATTCTCGTCTTCTGTAGTAACTATATTGCTTGCTTCGTCTATAGCCTCTTCAACCGGCTTTGGTTGTTCAACTTCACTAGCTGTCTTTTCAACTTTGAGTGCATTAGAAATTTTATCATTCATCAATTCGCTAATATAGTTATTGATTGTTTTTTTTACAATAGGTCTAAACTTCTCAATTACTGGCTGCGTCATACGCATATCTGAAAAACTTTTAATTATATGAACAGTAAAATCATCTGATGGTTCTTTGAGTTGTTGTTCAAAATATTTTTTGATCTCATAAGAATATTTCAATTCAGATGCTGTATTAAAAATAGTTGTCTCATCAAAAGCAGCTTTGGTAAACTTTTTCAATTCTGGAATTAAACTTTCCTTAATATCAAGCAAATCAATTTCAAGGAATGGGGTTGTATCCATTTTATTAGTAAGTGTTCTTTTAGTTGTTTTACTCTCTCGGAAAACTGTCTTATTTGATCAATAAAATCCATTGCTTTCATCTCCTCCATACATGTTGAAAAGAATAAATATGCCAACTCAATTAATAAACCGTATTATTACTCTTTAAGGCACATTGTATCACTTTTAAATATACTCAAGTTATATTTTTGGTAATATATTTATATTTATTTATATAAGAATTATTTTTATCAGTACATGTGATTTCATCTAGTAACGCGATTTATATCAACATAGCATCAACTGTCGCTGCATTGTTCCATAGCGTCAATGTTCAAGAGCACTTATCTTCATTATTTTTCACAGCATAATCACAATATAATTGAATGTTATTTTTGCTTTCATTTATAATAAATTTATAGTAGATAACACAAATAAATAGATGGAGGATTTAAGGATGTATTGTTCAAAATGCGGGGCCCTGAATCAGGATGGCAGTAAATTCTGTTCCAATTGCAGCAGCCCTCTCAATATTGTCGCTTCGCCCCCTCAGCAGCCAATTCAGCAACCCGTTCAGCAGCCTATCCAGCAATACGTACAGAAGCCGCAAAATTCTCCCAGGAAAAGCATCCTCGTACCTGCACTTGTCGGGATAATTGCCTTGATTGTAGTCCTGATAGTAATATTTTTCGTCTGGGCGGCATTATCACCGGATTCCGACGCTGCAGCAACCGTAACGAAAACTTCGACTGCGGCAGCTGCTACTACAACTGCCGCCGCTCCGGCGACTACAGCAACGACTACCCAGGCGGCTCAGACGGCGACTCAGACGGCGGCCCGGACGGAAACGGCAGCAACCACTTTTGTTCCGGATCCTGAAATAATCTATGCAGACTCCCCGGAAAATGCCGTATGGATGGTTCAGCTCATGATGAACGACACCGGTTATGAATTTTACCGGGAAGAATTTTTTATCGATAACGGTGACGGCACACTCTCTATTGACATTAACACACCCGAAGCTGCCGATACGTTATGTTATATCGTCGCTCCGAACGGAAGTGACGGCAATTATTTCAATTGCTTTATGGTAAAGGCAGGTACAACTGAGATTTATACTATGACCTCAGAGGACACCGCTATACTTTCCCGCATTAATTAACAGATATTATACTAATTTGATAATCGGAATCAGTATTTCGTTTGTACTGGAATTTCAAGACGAGCTGAAATTCCAGTACAAAAAATACCGAAGGCTGCTATTGTATAGCTTACTGTGGAATTCATTTACGACTCTTCCGCTTCGATCCTTAATATTAAAAATACTGACCGCTGCAGGACTTTTGCGGAAATCGGGGCTTTACACAAGACCGCATGCCTTGACTATGCGAACCGGAATCGGCCGGGGTATGCCGGATTAGGCACACATCATATATGACCTATCCCTCCGCCAGACTGAAAACCCCCGAAACCGCATTGCAGTTCCGGGGGCTTTTACAGTTTATGATTGGCCGCGGTCGATTCCGTGAGCACGATCTTTTCTGGTTCGCAGGCGTTTGTCCGATATTTCCAGATAATAGTCTTCATTAACTTCCCGAAGCAGTTCTTCGAGTTCTCCGTCACCCATTACTGTGTTTCTGCCATCCTGGTATAATTGATCCACCCTGATTTTAATTGCATCGACAATCGGGGACTTTTTATCGACTTTGTCGTCACCGGTCAAATCATAGTAACCATTCAGCCAATGCGCGATTCCGGCTAATCCTGAATGGGAATCAACGGATACGGTTGCCGGCCGGTTGAGAATTTTGGCTGTGTTGAAAATGTTGTAAATTTCCTCATCCTTCAGCATACCGTCTGCATGGATACCGGCACGAGTCGCATTAAAACTCCTCCCGACAAATGGTGTGCGCGGAGGGATTTCATATTTGAGTTCATCTTCAAAATATTCGGCAATCTCTGTGATCACCGACAAATCCATTCCGTCCGTCGTGCCCCGCAGCGATGCGTATTCGATGACCATTGATTCCAGCGGACAGTTGCCGGTCCGTTCACCAATGCCCAGTAAGGAGCAGTTCACGCTGCTGCAGCCATACAGCCAGGCCGTTGCAGCATTGGTTACCACTTTGTAGAAATCATTGTGTCCGTGCCACTCCAGATATTCGGAAGGAACTTCCGAATAGTGCTGAAGTCCATAAATAATTCCAGGTACACTGCGCGGCAATGCTACACCGGGATAGGAAACACCGTAACCCAGCGTATCACAGGCCCGGATTTTGATAGGCTTGCCGCATTCACGCGACAATTTCATCAGTTCATTGGCAAAAGGAACGACAAACCCGTAGAAATCCGCCCTGGTAATATCTTCGAAATGGCAGCGGGGCAGGATCCCGAATTCGAGTGCGCTTCGAACAATACCGAGATATTTATCCATCGCCTCTTTTCGTGTCAGGTTCATCTTCTTGAAAATATGATAGTCGGAGCAGGACACAAGAATGCCTGTTTCCTTGATGCCCAGATCCTTTACCAGCTGAAAGTCCTTTTCGTTGGCGCGAATCCAGCTGGTTACCTCTGGGAATTCATATCCGAGCTCGAGACATTTGATGACTGCTTCCTTATCCTTGTCGGTATAAAGGAAGAATTCACTCTGGCGGATAATACCCTGCGGGCCCCCGAGCTTATGTAAAAGGTGATAGAGATGGACAATCTGTTCCACTGTAAACGGCGAACAGGATTGCTGGCCATCGCGAAAAGTTGTATCCGTAATCCAAATCTTCTCCGGTGTGTTCATCGGAACGATTCGATGATTAAAAGGAATTTTGGGTACATGATCATAATCGAAAAGATGTCTGTACAAATTAGGCTCTTCAACATCCTGTAAATCATAACGGTATGCTGACTGCTCCAGAAGATGGCTCTCTTTGCTGAACTCCAACACGATAATTTCCTCCAAAATAATTCTGTCGAGCCTGCAATAATGTTTTCACAAAAAATTGAGGCTATCTGCAATGTTTTTTATAGTATATAACAACTTTCCTTCCTAAGGTGCACTGGAATTGCTATTTTGCATTTTCAATTAGTAATTTAAGTTCATCCAGCGAAATGGATGCTGACTTCTCATCAAATGCAATTTTATCAGTATTTGAAGGTGTATTTCCCGCATAGACATTCTCACTCCTGAAATACAGTTTCCCTTCATAATCTTCGTAGATGTCATACAACGGTCCGTTGAAATCATGCAGGAAACCGCTTGTGTCACCCGCAAATAATAAGACGTTATCATCCACTTTCATCGGATAGTAACCATCCATTCCCTCAACTGGGTTAGTATCAGCAGGTGATTCCATGCGCAGCATCAACTCCCTTCCTATGTATAACGAGTTAAAAGTTCTATATATTTCAGTCCGGATAATTATTGTCTGATTTTTGCTTTATGTGCCGCATTATTTTCCAGCATCTCTTCAAACAATACCGGGGCAAAGTGATTAATATCCACTCCTGCATTGAGGATATTGGGATTGTTCTGCAGCAATGGCCAATACTGTGCATTTGTGTTCTCATGTATATGTCCGTGTATCATGAAGCTGCCCTGACTCATAGCGTTCCAGCTCATCATCGGATAATGGCACAGTATGAGTTTGCGTTGTCCGTCGTTGATTTCTGCCAGTGTATTTACGGAAAGAAAGTACTTCGCTAAATCAACTTTATGGATCCAGGTCTGGTCATGATTCCCGAGAATGAGGTGTTTTTTACCTTTCAGCCGCTTCAGGTACTCCTCGGTCGGAACCGTGTTCCTGAAAAAAAGATCGCCGATAATGTATATTGTATCCCCGTTTGTTACACGTCGATTCCAGTTGTCGAAAAGCACTTCATCCATTTCCTGAACATCGGAAAAGGGCCGGCTGCAGAGCCTTATGATGTTTGCGTGGCCGAAGTGCTGGTCAGCTGTGAAATAGATCATGTACGCCCTCCTCACCTGTCCTGCAGTTGATTAGTATTTTGCTGCAATCGGATTGTTTTACATGCCGCTATGTGTTTTTATCATAATACCATTTATAATTTTATCAGGAGGACCGGCATATGTATGAAAGAATGCTCGACAGGAAAAAGATCCCGACAGAAGATGAGATTTGCGAATACATCGGCAAGGAGTCTGCAGAACTCCTGCGAATTTTTGATGACGCATTATTTGCCCGGTACGATATTGTGAAAGATCTCAAATTCCCCTTTGGAAATGAGTACGGCTGGGGATACAGATACGCACACAAAACCAAACAGCTCTGTTATCTCTTTTTCGAAAAAGATGCGTTCACCATATTGATCCAGGTCAATCCCGATCAGGATCCGATGAAATTCGAGAGTATGCTGGCATTATCCCTGCCCAGGACAAAAGAATTGTGGGCACAGCGGTATCCGTGCAGCGTCGGCGGATGGCTGTATTACAGGGTTTTGAACAAAGAAGAACTGGATGATGTACTCATGCTGCTGGAATTTAAAAAGAAGCCTGTTAAATAGAAATGCCGGACACCCTGTTGGGATGATCCGGCATTTCAGGAATTAACTATTGTTGACCCTAATTCATTGCTTATTCAATTTTACATATAATTCGTTAAACGTTCATTGATGATAATCTGACTTTCCTTCAATCCATGCTCCGTGATTTCCAGCATCTTTTCTGACGATGTACTATCTTTGAAATGCATGGCAGCATTTATTCCTATGCTTATATTCCTTGGGATAACGCCTTGCCTGATACATAGGGAAAAGGCTCCCAAAAGTCTGTCGTTAGGTGCCAACTTTCTGGGAAGATCCCGGCCGACCCGTTCAACAGTATCGCCAAGTTGTTTATTCCCAAATCTGATTATCAGATCTTCAACATAATTATGAATAACCTTGAGTTTTGTTCCGGAGTCTAATGAAAGCGCCAGTGCGGATTCAAGCATAGCGGCATGTGTTATCCTGCAGATATTAGGATCCCCAATTGCTTCCCATATATATTTATATCCCATGATCTGCCCGAGATAAGCTGTTATAACATGCCCCATGTTGTGTATATACAATTTGCGTTTAATGAAATATTCAAATGGACTGGATGGCTCCATATTTAAAATATCAGGTATCTCCCCTTTGAATCCATCCCGGTCAACGGGAAGCTCACAGAATGGTTCAACGTATACACGTAAGATATTTCCCTTTTGCATGTCAGGTGTCATTACCGGCACCATCCTGCCGATTGAAGCTTCAACAAACCCCACCCTCTCGTCGAGCAGAATTCTTTCTGTTTCTGACATTTCCTTAGCAATCAGCTGCTTCAGATATTGATTGGCATCAATCAGGTTTTCGCAAATAATAATATTCAATGGTTTAACGATTCCTGCCTCCCAGCGTCGACGGAGACCTTGCGATATTGGTCCTGCAATCCTGGGAAGAACATTGACACCCACGGCTGTCGCCATAATATCCGCCTGGCATATTTCCGCGGAAACAGAACCCGTGTCCATGCCATTGACTGCACGGACATTTTTTACCATTATGTCCTCATTGCCTGTTTCAGATATAATATGTATCGGGTATTCATTGTCGATATTCAGTCGTTCAACAACCTCAGCATTGACATCCACAAATATCACATCGTATCCGGACTGCGAAAATAATTGCCCAATAAACCCGCGGCCAATATTACCGGCACCATACATGACAGCATTCATTTAAATTCCCTCACTTTTTGTCAAACTCTAACAATTATCGGTACTGTTTTTAACTTGGGAGTCCATTGCACGACGAATCATCTGCGACGCAGGATAAAGACTTTTGTACACTTCGAATCTCCTGGAATAGATCCTGCGAACTGCCTCATCCGGGTGAAATGTCCTGTTCTTTTTCATCATGTGCAGAACAGCTTCATCAAGTGTTGCGAATAGTCCGCATGCTGTACCAGCAAGCATTGCAACACCTAAAGTTCCTGCTTCGGAAACAGCCAAAGTGACAACATCGACACCCATCATATCTGCCTTAAGCTGCATAAAACGATCTGATTTTGCAAGTCCGCCTACGGCACGAAGTTCATCAACTATTATGCCTGCTTCACGGAGTCGTTCAAGATTTACCATCGCTTCAAATGTTATTCCTTCCAGTATAGCTTTCATGATTTGTTCCGGCTTGGTATCGATCGTTAATCCAAAGAGCATCCCCTTGGAGCCGGTATCCATATAAGGCGTCGCTGCGCCTGCAAAGTGCGGAAGAAGAATCAGGTCGGATGGTCCCGGCGCAGCGCGGTCAATCATCACATCGTAGACATTCTGCCCGAGACTCTCAGCCAGAATTTTGTATTCCGCTCCGAAGGAGTCCCTGTACCACTTCAGTATACTGCCGCTGGTGAAAGTGAAAGCATAGGTCACATACATATCGGCCTTAACATGCGGCACACAGGCGAATCCGCTGTCTGCCATGATTTCAGAAAGGATTGGACGGTCGAACGACGGCGTGATGCACTCGGTCGTACCAAGACCATCCACTGCGATTTTAGCATTTGTTACACCGGCGCCAAGTGCCGCACAGGGCTGATCATGTCCGCCGGCTGCAAGTATGGCCCCCTTGTGAATTCCCAGTTCTGCCGCCATCAGTCCGGATATTTCCCCCACAATAGTTCCTGACTGGACAGGTTCCGCAAACATGTTCCTGTCAACTCCAACATGGTCCAAAATTTCATCTGACCATTCTTTTTTCACAATATCAAATGCCATTGTCCTGGCCGCAAGAGAATAGTCCGTATGCGGCCGGGCGCCAAGCCGGAACAGGATAAAGTCAGCGAACAGAAAATATTTCCAGGTGCGGGAATATATTTCCGGCCGGTGTTTCTTAATCCACAATATTTTAAAGATTGAATACATGGGATGAATCGAAGCACCGGTAATCTTCAGCGCACGTTCCCTTCCGAAAGCATCTTCAAATTCTACGGCCTCTTCTTTTCCGCGGCTATCGATATATATCATACTATTTTGCAGGCAACGGCCTTCACTGTCGACCGCAATCACGGCTTCGCCAAAAGATGAAACGCAGATTGCGCCTATGTCGCCGCCTCCGTAAAAATCGGTGCATCGTCGTATTACGTCCCTGACAGAATTCCATACTTCATCCGGATCTATCTCCTGCCAGCCCGGCTGAGGAGATAAAAGTCCGTACTCACGGTAGGCCTGTGCCTTAATAGCGCCCTCTGAGTCGATAATACTAGCCTTGCATCCAGATGTTCCGATATCCAATCCCAGCAAATCCATTTTTCCTGCTCCTTTTTGTAAATGTTCCTGTCAAGTGTACCAAAGACGCAAATAGGAATCCACAATGCTTTTCATGCGATTGCAGATAATATCCTGCCTGTAAACCGTAGTGAAGCAGTCAATTGACGCCCTATCAATTGCCGGGCATTTATCGCCGAGCAGTCCCCTAGCCTTTAATTCTTCAACTGCAGCCTGTCCTGCAACTTTGGAGGCATTCTCAACCATTGCTGTGAAAAGATCCGGTGAAGAATCACGCTCGAGTGCAGTCCAGAGATTAACTTTGCACACACCGTCATTGAATAGGTTTTTTATTTGGTCTCCCGGAACCGATGAAGCTCCGTGCAGCACAATCCGGGTCCCGACATGCTCTTTAATAAGACGAGTCCGGGCGCCCAGATAACATAAGTCTTTTGCGCTTGCGCGATGTTCCGTTCCGAGATTCCCTACGATAAGGTCTGCACCGGTCTCCTTGAAGAATCGCATTGCATTTTCCGGAGTAGTCGGTTCGCTTCTTTGGGTACCCGTGGCATCAACAATTTCGTCGCAGGCCCCCTCCACCACGATTTCCTTGCCATGATCCAGAACAAACTGCTTTGTGAGAGCAATATTTTCGTCGAACGGCCTCTTTGAAGCATCAAACATAATGGAAGAAAAGGCTCCAAGGTCCCATGAAAGAAGTTCCCTGTCATCATCAAACTGTATATGATCCAGATGGATCATGATTCTCAGCTTTCCATACGGGGAATCCTTTCCGGCGAGCACATGAAGATCAGCCAGAAAAAGCCGGAGTCCGATGTCCCAGCGACGGGTGTGTGTATAGTAGGCAGCCTGCGTACGATGGTCATACCGGCAGGTAATAGCAACTATGACGGGAAGGTTTTCTATACCCTTCTCATCCCCGAACTCCTTAACTGCAGAAAGGATTGCTTCTGTTGTTGTCAGATTTTCACTGCAAAAGCAAGGCAGAACCCAATGGTTTTGTGCAGCTTCTTTGTATAATGAGAGTACATTTTCTCTTCCGGTAATTATTGGCATATATTTTTCCTTTCAAATGTAAATTCGTCCTCAGACAACTGACGGGTATTCATTTCCAAGAAGATAAACAGGTTCCTCATCCTCATCAATGGCGGGGAAACGCCCCACGGCATTATAAAAGCGGTTATCAACGGTATCGTCATTGACCTTTGATACTTCACCCAGCAAAATTTTGCCTTTGCCTTTCTCTGCCCAGAATTGGTGGTACTGCCCGGTCATCAATGTAATACTTTCCCCGGGTTCGATTCGCAGGACTGTACCTGCCGGCACCTCGAAATTCCGTCCGTCCAGTGAGACCCTGACCGGTGTCGCTGCCTTCTCTCCATCCTTTGTCGAATTGTAGATTTCAACCAGAAGATTGCCGCCTCCACGGTTTATGATGTCTTCCATCTTCTGCCAGTGGAAGTGGAAAGGTGTAATCTGCTCTTCTTCGACAATTAGTAGTTTCTCAGCATATGGCTTAACATATTGGGGCATATGATAGTTACCGTTCCGGAATGTAAACATCAATAGACCAACCTTACTATAATCACCTCTGCCAAAATCCGTGATATCCCATCCGAGCATATTGTCTCGAATTTCATCGTATTCGCTTCCTTTGGACTTCCAGTCATCCGGACTCCAGAAAGCAAATGACGGAAGCTTGAAACCATTTGCTTCAATAAAGGTGACAGCATTTTTCATGATACTGTTAATTTCAGATCTTTTCATATTTTATCTCCTCGGTTTATATCATTTTGTCAGGCAGCAAGCATGGATACCATCAAAAAAATTGCCATAGCTGCAGGTGCCCTCTTGAGAATGTTCTTTCTTTCCATTTCCAATCTCCTTTTGTAATTGTGTAATCGCGCAGATATCATTTGCGACTTCTTCAACCGTTCCTCCCTTGTACTACATAAACGTCCTGATATCACGGACGGTTATTTCAAACGTTTTAAATGGTCGTCAAAAAAAAATCAGATTGTAGAATCCCGGATTTTCATAACCGGTTCGAGATAGAAAATTTCTTCCGGCTTCTCATCGCCATTGATTCTGGACATAAGTACTTCGAGTGTCTTTTTGCAGATATCTGCAACCGGCTGTCTAATCGTCGAAAGAGGAGTTTCAAGAAGGGAAACAAATAACAGGTCATCGTATCCCGCAACCGAAATATCTTTAGGAACACGTATTTGATTGTCTTTGAGTGCTTTGAGTACACCCATGGCAAGGTAGTCGTTTATAGTCACAATCGCATCGGGTTTATCCTCAATACACTTCAGTGCGGCGTTGTATCCATGATCGAAATCCGGCACAGTCTCGATGATCCATTCGGATCGATATGACAAACCGGCTTCTTCATATGCCTTAAAGTATCCTTCAAGGCGAAGGCGAGAGAGCAGCAGCTCGCGGTTTCCGGTAATAATATGGATTTTTTTCATGCCGTGCTCGATTAAATGCTTGACAATCTGGTACTCACCTTCCCGAAGATCCGTCATAATACAGGGCTCATTAAAGCCGTTATAGGCCGATGTACAGAACACAAAAGGAATATCAAGGCTCTTTAATGAATAAAGATGGCTTAAGTCAGGATTCTTTTCAATTGTTGGAACTATTATGACACCTTCGACATTTTTGCTGACAAACATCTCAACATACTTCTGTTCAGTTGTTGCCTTGTCGCCGGAGATACCCAGCAGCATGGAGTATCCTATTTTTTCGACCTCTTTATTAAACTCATCTACAAGCATTGAGAAGAACGGGTTGCTGATGTCGGTAATGATCAATCCGATACAGTTGCTTTTTCCCATGATAAGACTTCGCGCAGAATGGTTAGGGTTATAATTGTACTTTCTGGCAATCTCCAGTACTTTCTTTCTTGTCTCAGCATTTACGGTTGGTCTGTTGTTCATGGCAAGTGATGCTGTTGCAACTGAAACGTCTGCCAGTCGGGCAATTTCCTTGAGAGTAATTCTCATATCACACCTTGCAACCTTCTGACGCCGCAGCATCTGAATTTCAATTTAAAACGTTTTATATAGCGATTATATCATGTGCTTCAGGATTGTCAACACCTCAGTTTGAATAAGTAATGAGAATATCCAGCCTGATGCTTTTAAAATTCAATTCCTGAATTTTAAAAAACTGCCAGGGTTTGTGAATGCGGCGCTTACTTAAAAATCAGAGCAAAAAGCCCCAACCCCGAAAGACAAGGTTAAGAGGCTTTATAACCTGACATCATCCGCGCAAATTATATTCGATCAGCGTGTTTTCTCCAGAAGGGCCAGCTTCACTGCCATCAGATTCTCATGGGGAGTGCTGACAGGAATCTCACAGCCTGAAGATATGAAGGAAGTTTCATTACCCGCATCAAGGCAATCCCATACAGCGTTCCTGATAATCTCAGGTGTTCCGTCTTTTATGACTCGAACCGGGTCAATGTTGCCGCATACACTGGCATAACCCTTTAATTTTTCGCAGGCAGTCTTATAGTCCACCATCCAGTCAATATCAATTATGTCTGCTCCGGTATGCTTCAAATCGTCCAGCAAGTCGGTTATATTACCGCAAATATGAAGCTTAACTAATGCTCCCATATCATGGACGGCGGTTATCAGTTTTTTCTCATAGTCAAAAGCAAATTCCATATACAGCTTATTCCCAATAAGCGATGCAACTGCATCGCCCATTCCGATGATGTCTGCACCTGCTTCGACCTGTGCCTTCGCACAGCTTATGCCTGTCTCAAGGCATATATCCATAAGTTCCCTTATCTTCTCAGGTTCGTCGTAAAAATCATAGAGCATTTCATTTACGCCCCTGAGATCACCTGCTTCTGCAAGCGGGCACTCAACCCAGCCCATAATGGGATAATCTTTGCCGACTTCTTTTTTAAATAACTCAACCGCCTTTATTCTGTCGAGCATCCGGGTGGAATCATACGGATTAAATGGCTTCACTTTTTCGAGGTCATCATACGTTTGAAGGAAATGTACTTTGGATACAGGCAGCGAATCATAAGGAAATTCCACTTTTGTACCAAAATCAAATGCCTCCCTGTATGGATCTGAAATTACACTCATCATGTCAAGTCCGAAGTCCATGTTAGTCTTAATAACAGACTCTACAAGAACACGATAATCAAGGAAAAATTCCGAGGCGGGCTTCTTAATATATCTCGGGGCAAACGTCATGATGAGACTCGTATTCGGTACCCGGTCCACCTCTTTACCCTGCAGACGATTCATTACTCTCTCTTTGGAATTCATATGAATACCCCCTTCAATAAAGTCATTCCCATTCAGTAAAGTCATTAATCGGTTATTTTTTCGAATACAGTATTGTTACATCCGGATGCAGCTGCAAAATCGAAGCGGGCACCAACGGGGTAATCGGGCCTTCAATGGCTGCCCGGATAATTTTTTCCTTAACGAGGCTATTGGCTATCAAAACTATTTTTCTTGCATGCAGGATTGAACGCATGCCCATAGTAATTGCCTTGCGCGGAACTTCGGAAATATCATTGAAAAATCTTTTATTGGCCTGAATGGTGTCCTCCGTGAGATCAATGCAATTTGTATCTTTTGAAAATTGCCTGGAAGGCTCGTTAAATCCGATATGACCATTATTTCCGATACCCAGAAGCTGCAGGTCAATCCCGCCGAGAGTATCAATCAGATTATCATAACGTATACATTCTGCGGCTAAATCAGATGCCATTCCATTGGGAACATTTGTATTTTCAATATTGATATTGACATTATCAAACAAATTGCAGTTCATAAATGATCGATAGCTCTGCTCATTTTCTTTGGGAATGCCGCAGTATTCGTCCAAATTCACCGTATGTACCTGAGCAAAATCCAACGCGCCATTTTTGTACATCTCAGACAGAATCTCATATGTCCTGACCGGTGTTGAACCAGTCGGCAGCCCAAGGACACAATCTTCCTTAAGGGTAATTTGAGCAGCGACCATACTTGCCGCCTTGACACTCATTTTTTCATAGCTTTCAAATGAATAGTACCTCATTATTTAATGACCTCCCCATTTATGATTGTAGAAATATGATTGAAATTTTTGTCCAGGATCAACATGTCGGATAATTTGCCGACCTCGATGGATCCCAAAAGCGAGTCGGCGCCAATTGCTTTTGCAGGTGCCTCTGTTGCTGCCAAAATTGCATTTTCAGGTGAAATGCCGAAAGATATGGCATTTTGAACGGCTTTAAGCAAACTTATGCAAGAACCTGCCAGGGTACCATCAAGAAGAGTTGCCCTTGCATCTTTTACATTTATCGGCTGTCCGCCCAATTCATAATATCCGTCCTGCATGCCGGCACATCTAAGCGAGTCACTGATCAATAGTGTTTTTGTTTTGAACAGTTGAAAAACAATGCGGATGACTGCCGGGTGTATATGAAGCCCGTCGCAAATCAACTCAGCGTATGCGCTGCTGTCGTATGCCGCTCCGACAACAGCAGGGTCACGATGATGGAGCGGGTTCATTCCGTTGAATAAATGGGTTGCCTGTGCAGCGCCGCAGCGGTATGCTTCCATCGCTGTATTGTAATCAGCAGCGGAATGAGCCACCGATACAGTACATTTTTTTGCAGTTTCGCGGATAAAATCCAAAGCACCGGGCAGTTCTGCGGCAACACCCACTATTTTTATTATTCCGCCGGAGGCTTCATTTAATCTGTTGAACATATCCAAATCGGGAAGATGAAGATTTGCAGCCGCCTGGGCACCACGCTTTGCATAGGAAAGGAACGGTCCTTCAAGATTGATGCCGGCACATCTGGCTCCTTCTGCAGGGCGTTTGAAATCACGGATGCAATGCATAGCTTTTATCAGGTCCTCTTCCGGCAAAGTCATTGTGGTCGCACAGAATGAAGTAACCCCGCAGGAAGCATAATGCCTGGACATCAATTCCATTCCTTCTGCAGAACCATCGCTGAAATCATTGTTAACCGCACCATGCGTATGTACGTCTATCAGCCCCGGGATGAGATAGCAGCCATCGGCGTCCAGGTCAGGAATGCCTGCAATAATACCGACTTCATTGACATGGCTGCCAAACCGGATATCGAGTTTCCGAAAGGTATGGTCGGATAAATAAATAAGGGCATTTTTAATCAGCATAAGTTACTCCAAAAATAGCGGGAAGGCTGGCAGCAGCTACGGATTGGCCGATTCTCCTGGATTTTTCATCAGGAAGGGAAACCGAAATCTTTGCTGCAACATCCGGATATTCTTCCGCAAGCACTCGATGGGCTGTGTCCAGTATGATATTACCGCCCTTACCGCCCATGACCCGGCCAAGGAGCAGCACTTTGTAAAAGCCGTACATGCTGTAATAAAGCGGAAGTGTATGCCCCAGATAGACCCCCAGGGATTCAAAGACTTCAATTGACCGGGAGTCATCGTTTTCAACCAATATCCGGACAATTTCGAGTTTCTCTGCAGGCGTTTTGTCTATGTCGAAATCTATATGAGCGGCCAGCGACAGCTTGATGATGGAATCCTGCGAAAAATATTTGACACCGCATCCGATATCACCGGACCACTCATCTTTCATAGCATCGGGTGATGCATCTACCGGGGCAAAGGCAAGTTCATTC
The DNA here is from genome assembly GCA_037143795.1 of Eubacteriales bacterium. Classification (GTDB taxonomy): domain Bacteria; phylum Bacillota; class Clostridia; order Saccharofermentanales; family Saccharofermentanaceae; genus Firm-13. The sequence continues at coordinate 46,330 of JBAWXZ010000006.1, read as the reverse complement.
AGCCAACCCGTAATATTACCCTTTTTATCAACATATCCGACAGCTTCACTGGTACCCATTGCTATACCAAGCACATTGTCAGTATTCAGGCTCATTGCCCCTGCAAGTGCGGTTACATCGCCGTCATTACACACAACAACAGGCATTTCGCCAATCTCCCGGCCGGCAAGCAGAAAGATATCCTTTACTTTGGAATTGAATAGATGCTCGGGCACATTCAGGAATAATGATGCTACCATTGTCCTGTTTTCAACATAAACCCCGGCTGCTGAGACCCCGATTCCATCGACCCGCGGAAGATATTCGGAAGCAGTCCGGAAAGCGGACACAATCTCACGGAAGTGATAATCAGGATCCGCATTTATTTTCGGATGCCAGACAACCTCTTCACTGTATACGGATAGACCATCGATGACAGCCGAAACCTTGCGGTCGCTGCCGCCTGCATCAAACCCTATTCGGCAGCCTTTCAGGTGGTGCCCCATTGCATATGACGTCTCGTTTGAGGCGGGAATCCCGGGAACATTGAGAATTTCCATTTGCTTTTCATAGACACGTGACATAAAAGCATAGTCGAATGAGCGGGAGCCATCCGGAGAATAAGCCTGCTTAATGCTGTCAAAAATATAGTCACAGCTGCTTATATAAATCCGGAACCCGCCTTTCATCCAAAGAGCGTTTTTAACAAATCTGTCGATGTAATAGATATCTGCTTCCCGCATTTCGGGGGTGCCGTGAATACAGGTGCTGAAAACGGAAATTTGTCCGTCTTTGCGCTCTAAGGCAATATCAATAGGTTTTCGTGCCGTTTTTAAAAACCCTTCATTAAATTTATTGAGAGGTATAAAGGCAGGATCGTGTTTGGGAACGTTATCGCAGAAAATGTCGATTCCGTAGAGATTCATATTATTACCCCGTTTAGAATTTTGCCATCTTCTTCAATAGGCGTCTGGCCGGTACCCCGGGAAATTTCATCCTTTCAGTTCACGTCTGCAAGCAGCGGCCCTGCAAGTTCTTTCAGGAAGAAAAGCTTACCCGGCATTGTAGGCATGTAACTGGCCGGAACCCATCTGCTCGGACCATATCGCAGTGCTGTCCACAGGGACATTCCCTGCCACATCAAGCCGCGTTCATATGCACCGTCACAGCCGCCGATAATTTTGTCAGACTGAAGGAATAGGCCAGGTCCTATTGTATTGGCGAATGCCGGGACCAGAGTAGTTCTGCTCTTGAAACTATGAAGAGCATTTTGCTCAACAGTCATTGGATGAAGGTTGGCACCGAGGCGATGTGTCTGTTTTTTCCATTCTTCGTCCGTCGTAAATTCCTCTGCAAATTGAGGTTCCCAGAATGCTATATGAAAATCTCTTCCAATTCCAAAAATTGTTGCAAGAAGCGCGCCTTCTGCTTTCAGTGATGCTATTTTTTCCGCATAAGTCGGCAGATTTTCCCGCGTGGCAAAATTGCGCTGATTCTCCGGTACGCCAAGATCTCCCAGGGGTCCGTAAAATGCAGTATTCATTGAATTCTGAAATGATCCGGGATCAGCCGCTTCCAGTGTATTTCCTTCTGAGTCCGCCCATTCATCCATATTGAATCCCCAGACATGTTTACAGTCAACATTCCAGGACTGCAGGAAATAGACCGTCCACTTGTACATACCCATCGGACCTACCGGGAATATTATCGCCAGTTTCTTTCCGGCATCCTTTGCATCTTTTATTGTCCGGGCGATTTCATGACCCATCATGACATTGAGTTCAGTGACGTTATCTGCAATAACAGGTTCGAATTTCTCATTCCAGAATTGCTGCCGGTCAAACACTTCTTTTGCATCATGTGAACAGCAATCATCAATTTTTGCAAGATCCCAGCCTTTGGGAAAATAATGTTCCATATTGGATCCATGGATTGTTGACATCAAATTCATTTTTGTCTCCTTATATATTTAATGTTTATTTGTTATCCATTTCAGGGAAGCAAACGTGTTGTTGTCGGACGCAGATAGCCAAGGTATGGCCTGAATCCTTCCGCATATGCTGCATTGCATTGATATCCCCGATATTTTGAACACGTACGGACCATATCAGGAAAATCGATATTGTCATGATCCATCATCCATTTAATCTGGCTTTCATGCTGACGCAGAGCTTCAAGCTTAATCTCTATAGTATCGGTGATATCGACATATTCCGTAGGTTGAAACCCTATGCCGGCCAATGTATCCATAAAGTAAACAGGAGCGATCTTATCGATACTGGGTGATTCGGTCCTTATATGCGGAAGCGTTGCCAAAAAGCTGGCGTTTACAGCAATTTCACTGGCCATTTCATGATCCCGCATATAATCTTCGGAATTATTAGTAATAATCAAATCAGGTTTTGTCTTTCGTATAATTTCAACTATTCGCATAACCAGTTCCCGGTCCGTAGGCTCAATGCAGGTATCACCTGCATCACCGTTGTATGCTGCCTTTGCGCCAATAATAGCTGCAGCTCTTTCTGCCTCCTTCGTCCTGATGTCCCTGAGTTCATCCGGTTCGATGATTTTATGTCCCAGATTTCCGTTTGCGATATGGCACATATATACGGTATGTCCCTGTTTAACGAATTTAGCCAGTGTTCCGGCACAGCCGATTTCAAGATCGTCCGGATGTGCAGCAATTCCCAATATGTTCATATATTCTCCTCCCGCATATTTTGCTTATTGCAGCTCCTATTTATATTTTCAAAATTGTATCCAAAGACAGCTTGGCATTAATAATGGATTGATAGGGATAGCGCTTATAATTCGGCAAAAACTCCACAGTGATCCAGTCGTCGTAATTTATTTCTTTAACTGCCTGCATGACATCTGCAAAATTCACATCCCCTTCAAACAGGTCGACAAACATACCCAATCCTGCCTGGTCAGAACGGCAATCGCAGAAATGCAGCTTTTTGATATATTTTCCACCGAGTATTCTTATCCACTGTTCCGGGTATCCTATATAGATTATGTTGCCTACATCAAAATAGGCACCTACGTACGGCGAGTTGATTTCATCAAGAAAGCGCCTGAATTCTATTGGCGAAAGCAAAAATTTATTCCATACATTTTCAATTCCGATACTGATTTTCGCTCCGGCCGCATAGCCGGATAATTCCTTAACTGCTTTAAGGGAGTTATCATAACAGACGTCATAGCTGACAATTCCTTTTGCAAAGGGCGTTCCTACCCAACCGGGAACCAGAAGTATTGTATCTGCACCAAATGCCGCCGCTGCATCTATTTGCTTTTTAACAATATCCTTGGCATATGATACATCCTCCGCATTATTACCTGCGAGATTATGTTCCCATATGTTCCATGCGCCAACACTGCATACCTCAAGGCCCATGTCATTTATCATAGTTTTCATGCGGATCATATCCCGGTCTGAAGTATGCATATTTAGTTCGCCGGACTCGCTTAGGACAAGCTCGACTCCGTCATAGCCCGCGTTTTTAGTTTGCCCGCATGCCTCATGAAAGCTGACATCCTGCGCGAATGTATAAAAGCTGACACCCTTTTTCATAGTATCCTCCCTGTAATGATGCACCTGTCACGTTGAAATCACATCCTGAAAGTACATGCCGTTCGCTGAGATAATGTATAGTACGGTGACGTCTCAGTTCTTCTTTTGAATGTTTTCCAGATTGCTCAAAACAACCGCAGCAACAATAATTGTACCGGTAATTGCAATTTTCCAGTACGCGTGAACACCCATAATATCGAGCGCGCTTGATATTATGCCTGTCAGCAGGCAGCCAAGAAATGCCCCGAATACGGTACCTCGGCCGCCTTCAAACGTAACACCGCCGATAACAGCTGCAACGAGGGCATCAAGCTCATAACCGCTGCCGGCTGCCGGAGCAATCGAATTAAGTCTGGCCGCAAAAATGATGCCGCCTATTGAAACGATAAACCCGCTTATAGCATATGTGGCCATCTTGTATCTGTTTACATTTATTCCGGATAGGTATGCATTTTTTTCATTTCCGCCCATAGCGACAATCCTGCGCCCAAATTTACTTCTCGACAGCAGGAGAAACATAAAAATGACAACAGCAATCATGAACAGCACCATCAGCGGTACAAAATTGAATAATTGTACTTTGCGCATAAAATCCAGGGCCCCTGAGAAATTGAGGAATGCACCGCCGGTTATTAGTAACGAGGCACCATAAAATAGTTGTGACGTACCTAATGTAATTATCAGCGGCATACATTTTGATTTTGCTATGATAAATCCGTTCAGGAAACCGCAGAAAGTTGATACGGCCATGCAACAGATTATTGCCAGGCCAAGGTTCCCGGTCTTTTTCAGGACAGTAGCCAAAACAATGGCTGACAGTGTCATCATATTACCAAGCGAGAGATCTATTCCTCCGCTGATAAGCAGCATCGTCATGGCCATAGTGAGAACTCCCAGGACGGATATCTGCTGAAGAATTGCTGAAATAGATGATATCTTTATAAACTTCGGATTGATGATGCTTACAACGATGACAAGCAATATAATGATCGCTGTCAACAATACCCTCTGATCCTTCCAAATGCTTTTTTTAGTATTAGCCATCGTTTTCGTCAACATTTTTTTTCACTCCTAATGCTTGTTTTATAATCGTTTGTTCGTTCAAATCCTCGCCTGACAACTCACATACGATCGAACCATCACGCACTACCAATACCCTGTCACTCATTGAAATCAGTTCGGGCATATCGGAAGAAACCATCAAAATACAGTTGCCCTGCTTGGTTATATCCGTCATTTTTTTATAGAATTCTGCTTTAGCATTCACATCGATACCACGGGTGGGTTCATCAAATATATACACAGTCTGATCCGAGTAGATCCATTTGCCCAGGACGACTTTTTGCTGATTGCCGCCGGATAAATACATGACTTCCTGAAACATACTTGATGCTTTGATATTTAAATCATCAGCAATCGTTTGGACTTCATTGGTGTGTTTTCTGTAATTATAGAATAATCCCGACTTTATCTTGTCCAGGCCTACAATGAGTATGTTTTCAAGAACACTCGATGTGAGGTTAAGCCCGAGTCTCTGCCTGTCTTCGGTTATATGCGCGATACCGGCGCTGATACTGTCACCGGGATTATTTATTTTCAATTTTTTGCCGTTAAGATAAATATCTCCGCTGAAACGATGGTCGGCACCTGATACGGCACGAACAATTTCCGTGCGGCCTGAACCAACCATACCGGAAAAGCCGAGTATTTCTCCCTTTCTGATATGAAAATCCAAGCTGGGGGAATTTCGTCCTATTTTGAGATTTTTTACCTCAAACATGATCTCACCGATGCTATGGGTCTCCTTCTTATAAAACATTTCGATCGGACGACCTACCATGTCCCTTGTAATATCATTAAATGAGACATTTCTATTCTCATTTGAGTAAGTCCGGATTACCGAACCGTCGCGGATGACAGTTATTCGATCAGCTATCTGTACAACTTCTTTAAGAAAATGCGAGATGAAAATAATGCTTATGCCTTTCTCAGCAATATTTCTGACCAGGTTAAGTACTTTATCGGCATCCTCTGCATTAAACATGGATGTCGGTTCATCCATTATCAGTATCCTGGGTTCATTGGATAACGCCTTAATAATCTTGACGAACTGCTGGTCAGAGACAGACATATTTTCGATTGTCTGAAGCGGATCAATTATAATCTTATATGTTTCCATTATTTTCTTAAAACTTTTAAGCATCGCTTTAAAATCAATTAAGCCGGGATATTTTGTTTTTTCATTTCCCACGAATACATTTTCAACTGCATTCATGACTGGAACAAGATCATTTTCCTGATATACAATATTAATTCCCAATTCCTTGGACAGTGCAGGGGAAAGTGAAGTGTATTGCTGGTGATCGATTTTGATACTGCCTGATGTGGGTGTATATGCACCGGACAGAATTTTCATCAATGTAGATTTGCCGGCACCGTTTTCACCGACTATACAGTGAATTTCACCCTGATACACATCAAAGGTAATGCCTGAAAGAGCCCTCACACCGGAAAACTCCTTGACAATATCGCACATTTGAATGATTGGTGTGTTGTTGTTGTAATCAATTTTCATATTTCAACAATCCTATCTGCATTTATGTATCCGTTATAATTGCGGGCCCTTTAACCATAGCAATGATTAAAGGGCCCGATCGGGTAATCAGTCAAAAATCAGGAACCGTAAACGTATGCGTATGCACCTGCATAGTCGGACCAGTCAATCCAGGCAGTCAGGTCTTCTGCAGAAACGGGTACAATGGGCAGAGCCTGAAACTGGGGTGACGGAACAGTACCGTCAACGACAAACTCATAGAGGTTCTTGAATGTCTGAACACCTTGTATGGAAACCGGAGCAGTCATGTTTGCTGCCTCAATTTTGCTTTCCAAAAATGCTTTGGCATCAGGAGATCCACCGGTAGATACAACAGGGATGTTTTTAAGTCCTGCTGCTTCAAGTGCCTGATAGCATCCTTGAGCCATCAGGTCATTGTTGGCAAAAATACAGTTGAATTCCGTTCCCGAGTTGATGAAGTTCTGTGTAAGGTTGAGTGCGTCTTCTGTGTTCCAATTACCATTTGAGAGGCCAACCATCTTAATGGACCCGGAGAATTCTGTAAGTGCTTTATCTACGCCTACCTTATAGGTTTCAAAAACACCGCCGCCTACAGCGCCGGCACAGTAGAATACTTTTGCATCCTTAACGTTTTCAGACAGCCACTTAATTGCAGCATATCCTATATCACCGTACAGGCAGCCGACCGAAGCGACATACTGATCAGGTTTGCAAACTGTTCCAATGTCAATATTCTCAACTGTGATCGGGATCTTAGCCTCATTTGCCATGGCAACCAGCTGAGCTCCCTGTTCAGGGGAAATCGGGAAAATGGATATACCGTCAACGCCCTGCTGGATAAGGGATTCCATAGCGGAAACGGACTTTGCAATATCATTCTGTGCGTCGAGTACAACTACCTTAGTCGGGATTTTCGATTTAGAAGCTGCATACTCAAATGCGTTGGCAGAATATTGATTCCAGATATCTGCCATGTTGTATGCAATGTATCCGAAAGTCAGGCTCTCTTTTGCCGGAGCAGTTGTCGTTTCAGCTGATGTTTCTTTTACTGCGGTAGTTGTCGCTGCTGCAGTAGTGTCTTTGGCAGTAGTAGTTACCGCGGCTGTTGAGCCGCATCCTGTTGCGAGAGCAACGATCATAACCAGTGACAGAATGAGTGAAATGGTTTTCTTGATCATACTATTCTCCTCCAAATTTTTTCTTTTATGTGAACCGAAGTCTATCGGCTGACATCAGGTAACGTTGTGAAGCCTTGATTTAAATAATCCCTTTACTTTTGAGATAATCAAACGAGTCTTTGACTGCCTTGTCAGCAGTTGCCAGATCACCTTGAACTTTCGGGCGCATGGTAAATTCCTCAGTGAATTCAATTTCAATGGAGATGGGGCCTGTATAGCCGTTTGCATCGACATAATCCATCAAACCGGTCAGATCAAGATCGCCGCTGCCTATGGCCGGGAAATTCCAGACTTTGTCAAATCCGACCTTGTCCTTAAGATGCATATAATTAATCCCGTCTACGCAATTCCTGATCTCGTTATTAGGAATTTGTCCTCCGTAAAAAACCACATTCGCCGTGTCATAGTTAATTCCCACACGGTCTGAACCAACTCCTTTATAAATCCGATATAGTGACTCACCGGTACCATATGCCCCATGAACCTCAATTCCCAGGCAAAGATCATATTTCTCAAGGTCAGGAACAATGGACTTAATATTGCGGATAAGTACTTCGTCGGCAAAACTTTCTCCCTTACCGAAATGAGCTTCGCCTGCAGAGGAAATTATATATTTGCAGCCAAGCCGGTGCGCAAGTTTGATATTTTCACGAAAATCGTTAAGCCGTTCCGCATCCATGAGATTGCAGTGACCGCTGAGTGCAATACAGGTGAGACCTGAATCTTTAAGTTTCTTCTCGACTTTTATTAACTCAGCTTCCGGGAAACCGGGCATAACATGCTCAGTCCAGCCTTTTACAGCGGTTAGTTCAACATATTTGAAACCTGCTGCCGCAATTCCCTCGAGTGCTTCGTCCATACTGAAGCCGTGATAAGTATTCGTACTGACCGATATGATATTTTTCATAAAAAGTCCTCCTGACAGTATTCATCTAGCCGTTATTCTAAGCTCGGGGCATTATCAAAGATCAACAACGCATAGTTCTTCCAGTGAACGTTTGGATGCAAGTATGATTTCGAGGACTTCCCTGGATTGATCGGGAGGAATGGGCGTTGGTTTATTTTCATTAATTGCTGAAACATATGCAGAAATCTCTGAAACAAACATATCCGTCTGCTTAACTTCAGGCGATTCAATCTTCTCCTCACCAGCCGGATAATATTTAAAGCTTGATCCCTGCCCTCCGTCCTTTATGTTAAAACCGGCAGTCAGCATATAATTGAGAGTCCCTTTATCACCGCTGCCGCGGAATTCAATAGTAAATGGAAAATTGCCTGTCATCTCAAGTGCAGTTTCGCAGACTGCATTCGTACCGTCTGCCCAGGTCAGACTGGTTGATACATGATTCCAGCAGCCGGTGGAGCTCTTCCAGCCGGTACTGTATACCCGTACAGGCATTCCAAAGATACTGTATAAAAAATCGATGTCGTGAATGTTTATATCATACAGGCCGCCGCCGCTTTTTTCGGGATCGCGATGCCAGGTTGCCCAATTGGGGTGCTGCGCCAGACGCTTTTCATAAATCATATGAATTTTTCCCAGCTTATCATTTTGAATATATTCTTTGATGACTTCAAATTCAGGCCACCAGCGAGCTACCTGACCGACCATGAAACGCACTCCGTTATTCTTACAGGCATTTGCCATGCGATCAAATGATTCCAATGAAAAAGTGACGGGTTTTTCACACAATACGTGGCATTTCGCATTTGCCGCCTCGATCACATATTTCTCATGAAGGTAAGTCGGCAAACAGACATCTACAAAATCCGCTTTTTCGTTTGCCAAAGCCTCAGTGAGTGAAGAATAATATTTGCATTCGGCTTCTATTGCAGCTTTTGTACCAGCCTCCGGGTTTCTGTCAATGATTCCTACAACCTGGGCTTCTGAAATCTGTTTGTATGCTGCTATATGGGATAAACCAATATAACCGGTACCAATAATTAAAATCTTTAACATTCTTTCCTGCCTTTCTAACCAGTATGATCAAATTATTTTTTTTGTTTCCAATAAGACATTATTGTTAAATACATATTGTTTTAAGACGTCGGTCCCTCCGATTAGCTGTGCATCATCTCCTAATGTACTGAATTTAATTTTGGGACAGAAAATTCCCAGGCTGCTTAATATTTTGGTCAGGTATTCGTAAATATAATTATTCTTTTCTGATATCGCGCCTCCAAGAATAATGTAATCCGGATTCAGCAAATAATTAATATTTATAATGGTAACGGACCAGGCTTTCAGCGTACGCTCAAGTTCTTCAAGTACATCCACGTCTCCGCGTCGCGCAGCTTCTTCCAGTGTGTCAATGAAAATATTGGACTGCTGATTTTCCTTCAATATATCGGACAATACTTTTGCCCCGCCCTTTTTGATTATGTTTTCAATCGCTGAAAACAAAGTATTCAGGCTTGCCTCATGTTCCAACTGACCCTTGCTGTTCAGGTAGTCGCCCATGGAATAACAGGGATCAAAGTAGAACTGTCCAACCTCACCCGCATAATCATTAGCACCTCTTACAAGCTTATTGTCGATAATGATACCTGCGCCGATACCGATGCTGTTAGTAATATTCAAATAGACAATATTATCCGCAAAGCTGTAATTTGTATTTTTCTCACCTAAAGCAGCCATCCAGGAAACATTATTCACAATAACCGGTACACCTAGAATCTTTTCAGCATAATCGTAGAAAGTTGTCTCATTTAACGATAATACGTCAGGTATCATATATAATTTCCGTGTCGTTTTATCAACCACGCCAGGAACAGCAAAGCCGGCTGCCAATATCTGAGCGGTTTTCAGTTCTTTATTTTTCCTTAGTTTTTGTTTGATGTCAGAGATAATATCGAGTAAATCTTCAAGTGTCGCCTGCTGATCGTAAAGCATCTCGCACTGATCAATTACATCGCCGCCAAGATTAATTAAATATCCGATTATCTTATTTTTTTTAACATAATAATGGAGAATATATCCATAATTCTTATTGAAACTAAACTGGTTTGGTTTGCGTCCTTTTACCGTTTCAACTTTGCCCACATTAATTGCCAGGTTACTATCCTGCAGCTGTCCAAGTATCCTGCTGACTGTAGCCGGACTCAAGTTGGTACTCTGGCCAATCTCAGTCGGCAGCAAATTACTGTTGAGGATCAGTTCATTCAGAACCATAACAATATTCTGTTCTTTTGCGCTAAGTTTGCCTTTGTTAACATCAATCATATAATCACTCTCTTCACAGTTATAATTTTTACATTTGATTATTTTGTTTTCTTGAACGATGTGGAATGAATATGATCCGGTGCGCTTTTTCTCTTGTAATATACTCGGATTTATTTCAGGTGTCAACATTTAATTTTATTGTGAAAATAAATCAAGCAATCAAATAATTTGCTTACAACCCATGTATTAAAGGGTTTTATCATTTCAAAATCATATTCTTTCGTATATTTTTTCATTAAAATAATTACTTTATCGGAAATATAATGTTCCGGGATAATTTTGAGAAATATTCTTTACCAGATACTGCAATGATATTTGAACAAACAAAAAGAACCTGCTGATAAAATTGTTTTCATCATGAAGGTTCTCTAAAATTCGCTTTTGAAGCAATGACGCTGCTTTAGGTATTGAGTGCTAAATAACAAAAAAGGCGCCGCCCAAATAGGTCAAGCCTTTTTTGACCCGAATCTTTATTTGTGTTTATTTCCCCGGGAAACCCATTTTACTATTTCATCGAGTATCCGGCGGACAATGCTGCTCAGCAGTCCTGCATTTTCCAGGTGCCGCGCAGCAGGAGGACTCACTTTATAATAGGTGCGGATAAATGCCCTGCCGGGCAAAGATTTCGACAGAACCTCGTCACGGAATCTACGGAGAACGAGCACCTCGGGAGCATCATAGGAACCGTATACAGCTGTGGCAATATAGCATTTTGATATTTTAACGGATGGGTCCTTTGCAGTACTCACAGGTGCTTGTCTCCTGCTGGTCGTCAAGATTAATGGTACTGCCGCATTTCGGGCATTTGAGCGGTACTATAGCCATATTTTTATTCCTCTTTACAATCCGCGCTGATACTTTTCCCTGACTGATTATTTTCATAATATCATGATGCCTTAATGACAGCCATACCGGCCTTCCATCCGTATTTCAGGATTTAAAACAGCAATCCGGTTTTGGCAAGTGTATTGCGAATTTTTACGGCATCATTGCATTTGTTCGTGATAACACCGTCAGCACCTTCCGAAAACACTTTTTCAATGGATTCTTCCGCATCGATTGTCCATACATATATGGGCTTATTGGTAGTATCCGTATGGCTCAGCAGATCTTTTGCCACATCGTAGGCAGGAATGGAAGCAAAATCAATTCCTGCATTATTAATATCAAAATCTTTCTTCATCGCTATAAATCCTGCTGAAATTTCTGGAGCCAGTTCGTTCACTTTGAGAACGGTGTCCCAATCAAGGGATTGAATCAAATATTTCTTTTCCACTTTTTTGTCTTTAAGAAGGCTGACTACATTTCCGACAAAGTCCTTTGACTCATTACCGTAAATCTTTATTTCAACATTCAGATTCTGATTCAGCCTTATCGCTTCATCTACAAATTCATTCAATGTGGAAATGTGGCTTTCTTTGCCGTTTTGTTTTAAAACAACAGCTTTAACTTCATCCTTTGTCATTTCACGAATGTTTTTATCGAGGAGCGCCATTCTCAACAAATTATTGTCATGTATTACGAATAACTCGCCGTCAACGGATTCCACAACATCCAATTCGACAAAATCCGGTTTAAATACGGCTGCTGCTTCAAGCGATCCCAGCGTGTTTTCCACAGCGTTCACATAATAACCCCGGTGAGCCATTACAACAGGCAGGTTCTTATCCGCTGCGTTCTTCTTCATAATCAGCCAGACGGCGGAAGTTGAAATTGCAAGAACAGCAACAATGGATATAATCACTATGATTTTTTTATGCTTCGTGTTTTTTATCTTATTCATTAAATCACCCTCCATATATGTCTCATTTCAACTAATGATAAAAAAGCAATCGCCTGTACGTCAGATAAAGAGTATACCACTCATAAGTTCATAATCCATCTCGCGATCACTCAATAACATTGATAACTACTTTCCCTCCGGCATGTCCCTTTTCAATATAAAGGAATGCCTCTCCTGCCTGTTGGAGCGGATAACGCCTGTCAATTACGGGATTAATTATACCGTCCTTTACAAGGTCCAAAATGAATGCGAGATCTTTGGCATTCCCTTTCGCGGAAAGGGAACGGATCTTCCTGCTGCCCGATGACATAATCGGCCCGAAAATAAAGGATTTGAATATCTGTGGAAAAGTACCGCCTACCATGACATATGTCCCTTCAGGCTCTAAGGCTCGCTTATATGCCGCAAGCGGATGATATCCGTTAACAGCAACAATGAGATCGTACCGTATGCCGCTTTTTGTAAAATCCTCCCTCGCATAATCGATTACATGGTCCGCGCCGAGGGAACGGACTAAATTCATGTTTTTCGCGCTGCAGACAGCTGTCACTTCTGCACCGAAGTATTTGGCAAGCTGGACCGCATAGGTTCCTACACCGCCGCTTGCTCCGTTGATCAGCACCTTTTGTCCCTGACGGATACTGCCTTTATCACGCAAAGCCTGAAGAGCCGTGATCGCAGACATAGGAACGGCCGCAGCTTTTTCAAAAGACACTTCAGCCGGTATGAGCGCCGCAATATCCCCCGGAGCGACGGCATATTCGGCCAGACCTCCGAAACCGTAACCGCCTGTATCCGCAGCCACATTATCTCCCGGTTGGAATGTCCGGATATTTTTGCCGGCAGCTTCCACTGTTCCTGCGATATCAGCCCCGAATATCTTGCTTTTGGGTATGCCAAGCCCCATGCGGAACAGCCGGTAGTCTGCTGCATTAAGAGCAACAGCATGAACTTGTATTAAGATCTCATTGTCACCGGGTATGGGTTTATTTACATCGCAGTATAGAAATGGATCGGGTGTACCGTGCTTTTTATAAACTACCGCTTTCATTTTGCATCTCCTATCATTTCATAAGCGAATACCTCGCCGATCGCCACACCGAAAACATCGGCAATTCTAAATGCCAGTTCCAGCGAGGGAGAATACTTGCCGGCTTCAACAGCAAGAATGGTCTGCCTGGAAACCCCTGCTTTTTCGGCCAGAGCCTGCTGCGTCATCTCTCCTGCAAAAAAGCGAAGCGTCCGGATATTGTTCGTAATTTCCATCTTCTTAGCCATTTCGGACACCCTTCCTGTAATAGTGAAGGCTTACAAATCCTTCAAACAGCGATCCGATATTGAATGACAGAAAGAGAATATTGAGCATCACAGCCGGTGAATAATTCATAATAAGAGCCGCAAGACCTGCGACAAATCCAATTCCGGCAAAGATAAAACCTACTCTTGATGACTTCAGTCCGATCAGCTTATCCATCTCATCTTCCACCATGGAAGCCTCAATGATTTTGTTAATCTCTTTGTCATCGCAGTTCCGCTCTTGTATTGCAATCGCTATTGACATAATAATATGAAAAATAATTTGAATGATAATCGTAGCTACGATACCCACGCCGATAAATATCAGCATGGTAACTGCCCAGAACTTCCAGTCGTCAGGCGCAACACCTCCCGATTGATATTTGCCGTATGCATAGATGCAATAAGCTGCCAAAACGAACGCCCCTGTAATCATGCTTGTGATTGTTCTTTTATTCTGATAAGACATATTCGACACGCTCCTCTCGTTTGTGTGTAACCTCTGATAGACACAGTGTATAGTTTATTTTACATCATGTCAAGTATTTCCAACATATTTTTTGCAATTTTCTGACCTGCAAATGCACGAGACCTGTTTTTTTTGTAATAGGATGACTATATAGTAATTCATTCAAACAGGCACAACCTCATCAGCAATTGCATGTGTTAAAAGTATATTCTATTATGCATTTCGTTTGAACTTCTATTGTATTTCATTTGAAATTATTTTATACTTTAATCAAAAACAACTTGGAGAAAATTATGGTTAAGGAGTTTTTAGTCAAAGCCCGGAGCGGCCAGCCGGTATACATAAGTACGGTAAACGAAGCCTTTGACAATCTGAAAGACACAGAAATGCAGGTTGTGCAAATCGTCGTGACGACTATGGACAGCAGCAGCAGCAAAAAGCTGTTCATTCTAAAGCTGCCGATTCTGGAATCCCTGGATCGGGAAGCACTGGATTTTGTGAAAAGCTATATTTGGGCGGAAATCTACAACATACTTTCCAGTCTGGGAGGCAAGTCTGTAACTGTATATGCGGATAGCGCCTGCACAGTGCTGATGCATATCGCAGCTGAACTGAATGAAGTATTCTGCATCGGCCTGAGACGCGCCGACCGCCGGGGCTATGGCAGGGCGATCAATGTTATCGACCGGATGCACAGCACGCTCTTCCCCGGCGAACCGGACTTTTGCTTCATCGTAAAAGATGTAAAGGAACTTGCGGTAATTGAAAATACAAAAGACCAGCCTGAACAACATCCGGAGATCTTCGCCGAAGTTACCCGGAATCTGGAAACCAAAATCATCTGCGGCATAGACGTCGGCGGTACGGATATCAAAATCGTACTGGTCAGAAATGGTATGATCGCCTGCTGCAAGGAATACGACTGGTTCCCCGCCGGTTTTACTGAATCCAGCCAGCTGGTTGATCCTATCTGCCTGATCATACGCCTGATACGTGCAAAGATCTCTTTGGATTCCGGTACGGACAGCACAAATGAATCAAATCGCCTGAACGCCAAAATTCAAAAAGCCCTTGATAAGACAGCTTCCGATGACTTAATAAAAGAAACCGTCAGCGAAGCGGAAGTGTTCCTTAACGGCCGCTTTGTGGAAATCGACTCCATCGGACTCTGTTTCCCCGACGTAGTAGTGAAGGACAAGATAGTCGGCGGCGAGGTCTACAAGACCCGGGGGATACGTGATAACCCCGGGATTGATTACGAAAAGGATTTCCTCAAACTCACAAATCTGGACGCCCGCCTTCATGAGCTGATCAAAAAGGATGGCAGGGTCAACATAGCGAACGACGGCCCCATGGCCGCATTTACCGCGGCAGTGGAGCTCTACGCCTCCTGCGAGCCGGATAAAGTTAATAAGGGTGTGTTCGCACACACACTTGGTACGGAACTTGGTACCGGCTGGGTAGACGGTTCCGGGAGAATTCCGGATATTCCTCTCGAAGTTTACAATTTCATCATCGATCTGGGCAGCTTCGTCGAAAAGGAATATCAGCCCGACGACCTGCGCAGTATCAACAACTTCAACACCGGGCTGTCCGGCACACTGCAGAAATACTGCAGCCAGAGCGGCGTGTTCCGCCTTGCCATGAAGTACTTCCCCGATGCACGTCCCGATTTGTACAGGGAGCTTTTTGAAAAGGGTTTTGTTGTCGAAAAGGAGGTCAACGGTATAACGGGCCTCTTTGTTCCGACGGAACCCGTGGATATGCGCAAGCCCTTCCTCGAACACATGATGTCTTTACCGGATCGTGAAAAAGACGCCGTCAACTCCAGGATCTGGCAGGATATCGGAACTTTTCTGGCCATCACCTGGATTGAGACCAATAAAATCCTGAATCCCTGCACCGACGTGCGTGTTCTGTTTGGACGCCTGGTAAAAAATAAGACCTGCTTCGAACTCATAAGGGAAGGTGCCCGGTTTTTAAAAGACGATATTATTCTGGATGTGGCCGATGCCGGCATGGCAAACACCAGGCTGATGCAGCAGCTTGAAAACGACCCGCATTATTCCGTTGCCCAATTTGCACAGGCCGTCGGTGCCGTATATTACGGGAACCTGCGCAAATAGATATGACCGCTTCCAATACAAAAGGCAGGTTCGAAAACCTGCCTTTTTTGTAACTGAAAGTACTCTACTCCCGGCAATTCATAGTCTCAGCATGTTTGATTCGGCACTGCAATCAGCTCGATCTTACTGCCGGTAATCAGGTCACGGGCCGTTTCCGGAATCCCTTCGTCTGTAATGACCATGCTTACATCGGAAAGCTGAAGCTGCCTGGCAACACCGCGAACAAAAAACTTACTGGAGTCAGTCAATATGATAGTTTTTTGGGCTCGCTTTGCCATTGCCGAGGCAATCTCGGCACGCTGCATGTTGTTGCATGTAAAACCCTCCTCTTCCGAGAATCCATCGGTACCGATAAAGAGTTTATCAACATAAAAGGATTGCAGATCCTGCCTGGTCAGCGGACCGACACACACTTCCGAATCAGGCTGACAGTCACCTCCAAGCAGGACTATTTTGATTCGCGGAAAGTCCCTGACGAAATTAGCGATAAAATATGAATTTGTCACGATCGTTACATCTTTGGTTTCTGCTAATTTTCTGGCAAGCAAGGCATTTGTTGATCCGGATTCGATAATGATTGTTTCCCCGTACTCCACCATCTGCGCCGCACATTCGGCAATGCGCATTTTGATTTCATAGTTTGCGTTCAGGCGGCTGTCAAGCCTTTCATCGGAAAGACTCGATGCGCCTCCGTGAATCCGCTTAATGAGGCCTTTACTTTCAAGCATTTTCAGATCGCTGCGGATCGTCACCTGCGAAACATTGAATTTTGATGCAAGTTCTGCCACGGTGATTTTATCATTTGCTGAAATATCATTAAGTATCTGTATTTTACGTTCATTCATGAACTTGCCGCCCTTTCATGATGAATGAAGGAATCCACATTATACACGCTCTCTTTTGCGCTTTCTGGAAAAGGAGTCCATCCAGATGATAGCTACAATAACGATACCTTTGGTCAGTATCTGGACATAGGAATCAACACTCAGCATATTCATGCTGTTTTCCAGAATTCCAAATACCAGAAGGCCAAGGGCAGCCTGCGGGATACCGCCGACACCGCCGGCGAACGATACACCGCCGACAACAACTGCGCAGTTGACAATCAGTGCCGTTGTTTCACCGTAGATGGAATTGCCCGAATTCAGCTTGGATGATAAAAGAACACCGGCAAGTGCTGCACAGACGCCGCAGATCACGAAAGCCGCCCACTTAACAAAGATAACGTTGATCCCTGAATACCGTGCGACATCATAATCGCCGCCAATGGCATAACAGCTTCTGCCGAATTGTGTGTAGCGCATAATCCAATGCGTGACTAACAGGACGACCAGCATAATGACAACCAGGTTGGTAATTGAAAAAATAATCCTGCCATTGGCAATCGACATGAAATTGGAATTGGAAGCAGTAACCGGCCTTGCCTCCGTCAGAAGCTGGGCTAACCCCGTCAGGGTAATACCCATTCCCAAGGTAATAATAAAGGGCTCGGTCTTCTGCTGCACAACCAGGAATCCGTTGATGAATCCGATCGCAGCCCCGAATAAAAGCGCGATAAGGATCGCCAGCCACATGTCCATTATTGCCATCATCTTAATTGCAATAATGCCGGATGTGACCATAACGCCGCCAATGGACAAATCGCATCCGCCGCTGATGACCGTCAGTGTGACACCGAAGGCGAGGATCATCAGAATGGATGATGAATTCAGCAAATCGATCAGATTATAACTTGTATAGAAATTGGTGGGAAAGAACACCATAAACACAAGCATCACAATGATTGCTACTAATGCTTTTTGCTTGGATGCAAATTTGCCCAACGTCATGCCAAAACTCTTTACATTCATCGTCGTCTCCTCCTACTGCGGCTTCCGGTTGTCCAACCAGATGGCCAGAACCAGAATCGCTCCTTTTGTAACATTTTGCATAAAGGGGGTGACACCCAGCAAATTCAGGCAGTTAGACATCAATATGATCAGCAGGGTGCCCAGAACAGTACGCAGCACACTGCCTTTACCGCCTTTCAGAGTCGTACCTCCGACAACAACTGCCAGGATGGCATTGGTTTCAAAGCCTTTACCCATGACCGGCGACGCTGTTGTAACACGGGCGAACTGATTGACCGCGCCCAAAGCTGCCATTAAGCCGGATAATGTATAAATTACCATGATGGATACATCAACCGGCAGACCGGCCAGCCGTGCTGCTGTTTTGTTACCGCCGGTCAGGCTGATAGCTCGTCCCATCGCAGTTTTTGATTGGAAAAGAAACAACACCAGCAGGCATACTAAAAAGATAAGAAAGGAAACTGTAAAAATACCTACCGTTCCCTGGCCAATTAATTTGAAAAGCGAAGTATCCGATTTGGCATCGCGCATATTGAGAACCGATCCGCCTGTTTTCATGAGTGCAAACGCTCCATAAACCAGGCTCATGCCAAATGTGATAAACAAGGCCTCCGCCTGTGTCAGTGCACCTGCAGTAAGAAGCAAAATGCTGTTGAAAAATCCGCAGAACGCACCCAGGCACAATCCGACAATGAGTGCCCCGACCTGACCGATCGGATCAATCAGGGAAAGGGTGACAACAGCAACCAGCGAAAATATGCCTGCGACAGACAAGTCGATAAAACCGCCGATGATGACAAAAGTCATGCCGAGGGCAACCAGGCTCAGGGGTCCGAACTGTCGCATGATATTCGTCATGTTTCCGGATGAAAGGAACTTAGGCTGGGCAATCATGGTGACCAGTACGAGCAGCACAATTGCAACCAGAACCAGATAATTTGTAAATAAATCCTTAAATGTTTTTTTCAAATCAAATTTCTTGTTCACGTTCATGTACCTCCAAACTGCAAAGCCCAAGAGCACTCTCCATGACTTGGTCAGCGCTAACTGTCCGGGGATCAAATTCACCGGTAATGCGGCCTTCAAAAATCGTCAGAACGCGATTGCTCATACTCAATACTTCCGGAAGCTCGGAAGAGATCAGAATGATAGCCCCTTCCTGCTCAGCGATTTCCTTCATCAGTAAATATATTTCATATTTGGCTCCAACATCGATTCCTCGTGTCGGTTCGTCCATTATAAATACACGGGGTCCTGTTTCCAGCCAACGGCCGATAATACATTTCTGCTGATTGCCGCCTGAAAGACTCAGGACTTTGGTCTTTATGGAGGGAGTTTTAATTGACAGTGCCCTGACGTATTTATCCGCGATTTTCCTTTCGGCCGCTTTTATCAATACGCCGTGTCTTGTTATTTTATCAAGGTTGCCCATGGAGATATTCTGCTCAACCGAAAACGGCAGTACAAGACCCTGGAGTTTGCGGTCTTCAGAAATAAATCCTAATCCTGCCTTGATGGCATCAACCGGCTTCCTGATTTTGACAGTCTTTCCGTCAATTTTAACAACGTGACCCCTGGCCTTGTCCGCACCGAATATCGCCCGGACAATCTCAGTTCTGCCGGCACCGACGAGTCCTACCAGGCCCAGGATCTCTCCCTTTTTGACTTCAAAGGATATGTCATGAAGCTTCCGGGTATTAATGGATTTAACTTCCATAAGTGTTTTGCCGACATTCTGCGGACGGGCAGGATATTCATTTTCAATGGTACGTCCTACCATATCGGTAATCATTTCGCCCCGCGTCAGTTCAGTAGTCGGTTTGGTATCAATGATTTTACCATCACGCATAATCGTTACAATATCACAGAAATCAAAGATTTCGTCGAGTTTGTGGCTTATATAGATAATGGAAATTCCCTGATTTTTGAGTTGACGGATAATTTTTGTCAGTTCCTTCATCTCGTCACAGGTCAGACTGCTGCTTGGCTCATCCATGATAATCAATTTTGACTGGAAGGATAAAGCCTTGGCAATTTCTACCATTTGTTTTTCAGAGACACTTAGCTCGTCGACTAATTTGTGCGTGTCGATCTTACAGTCGATACTGTCGAGCAGAACCCTCGCCTTAGCATGGATACCGTTCATTTTGCCCATCTTGCTGAACCTTCCAAGGAAAATATTCTCCCCGACGCTCAGCTGATTGACCAGGTTGAGTTCCTGGTATATGATCGCAAGTCCGCTGTTCATGGACTTGATCGGTGTAGTGCTTTCAATTTTTTCACCATCAAAAATGATCGTTCCCGAATCTTTCGGGTAAACACCTGATAAGATTTTCATAAGGGTGGATTTTCCAGCACCGTTTTCACCCACCAGGCCATGAACCGTACCGCGCCTGACTGAGAAAGATACCTTATCAAGCGCCTTGACACCAGGGAATGTTTTACATATTTCCTTGACCGAAAGGATTTCTTCAGATGTAATTGCCATTTCATCAGCCTCTTTTCAAGTTTACATTATCAGAACCCGCTCCGGATATTGTCCGGAGCGAGCCCCATATGATAATCCGCTATTTATGTATTACCACTCAGGTGTCTGGAAAGTGTCGATATTGTCTTTTGTAACAACATCAAGAGGAATAAAGTTGATTTTCTCAACTGTCTTTCCATCAATTACATCACGGGCAAGCTGCAGAGCCTCTTTAGTCATGGTGGTGAAGTTCTGTGCGATCGAAACAGACTGTTCGCCTGCCTTAACCTGGGCAAAACCATTCTTGTTGCCGTCGACGCCGACAATGAACATTCCTTCAAGCATATTTGCAGCCTTCAAAGCTTCAATAACGCCGGTAACGCCATTATCCCAGTGACAGAAAACGCCTTGGATCTGGTCGCCTTCTTTGGTGATCATGTCTTCCATAATGGCCATTGCCTGAGCAGTATCCCATTGCTGAGGGACCTGGAAGTCGATGACTTCAATTTTTGATCCGGCGATTGCTTTTGCGAAGCCGTCATGACGTTTGATCTGGGCGTCATGGCCTGCCTGTCCGCCGATTTCTACAATTTTTGCTCCGTCGGGAAACTTATCGATGAAAGCCTTGCCTGCCGCTTCACCGGCCATAGTATCGTTGACGCCTACGAAGAAGTCACGGTATTGCTGTGATTCCGCTGCAAGATCAGATGAGAACATGCCGACAACAATGCCGGCTTCCTTAGCCTGCATAATGCTGGGTACAATTGCTTTGATATCGTTCGGGTTGAGGAAGATCGCCTTCATGCCCTGTGCAATGCTGTTGGTGACCAAAGTAGACTCATTCTGCACGTCGCCTTTGGCGTCGAGGACAGTAACATCAAATCCATAATCCTTACCATATTTCTGGAACTCCTTAGATGAGTAAGACTGGGATGGATTTGCCATGTCGGCACAGATGAAAGCGACTTTGATCAGCTCACCGGAAGCGGCTGTTGTTGCGCCGGCAGCGGCAGTGGTGGCATCAACAGCGGCTGTAGTAGCTCCGGCAGTTGCAGCGGCAGTAGTGGTAACGGCCTGTGAATTACATCCGGCAGCACCAGTAATCATAATGGAAGCCAAGAGTAAGGTTATGATTCTTTTAAAACTTTTGTTCATTTTTTTACTCCTTTTAAATACATCTTTTCCTGCATTCATTCCGATACGTTCGCTTTTTAAAACTAACCCGACATCTCCTCTCATGTAGTGTTTCAAAATAATTTCCACTGCTCTCTTTACTCTTTGAATTTTATACGAAACACTTTGCACTTTCAATAGGAAGTTTGTTTAATTGTGATAAAAAGAGCAAATTATACTATTCAGACAATTATTCGCTTGAATTATGTGCATATTGCACAATTACATTTCGATTTTTCTCGATTCTTTTGATATATGCAGGAACATCAGGAATACAGGCCTGCGAAACTACCTTTCGTTTATTTAACATTAATCTTTCGTTCGAAGATTTCAAATGACGGAACAGTCCAGGAAGAAATCAATATGACCGGTTATTATGCCACGGTACCGCGCTGCAGCTGCGGCGAATCCTGCACACAGCGTCTTATTTCAATAGCAACTTCATCCATTTTCGTTTGAAACGCTCCATTGACAGGACATGGATGCTATATTAGACTGAAATTAATATAATTGAATTATCAATCAGAAAAAGAGGATACCTTTATGATTGAACGCAGAATGCAGATAATCAATGATTTTTCAACAAATGAGCGGATCAGCGTTGCTGAACTCGCGGAAAAATATCACGTTTCCCAGGT
Source organism: Eubacteriales bacterium (assembly GCA_037143795.1). Lineage (GTDB taxonomy): Bacteria > Bacillota > Clostridia > Saccharofermentanales > Saccharofermentanaceae > Firm-13. Next base: position 23,996 of record JBAWXZ010000006.1, on the reverse strand, counting down.
AACTATCAGGAATGACCTGAAGGCTCTCCAGAACGAAAACCTTCTCAAGCGCGTTCATGGAGGAGCCTCTTCAACCTCCAACGAATTTATCTCCGCAAGATTGAATGTAAATTATGAGATAAAGCTTCGCATTGCCGAGAGGGCCGCCCAGATGGTCAATTCGGGAGAGACAATTCTTATCGAGTCCGGTTCAACCAATGCACTTCTGGCCAAGAAGCTGAGCGAGACAAAGGATGTCACAATTATTACTAATTCTTGTTTTATCGCAAATTTTATCCGTGAGGTTCCAAGAGTCAACATTGTACTGCTCGGAGGCAACTATCAGCCGTCTTCCGAGGTCTGTGTAGGACCGCTCACCTGCCAGTCGCTGCAATCTTTTTTTGTCGACAAATTATTTATCGGCACAGACGGGTATTCTGAAAAATCCGGATTTACCTGTGTAAATCTGTCGCGTGCCGAAGTCGTTGCAGCTATGGCCAAACGTGCCGAGCACAGCATCATTCTTACCGACTCAAGCAAGTTCAGCCAGCGGGGTGTCTCCCAGCAGCTGTCCCTCTCTGAAGTCAGTCATGTTATTACCGACGAAGGAATACCTGATGCTGCAAGGGAAGCGCTTAAAAAGAACGGTGTCGAACTCATTACCGTCTGATGTAAATCATACTATCAATACCAAATCCTCTTTATATGTAAAAACCGCCTCTTCTGCAGTTTGATGACTACGGAAGAGGCGGTTTTACGTCTGCAGCATGCGAAGGAGAGATTGCTTTATACTGCAGGCAAAAAAAGTAATAGTCTATCCTGTGACAATGTTGACAACACCTGCGTCTTGAAGGATCCGTCTAAAGCCCGACATTTCCTCTTCCGTGTACATGCGCGGATTCTGCGCATACAAAAAAGGCAGGGCAAGGCGCACATACTTGTTTTGCGCGAGCGGGTTGTAGTTGAGCAGTTCCATGTGAACCCCCGGAGCAAGCGCCAGCAGGAAGCCGGCAGCAGCCGTTAAATTATGCCTGTCTGCAGTATATTCAGGAATCAGGGGAATGCGCACCAGTATTTCAGGTTTGTGCTGTTCCGCCGCCTGTGCAAACAAAAATTTGAAATTATCCCGGATGACCGTATTATCCTGCCCGGTAGCGGCAAGGTGCAGCGCAGGGTCGAAGATTTTGAAGTCCGCGATCACCAAATCCAGATACGGAAGGAAACCGGCCAGCGTTTCCCTGTCGGTAAAGAGGCTGGTTTCGATGGCTGTGTGAATGCCGGCCAGTTTGGCAGCCCTGAGGATCTCCAGGCTGAATTCGCCCTGGACAAACGGATCTCCGCCGGAAAGGGTCAGTCCGCCGGATTCGCGGTAGAAATCCCAGTCTTTCAAAACCTCATCCATCACCTCGCGCACAGTCATCCAGTGCGAGTCGAAGCCAAGCGCCATAGGAGGACAGGCGTCCACGCATTTTCCGCACAGATTACAGGTTTCCCGGTCGATTACAATGTGCGTGCCCGGCAGGGTGATCGCCTGTACCGGACATGCCTCAACGCAGGTTCCGCAGCCAATGCACCGGTCTTCAAAATAGAAGAGTTTCTTTTCGAGGCTCAGGCCTTCCGGATTCTGGCACCAGCGGCACCTTAAAGGGCATCCCTTCAGAAAGACCGATGTCCGGATACCCGGGCCGTCATGCGTGGAAAAGCGGCGGATATCAAAAACAAGTCCCTTCCGGCTGTAATCCGGTGTCCGGTACCCCCCCGCCTGCACAGCTCGATTCCCGGATTCCATCAGATGTCACCGTAGCTGGTGCGGGCAATGATTTCGTTCTGCAGGTCACCGGCCAATTCCGTAAAGTATGCGGTATACCCGGCAACCCGCACCGTCAGGCCCCTGTATTTTTCCGGATCCTTCTGGGCAGCTATCAGGTCTTCCCTGGAAATGACATTGAACTGGATATGGGGTATCTTTAATGCCACGAAGGTCCTAAGGAACATAACAAATTTGTCTATTCCGGACTCGTTGAAAAATTCCGGGAGAAACTTCATGTTAAGTAGGGTCCCGTTGCTTCCCAGCAGGGAGTCTATTCTGGATACGGACTTCAGGACGGCAGTCGGGCCGCTGATATCCCGTCCGTAAACCGGGGACATGCCCCCGTCGGCAAGGGGTTCGCGCGAAAGCCGCCCGTCCGGCGAGGCACCGACGTTCTGCCCCATCGGGACATGGGCGGACACGGTGTACAGTCCCGTATGGTACTGTCCGCCGCGGATATTGGTATATTTCTTCAAATACTCATTAAAATGGCGGATCCATTTGTGTGCAATTTCATCGACCCACCTGATATCATTGCCATATTTCGGCGCATGGTTGAGCAGTGTCAGGCGCAGGGCTTCATCTTCCCGGAAATTATTCCGAAGGCCGGCCAGCAAGCGCGAAGGCGTAATGCGTTTTTCTTCGTAAACCAGTTTTTTGATGGCTGCCAGACTGTCGGCTATATTCGCGCCCTGGATGATCTGTATCCCGGAAAGGTTGTAATGGGCACCGCCCGCGGTGACATCCATGCCCTTTTCGAGGCAGTTATTGATTACCGTCGACAGGAAGGGTGACGGCAGGACTTCCATATGGATTTTCTCGACCACCTCACAGCAGAGAATCATCCTGTCAATAAAATATTCCATCTGGCGCGCAAAGGCCGCTTCCAGTTCCTCATAGGTCTTATACGTCGTCATATTGCCCAGATCGAGGCCGAGCCGGTCACCGGTCAGCAGGCAGATGCCGTTATTGAGCGTCAGCTCGAGGACCTTGCTCTGGTTGAACATCGCCGCATCGCTCCAACCGAGGTTGTTGCCGTGCGTTGTCAGTTCGACACATCCGACAATCGCGTAATTGACGGCATCTTCCGCATCAATACCCTGATTCTCCAGGGCCGGAATGATCGCCTCATCGTTGAAACACTGCGGCATTCCGCTGCCCCTGGCAATGACCCGGACACATTGCCGGATAAAGGCATCCGGGGAATTTTTGTAGAGCCTGGCCGACAGGTTCGGCTGCGGCAGCCCGATATGCTCCTGGGCTTTCAGGCACAGATAAGACAATTCGTTGGATGCATCACTCCCATCGGCCAGCTGGCCGCCGATGGCAATGTTAAAGCCTATCGGAAACCCGGCAAAATACCTGGCGCTGTGGGAATTGCGCAGATAGACAATCTGGTTGAATTTCAGCCACAAGCACTCCGTGATTTCCAGGGCACGCGCGTCGTCGATTAGACCTTTTTCCCGATCCCCTTTATAGTATGGATACAGGTACTGATCCATGCGCCCCGGCGAAAAGGAGGAGGCATTCGATTCCATATGCAGGATGACGTAGAGAAACCAGAGCGACTGAACCGCTTCGTGGAAAGACTCCGGCGCCTGGACAGATAATTTGCGGCAGATGCGCGAGACCTCCAGCAGGTCGGATTTGTAACCGGCTGCCGGCTGCCTTCCGGCTTTTTCCGCAGCGAGGACGGCATAGCGCTCCATGAACCGGCACGCCCCGTCAAGCACTTCAATTGTTGCCTGATAGAAATCCCGTGCTTCCCCCCGGGCGGATGCCAGCCGATTTTCCGCTTCCTTTCGGATGCCGCAAGGACCCAGGGCAAGCCACTTCTCCGTATCCGGACAGATATGTCCCTGGGCGTGATCTTTCTGGTTGACCTTAGCCACTTTGGCAATCCGGTCAACTTCCGGACCGATCGCCTGTGACACCTTATCTTCCAGGGATTGCCCCTTCCAGAAAGGGTATATATTCTCCCGGAACTCAATCCTATCCTGCGGATGTACGTTGAATTTATCCTGCGGACGGGTCGGCAGGGTCTCGAGTTCCTTATCGATCCAGGAAATGCCCGATTCCGGAAACACAACGCCGCTGCGGACACCTTTTGTCCGGTTCCCTACGATCAGTTCTTCGTCCGATATCCCGATTTCCATGTTTTCCAGGGCGCTTCTAAGGGACAGGGCGCGCTTCATAATGACCGGCAGATCAGGATTGGACCGGTATACTTCCGTTATCAGATGCGCCTGCTCCAATGACATATACCGCGGTTCATCCATCATCATTTTTTGCAGTGCCTTTATTCTTTCCGGCATATCAAGGATGGAGATATTTCCCATATTATTATCCTCCGCCTGATTATTTTTTGTCCTGCACGTAATCAATCATAGCTTTTTCCATAACAGCAAAAGGAGCCGGGACTCCTGTATACAATTCAAACTGTCCGCATGCCTGATACAGCAGCATTTTGTATCCTTCAATGGCGGTACAGCCGGCTACCCGGGCTTCCTTAACAAAGGTTGTTTCGATTGGTATGAAAACAGCATCGAGTACAATGCTGCCGGGTCTGAACCGGTCCCTGGTCAGAATGGTCTCCTCGGTTTTAAATCCTACCGATGTGCAGTTGACCAATATATCATAATCCGTATCGGCATCAAGAAGGTCCGGCACACCTGCATAGGCAACGCCGAACTTGTCGGCAGCTGCCCGCCCTTCATCTTCAAAAATATTGTAAATTGTAATATTTGACGTATATTTTTTGAGACCCCACGTCACCGCTTTCCCTGCGCCGCCTGCGCCTATAATCGCTATTTTGCGGTCCTTGAGATCCGTTACTTTTTCCAGGGCCGTAATCGCCCCCATATAATCGGTGTTATATCCGGTCAGGATGCCATCATCATTCACGATCGTATTGACCGCACCGATTTCTTTGGCGGAAGCGTCAAGTTTATCGAGATACTGGATGACATCGAGCTTGTATGGCATCGTTACACCCATTCCGCGGAACCCGAGATTACGCACCGACTGGACAGCCTGCTGCAGATTATCAGGTTCAAATGATACGTACACATACTTCATGCCGAGATGTGCAAAGGCCGCATTATGCATGGCGACACCCATGCCGCCGATCGAACCGGCAATGGAACTGCAAACTACTGGAAAACTCTTAGCCATTTTTTCACCTCATATTTTCATTTGTATTTGGATGTTCATAATACTGAATACTTGAATCAATACCCGGCGGATATCCGGGTGCGAATATATTTCTGCCGGCTAAATGTAAGGAATCACTCAAACAGCAGCTGTTCAGCACCTATAATCCCAAAATCACGCCCGAGTTCTGCATATTTGAAATAGACGGGATTGTTTGCTGATGATACATTGAATCGATCGAAGTGATAACGGACCCTGTCAAAAAGCAGGTCTCCCATTTTGACCAGTCCTCCGCCAAAAACATAGCAGTTAATATTAAATGCCTGATAAAGATTAAATGTCCAGACACCGAGATAGTAAGCCATTTTTTCAATTGCCCTCAGAGCCATCGGATCTCCTGCTTCCGCAGCAGCCTGAAGGATTTTCCCGTTTATGGCTGACGGGTCTCCGCCGGCCATCCCTACCATGGAACTTGTTTCTCCTTCGGCAAGCCATTGCCTGATATGCCGGACAATCATCGATCCCGATGTGTGTGACATAAAACATCCCCTGTTGCCGCAGCCGCAGGTCACGCCTTCATCAGGTGTAATGAGCATATGTCCGGTTTCCCCGGCTGCCCCGTAGCTTCCACGGAAAAGGTTGTTGTTGATGATAATTCCGTTGGCAATTCCTGTACTGACCGCGCAGTACAGCATATCTTTAAATCCTCTTCCTGCGCCAAACCGATGCTCGGCGATTGCTGCGGCATGGGAATCATTATCCAGCGCAACCCTGACACCGAGCTTTGCCGAAAAGAAATCGCGCGCATCGAATTCCTTTAGATTACAAATATTGGATGTACAGATAATCCGTCCGGTCTCGAAATTAATAAAAGACGGGAATGCCAGGCCAACCCCCGCGATATCTGAAATGGAAAGGCCGCTGCTTCCGGTCAGCTTGAATATTCCATCCGCGACAGCCTGACATATATCTTCGCAGCTTCCGTCCGTGATAGTCGGCTGTTCATACCGCGTGATAATTTCATGATTTTCATCAAATAATCCGAATGCTGTTTTGGTTCCGCCTACATCGACACCGACATAATATGTTTTCATATACAGCTCCTTGAAAATATTTCGACTATTCGTAAAAGTCGACTGCGTGAGAAACGGTTCTGATTTCGTGTATTTCGTTTCGGATCAGCTGATGGTAATCACTTGATTCATATTCCAGCAAACTTGCCTGATCCGCAAACTCTAGCACAAAGCAATAATCAAATGAGCTGGGATATTTAGTAACATCAAAGCCGCATGATACGGACAGGACTCCTGAAACATTCTGTGCAAGCGGTTTAACAAGCTGATGGCAGCGGTTTGCATCGCAGCCGTCTTTCACCTTTATCATAACGACGTGTTTCAACATAGTATCTCCTTACATCTGACAATTCACCGTTCCCGCGCCTCGGGCCCAACAGAGGTCAGTTTCTACAGGGTATGTTCCGTTCTTTCTATGATATCGTTCTGCGTCTCAGGGGAGAGCACACTGAAGAAAGCGCTGTAACCTGCAACACGGACAATCAGGTCACGGTACTTCTGCGGTTCTTTCTGTGCAGCCAGAAGTGTTTCACGGGAGACAACATTGTACTGCACATGAAAACCATGAAGGTCATTGAAGAAAGTACGGATCAGGAACATCAGTTTTGCAACACCCTCCGGCTTTTGGAGGCCTGACGGAGAAAGCTTCTGGTTGAGAAGGACACCGCCCGTAATCTTGTTATTCGGCAGTTTACCCATCGATTTGTATACCGCCGTCGGGCCGTTTACATCGGTGCCATGTGACGGCGAACATCCTTCTGCCAGGGGCTCCCCTGCTTTTCGCCCGTCAGGGGTAGCACCGACGCCGCTGCCCTGCGGGACATTAGCCGAAATGGAAGATGTCCCCGGGAAATAACCGCCGCCAATCGGGCCGCGGCCATAGCGGGTGTTTTTATAATGGCTGAGTTCATCAATAAATTCATTGTATGCATCAACCAAAAGACAATCAACATAATCAATGTCATTGCCGAATTTAGGCGCCCTGTTAATAAGAAGCTGACGTATTTTTTCGCCCTCAATTCCCTCATAATTTGTTTCGATTGCATGCCAGAGCACTTCTTTCGAAAGGACCTTATCGTCAAAAACCAGTTTTTTGATTGCCGCCAGGGAATTTCCGAGGTTGGCAATACCTACCTGCAGGCCGCTGATATAATCATATACAGCTCCGCCTTCTTTGATGGAAAGCCCCCGTTCTATGCAGTCGTCCGTGAGTGCCGAGCAAAGAACATCCGGGGTTTCCATCTCGAGCGCATAATCCGCGCAGGTGTCCATAATAACGGTCTGACGTGTAAAGTAACGGACAGTTTTTGACCATGCTTCGAACACTTCGTCAAAGGTTTCCATTTCGACGAATTTTTTACCCGTGCCGGGATGGATACGCTTTCCGCTCAAAGGTTCAACACCGTCATTTAATGCGGCCATCATGACTTTACCAAAATTCAGGAAGCTCATTCCCGTACAGCGATATCCCCATTTACCGGGCACTGCAACTTCTACGCAGCCGATGGCACTGTAATTGTAGGCATCTTCCGGTTTGACACCCAGCTCCAGGAAAGACGGGATAATCACTTCATCATTATTAAAGGCAGGCATGCCAAAACCTAACCTGACGATTTCTATGGCCTTCTCTAAAAATTCATCCGGTGTTCCCTTATGGTAGCGGACTGTCAGATTAGGCTGGGTAAAGTGAATCCGTCCTACACTGCGCATAACAAGATAGCTAAGGGCATTGGATGCATCTTTTCCGTCCGGGGTCTGGCCGCCGATTGTGACATTCTGATAGAGCGGTCCTCCTGCGGAGAAGCGTGTATGCCCGTAACTGCGGATTTTATTAATCGTATAAGTTTTAATCCAGAGGCATTCTAGAAGTTCTGTCGCCTGTTCTTCGGTGATCCGGCCGGCTGCCAGGTCTTTGACATAAAAGGGATTCAGATATTGGTCAAGACGGCCATATGAGATAGAATGTCCGTTGGACTCGATCTGGAGAATCAGCTGGATAAACCATGTGCTTTGTACGGCCTCATAATAATTTTCTGCCGGATACTCAGGTACGCGGCGGCATGTACGGGCGATACGAAGCAGTTCACCTTTTCGTGCTGCGGATTTTTCATTTGCCGCCATGCTGTCTGCAAGGTCTGCAAAACGATGCGCAAATGTAATGACAGCATCGCAGACAATCATAACCGCGTTGAGAAAGAACTGCTTTTTGAAGTCTTTAAAATCAGAGATATCCAGACGGTCGATACGGTTTTGTGCCTTTGCTTTTAAGCCGGCGATGCCGCTTTTCAAAACAGTATCAAATTGAACGGCAACGTGCCCGTCACCGGAGGTTATATTTCCCTCTGCCCGGATCATTCCGATATCATAGAGGAATTTACTTTCAGGCGTCATAAGCTGCAAGGCCTTATCTTCAAGTGTTCTGCCTTTCCATAACGCACAGATTTCGAGGAGTTCCTTCTTATTATCTTCCGTGATAAAAAATTTATCGCCCGGACGCTTCTCAAATTCATCTATCTCGCGGATGATCCAATTAACTGCATATTCCGGGAAAATCGGGGCCGCCCTGTTAGCCGACGCCTGATTACCGACAATCAGCTCCCCGCCGTCAATAAATATCGGCATTTTTTCCAGTATTGCCTTCAAGGCCAGGGCCCTTTTAATAATTACCTGTTTATCTTCATTATTCCGGTAAACTTCCGTAATAATCCGCGCGCGATCGATGCAGATTGTCGAAGGGGTATCAAGTATTCTGTTTCTGAGATCCTGAATACGGCTGCTTGATTGTCCAACAAAACTTGACATACGCTACTCCTTTTGTTCATCATACTTCTGATGTCCTTATTGTATTCTTGCGTGTTTGTAATGTCAATAATAAACTTTCACATGAAAGCTATTTTGTTTTTGCACGAAATAAAACCCTCAAATCCGTGCATTTTCAAAGTGCTGACAATTTATCTACTCTTTTAGCGTTTTACAAGTTATAGTTTTCTTATATTTTCAGGAAAATGCCAGGATGCAAACTCAGTTTGCATTGCCATTTCAATTCCTTATGAAAGCATATATTTATTCTATTGAAAGTTTTTTATTTTTCATCTACAATAACTAGGACAACCAATTCAAGGAAGTCCTATACCATTCACATATATAAGTAACACTGTCACAATTCCAGAAATTAAACGTTTGCCCGAAAAGGCCGCATCCGGAGGTGGATTCCAAGTATGAACGCACGAATTTCCCGTCTCAAGGCAAGTACTATGGCCCAGGCCCGTCAACTATCTTTGGAACGCGCAGTAATATACAGGGAATCTATGATTCGGTCTGAAGGCCAGCCCCGGATTATCAGGCGCGCACGGGCTTTTGCCGAAATCGCCGGCCGAGCGGAGATCGCGATCCATCCGGATGAACTCATCGTCGGCGGCCGGACTGCAGTCCCGCGGGCCGGCGTTGCTTCTCCGGAAATGGGTGCCCAGTGGCTCCAAAACGAACTTGATACCCTCTCTACCCGCAGCCAGGATTCTTTTCAGGTTACCGAAGAACAAAAAAAGACTTACCGTGAAGAACTCTTTCCGTTTTACAGCGGCCACGATATGAAGACCTTCATTATGGAAGGCATCGGCGAAGATGCCTGCCAGATTCAGGACGCCCGTGTCTTTCGCCTCAATCAAACAGATAAAGGACAGGGACACATTGTTCCGGATTACTCAATCCTTCTGACCAGAGGTGTGGGGCAATTGCTTCAGGACCTGGAAAAGGAGACAAAAGCTCATCCGGATAACAACTTCTATCAGGCTGCATACATCTCCATGCAAGGCTTCCAGCGACTGATCGAGCGCTATCTGACGCTCGCAGAGGAGATGCGGGAAAGTACCGTGGATGTCTCGCGCCTGCAGGATTTGGAGGAAATCTGTGCCTGCCTGTCCGTCATCCGTGACCAACGCCCGCAATCCTTCCACCAGGCCCTTCAGTTATTCTGGCTGACATGTATCGCACTCCAGCTCGAATCAAATGCCAGTTCCATTTCAATCGGGCGTTTTGATCAGTTCATGCTGCCGTTTTTTACTAAAGACCTGATCGCGGACCGTATCAATTACGACAGGGCCCATTTACTCCTGTCGTGTCTCTGGATAAAGATGAATGAGGTCATTTTTCTCAGAAGCGAAGAAAGCGCCTTATATTTCGGCGGTTTTCCGTCAGGATACAATATGGTACTTGGCGGTGTCCTGTCCAACGGCTGGGATGCCACAAGCGAGCTCAGCTACATCTGTCTGGATGTTACCGCTGATATCAGGCTTCCGCAGCCCAACGTCTCTGTACGGGTCCACCAGAGCACGCCGACATCGTTCCTCAAAAGAACGGCTGATATCATTTTGCTCGGATTTGGGATTCCCCAATTATTCAATGATGACAGTATTATCCTTTCGCTGTCCAACCGGGGTGTCAAACTTGCCGACGCGCGGGACTATGGTGTTGTCGGATGCGTTCAGATCTCTATTCCCGGAAAGATGTACGGTATGCCGGATGTCGCCCTTTTCAACCTTCTGAAATGCTTTGAACTGGTACTTCATCGCGGTTATGACCCGGTCAGCCGGCGATTTTTCCCGGTAGTGATCGAAGGCAATATTGATAACAGTTTTGAAGACTTGGAGGCATCCGTCCATTCAACAATCGCCCTGTACGTCGACTGGGTCTGCCGGGGAGCCGATCTGGTCGATCAGGCACAGCGCGAGTTTGCACCGGTTCCGTTTCTCTCGACGCTGATGGACGGCTGTCTGCAGCAGGGGAAAGATATTACGGAAGGCGGTACAACTTACAATTTCACTGGTGTGCAGCAGATCGGGATCGCCAATCTTGCGGACTCAATGTATGTGCTGAAAAAATACGTCTTTGAAGATAAAAAGATAACTATGGAACAATTACGCGGGATTCTGCTCGATAATTACGAAGGCAGAGAAGAACTTCGCCAAACCTTTATCAGCCAGTTTGCCAAATATGGTAATGATGAGCGCGAAGTTGACGGACTTGCAGCCAAATACCTGACGTGGTTCTGTGAATGTGTTTCGAAACACCAAAATCCCCGGGGCGGAGTTTTCTCGCCGGGCAGCTATACTGTTTCCGCACATATCCCCATGGGCAGGATGGTTGGTGCTACACCTGACGGCCGTCTGAGCAGGACACGCATGGCGGACGGCGGGCTGTCACCCGAGGCAGGGTATGACCGGAAAGGTCCCATGTCGGTCCTCCGGACTGTAAGCCGGCTGGACAGCGTACTGCTTTCCAACGGCAGTCTTTTAAACCTGAGGTTTCATCCATCCTCATTTCTGAAAAAGGACAGTTTCGACAAATTCTTCGAACTTGTCAAAAATTTCATCAGCCTTAAATTACTGCACGTTCAATTCAGTGTCGTAAGCGGAGAGGATCTTCTCGACGCCCGGCTGCACCCTGAAAAACACGAAGACCTGCTGGTCCGTGTTGCCGGTTATTCAGCTCTTTTCAATGATTTAAGCCCCGAAATTCAAGATGACATTATCAAACGATACGAACATCATTTGGAGTAACAAAAATATGGATTATGACAGCAGCCCATCCGAGAGCAGCCTGTTAAAGCAAAAAGGCATCATCTTCAATATCCAGCGTTTCAGCATCCATGACGGGCCGGGCATCCGGACGATCGTATTTCTGAAGGGCTGCCCTTTGCGCTGTCAGTGGTGTGCCAATCCTGAATCCCAGATCCGGCAGCCCGTGCTGATGTTTAATCCCAAAAGCTGCATCAGCTGCAGGGCCTGCGAAAGCGCATGTCCGAAAGGCGCAGTCAGTTTCGGTGACAGACCGCATCCGAAGATTGACCGCAGTCTATGCGACGGCTGCGGACAGTGTGTAGCCTCCTGCTGCACCGGGGCACTAAAGTTCGAAGGTTATTCTGCCTCGGTTGAAGAAGTAATGAAAGAAGTTATGAAGGATGAAGCGTTCTACAAAAATTCAGGAGGAGGCATCACTCTCTCCGGCGGTGAAGCACTTGTGCAGGCCGGATTTGCAAATGCACTGCTCACTGCCAGTAAACAGCAGGGCCTGCACACAACAATAGAAACAACCGGGCAGGCCAAACCGGAAGTATTATCAAAAATAGCAGAAAAGACAGATCTCTTTCTATTTGACCTCAAACATTATGATTCTGCCAGGCACCAAATCTATACCGGCGTTGACAACAGGCAAATTCTCGCCAATCTTACCATGCTGGCCAATTCTAAAATACCTGTTGTTGTCCGGATTCCCGTTATTCCCGGTTTTAACGACTCCCTGGAAGATGCCGCTCATTTTGGACAGCTCCTCAAAGACCTCAAAATAAAGGAAGTCAATCTGCTGCCGTTTCATCAGATGGGGCAGCATAAATATGAATTGCTGGGGATGGATTACCTTTTCAAAGGAGTTAAAGGTCTGAACGAAGAGGACCTGGTGGATTATCGGCAGAAAATGGCTGATTTCGATCTTGATGTAAAATTAGGCGGCTGACAGCATTTTCATGTGCCATAATCATTTTTCCTTAACCGGTTCATGACTAAGCCTAATTCCTTTTGAAAAATAAGCCGCTATACCCGTAATAATCATTGCGATACCTGTATATACCATGAGCCATTCAATAGATATCATGTCTGATATAGGGCCGAAAAACAACATGCCAATCGGCATGGCGCTTCCTGTAACAATGCTGACAAATGAAAATACCCTGCCCTGATATGCCTCTTCCACCCGCTCCTGCAAAATGACCATTGTGGTCGCATTAAAATACGGCAAAAGTATACCCATCAGGAAAACAAGCACACAAAACAGCCAGAAGTATGATGATATCCCAAGTCCCAGGGTTAAAATACCAAATCCGACAGAACACAGGCTGATTGTAAGATATCGTCTTCCAAACCCTGACCAGGCCGCCACAGCGAGGCCCCCGATTACCATACCGGCGCTGAAGGCCATTTCGCTTGCTGTTAACCGCCATACGTCACTTCCGTATGTTCGCGCCACAAGAAGAGGACTGAGTAATGCTGCCGGCGTGACAAAGAACATGAAGAAGCCAAAAAAGATAAGTAAACTCATGACAATCCGATGGTTTCGAACATATACAAGTCCGGCTTTAAAATCCTGCCAATGAGAACTTACCAAAGATTGAAGAGCCCGTTCATGAAGCCTGACGTTCAGGGAAAGCATCAAGGAAATGCCAATAACCGCAGTAAAAACATCAATAAAGAAAGTCGCTTCAAGGGACATCACAGTAAGGATAATTCCGCTGGCAGCAGGTGCAATAAGGGACATGACGGCATTAACACTGCCAAAGATGCCGTTAATCCTTGCCAACTGATCCTTAGGTACAATCTGAGGAATAAGGGCGCTCACCGAAGGAGACTGTATTCCTGTTCCAAAGGACCTGATTCCTAATACAACATATATCATCACAATGGATTGAAAACCGGAAATATAAAAAAGTGCCAGTATAAGGGTGCTTACAGCGACAAGGGCATCGGACATAACTATCAGAAGCTTGCGGTTATACCGGTCCGCCCATACTCCGGCAAAGGGTGTAATAATTATTTGAGGCAAAAATGAAAACATCATGGCAATTGTCATTGCCGAACCTGACTTCGTCGTCAGGGTAATATTCCAGATTATTGCATACTGCACAAGTGCCGATCCAAACAAGGATATAAATTGGCTCGTCAAAAAGAGGGCGATTTTTCTCTTCCAGTTACCATAACCCCCGGATGTATTTACGTTTTCCGTTTTATTTGTTCCTGTCATCTGCGCCTGCTGCTTTCCTTTGCTTTGATATTATTTTACCATTGAAAGCACAAAAGACAGCAGAGCCGCCAGAAAATTCTGGAGGCTCTGCTGTTTTAGTCGAACAGATCATAACTGTCTGTCGGAAATTTCCAAACCGGAGATCTGAACGTTCGTATCAGATCAATTTACTTAGGTGCTACAACTGTGTTCATGATCAAAGTGACAGCAGTCTGTGACAGCAGGCGGCCATTGATGGATGAACGGGCTGCCAGACTTATATTCTTCTGGCACAGGACGATTCCCTCAAAATGAGCATCTGTTCCGATAGCAACAGTTTCAGCTGCCTGCCAGAAAATATTTTTGGCCTGTACTCCGCCTGTCAGGATAATATGAGTGCCGCTGGCCTGCGTAATTCCTTTAGCTATCTGAAAAATAAATACATCGTCTGCACCGCCGCTGAGAGTAACATCAGAATTTATCGAAATTCCGGTACCCCATTTGTAAACGCCGGGTGTGAAAGTCTTGCCGCTTATGTCACCCGCATACAGTTCAGTATACCCGGCAGCCCTGCCGGCAGCATCTGTGTAGGCTGCTTCCATATTACTTACTGCTGTTGTAAGGTTGCTCGGTGTAGGTGAAGTATAATCCGGAGCGTATACCTTTCCGATAACCTGGGTGGAAGTTGAAAACTGATTTGTGGCATCTGCAGTAAGGGAAAATCCTGTAATAGCCGTCGAATTAATAGGGCTTACTGCTATGTCACCGGTGATAACCGACTTCGGTACGGAAGAAATCCCTGATTTTGCAAGGATCGCAAATTTGCCAGCTGTCCCGAGGTTAACGGGGGCAGATTTAGTTATTGGTGCTACAGCCAAAACTGCACTGAATGAAAGAGTTAATACGCTTACAATAGATAAAATTGCTAACAATTTTTTGAATGATTGGCTCTTCATGATTTATTCTCCTTTAATATTTCCGAAAGGTTTTTTTGTCGAAAACCTATGATACCTGAGACCGGGTATTGACTGTTCGTGCTTCTATATCCTATCACCGACAGACCTGTCCGTCAAATTTCCAGCCTCATCCTTAAGCTGAAAAGGCCTGAAAACAGGGCGTTTTATTCTTAAGAGGGCTTGATAGCCGATGCCTTCACGAAAGACAAATGTCTTTCGTGAAGGCTCACACCAGAGACCATTTATCAAATTTATTTGTTTTATCCGGCTGTGCCTGGACATGTTTTTCATATGATTAATTTTCAATATTTACTTAAAATATGGATTAAATATATTAATTTTAAAATTAATATATACCGTCCTGCCTGAACAAAAAAGAGGGCTTTCCGCTTTGCAAAACCTCCCGGTTTCTTCAGCATCTGCCCCCTCCAAACAATACTAATCAATTAGTTTGCAGTTGTTTTTTACTCTGTTGCTCCTTGGACTAACACCATACAACTTATCGGGTTAACTACTGCTTTCCCTTCTGTAATCGTATCAAGAACCTCTGTTCCCGCCTTGCTGTCATTTACACATACTTTCCAATCGCCGGCAGGAAGTGCTACCGTTGCCGCTGTCCTGTTAGGATTATAAATGACAATGATTCCATCGGAGATTTCGCCGTTTGCTCCGCCTTTAATTGTGAAGGCAGCTACATTAGCCTCCAAATTTTCAAGAATTGTTACATTCGCCTTTACATCCTCTGCGGAACCCATCCTTAACCCGGCATGGGCTTGCCTGAATGCAATGAGTCCCTTGTAATAATTGAATACATTCTTATAGTCAGCCTTTGCCAGATCATCCCACTTGAGACTGTTTATCTCATCCGGCGAAACATAGCTGTTATCTTCAAATGTTCCGTCCGCCTTAACTTTAGTTCTCAGCATTTCCTCACCGGCCTGTATAAAGGGCACACCCTGTGCAGTATAGACCATGGATGCGGCAAGAAGATTTTGTTTTACCCTGTCTTCAAATGAATCCGTACCATTGGATGATGAAATTTTGTCAAACAGGGTAAGGTTATCATGGCAGGAAGAATAATTGACCGTCTGTGACGGCGAATTCGACCAGGCAGGCATACCTAATATGCCGTCCAGCACCTCAGCCATTTTGCCCGTCGAGCCATTTACATATCCTTTTTCTGTCGCAGTGAACACACTTCCCTTAATGGCATCGCGATAGTTGTCGCTGAAATATGCAACACCGGGCGTCAGAGAAGAATTAACCTGCGTTGCAAGTGTTATCCCGTCTTTTGTCACTGCCGTTTTCATCGTCCAGCCTTCGCCGTACATGAGGATGGACGGATCGATTTTGTCCAGTTCCACTCGAATCTGATTGATCGTATCAATATCCGTCAATCCGACAAGATCAAACCGGAACCCGTCAATATGGTATTCCTTCGCCCAATATACTACGGAATCGACAATATATTTGCGGACCATGGATCGCTCGGATGCAACATCGTTGCCGCAGCCGGATCCGTTGGAATAAGTTCCCTTATCATCGATCCTGGAAAAATAGCCGGGAACAATCAAATTAAAGCAGAAATCTTCCGCGCTGGAAACATGGTTGTACACAACATCCATTACAACACCAAGATCGTTGTCGTGAAGTGCCTTCACCATTTGTTTAAGCTCGGCGACCCTGACTTCGCCATTATTGGGATCTGTTGAATAAGATCCTTCCGGAACATTGTAGTTCTTCGGATCATATCCCCAATTGAATTGGGCTGTGTCTGTTTTGCTCTCATCAACCGTGGCATAATCAAATATGGGCAGCAAATGTATATAGGAAATACCAAGTGCTTTAATGTGATCCAAGCCGGTAGCATCTCCATTTGAGTTTTTTGTTCCTGTCTCCGTCAAGCCGAGAAATTTGCCGGTATTTGTAATGCCGGAACTTGCATCGGATGACAAATCCCGTATATGAAGCTCATAAAGGGCTGCATCTGTAATCGCCATGCCGGTATTGGGATTCGTGTCCGTATCCCATCCGTCAGGGTTCGTCGATTCCAGATCAACGATCATACCCCTGTTGCCGTTTACTCCGGCTGTTCTCGCATACGGGTCAACAGCTTCATTTACAACATCTCCGATCGTAACGGAATAGGTATAGTAGGTACCGTTTAAGTCGCCGTCCCTGACCGCAGCCCATGTTCCGTTCACACCGCCCGTCATATCCATTGTCTCTATCAGGTCGCTGGCACCAGCTTCCCCTGCTGTATAGAGGTTAACCTGTACTTTATCAGCTGTCGGTGCCCAGACTTTGAAACTGGTATTATCCTTAGTCCATATGGCACCTAAATCATTTCCCGTATAGGTGTATTTATCTTCAAATGCCTTTGTTGAATACTCTGATGTGTTGCTGACGGCGCCGGGTGCAGGTGTCTTTTGTCCCAATACAGCGTCATCACTTATCTTTGTTTCGAATTTTTCAACACCTGTCTTGACATATATGTCGACGGTTCCGGAAAGAATGCCGGATAAATCAAGGAATCTGTCAACTTCAACGTCTTTCTTTTCCCATTCATTAAGCCTAACGATGAAACCCACTTGCGTTGCCTCCTGAGGAACAGCTATTACTGCAATTTTTCCGAAATCATCCTCAGATGTAAAATCAACGGCTGATCCGTCACCTGTGGTCCACACCCAAACATTCCATCCATCATAAACTCCATCGGTTCTCTGATAATGCAGGTTGACCGTTATGTCCGCCGCTGCAGCTCCACTTGTTTCAGGAGTTGTTTCAGCGCTGCTTGTTTGAGTGGTTTCCTGAGAACTGACTGTTGTCACTTTCGTCTTCGTATTACAGCCTACTGAAAATTGCAGAACAATACACAGAAAAAGAGCAAGTGATAGAATTTTCTTCGTTCTTGTCATGGAATCCTCCTTGCGTAATGTTTATTCAAACATATCCTATCACAAATACTATTCTCTGTTCTTATAAGTTTTCGAAACAAATCGATATGTTCTCAAGTATTTTTCGAAAACGTCGCAAAAAACGAATAAAGGATTTCTCGTCTGCCTCTGTCAGCGGATAAAAACGGCCTATTTTCGGAAAAATCAAAAAAACAACCCACCATACTATGCGAAGGTTGTTTGATTGACAGTGATAAAAACAGAGGCCGGGCGGTTGGCCGTTTTAAGGGGGATCTCCACGGCCAATCCGCGAAAAGGCCTGCCTTTTACTTTTCGTACCTGAGTATCGGATTTCTCGCGGCACCAACTTCATCAAGCCTGCGTACAGGCATCTTTACCGGCGCGTCGTGCAATGTGCCCGGATCTGTCTTCGCCGTTTCATACAGCTTTAAAAACACTTCCACAGCTTCATCCATCGTCGCTTTTGATTCAGTCTCTGTCGGTTCGACCAGGAGAGCTTCGTGGACAATAGTCGGGAAATACATCGTAGGCGGATGCAGTCCATAGTCCAGAAGGCCCTTTGTGATGTCCAGCGCGGAAACACCTGTCTCGCGGTGAAGCCTGTCAAGGGACATCACAAATTCATGCATGCAGAATGTATCATACGGCATGTCGTATGTGCCTTTCAAACGGCTCATCATGTAATTCGCATGCAGAACAGCATGCCGTGATGCATCAGGCAGGCCATCCCTGCCCAGAGTAAGTATATATGTCAGTGCCCTGACAACCACAAGGAAGTTGCCATTGAATGCTTTCACCCGTCCTATCGATTTTGCCGGTATTACCTGCTTATACAATCCGTTCTCTTCAGCTGCTGTCGGCCCGGGCAAAAAACAGGCAAGCTGTTTTTTGCAGCCAACGGGACCGCTTCCGGGCCCGCCCCCTCCATGAGGTGTTGAGAACGTCTTATGCAGGTTTAAATGCACAATGTCAAAACCCATGTCGCCCGGACGAACGATACCGGAAATGGCGTTCAGGTTTGCACCGTCGTAATAACATAACCCGCCCGCTTCATGTACAATCTTCGTTATCTCAAGAATATTTCTGTCGAATAATCCAAGGGTGTTCGGATTGGTAAGCATAAGACCGGCCGTATCAGGGCCTACAGCTGCTCTGAGACATTCGAGGTCCACACCGCCGTCGGCCCCGGAGCATACATTAATTACAGAGAATCCGGCCATCACCGCGGACGCCGGATTGGTTCCGTGTGCGGAGTCCGGCACGATTATCTTCGTACGGTCCGTATCACCGCGGTCTTTCAAATATGCCTTTATCAGCATCATTCCGGTAAACTCACCATGAGCGCCCGCTGCGGGCTGCATTGTCATGGCATCCATTCCGGTGATCTCACAGAGGTATTTTTCGGCCTTGCAAAGTACTTCAAGGCACCCCTGAACGGTTGTATCGGGCTGCAGGGGATGAATTGCCGTAAAACCGGGCAGCGCAGCCATGTCGTCATTAATTTTGGGGTTGTATTTCATCGTACAGGAGCCCAGCGGATAAAATCCGTCGTTTATACCGTAAACTCGTTTCGACAGAGCCGTATAATGCCGCGTCAATTCGTTCTCGCATACATGCGGCAGCCCAAGGGGCTGTTCCCGGGTTTCCTTAAGCATCACTTCCGGAACGTCACAGGGCGGCATGAGGCTTAAGTGCTGTCCTTCGGATCCGCATTCAAATATGAGCTTCATATCAGCACACCTCCTTTATTATGTCGACTGCCCTGTCAAGTTCAGCTTTTGATGCAGCCTCAGTCACACACCAGAGTATGCTTCCGTCGACGGGAAGGCCGCCAAGTATGCCATGATCTTCCAATGCCTGCAGTACCTTTTCCGGGCACGGGCATTCGGTTACAAACTCATGGAAGAACTCGCCGTCATATTTCAGCTTCCAGCCCAATTCCTTCTGTAAACGTCCGGCAAGGTAATGTGCCTTCGACATGCAAAGTAAAGCTGCCTGTTTCATGCCGTTTTCGCCCATTGCTGTAATATATACACCGGCAATGAAGGCACACAGTGCCTGATTCGAGCAGATATTGGATGATGCCTTTTCACGGCGTATATGCTGTTCACGGGCCGTCAGTGTAAGAACGAAGCCGCGTGCACCGTCAGCATCCGTTGTCTGCCCCGCTATTCGGCCGGGCAGCCTCCGAGTTATCGATTTAACGCAAGCCATGAAGCCGAGGTACGGGCCGCCGAAGGACATGCCCATGCCGAGCGGCTGCCCCTCACCCACAGCAATATCTGCACCGCATTCAAACGGAGTCTTCATAACAGCGCAGGCTATCGGGTTTACGCCCATGATGAACTTCGCACCCGCGTTATGCACGACTGCACTTATTGCCGCGGCATCCTCCATCTGACCGAAATAATTGGGCTGCTGCAGATAAAAGCAGGAAGCATCATCTCCCAGCATTCTTTCAAGGGCTGCGGCGTCTGTCCGTCCATTTTTTGCCGGGACGATGACAAGCTCGGTATCCGAGCCGAAACAATATGTCTGCACCGTCTGTATCACCTCAGGATTCGAGCATGAGGAAATAAATGCCTTAACGCGTTTCCTGTCCCTGCACATCGTAACGGCTTCGGCAGCCGCCGATGCCCCGTCATAAACGGATGCATTCGATGCATCCATACCGGTCAGCATGCAGATCATTGTCTGATACTCGAAAATAGCCTGCAGTATCCCCTGGCTTATTTCCGCCTGATATGGTGTATACGCAGTCATAAACTCCTCCCGGGAGGTGATGCTTCTGACCACCGACGGGATAAAGTGGTTATATGCTCCGGCGCCCCGAAGTATCGTCCTGAACACTTTGTTTTTTTCAGCCATGGATGTAACGGCTGCCCGGACGGCAAGCTCACCCATGCCTTCCGGAAGGGACAGCCTGTCACCTGTCATCATGCCCGCAGGCACATTTGCGTAAAGTTCATCAACGGAACTGATGCCTATTTCCGCAAGCATCTGATCCTGTTCAGCCGGGGTTGTCGGGACGTATGTTCCCATGGCTTACGCCTCCTCCGATTTGATGAACTCTTCGTAACCCGCTGCATCCATGAGATCCAGGGATGCAGTGATTTTCTCGATCTTTGCTATCCAAGAGCCGAACGGGTCTTCGTTCAATTTCTCCGGAGCGTCAGCAAGTCCTTCATTTACCTCGGAAATAGTCCCGGAGACAGGGCTGATTACGTCGGAAACGGCTTTTACCGATTCGACGTCGCATAACACATTGTTCTTAACAACTTCATCTCCGATTTTCGGCAAATTAATAAAAACAACATCGCCCAGTTCGGATTGTGCAAAATCGGTGATCCCTATCAGACAGGAATACGTGTCCAGCATCTTGACCCATTCGTGTGTTTTAGAATACTTCAGTCCATCGGGATAATTCATTGTTTATTCCTCCTTGTTACTATTTTTTATATATGTGCATGCTTCACTGGCTTATCTTATAAAAAGGCAGGCTTACAACGACGGCTTCGACCTTCCGGCCCCTTACATCCACTGCAACCTCCGTTCCCAACTCATACCCCTTCGCGGGAATGTATGCCATAGCGGCGGCAAATCCGAGAAAAGGGCAAAATGTGCCGGAGGATACCCAGCCAATTACATTCCCGGCACTGTCCAGCACGGGACAGTGTTCACGGGCTATCCCGCGGCCGGTTACCTTAAGGCCGACTCGTCTGATGGAAGGATTGCCGCGGCTGATTATTGCCTGTTTGCCGATGAAATCCTTGCCGTCCAGTTTGCAGGGAAGTCCAGCTTCGACCGGGGAGATATCATCGTTCATCTCATGACCGTACAATGGCATGGATGCCTCGAGGCGAAGAGTATCGCGCGCCCCGAGTCCACATGGAATCAGCCCGGATCCCCCGCCTGCCAAAAGCAGTTCATTCCACAGATCCACGGCATCCTCCGCTTTGCAGTACAGTTCAAACCCGTGTTCGCCTGTATAACCTGTCCGTGATATAAGGACATCGATTTTCCGCGTACCCGTATCTGCCACACCGTTTTCAATGAAATGATAATATTTTTGCGGAATATATTTATTGTCACATAACTTCTTAAGTATGCCTTCCGCTTCCGGTCCCTGCAGTGCAATCTGTGCCAGGGATTCGGAAATGTCTTCGTATTTCACATCGCCCGAGAGGTGTGCCTCGACCCACGCGGCATCCTTTTCATGGTTGCCCGCGTTCACAACGAGCATGTATTTGTCCTCTTTCATGCGGTATATTACAAGGTCGTCCACGATCCCGCCTTTTTCATTGCACATCATCGCATATTTAACCTGGCCGTCCGTCATCGATGATATGTCTGTTGTACAAAGCCTTTGGATATTGGCGACCGCCTCCGGTCCCTCAAAGATGAACTCACCCATGTGCGAAACATCGAAAAGGCCGGCCCTGGTGCGTACCGCCATGTGTTCGGTTATCACGCCGGTACCGTATTGTACGGGCAGCAGATATCCGCCGAAGGGTACGATCTTTCCTCCAAGTTTTTCATGTACGTCAAACAATGGTGTTTTTTTGTCCATTCGCTGACTCTCCTTTGTTGTATAAAAATAAAAAAACAGAGATGCAAACCACCCTTTTAAGGCCAGTTTTGCATCTCTGTCTGTTAACCTGAGAGATTCTCCGTCGATGTTCTCGACAGGTTGCCCCTACGGTGCATAAATGCTTTACAGAGTTCCGTCCTGATTCGGTTCTTTTGCCTGAGAGTTTCTTGCATTTCCCCTTCGGCGCCGCAAACGCGGTCTCTCCCGAATCCATCATCCGGATATTAAGTTGTATCAATATCTCTTTTAACTATATGCCCCGCCGGCACTTCCGTCAATCCATTATATCCCCGAATGCCCGATGGCAGGGATTGATTCAGTCGATGACGCGGATTGCCGTGATGACCGGCTGGTCATCTGCCTTAACAGCTCCATTTTCTCCGAAGGGCGTTTTGGCGCAGATGTCATCGACGATTTCCATGCCTCCGGTCACATGTCCGAATGCGGCGTAAAGGCCGTCGAGATGCGGACTGTCTTTCTGTACGATGAAAAATTGCGAGGAAGCACTATCCATGGATGAGTTGTTTCGTGCCATGGAAATGGTGCCGCGGATATGGGAAATGTTATTTGCAACGCCGTTTTGAGAAAATTCTCCCTTTATCGTCGAAGAAGAACCGCCGTTTCCTGTACCTTCCGGGTCACCTCCCTGGATCATGAAGTCCGGGATAACACGATGGAAAGTAAGGCCGTCGTAGAATCCGTCTTTTGCCAGATTAATGAAATTTGTAACGGTAATCGGTGCGGTATCGGCATCAAGTTCTACCTTAATCGTCCCGAAGTCCTTTATGTCAATCTCAACGTGGTGCAGACCGGACAGATAGTCACCGCCCGCCGTTGTTCCGGCAGTTTTTGCATTACAGCCGCCCAGGAAGGTCATGCAGCAGATAACGGACAAAATAACAGTTAAGATTTTTTTCATATATTGAACCCTTTCTTTATCGGAAATACTTACAAAATAATAAGGTGAATGTGAAGTTGTGTCAAATGAATTACAGCAGGATAAAGTGTTCCCAGGATCACAGGGTGTTCTTCCGGTTGGTTTTTATGCTAATATCATTTCTATCCGGCATGCCGTCTGATTATTACGCACAGTTGGATGAATACATACTACAGTTATTTACAGCCGCTTTTGGGGGTTATATATGGAGAAAATTCTCTACGAACGTGAACTCTGCGAACCTCTGCGTCAGCATTTGACTGACCGTGGATTCGAGGTGCGGTCCGAAGTCCGTAAGTGCGACCTGGTCGCGCAAAAGGCGGACCTTCTTATCATTGTTGAGATGAAGCGCCACCTTTCCTTTGATTTGCTGGCACAGGCCGTTGAACGGCAAAGCTATGCCGACGCGGTATATGTTTGCGTACCCAAGCCCGCCGGCCTGAAACAGGACAAAATCTGGAAGGGTAAAATGAAAGTGCTCAGGCAGCTTGGCCTGGGTCTGCTGCTCGTTGGCAAAATCGGGCAGAATCATACAGTTGAAGAGGCGCTCTCGCCGGAACAGGCGATCCCTCTGCGGGCTTCCGTCAAAAAAAGGCAGGCACTTCAGAAGGAATTCAGAAATCGAAGCCTGGACCTCAATATCGGCGGCAGCCGGGGCGTTCCGCTGGTAACAGCTTACAGGGAAGCCGCCCTGTTTCTAGTCTTTCTTCTTGACACCCACGGCCCCCTGACGCCAAAATCCCTGAGAAGCCTGGGTGCCAGGGCACTGAAAAACTTCTTGGATATTTTATCCGGGGAGTTTTTTAGCGTCT
>JBAWXZ010000005.1:0-195757 GCA_037143795.1 Eubacteriales bacterium | reverse complement strand
TTACGATCGATCTTATGTGTTCCCTATATCTTCTTGCTTTTTCTTTTTCATTCAAGGGCTGCGCAGGTACCGTTAACTGCCTAACATGAAGAAGACGTCCGGAAAATATTCTCCGGATGGCCTTATCAACCTGTATGTCTTTAGTTATTCTCTCGAATTTATTTTAAACAGATGTATACTTGGATTAAGATTGATTTTATAAATGAGCAGTCATTTATCATGTGTAAGCTGGTGCCATATGATGCAGGCGAGTTCCCCGAAAATTCCTTTATCACAGCGGAAGCACCCGTCACTCCGCGGCATTTTACTGCGGGAACTGATTGCTGTCGGTGTTAAAGCATCCGGTGGAGACATAATTGCTCTCGGCAAAAAGCAGACCCCTACTAATGACTGGCACCCTCCGAAAGGATGGCAATTAGAAAAATTCAGTCTGCCTGATGGTGCAAACGCCCAGTTCCTGGTACCGAAAAACTGTTCCCGTATGGATGTTGCGGTTTTGCAGCTGCACGGCGGTGCATATACAATCGGTTTTCTGCCGATTTTCCAGCGGCGTTCAGGCAAACTCGCTCTTTTGGCAGGTAATGTCCCCGTTTTGTCCCTTGATTACCGCGTTGCACCGGAGCATACATATCCGGCTGCGCTTGATGATGCCGTTCAGGCTCTGGAATGGCTGAAACGGGAAAAAGGAATTCCGCCTGAATCCGTTATCGCTATAGGCGAATCTGCCGGTGCCGGCCTTTCATTGGCACTTGCCATGCGTCTGCGGGATAACAACATCGGCTCACTGCGGGCACTGGTCCTGATGTCGCCTTGGACTGACCTGACCTGCAACGGCGATTCTTATGCAATCCGATACCTTATGGATCCCATGTTCGGGCGCAAATTCCCCTTGCCGGCGGATTATATGAGAACATCAACCGGGGAACTCTATGCCGGCCGGACCAGCCTGAAAGACCCTTATGTATCACCGGTTTTTGGCGATTTTAACAACCTGCCTCCCATGCTGATTCACGTTGGTGAATATGAGATGCTGTATGATGATGCTGCAGCCGTTTATGCAAAAGCTGCTGCAGCAGGTGTAAAGGCCGAATTCAAGGTCTGGCCCGGTATGTTTCATGCATTTCATCTGGCGGATGCCCTGATACCGGAAGCGCGGACTGCATGGCGCGAAATCGGCGTCTTTATGCGCAGTCATTTTGCACTGTAAGCAGCTTCTGCCGTGGATCCCTATGTATTTAAAGGGGAAGTTCCAATAGTTCCTTCAGTTTTATTGACGGATTCGCGATGCCGGCCCTGATAACATTAAGCATGTAATTATGGCATGTTCTTAATGTTGCAACTTTAATGATCTTGTCCATATATTCGTAATAACACCGCAGCGAGCCCTCCTCTTCGCCGTCCATGACCATAATATAGAGGCTGCATGCAGCCGCCCCGTTGCAGTACCACTCCGAATGACTTTTTATTCCGCTGCCAAAATCAAGCGGAATCGGCTGGAATGTAAATAATGTAGTGCTGTAACCCTCATACGATTTCATGCCGTATGTCGAATAGACTATATCAAGAACATCCATTGTGAAAGTATCTGCATGACGGTAGAGTGAATTATGCTTTTGCATCAGATAATCAAGGGCAGCGGCAAAAGAAGTGTCTTCTTCCATATACGTCCTGCAGAAAAGCCCCTGCGGTCTGGTCCCTCCGGACAGCTTCTCCTCGAGTGTCCCGCGCCGTGCAACAACATCGGTAATACTGACATCTTTTGCCCGGTTGTTAACCCGGGAAAGATAGGTACGCAGCCCAAGGAAAAACAGCAGCTGCATGGTTGGAATATTATTTTCAAGGCAATAATTCTTCATCCTGTCGACATCGTCTTTATCGACCTGAAGAACTTCATGTCTGGCAGTCGTCCGCATAAAAAAGGTCCGGGCAAACGGATAATCCGGTTTTCTGATCAATTTGCGGTAGCTTTCCAGCATCCCCTGCCCATTGACATGTGTGAAAGTCGGCAGCGTTCCGTCACCTTTAACCTCTTCACGCCAGAATTCCAGACCCTTTTCGTATTGAGGCGATGCTTTATATTCGATTTCTTTCCGAATTACGGATTCACAGCTTCTGATGGGAGCCGGCATAGGTGCATTTTCCGTAAGAGTATGATAAATAGCCATAATATCCTTATAGAACATGCTGATCGCCCAGGTGTCCATCATAAGATGGCAGATACAGGAATATATTCCGCAAAATCCCTCCGGCGATCGGATAATATAAACTTTAGCGAGCGGCTGTTCGTATAAAGGTATCTTTTTTTCCCCGATTCTGTGGAAAAAATTGTTCATTTCTTCAACGGTCTTTCCGCTGAAATCTTTTGTTTCGAGGAGCAGCAATTTCCTGTCGGTGAAATATTGCCTGGTTTCTTTGCCGTCCTTTACAATGCGGATGCCAAACGAATCGTTCCTTTGAACCGCTTCTTCAACAGCCTTCTTTAAAACACCAAGATCCAGCTGCTTCTCAATCAGGAAAGAAGTCGGTATATTCATGATCTGTTTGTGAAAAGTGTATTTCCAGCTCATGAAGTTCAGAAGCTGAGCCGGTGATAACGGGTAATATGTATGTTCCTCCATATTCTTCTCCTCATCCGTTCATTTTGTTTGCCGCTTAGTGTTCCTGTGGGAAAGCAGAATTTATCTTATACCGGTAAATCCAGCAGTTCTTTGAGTGTTAAGTGCGGATTCCCGATTCCTGCGAGAATGACGTTTTTCATATAGTTATGGGTCTTGTCGAGGGTTTCCGGCTCTATCATTTTATCGTGATACTCGTAGTAGCATCTAAGTGCCCCGGTACCGTCCCCGTCCATGATTGATACGCCTATATTTGAAGCAGCCGTTCCGTTGCAGTACCATTTTGTTCTCACTTTGGCTCCGTTTTTGGCTTCCAGGGGTACGGGCTGAAATGTCAGATGCAGTGTAATGTAGGTATTCTGCGGCGGAAAATCATAGTTTTTGTGCATGATTTTAAATGCTTCCATCGGGTCAAAGTCGGCATGCCTATACAGTATGTTTTGCTTCTCTAATATAATTTTCAGCATTTCCATAAATGTAACATCTTCTTCAAAGATTGTCCGGAACGGAAGCGGGTGAACACGTGTGCCGCCCGTCAGCTTCTCATCAATGGTACCCCGGCGTGCTACAACAGAATTGATGCTGACGTCCTTTTCCCTGCCGTTGACCTTGGCAAGATAATTTCTGATTCCCAGCAAAAATAGCACCTGCATAGTTGGAATACCATTTTCAAGACAGAATGCCTTCATTTTATCTACATCCTCTTTTTCAATCATACGAACCACATGGGCAGCCGTCGTCCTGATAAAAAAACTGTTTCCGAACCGAAGCTGCGGATCTTTCTTCTTTTCACGCTGCTTCTCAAGGACGATGGATCCGTTCACATGGGTAAATATCGGCTTAGGCCCGGATAGCTCCTGCTCCCAGAATGCATAATCCTTTTTATATTTTTCAGACGAGGTGTAGGCAATCTCCTTCTGAAGCACAGACTCATAATCAGGCAGCGCCTTGGGAATAGGTTCATTGTCTTTCAGTGCAAAATACACTTCAAAAATATCTTTATAAAACATGCTGATTGCCCAGGAGTCCATAATCAGATGTGAAATGCAGGAAAACACGCCGCCTTTCCCATCCGGAGATTTTACAATGTAAATTTTAGCAAGCGGTTTATCATATAACGGCATCCTTGTCGAACCGATTTTATAAAAAAACTCTTCCATATCCTTTGTGTTTTTACCGGTGAAGTCAATCATCTCCAGCGCAAGAACACTTCTGTATGAGAAGTACTGCATTTTCTCTTTGCCTTGCTTGGTAATCCGGATTGCGAATGCGTCATTTCGTTTAACAGCTTCTTCGGCCGCATTCTTTAAAACAGCAAGGTCAAGGTCATCATCGACAAAGCATGATGTGGGAATATTCGGAACCTGTTTGTGTATCGTGTATTGCCATGCCAGAAAAATAAGTTTTTGTGAAGGTGTTAAAGGGTATAACTTTCTGCTTTCCATTCTTTTACCTCCTGCCTGAGCCGTGCTTTTCATCTGCTGTTCTTTTCTATTCAATAGTTTTCAGTGATTCGACCATGGGAATATTCTTTAATCTCCTGTACATGACAATATTAACCAGCATGCTGAATGCCATTGTAATGGCAAAGGCGTACAGGAAGCTATTACCGGCTATATAATTGCCGAACATGATGCCGTTCTGTTCAATGGATGACATGATAATTCTATGCAGGTATATGCCTAACCCTAAACCCGCGGCCGTACCGATCAGGGACAGAATGATGTTCTCCCTGTATACGTAGGAAGCAACCTCCCTGTTATAGAATCCAAGCACTTTTATGGTTGCAATCTCACGAATACGCTCGCTCAGGTTGATGTTCGTAAGATTATAAAGCACGACGAAAGCCAGAAGCCCGGCGCTTCCAATGATAGCCAATACAATGGCATCCAGGCTTTTAATAGTGTCCTGAAATTTAACGGCCACATCAGAATAATAAGCAACCGATGCTACCTGGTCCATGGCAATCAGTTCACTGCCCAGCGCCGTCTCAACATCCTTGGAAGGCTGATTCAATTTAATCAGCATACTATTGAATTCCGGGTCAAACCGGAAAATTTCCTTATAATACTCGCGGCTGATATATCCATAGTGAAAAATATAATTCTCCGTTATTCCGGCAATTTCCAGCTTTTTGACTGCTTCGTCGGCATTATATACCGTGACCGAATCGCCGACCCCGACACCGAGTTCCTTGGATAATTTTTCGGTAATAATCAGTCCGCTCACAGGCAGCATCATTTTCTTCTGCGAGGTTCTGTCCTGAAGGGATATGTAATTTGAAAAGTCAGCGCTGTTGTCCGGACAGATTAAAGTCATGGCTATTTCCTCTCCGTTACTTTGTATTTTTGCATTAATCTCCGTTGCTTTCAGTGAGGACTTTATTTCAGGAATCTGACTTAGTTTTTGTACAACAGCTTCTTTCTCGTCATCGGTCGCTGTCGGAGTAAACCGCATGCTCAAATTGTATGTAAATATCTGGTGAAATTGCTTTTCAACAATCTGGCCGATAGAGTTGCTCAGCCCGAAACCGGCAACAAGGAGTGCGGAGCACCCGGCTATGCCTATGATCGTCATGAAAAATCTTTTCTTATACCGGAAAATGTTTCTGGCCGTTACCTTTTGGCTGAAACTCAGGTGATTCCATATAAAATTAATTTTTTCCATTACGATGGTTTTTCCTGCCTTCGGTGCTTTCGGCCTCATCAGAAGCGCCGGTGTTACCGTGAGTTCCTGATTGCAGGCAGCATAGGACGAGACCGTGGTAATTAGTATGCCGGCTATTACAGTTAAGACCATCAGCGGTATCTGGGGTATAGCCTGCATGGGCGGCAGCGAATACATCATCGACCATGAATCAAAAATAAGCTTTGGAAAGATATTTATCCCGGCAATTACACCCAGCACTCCGCCTGCGGCACTCGCTAATGCCGCATAATTGACATATTTATATACAATCTCAACCTTGGTGTATCCAAGTGCCTTGAAGGTCCCAATGGTCCCCCGCTGTTCATCGACCATCCTCGTCATGGTTGTCAGGCAGACAAGAACAGCCACAAAGAAGAAAAATACAGGGAAGATCTTGGCGATGGCATCCATTCTGTCCGCTGTAGATGCATAGTCGGCATAACTGTAAAGTTTATTTCTATCCAGCACATAGTAATTGGGTTTGGATAGCAGTTCAATCTGGTTCTCCGCCCGGATCACCTGCTCTTTTCCGTCTTGAATCTGCGTTTCTCCGTCCGCCTTTTTGGTGTCAAAATCTTTCTTCGCCGTATCATATTCAACCGTACCGTCAGCGATCTGTTTTTCAGCATCTGCAAATTTGACGGCAGATTCTTGTTTTGCTGTGTTCAAATCTGCTTTTGCCTGGTCAAGCTTTACCTGTGAAGCATCCAGTTTGGCCTTCGCATCGTCGAGCTGGGTTTTTGCATCCTTCATGGTCGCCTGGGAGGACCTGTTAAGATCGTCCAGTTGATCCAGCCCGGATTGAGCGGACGCCTGATTCTCGAGCAGTGTTTCCTTCTGTGCCATGAAATCCGCACGCTGCTGATCGGTAAGTGTCGGGTCCGTTGCAAGCCTGATGTTTATCTCATTGATCTGCACCTGGGAGTCCGAATCAACCTGATTGAGTGCGGATGTAACTTCATCAAGGGATGAAATAAGGCTGCCGTACTGTTGCTGAGCAAGATCGTACTTAATAACAGCGTTATTATAATCAATCTTACCCTGGGTTAGTTCCGCTTCCCCGTCATCGATTTGTTTTTGGCCCGCTGCAATCTGTATCTCATAGTTTTTCTTTTCGCTGTCAAGTGTCGCCTGCGCCTCTACCAGCTTGTCCCGGGCATCATCTAATTTTACCTGCCCATCTGCGATTTGCGTATTGAAATCGTCTTCTTTTAACTTAAGCTCTGCCTTCTTTTCATTCAGCTGGTCTGTCGCCATACTTTTAAGTTCGGCCAGACGGTCTTCAGAGCGCTCAGCCACGACATTATCCAGCTGGTTTAATGTTTTTTCGACCAGCTTACGATACTCCGGGCTGTATGAGTTGAGTGCCTTGGCACCTTTGACGGTTACCAGGGCTTCTGTATAGACCGGGTAGCTGAAATCAGTTGACAGGATCATCATAAAGAAATTGACTTTTCCGCTGCCAATGTCGGAAGAGTCTTTATCATAGGTCAGGTAATAAGGGGATACCGCTTTACCGACAATGGTAAAAGTATCCGTAGTAAGAACATTCGTCAGATCCTCTTTCTTTCCGGATGCCACAGTCATGGTATCACCGATTTGAAGGCCGAGGTCGACGGCATTTGACTTTTCAATAATACATTCACCGGACTTTGCCGGAAGCCTTCCTTCGACAATTTTGGGTTTGTTCAGATAGTCCTCAGAACCGGCGGAGATCGCAGCAGCAGGAAGAGCATGAATACGAAAAACACACTCGTTGGAATGGATGGTTGTAACGACATCCGCAAAGTAAGATGGCTGAACCGTCTCGACTCCCGCAACAAGCTTCATAGCTTCGATGTCTTCATCTGTAAGACCCATCGTCGAGAGTACCCTGATGTCCATCATATTATAATTGTCATAATAAAGATCAGCCGTATTTTTCATATCCGGGGCTGCTGCCTTTAGTCCGGCAAAAAAAGCCGTTCCAAGTCCAACAATCAAAAATATGGAAAGAAAGCGGTTGGGACTCTTCACAATCTCTTTGAATATATCCTTGAGAAGTGAGTATTTCATATGCTACCACTCGATTTCATCAATACTTTGAGGGTCCGGATTATAGACAATGGAGTCAATGAGTCCGCTCTTGAGACGGATTACCTGATCGCCCATCGGCGTCAGCGCAAGGTTATGCGTAATAACGACTACCGTCATCCCATTATTCCGGCTCGTATTCTGAAGCAGCTTCAATATGGACTTTCCGGTATTATAGTCAAGTGCGCCCGTGGGTTCGTCGCAGAGCATAAGCTTGGGATTTTTAGCCAGGGCCCTGGCGATAGCCACTCTCTGCTGTTCGCCTCCGGAAAGCTGTGAAGGAAAATTCTTCTTTCTGTCACTTAAGCCGACACCCTCAATGACTTCATTAATGTCCATCGGATTTTTACAAATCTGGGATGCCAGCTCTATATTTTCTTTGGCCGTAAGATTTTGCACCAGATTATAGAACTGAAAAACAAATCCGACATCATGCCTTCTGTACTCTATCAGTTCCTTTGGCTTGAATTTGCTTATTTCGCGGTTGTCCACAAAAATCTTGCCCGATGTCAGGCTGTCCATTCCGCCAAGAATATTCAGCACGGTGCTTTTACCTGCGCCGCTGGCACCGGCAATAATGACAAATTCGCCCTTATTAATGGAAAAAGATACTCCTGCAAGGGCTTCAATGTCATATTCACCCATTTTGTAAATCTTTTTCACATGATCGAATCTGATATAGTCTTCCATTCATTTCACCTACTTAAGGCAGTAAACGGTATATGAGTGTTTCCTTCAAGCGATCATTGCGGTTCAGGTAACATACGGCGGCGACAAAATTCCGTTCGTTTTCAAACAGGCCAAACATACAGCCCTTCAAATCCGTTGTAATATTTGAATTCTGATCGATTGTAAAATTGATTTTATTCAGAGGATAGGATATACCTATCCCCAGCGCTTTTAAGTAGCTTTCCTTAAGTGTCCAGAAACGAAAAAAATCCAATTCAGGGTACTTTGAGTTCTTTATGGTTTCCAGTTCGTTATCTGCAAGGATCTTCCTGGCTGTAATTTCGGAAAATGAACGAACCTTTTCGATATCAATACCTGTTCGGAATGACGATATGGACAATGCTACGCCGCCTGTACAATGGCTTACGTTGAAATAAATATCAGGGTGATCTTTTAAAAACGGTTTGCCCCATGCATTTCTGATGATATCGTCATTAACGACATCAATTCCATGTTCTCCGGACATCCCTGTCCTGAGCAGGTGCTGCGACATATCCGATTGCTCCTGTGCCGTCAAAAAACGATCACCCTTTGAACAGACAATGTATATCATTGGAGCATTTTCTTTTGAACATATTCGTCCAGATCGCCCAGCGTAGTAAAACCTCTCAGATCGCTTTCCGAAATCGTAATGCCGAGATCATCCTCAAGTTTGCCTACCAGACAGATATAATCATACGAATTCAGGTGCAGGTCGGAAGCGGGTTTCGTTTTTTCCGTAATTGTGCTTTCCTCGACATCCACATACTCCAGCAGATCCTTTACAATGATGTTAAGCATTTTTTTACACCCCCCTGTTAATAGCATTTCTCTTGATTTTCTTTGTTGTTGTCTTTTCGAACTCAGTCTCACGAACCAGTGCCTGAGTTATTCTCTTATATGCTGCCAGATGCCTGTTCACTCTGTTTACATCTTCTTCAAACATTTCCTTTGCCCTGCTCATACCCATCGCATCTGTGAACTGCTGGTCGAGGTATGCAATCACCGTAATAATACTGTCGTTTCCCTTCTCGTCCACCTGGGCATATACGACCGCTTCACGGATATAATTAATGCGTTTGAACAGGTGTTCTTCGAGTTCTTCCGGATGAACATTTTTCCCGTTGGGAAGGATAATCAAGTTCTTCTGGCGTCCTGTAATGAATAAAACCCCCTTTTTATTCTGATATCCAAGGTCTCCTGTCTTAAACCACCCGTCCTCAGTAAACGATCTTCTGGTCGCATCCTCATCCTTGTAGTATCCAAGCATGACGTTATCGCCTTTGACCTGAATTTCGCCGATGCCTTCCGGATTTTTGTCTCCGATTCTGACCGTGCAGCCCGGGACTATTACGCCTACACTTCCCGGCTTATTGTACAGGGGACTGTTTGATGATATAAGAGGTGAGCATTCGGTGATGCCGTATCCGTTATACACGCTTATACCCAGATCATCAAAGCCTTTTACCAGTTCCTGGTTCAGGGGGGCCCCGCCGCTGACGATCATCTTCAGATTACCTCCGAGGTTTATGTGGATCGGATTGAAAAACAGTCTTCTCTGATCAATTCCAATTTTGCGGATCAAATTGCTGTACCAGATGCCATATTTCAAGTGTTTATCCAGATTATTTTTTACTGCCTCCTTCCAGATATTCTTATAAAGACCCTCTACAATCATGGGCACCATAAGGCTCATCTGCGGCTTAAAAATCTGCAGATTCTCTTTGACGTGCTTGATGGAATCGTTGAAACACAGGGCAGCTCCCCCGTATATGCTGCCAAGGACATGAATATTAAATTCATATGAATGGTTGATCGGGAGTACGGAAAAACTGGTTTCCGGCAAAACAAAAAGTGACATGGCCGCAAACAGGCAGGTTGTCAGATTCCTGTGGCAGAGCATTACGCCCTTATTAGCGCCTGTCGTTCCTGATGTAAACAGAATTGTGCAGAGCTTATCAACATCCAGATCCGTGTCCTGATAAGAAGTAAATCCCTGATCTATAAGGGATTGTCCGGCTTCGATAAAATCATGCAGCGAATGGTACTTCAAGCTGGGAGCGGTTGAACTGATATTGACCGTGCATGAAATATCCGGACATGCGGCAAGAATATCCGGAATAACGGATGCGAATGTATTGGAGAAAAATATGCCTTCAGCGTCACTTTTATTAAGCAGGTTAATGATATCTTCGACAGTCAGTTCCCTGTCAATAGGAACAATGACGCCAACCCAATTCACCATAGCCAGGTAACTGACGACATAGCCGTATGAGCTTTCGCCCAGCAGGGCAAAATGCCGGCCCGCCATGTTATCAGCAACAAGTTTTGCGCCCAAAGCCTCCGTATCGGTTTTAAGTTGATTGAAAGAATATTCCAGCACTTCATGGTTGGCGTCAAACTCCCGAAAAGCCGGTTTATCGCCATATTTGCCGGCTGAATAATTAATTAGTGCGCGTAAATCCCGGAGATGCGTACATTTATTGTATTTCAAGTCCATATCTGTCACCCTTTCATCGAAGATTCAGGAACCGCATTTGGATCGGTTGAATCGGCATTTGAAAAAAAGCGCATGACAAAAATGAGAAAGCAAAAAAGACTAATAGGCTAAGTCATAAAATAATACTGATGGACTGCATTCTGAATCTGTTTTTAACGCAACTATGCTCTGCTGACACAGGCGGCTTATATATGTTCTGCTATCTTACGGCAATTTAATATGTGCTGCTATTCCTTAATTAAGTCAAAAATATCACGGATCTAGGATGATTTTATTATCATACCTAGATGTTTACTTGTCAATTGTATTTGATTAATTTTATTTCCAAAAGTGTATTCGCTATCTGTTTTAATGCTGTCTCCTCCCCTATATACAGCCAGTTATAAACAACATCGGCTGAACATTTTTTCCCTGTATCCCCGGATATTGTTATTCCGAGATTTTCCATTTCCGCATATCCGCCCAGGGCACCTGAATCATTATATATAAATGAAGAACAACCGGTTTGACCCGGTTTATCAAATGGTTCGCAGCAATACAGGGAGGATGGATTATTAATGAATGACCTGATAATCAGATAACTCCGGCCATCAGACAGCTTACTTAAATATCCTGATCTGCCTGTTGAAATAACTGATTTGAATCCAAGCTTATACCGTCTGTCACCGGTAACATTAATCTCCATATAATTATCCCGGATATAAAAATCCTGTTTCTCAACTGGCTCAAAATAATCAACAAATTCCATCCTTCCCAGAAAGGGAACAATCAGAATGCCTGGTGTATTCACCTGAGTAAGTATCCAGTTCTCAAGGTAAAGGTCACAATCTTCGGAATTATCAGCTAATTCAATTATCTGCTCAAATCCGCAGAACTTGACTTTGCTGCTCAATTCTTCAAATACCGGCAAATTCCGAAGAGGATTATCACTTTTACAAATTGTCTTTTTAAGATGAAATTCTTTTTTTGTGCACGCATTCTGATAAACATCGAGAATAACATCCTGATCCAGAATTATGGAATCAGCTCTTCTGCACAAATCATAATTTCCAGGATCAAGATGCTTTTGCACAATAAAGCTATCAAATCCGGCTGCCCTGTCCTTTACGAAAAAAGGTATCTCCGGTGCAATCCAGATTCTGTCTCCACCCATATTCCATTCTTCATCACGGATAAATCCGGCAAAAGCTTCGGAATATCGGAAAGCTTTATTCACCCAAAAGACACTTTCCGAATCTTCACTTTCAAAGGGGCCAAAGATTCTTCCGCCTCTTCCCGAGCACAATATCGAAAAATCGTCCTGGAGCATCAGGACCTCATAATCAAATGCCTGTTCTTCAAGTCTTTTTTTTACATTACATAAAGTAATCCGGTTATTCATTAGTTTGCATTCCTTTCTTACTGAATATTTATTCGATTGCCCGGGAAATTAAAACTGGTCGGAATCCGCATTTTCGGTGTTTCCGGCCAGTTAATATTTCAGATTGAAAAACTAATCATGCATACTTATCTATTTCACGTTCTCAGAAGATGTATCGCAAATCCTTCAATTTCATTTTTCAAAAATATGCGCACGGTCTCTCCTTTTTCGTTCTTTGAAATAGAATCCCATATAAAGTCAACTCCATTGTCATAAAGCAGTCTGATCGATTCATCAATATCATTTGACATTACGGCAATGTGTCCTTTTGATCCATAACCGGGACTTTTTAACAATTCAATTTGCTTACCGGCAAACAAAGATGACTTCCCATCCTTAACGGGGAAACCAAAAATCCCGGAGAATGTATTGGCGGCTTGTGACGCACTTTTTTCATCCATGCAATTGATACCGATATGCGCAACATAAAAGCCCATTTCCTCTATTTGTCTCCCCATGATATATCTCCTTAATATTTTCGGATTCAATAGTTAACCCTTCCGGTTATCGCTGCACACGACCTGATCCGTCACCGTCCAGCAGGGTTTCCACATCTGAAACAGTAACCTGATTAAAATCAAATTCGATTGCATGTTTCAAACAGGATGCAGCTGCTGCAAACTCAATAGCCATTTTCGGTTCATATTTTTCATGCAGTGCAAATATAAGTGCTCCGGCAAATGAATCACCGCCGCCGACACGATCTACAATATGGATATTGTACTCCCTTGAAAAATTACTTTGTCCGTCGGAATACAGCATTCCGCTCCAACGGTTGTCGCTCGCTGAAATACTCCCGCGAAGTGTAATCGCAACATAATCGCTTCCGAACCGCCTGCATAATTGGGCTGCAACATCTTCATAACCTGCGTGACTGAGGGATGCCGATGTAACATCCGTATGGGACGCTTTGATGCCAAACACCATATCTGCATCTTCTTCATTTGCAATAATTAGATCTACAAACGGCATTAAGCCGCCCATTACCTTTCCAGCTTTTTCTGGGGACCATAAATTCTTACGGTAATTCAAATCGCAGCTGATAAAGATACCGCGTTTTTTCGCCTCTGTGCAGGCATCGCTGCAAATCCGGGCCAACTCATCCGACAATGCCGGAGTGATGCCGGTAAAATGAAACCAGTCCGCATCTGCAAATATTTTTTCCCAATCAAAGTCCGTTCCGGAAGCGGTGGAAATAGAAGAATATTTGCGGTCATATATGATTTTAGAAGGACGCTGCGAGGCCCCCTTTTCAACATAATACATACCAAGCCGTTCGCCGCCATATACAATATCCGAAACATCCACATCGTATCCCTTTAAAATACGAAGGGCATTTTTTGCGAGATCATTTTTCGGCAGCTTTGTTACAAAGGATGCTTTCGCTCCGAAATTCGCAACGGAGACAGCAACATTTGCCTCGCCGCCGGCAAAAGATAATTCGAATGAATGTGCCTGTACTACTTTAAGATACCCAGGAGGGTTCAGGCGCCCCATAATTTCACCGAAACATACAACTTTACCCATAATGAGCTCCTATTCTGGTTTTGAAACCTTCCCTGCGGGCACTTTGAAATGCCCGCAGGAAATTTGGCTTGTTTTATACAATTATTAATACTGTTTCGAAGGTTTAGGGAAGAGTGTGTCAGGAAGCTTTAAAAAATCTATGGCATTTGTTTTGTCTGTAACAACACTGGGGGTCTCAATAAAGCCTCCGGTAAATTTCCCGGACAAACCGTCAGCAGCAACCTGAATGGCTATCTGTCCCATTACAAAAGGAGTTGTGTTGGCAGTCGCGGTGATTGTACCGTCATTGATTTCTTCAAGACATGCAGTATCGCCGTCATTTCCAAGGAAAATGATATCGGTCCGGCCTAAAGCTTCTGCGGCCTTCTGTGCTCCCATAATTTCATAGTCATTTCCGGCAACGATCATATTGATTTCAGGATGCGCCTGGAGCATATCCGTAGCAGCCTGGTTACCGCCCTCAACATTCCATTTTCCGTCAAGCTGTGCAACAACTTCAAAATTCGAAGCTCCTTTTATTCCCTCAAGGAATCCTTCCGATCTCTCTGTGGCGTGCCATCCGGGCTGACCAAGAATCATGCCAACCTTAACATCTTTACCTGCCATGAGATTGACAGCATACTCTCCAATACTTTTCTGCGCATTGCGCTGTACATAACCTACAACGCCGTGAACCGGTGTCGGGAAAGTCAGAATATCCGAGTTTACGATAATGACCTCGATTCCCTTATCAACAGCCTGCTTGACAAGCGGGGCTGCAGCGTTCTCATCATGTGTGGAAAGAATGATCATGTTGACGTCATCCCGTCCGATTACATCCTGCAGCATACTCATCTGTCCGTTAATATCTGCTCCGCTCTGCGGTGCAAGCAAGGAGTAGCTGATTCCGAGTTCCTTGGCCCGTGCTTCAATACCGGCACCGATAGCCATGTAATAATTGAACTCAGTGGCCGGCGGCATGTAAATAACTGTAAAATTCCCGTCTTTTTTCAGGTTGTCAAATGACGCCTGTGCTGTAATTGCAACAGGGCCGGCATACGTAATCCCAGGGATGGAAGCAGTTGTTGAGGCGGCTGTTGTTGCAGCATCCGTTGTCTGGGCGGCTGTTGTAACACCTGCGGGTGCTTTTGTACTTTCTGCTGATGTTGCTGCGGTCTGTGCTGAACATCCGGCAAGGTTCGACAGGATGAAGACTGTGCTCAGTAGTACCGCTGCGAGAAACTTGATCTTTTTCATGATTTTTTCCCTCCGTTTTAAATTATATATTTATGACCAATTCATAAATATAGCCGTGTTGGAATGAGCTTATCAAGCTGCTTTAAAGTTGCTTTTGAGCTCTGAAAACTTTTTTCGCAATTTGCGAAAATTCAACTTTCCACATATCAAGGAGAACAGCAAATAGAATAATGGAACCAAGTGTAATACTTTGTAATGATGTGTTGACAGCATTCAAATTGAGACCGTTTTGAACAATGACAATCGTCAGCGCCCCAAGAAGCGTATTGATAATGCTCCCCCTGCCTCCGGCAAGGCTTGCTCCGCCGATAACGGCAGCAGCAATTGCAGACATCTCCATTCCGGCTCCGTAATTTGGGGATCCTGAGTTCAAACGCGAGGCCATTAGTACAGCTGCAAATCCCGCCATGATTCCAGCGATCACAAATGTCAAAAGCTTGACTCGCTTGACATTTATTCCTGATAGTCTTGCAGCGCTTTCATTGCCGCCGACTGCGTAAATTTCACGGCCCTGTCTGGAATACTTCATAAAACCGGCAAAGATAAAATAAAATACTGCTACATAAATAAATGGAAGGGGTATTGTATTGAATAATTTCCCGTAAAAGAGAAATTCAAAGTTAGGTGCGACAGAAAAGATCGGAGAGCCGCCGTTCAGCAGAAAGGCAAAGCCTTTGAAAATACTGGCACCCGCCAAAGTTGAAATAAAGGAGGGCACACGCAGATATGCTGTGAGAAAACCATTGCATGCACCCAAAACGCCTCCGAGCACGATGGCAAGCAGAATTCCGGTCCATACGGGATACCCGTTCATCTTGATCAGATTTGCCATAGCCATAGTTATCAGGGCAATCATGGACCCCGATGAAATATCGATGCCGCCAATAAATATTACGAGTGTTGCACCAATTGCTATCAGTGCAGTAATCGAGACTGCCAGGGCAATATTGTTCAGGTTATTAAAGGCCCAGAACTTATCCGTAGTGAATCCGACAATAATGGCAACTATAACCGCGGCAGCAAGAGGCCCGATAAAGCTCTGGTCCGCGAGCAAATTAGCTTGTGATTTCTGTTTCATATTTTTGCCTCTCCATGTAAATGTCCGTCACTCATAATGGATTTCTTATCCATATCCTGTGCATTGGAAATCTGAGTGATTTTTCCGGATCGTATGGTTGCAATCCTGTCACTCATTGACAGCAGTTCCAGATGATCCGAACTAATCAGCAGGATGCTTTTTCCGATTTTAGTAAGTTCATTTATTATGTTATAGACTTGAAGCCGGGCACCTACATCAATCCCCTGTGTCGGCTCGTCCATAATGAAGAAGTCAGCATCTGCAAAAAGCCATCTTGAGATAACTACTTTCTGCTGATTTCCACCGGAAAGGTAGCTGACAAGCTTCACTGCTGAAAGCGGCTCAATCTCCAATTTACGTACGCTCTCGAGGTAAGATTCTTTCTCTTTTTTAAGATCCATAACCCTCAAAATCCGGGAGCGGAATAATTTTTTAATTTTTGCAGTTGTCGAATTTTTTATACCGTTAAAATTGAAAAACAGTCCGTCTGTCTTTCTGTTTTCCGTTATAAAGGCCAGGCCGGAATCAATAGCCTTCTGGGGAGAATCGATATGGATCTCTTTACCCTTGAAAATAATTCTCCCGTCTGATAATTTGTCGACGCCGAACAGCGCCCGTGCAATTTCCGTACGGCCTGAACCTAAAAGTCCTGCAAGGCCAAAAACCTCACCCTTCCTGACTTCGAAGCTGACACCGTTCACACCATTTTTTGTCCTGAGATTTTCCACTTTAAGAATCACTTCATCCCGGGCATTTTTTTGTTTTGGATAATGGTCGGCAATAACACGGCCGGACATCAGTTGAACAATTGTGTCAATACATAATTGTTCTTTGGGAATAACGCCGGCAAGAACACCGTTTTTCAGAACCGCGACCCGGTCAACGATCGTAAGCATCTCATCAAGCCGGTGTGATATGTAGATGATTGTATGCCCGTCTTTTTTCAGACTGGAAAGAAGTGAATGCAGCCGGATTACCTCCGGCTCGGACAGCGCTGTAGTAGGCTCGTCCAGGATGAAAAGGCTCCCGGACGTGTTATACCCCTTCGCAATTTCAACAAGCTGCTGCTCAGCCACCGACAGTGTACTTACAATAGCGGATGGACTGATATGAATCTCCAGTGCATCCAGAATATCCCGGGTTTTTCCGTACATAGTCTGCCAGTCAACGAGCCCTGATTTTTTCATGTGCAGCTGTCCGAGAAAAACATTTTCATATACACTTAAAGTAGGAACGAGCGAAAACTCCTGATATACAGTTGATACACCCAGCCGGCAAGCCTCCTGCGGGTTGGATATTTTAACCGGCTTGCCATTGATGATGATTTCCCCGGATTGCGGCTGGTGTACACCTGAAAGACATTTTATCAAAGTGGATTTTCCACTTCCGTTCTCACCTAACAGACCAAGAATTTCACCCTTATTGATTTCAAGACAGATGTCCTGAAGCGCTTTCA
Organism: Eubacteriales bacterium; assembly: GCA_037143795.1. Lineage (GTDB taxonomy): Bacteria > Bacillota > Clostridia > Saccharofermentanales > Saccharofermentanaceae > Firm-13. The sequence continues at coordinate 178,456 of JBAWXZ010000005.1, read as the reverse complement.
CTGCCGGGAAGCTCATACACAGGTGATCAATTTTCCAAAAAACTTCAGATGCCATAGAAGTTACCTCAAAATATTGCCCTTAAAAGGGCATAGGAATACCCGGTCTGCGTCATCCCGGGCATAGAAATGCCCGGGATGCAGAACTCAGATCAAATTTTGAATCGTTTTAGTCGTTATAGGCGCCGGATGAATAGGTCAATTCATAACTATGACTATATACTTCAAAGATAATGCCGAACGGATCTTCAACGTAGCACATTCTGTAAGGCTTCTCTCCATTATAGTAATGTCGGACCGGCATACGCTGTTTGCCGCCATTCTCAACAATTTTTTTGACAAGGCCTTCCAGGTCGGGATCCAGAACGGAAAAATGAAACAAACCGGTTTTCCAATAGCGGAACTCAGGTTCCACAGGAATATTATTGGGGAATTCAAAGATTTCCACACCAATACCATTACTTGTCGAAAGATGGGCAATACGAAACTTCGTCCACTGGTCTCCGAAGACATCATCACACATAATTCCGATATCGGTATCATCTCTTTCAATGGCTGATGGTGTCATTATGATATACCAGCCCATTACCTCAGTGTAAAATTTAACTGCCTTGTCAAGATCGGGGACAGATAAGCCAATATGGGACAGCGCTCTTGGGTATGTCATAAAAATCTCCTCTCGAATATACGAATCGATGCCGTATTTGCGTTACTTGTATTGTATTCTGTTTTCATGTATCGAATCAATCTGAAATGAAAAACACAGATCAGGGGATTGGTTGGTCTCGTGCGGAATCAATAGAGCAAAGTACCTGAATAGCCAAGCAGTCTTGAAATTTCAACAGCATTGCTCACCAGAATATCTGCGTTCTTTTTACGGCTTTCTTCCGTCAGAAGGTCATAAAAGCTGGCAATACTCACTGCTGCGATTACTTTTCCTGCATGATTCCGGACGGGAGCCGCAATGCAGTATAGCGATATCTCGCCTTCGCGGTCGTCGATTGCATATCCCCTTTCCCTTGTCTGCTGCAGGTCATCCTTTAACCGCTCTATATCACAGATCGTGTTTTCGGTATATGCCTGGAACACGGATCCGTAATACATATCCTCAACCGCTTTATCCGGCATACTGGCGAGGATTGCTTTGCCCAGCCCGGTAAAATACATTCCCTTATAGGAACCAAGGACCGCTGTTGTACGAACTGACTTGGAAGATTCAACTTTGTCCAGATACACGATCCGGGCACCGTTTTGAACGCCCAGAAATGTTGTTGTCTCTGATTCCCTGGACATTTTTTCTAAAAACGGTTTTGCGACGCCTACAAAATTAGTGTTTTTAATATACGCAATCCCGGCTTCATATGCTTTAATTCCGATTGTATAAGTTTTCATCTTCGGGTCACTCAGCCTGACAAATCCAAGTTTCAGCATGGTGCTGATAATGTTGCAGGTGCTGCTTACCGGTGCGCTCAGCATTTCACTGATTTGAGTTAACGTCATAGGCTGATCAGCCTGACTAAGTAAACTCAATATTTGTAAGGTTCGCGCCGAGGTACTGTTCAAATCAAACAGCTCCTTTCCGTTTCTATTATCAGAATCCATTTGTAGCATATAGCTCATTGGCCTTGAGATAGTAATCAGCATTATCAGCTGTGACAAGATTGACCGAGGTATAGATGTTGATAGGTGAAACCTTGGCCCCGGCTGCTGCATTATCGGATGTCAGGGGAATATTGACGTACTTTGCACTGATCAGGGTGAGCATTGCCCAATAGCTCATCGAAACATCATCCTGCACGATAGAGGCCGTAATCGTACCATCTTTGATCATCTGGAGAATATCCGTATTTCGATCCATACCAAGGATATCAACTTTTCCTTTCAGGCCAAGTTCCTCAACTGCTGTGGATGCACCAATAGCCCCGGTTGAGTCCGTACAGACAAACCCAACCAGATCCGGATTACTGTTAAGCAGATCCTTGGCTGCGCTGACAGCCGTTACGGTATCAGCTTTTGTGTCACCGTAGCCTGCAATTGTAATACCGGGATACTCAGCGAAAGCATCTTCAAAACCCTTCTGGCGTTCTTCAAACATTTGATTTCCCGGAAGCGTCATAATAGCAATTTTGCCAGTTCCTCCGATAGATTCAGCATAAAGTTTTGCACCGTTGAAACCGATATCATACTGTGATGAACCAACGTATGACAGTCTTTGACTGTCCTTAATATCGCCGACGAAAGTAACAACGGGAATGCCGGCTGCCATAGCGGCATCAATGCTGGGCTGAAGTGCCGTGTCAAATCCCCATACCGCAATTCCTGCCGGTTTTTTTGCAACAGCGGAATCAAAGGCACTGACCATTGCGCTGACATCATCGTCCATCGGGCCTACCCAGCTGGTCTTCACTCCAAAAAGCTTACCGGCCATTTCCCAACCGTACTTATGTGCATTAAAATACTCAATATTATTCAGGCAGTTTACAACAATGTACTCATCATTAGGATCAACCATTGCGCCCAGTGTTCCATCAGCCATTCCAGCTGCCGCCGGGGCGGCTGCTTTTGAAGAAACATCGGTCGAAGCAGCGGATGTACCGGCAGCTGAGGTATCACAGGCTGTCAGCAAAGCAAAACTGAGACTGAGCATCAAAACGATAGCAATTAATTTTTTCATAGTCCTGACTCCTTTTTTTTCTCCATTTTTTGTGTTCTTCCATATCGTTAAAGCACTGCAGTGCCTTAAGCCTGATCGTGCAGGATAACCACCTTAATCCTGTTTCTTGACGTCTTGCTGCGAACAAAGTCAAGCGCTTCTACGGTTTGTTCAAATGGGAATCTATGTGAAATACATGCCGCAACATTAATTTTTCCTGCAGCAATCAGTGCAAGCGTCTGTGCAAATGAATTCGGACTTGCCAGCATTCCAATAATAGTAATATCTCGGGTTACAACATAATCCATGTCAATTGCTATCTCAGGTGTACCAGTAATCGACATTGCACATAATTTGCCGCCCGGACGAACGACTGAAATTGCGCTTTTATATGCCTCTGCATTGCCGGTTGCTTCAAATACGACGTCAGCCGGACCACCGAGCGCGGTTTCGATCATTTTATGTAAGTCCCCGTCATTGCTGTTGATAAGCGTAAGACCCAGACTTTCAATCAATTCCCTGTGCAGATCTTTTCTGGCTACTACGGCAACCTTACCGGCTCCGCTGCAGTTAGCGATTTGTGCAGCCAGAAGCCCGATCGAACCGTCGCCGAACACGGCAACCCTGTCACCCGGATCAAGATGTGTCTTTCTTACACCATATAATGCAGTAGCTGCGGGTTCTACGAGAGCGGCTTCTTCAGCAGTGATGCCCTCCGGAACTTTATAAATATTTTTACCCTCAGTCTTGAGGTATTCCGCCATGCATCCGTCATATCTTATGACCCCGAGCTCGGTTCGATCATCACAGAGATGATACATGCCCCTTAAGCAGTTACGGCACTTTCCGCAGCCTATACTGATGTCTCCGACAACCAGGTCCCCGACCTGCAGTCCTTTGACATTTTTCCCGATCTGAGAGATGGTTCCGGACCATTCATGTCCGATAGTAATAGGCATTTTAGATAATCCCTGCTTGTAATACGGCATTGAACCGTCATATAACTCGATATCCGTTGTGCATATGCCTGCAGCTTTAACTTTGACAAGCACTTCCTCATCGTTGATCAAAGGAAAAGGTATTTCTTCCAGGTCCATCTGAAGCGGCGCGTTTACCCGGAAAGCTTTCATTGTTTTTTTCATTCTGTCCCCCTTGTCAGGAAATTGATTTTTTTCCGGCTTTTCTGCTTTCATTTATTGCATCTATCAAAATCGCAATGATCAGAATGGCGCCGGTTGCAAAGTTCTGCCAATACATATTTACACCGAGCATATTAAGGGATGTTGAGATCAGCTGCATGAACGTTGCACCTAAAAATGCACCGAGTATCGTGCCCTGGCCGCCGTTAAGGCTGGCGCCGCCGATGATGGCTGCCGTAATGACGTTCATAGCTGTGTTATCGCCTAAAGTAACGGATGCAGATCCGAATCTTGCGGTTATCAGAACACCGGCGATTCCTGCAAAAAAGGCAGAAAGGCAATAAGTTGCAATTTTAACTGCATTTACATTAATACCATTCAATTTTGCCGACAGTTCATTATTTCCGACGTAATAATTGCGTCTCATAATACGTGAATTCCTGACAAATAAATCCATGCCGACAACCAGTATAATCATGATAACAATCGGCAGCTGCAATCCGAGAATCCTGCTTTGACCGATCATCTTGAAGCCTGCAGGCATATTCGGCACCGCTTTTCCGTTTGAAAGAACCAGCATCAGGCCCTTTACCGCCATCATCATGCCAAGCGTCGTTATGAATGAATTAAGCTTTGCTTTTGCAATCAGCAGGCCATTTACTGCTCCGATCACCAGCGCTGCAAGCAGTGCCAATATTATAGACAATGCAATCGGAATGCCGGATTTGATCATCATTGCAGTCAATACTCCGGTAAATGCCATAACCGCACCCACCGAAAGATCAAGGCCTCCTATAATCAGGAGCAGTGTCATGCCGATTACGATAATTCCTTCAACGGTAAGTGCAGTGAACATAGAAAGAATGTTTGCCGAGGTCAGGAAATACTTTGAAAACAGCGAAATAACACCTGTCAGTACAAGAATAACCAGTGTTAAAATCAACTCCCGCTGGGCCAGTGCCACTTTCATTTGCCTGTAGAAACCTTTCATATATGTCTCCTTATATCGCCTGTTTTGTATTCGTTGCGTACTGCATAATTAATTCTTCGTCAAATGCATCTTTTTTTACTTCGCCTGTAATCCGTCCATGATAAAGAACCAGAATCCTGTCACTCACACCAAGCAATTCCGGAAGTTCTGAAGAAATCAGAATCACGCACTTGCCAAGGGCTGCATAGTTTCGAATAATTTTATAGATTTCCGATTTTGCCCCGACATCAACACCCCTGGTCGGCTCATCGAAAATGACAACATCCGGTTCGGCCGCAAGACACATGGACAACAGGCATTTCTGCTGATTGCCGCCTGACAGCTTGCCGACAAGCTGCTCCACGCTGGGCGTGGCTATTGCATATTTCCTGCTTTCATTTATTGCGTGTGCCTTTAACAGACTATTATTCAGCCGCCAGCCGGACGACAGGCGTTCCAATTGAGTTGCGGCCATATTATTTTTTATTGAAAATCCCAGATAGAGCCCCATTTTTTTACGGTCTTCCGTAAGATATGAGATTTTATTCTTTTTAGCATCCTTTGGAGAGTTGATTTTCAATTCCCTTGTGTTAAGAAAGATTTTTCCGCTGTCTCGTTTATGCGCACCGATAATACCTAGTGCAAGTTCGGATCGCCCTGCGCCGATCAGACCGGAAACACCCAGAATTTCACCTTTTCTAACACCAAAGGAAATTGAATGATATAAATTACCGGCTGACAGATCTTTGACCTCGAAGCTATATTCATCAGCAGTGTTCACTTTGCTTTGCGGGTGTCCGTATATATCCGTAATTTCCCGTCCGACCATCATTTTGATGATTTCGTTTTCGTCCGTATCGCTCGTCGTACGTCCTCCAACATAACACCCGTCCCGCATTACAATAACCCGATCCGATATTTGAAAAATCTCAGATAGCTTATGTGATATATAAATGAAGGAATGACCTTCCGTCTTAAGCATTCGAATTGTCTGAAACATCAATTTCGTTTCTGTTTCCGTCAAGGAGCTGGTCGGTTCATCCAGGATAATTATTCCCGGGTTCATGGAAATTGCTTTAAGGATTTCAATCAACTGCTGTGTTCCCACCGAAAGGTTCTTCATAAGGGTTTTCGGATTAATTTCAATTTTAAATTTGGCAAGCAGTCGTGCCGTATCCTGATAAAGCTGATTCCAGCGAATACTGCCAAGACGGTTGACTGGCTGTCTGTTCATGAAAATATTCTCTGCAACCGTCATATTCCCTACCATGGATAATTCCTGATAGACCATTCCGATACCTTTTTTCATGGCGTCATTTGCTGATTCAAATCTTACTTTCCCACCGTTGACGTAAATCTCGCCGGAATCAGGTTTCAGGGCACCGCAGATTATTTTGGTGAGAGTCGATTTTCCGGCTCCATTTTCACCAAGAAGGGCAATAACCTCCCCCCTGTTCAGCGTAAAACTGACATCGTTCACGGCGAGTACACCGGGAAAGGCTTTTATGATATTTTCAACACGTAATACTTCTTCCAATTGAAAAGCCTCCTTTTAAACTTTAAATAATTCCCGCTTTTTGTGCCAGATGAATAGCACCGTATCCCGCAAGATTCTGTGCTGCTCCGGGTGAGATCTGTGTGATCTTTCCTGTAAGTACGGGAGTATTCTTCAAAATATGAAACATGGCTGCAGAAAATACTGAATTTGAGCAAACAAGAATGCGGCTTCCACACTTCAGATGAAAAATACTGCTGTTCAGAAGTGCTGTGATATCTGTCTGAACAACAGCTCCAAGCAGGAAATTCGCCCTTTGTTTAAGTGATGCATCAGTAAACAGGTCAAGAATGCGTATGAGGGAAGCTGTCCTGTTAAGCCCGACTTTCTTTGCCGATTCAGCTCCGTCGATAATCCATTTTTCATCTATGGCTTCCGCATACTCCGCATTTAACGAGTCGGTAAGAATAGTCGCTTCGGTCAGCTGCATCAGCATCTCTCCTGCCAAAGTTGTCATGCAGCCTTCAATCTGATTATGCGCATTGAAGTAAATAAATTTCGTATGTGAACCTGGCAGGACCAGTATTGCCGGACCCTGTAGGGATTCCCTGGCAATTATTCCGAAGGCTTCGGTTTCTTCCCCCCGCATAATGTCCATTTCCTCACAATTTACTGCGGAGAGATTATTCACACGATTTTTTATTCCGGGAATGAAATATATCGGGGATGATTCGCTGACTTCCGGAATGAGAGCTTTGACGATCTGTCCGGCAAGGTCTGCTTCTGATACAGGCGCAACAACATGCGGCACTTCAAATATACCTAAATCTGATGTAATCATTCCGCTTGCCAGAATAGCTTTCAGATCCGCCTCGGTTATTCCAACATTTGCAACGGATTCTGCCAAAGCCTCGCGAACTGCCTGAACCAACGCGTTATTACTTCGGTTAATTGATGTCATTCTGACCCCGGCCGGACGATGCGCCGTGTATTCAGGGCTTGCATCTTTCCAAATGGTTACCCTGGTATTCGTTGTTCCCGTATCAATTGTTGCAACAAACATTATGTCTCCTCAGCGGTTTGTATTATTCCAAAACAACCGCACTTTCCTATATACGAAAGGCATTCGTGCTTACGAAACGATTGTATGCCCCGCAAGTTGTCTTATCAATTGACATATGGAACAAATAAAGGACAAAATATTCGTTAAATATAACCAAAGGTGCAGTCAAAATGCATAACAATATTTGTTTTTATTGTACACTTTGCATATATTCATCTTAAATTCATCCACCATTCATCTTACCTATTAGCAAAATATTTTATGCTATTTGCTGCATTTTTCTTAAATATTTGATAATTTGTGTACTTTTTGTACAAACCCATTGACACCTATCGTTCCAGAGGTTAAAATTCATAATACAAATTAGGATATCAGGAGCACAAAACAGAAAAGAGGTAAATAGTATGTCGAAATTCAAAGTATATGTCAGTGATTTTGACTATCCTGACTTATCAATTGAAAAAAGTATCCTTGAACCAATAGGGGCCGAGGTAATCGGACTAAGCTGCAATTCAGGGGAAAATCTCGGGGAACTTGCCGCCGACGCGGACGCGATCCTTCAGCAATACGCCCGTATAACCAGAAATGTCATTGATCAACTGAAGAATTGTAAAGTAATCGCCCGATACGGTATCGGTGTCGATATTGTTGATGTTGCAGCCGCACAGGAGCATGGGATACTCGTTACCAATGTGCCGGACTATTGTCTTGATGAGGTAGCCGATCACGCCATAAGCGATGCATTCATGCTGATGCGGAATCTACCGTTTTATAATCAGAAAATTCATGAAGGAAGTTATCAGTGGCAGGATTGGCGTGCACCATTGCCCAGATTCAGAGGTGCCCGATTCGGATTGCTCGGGTTCGGGCGTATTGCACAGAATCTTGCCGGAAAACTGCATGCCTTTGGATTTGATATCGTCAGTTCCGATCCATATGTCTCAGAAGGTTGTATGCGAAGCCACGGTGTTGTTAAAGTAACAGCCGCGGAACTGTTCGCCACTTCAAATGTAGTTTGCGTGCTTTGTCCTTATACGGCAGAAACACATCACATCGTGAACGCAGAAATGTTGAAGCTTATGAACAATGAATCCTACCTTGTCGGCGTCTCGAGAGGGAAATGCATCGATAACAAAGCTTTATACACAGCTTTGAAAGAAGGATGGATTGTAGCCGCAGCCCTTGACGATCCTGAAGAAGAGCCGATGAAATCCAAAAACTGGAGTCCCGACAACAATCCGCTGTTTTCCCTGGATAATTGTTTTTTCACTCCGCACACAGCATATTGCAGCAAGCAATCCCTGGAGGAATGCCGTCACGTTGCATCGAACAATGTAAAAGCCGTTTTACTCGGCCAAAAGCCGGCTGACATCGTCAGACCGAGATCGATATAGGATATAAGGAGCAAATCAATGAAAAAAATTATCGAACCCAGACCAGAAATCGACGAAGCCAAAATCAAGCCGTTCCGGGATATGTCGGACGTCTTATCATTATCCTGCGTTATCAGTGATTCGATGGAACGCGATAACACAATGCGCACTTACATGAAGCCCAAGGCAGCCGACAAAGTTATAATCGGACCTGCCATAACTGTAAAGCTGACAGCCGGCGATATTGTTGACTGCCTCGAAGTTTTCAATGTTGCAAAACCTGGCGACGTCATCGTAATCGATGCATTCGGCGAGATGGAAACATCCATCTGGGGAGGACTGATGTCGGGACTTGCGCGAAACGGCGGCATTGCAGGCGCTGTAATTGATGGCAGCTGCCGTGATACGGACGAAGCAAGGATGCTCGGATTCCCGGTCACTGCCAAAGTATCCGGACCGCGGGCAGCCCATACTGCCACTTCCGGCAGAAAAGAGCCAATCGAAATCAATACTCCCATAGTTTGCGGCGGAATTATTGTAAACCCGGGGGACTTGATTATTGCCGACGAAATCGGCGTTTCTGTCGTCCCATATGCTGATCTCGAGAGTGTCTATATAAAAGCACGCAGGCAGGCCGACCTGGAAATAGCATCCCGAAAGGAAATTTTGAACGGAGCGACATTTGAACAGCTGCTGGCTAAATTCGGAAGGATATAGGTGATTTATATGAACAAGGAAGTCTACGATTCAATTCTATCTGATAAAATAATCGCCATTGTCCGGGGTGTCCGGACCGAACACATTGCCGACACAATGGAATCACTTCTTGCGGGCGGCATCCGGAATGTGGAAATAACGTTCGATTACAGTTGTGATGAAGGCTACAATACTACACTGCAGAACCTGCAGATTGTTTCAGCTAAATTTGGCAGCAGAATCAATCTTGGCGCCGGTACAGTCCTGGATGTCAAGTCCGTCGAAGACGCAGTCCGTGCCGGTGCAGAATATATTATTTCACCAAACACGGATGAATCAGTCATTTTACGCACAAAAAAGCTCGGGAAAATCTCGATGCCAGGCGCTTTTTCGCCAACCGAAATAGTTGCTGCGCGTAATATGGGAGCTGACATCGTGAAAGTTTTTCCTGCCGGTGATTTAGGCGCAGGTTATATAAAATCGGTTTTCGCGCCCCTGTCACATATCCCGATGGCCGCAGTCGGCGGAGTGACCGTCGACAATATGTGCGAATTTTTAGCTGCCGGTGTAAAATGCGTCGGCATCGGTGGTAATCTGGTAAGTGCAAAACTGACCGGAAGCGGGAAATTCGAAGAAATAACCAGACGGGCAAGAGAATTCTGCAGCAAGCTGATATAACAGGAGGATCCTACACATGAAGATTTATGATTTGACACTTCGGCTGTCAGTTCACGGTTCCGTTTTTCCGGGTACGCCGGAAATGGATTACAATCTGTCGCACACCATCGAAAAGGACCATTACAATCTCGGGATTGCTTCAATCAACAGCCACGCAGGAACGCATACCGACGCGCCGCGCCATTTTTTAGAGGAGGGCAGCTGTCTGGACGCAGTACCCCTGGAAAAGTATATTGGGTATACTGTTGTTGCTGACTGCACGCAGAAACAGGCTTTTGACAAAATTGACGTGTCAGACTTACTGCCATACGAAGACAGAATCCGGAAGTACAAAAAGCTCCTGCTTCACACCAACTGGTCTAATTATGCAGGAGAACCTGAATTCTATACGGATTACCCCATCATCACAGAAGAGCTGGCTGACTGGCTCGTATCACTGGGCCTTGAATTGATCGGTGTTGAGGCTCCGTCCCTGAATCCGGAAAAGTATATTGAAGTCCATAAAACATTCCTGTCCAACGGCACTGCTATTATAGAATCTCTGACCAATCTGTCGTCACTGCCCTCCGATATCGTTTTCTTCAGCGCCGCACCTATCCCTCTTGCCGAGGCAGACGGATTTCCGGTCAGGGCGCTGGCTATTGAATTTTAATCCTGTTCCCGATATCGCCGGGAATCCGGCTGCGGCATAATAGCATTCATCTCTTTGTGCTATAATAATAAAAAATTCGATGTTCTTTGCATTGATTTGTGTTTTCTATTAAGACCGCTTTTTCGGATTCATATTACAAAAAGAAAAGTACAGGTGGTATCTTTATGGCTTATCAAAATAACGCCACAAAAATCGTTTACGATTTCATATGTGAAAAAATCAGGAGCAAAGAATGGAAACCAAATGACCGAATCTGGACAGAGCAAAAACTGTCGCAGGATTTGGGCATCAGCCGCGTTGCCGTCCGGCAGGCAATTGACAAACTTGTTACACTATCCGTAGTCCGTAAGGTTCAGGGTTCCGGCACATATGTCCTGGATACCAATCTGATAGCCTTATTAACCGTGCCGACATATACGCTGACTGACAGTGACTTATATAATATTATCCGTTTCCGCATCCAGTTTGATTCATCCAATGTAGTATATTTTCTGGAAAGTGCAACCGCTGAAGATATTGCCGATTTAGACCGTTGCTATCAAAAAATGCTCGAATCTATCAACGATCCCGAAAAATTTTTCCTTTACGATTTTGAATTTCACCGCATAATTGCAGAAGGCACAAAAAACCCTTTCATTTTGAAAATCAATAATTTTGTCGCCGACTATCTTATTAAGCACCAGCAATACCTGTACCAGTTTCTGGGACCGCATATTGCACTTGAATACCACCCTTTGATTTTGAAATATATTAAGGAAGGCGACGCACAACTGGCATCACTGTTTATGCGCCGGCACCTTGAAATCACTGCTGAAGAAATCAAGAAACGCATCACTGCAAAAACCAGCAATACAATTCAGAACGATCTTCTTTGGACAGATCCGAATCCCTGACAGAGTCATGTCACTTCCGAGCCATCTGATCCGTACTGATGACCTGATTCAGATTTCGCTTCTGATGTTTTTCAAATAATCCTCAATTGCTTTTGAAAGACCGCTCACAGGCAGTTCCGAAACTGACACGGGCGGCGTAACCGCAAGCTTTTTTTCAAGTTCAGGGATGCTGAATCCATCCTTTAAGAGGAATGACTTGAAAAATGCCGGCGATAATGATTTTTGCGGGCAGCCATACATACAGCGCGTACAAAGTATGCATTTTTTGCCAAAGACCGGGCGGCCTTCCTTCATCATAATATTTCCTGTCGGGCATCCTTTGGCACACCACTCACAGCCATTACAGCTTTCTGCAGCACGGATATGTCTTCCGAAAAGGCGGGCACCATATATTTCCATACGACCACCCACTGAAAATGCACGGTCAAAAAACGCCGGCTTCGTCCGGCGTATTTGGCCTGCAAAGATATGCTCCGCAATCGCATCAACCTTTGATGGAAGGATTCGCATTAGTTCAATTGATATTGCCTCCTCTGTAGCGGCAATTGCATTTGAGGGCATGATCAGCATGTCTTCATAATGAACAGAATACCCCTTGCGCTGCAGGCGGCGGATCGCACCTGTACGGCAGGCAGTGTTGGGGGATTCCTCTCCTCCTCCGGATACGGAGACAACCGCTGCCGGCGCACCTTCGCCGTCAGGAAGAGAGGCGATCCACGGATAAACAGGCCCCGGTGAACTGAAGGCATAAACAGCGTAAAAAAGAACCAGCAGATCAGCCTTTGCGGGCATCCGGGATCCTGCCCGAATCTGAATAACTTCGACGGAAAGGCCTCTGTTCCTGCACGACTCAGCAAAATACACTGCCGCTTTGCGCGTACCGCCTGTTCCTGTAAAATAGGCAATATTTACGGACCTTATTTTATCCATTCAATTGATTTCCGTCCCGGATCAGATATTATCTGCCGAGAAATCCCTTCTTTTCTTCGATGGATGTGACGGTATACCCCGCTACTTCAACTGTTTTTTTAAGTAAATCATCCGATACCGTACCGTCGGCCTCGACAGTCGCAGAATTCTTCTTCAAGTCAACTTTAGCTTTCACACCTTCAACGGAGTTAAGGGCTTTTTCTACTCTTGCCTGGCAATGTCCGCAGGTCATACCTTCAATTGCAATTATTCTTTTCATATATTTCTTCCTCACAATCTTTGTAAAATATGTCATCATACCCGCTAAGGGTACAGTGTCATTCTGCGAGTATTTTTTGTCCATGTCAACAGAGAATTCCAATACCCTTCTCTGCTCCCGGTCGGGATAATTCCAATATCCTTCTCTGCTCCAGGTCCTCGGCTTCGCCTGCGGAAGGAGCTTCGAAGGGTATTGGAATTCTCTGCAAATAAATAATTGCAGGATGGCAAAAACATCAATTAAGATAAAGGTCCATCAGTATCTCATCGTCATAATTTCCGTCTATATTGAAGTAGTCCCTGTGAATACCGATTTTTACAAATCCGTATTTCTCATAAAGGGCGATCGCATTACTGTTGCCCGCTTTTACACCAAGGCTGATATTCCTGATTGTTCCGCGTTCACTGGCATGCCTGATTAATTCTCCCATAATCGCTGTTCCGACACCTTTTCCCCAATATTCTTTCCTGACCGAAATTCCGACTTCGCTGTTATGGGCTATTTTTTTCCTTGCGGGACTGTTTATTTGTGCTGCACTGATTATCGTGCCATTTACTGTGCCAATAATCATAAACATATTCGGATCAGAATTGACTTTCACAATATGTGCACTTTCCTGCTCAACGGTAAGCTCAAATTCATTTTTACTGAAAAGAAGATTGTCACTTTCCCCGCCGACGGTATTCAGATAGTCGATCATGTTACGGGCATCTGAAGGTACTGGTCTTCTTACAATCATGCCCTGCCCGTTTTTGAGAACTACTTCATTGATTATTGCTGCATCAGTATTCATTTTGTCCCCCTTTATCCTTCACCGCAATTTCCGGTCGGGAAGCTGTTTCCGATTTCTGTTTAATTAAAAGAGCCCAATCTGATTATTGTTGATTTTAACATATGTCAATAACAAAATCTATTCTTATAGCAGCCAGGCATTGACCATGCCGCAAAAGTGGTATAAAATTAAATTGTACAAAATCTATTTCATCCGGAACATCGAGAGGAGAAAATATTATGTCTATATATGATTATACCTATACCTCCATTGAAGGAGACCCGGTCTCACTATCCGATTACAAAGGCAAAGTACTTCTCATTGTTAATACTGCCAGCAAATGCGGTTTCACTCCGCAATATGAAGGTCTTGAAAAGCTGTATGAGACATACGGCGATAAAGGTCTTGTTGTTCTGGGTTTCCCCTGCAATCAGTTCAAAGAACAGGAGCCCGGCACTGATGAAGAAGTTCAGGAGTTCTGCAAATTTCGTTTCGGTGTAACTTTCCCGCTGTCAGCCAAAATCAACGTCCGCGGAGAAGATGCTGATCCGATCTACAAATATCTGACAGAAAATACTACGTTTGACGGGATGGGATCCGGTCTTAAAAACATAGCTTTCGAGACAATGCTCAAAGCAATGTACGGCAAGTCTTTCCATGACAGTTCAATCAAATGGAATTTCACTAAGTTTCTGCTCGATCGCGAAGGTAAAATCGTCGGACGTTTTGAACCGCCTGTTGTGCCTGAAAATTTGGCTTCTGCCATTGAGGGGTGCCTTTAAAATGGACAATCCCGGTACGCTTCACCTGGATAAGCAGTTATGCTTTGCGCTGTATGCGGGTTCGAAGGAAGTTATCCGTTTGTATAAGCCGTTCCTCTCTGCTTATGGACTTACATATACGCAGTACATTGTGCTTCTTGTCCTTTGGGAAGAAGATCATATTACCGTGTCGGATCTGGGCAATAAATTGCATCTTGATTCCGGTACCCTGACCCCTCTTCTCAAGAAACTTGAGGCTGCCGGGATCCTGACGCGCGACCGCAGCAAAAACGACGAGCGCACAGTCATTGTATCGTTGACTAAGGCCGGGCTGGAGCTGCAGAAGGCTTTTCTGGATCTCCCTCAAAAAATGTTCTGTCAGCTCGGTATGACGTCCATGGAAGCCGGTAAGCTCAAAGAACTGCTGGATACCCTCCTGAAGAATCAGGTGCTTCGAAACGGGTGAGAGTCACTCTGTCATATGTAATGCAAACAATAAAGAGGCTGTCCTCTGTGGTCAAACCACATCGGACAGCCTCTTTTGCATGTTCATTCAGATACAATAATGTTATTTGCCTGCGGCAGGAGCAGTCGGTTCCTTTGTTGCGGAAGGCGCAGGAACGGCAGCTTCCGTCGGGGCAGCAGGGGCTGCGATTCCTTCTGATTTTTTCGTCTCAGCTGCTTTATTAATGTCGGCAATGGAAACACCAAACTTCTCCAATGTGATGAACTTCAGAAGAGCATCAAGAACCGTTCCCGTTCCGCCGTTACCGGATTCGTCTGAGCCGCCGCCCATGTTGACAACCGTTTTCGGAACAATATCAACTTTCGTATTCTTGATTGCATCGGACAGCTTGTCGGTGACTTCCTGAATAATCCGGAATTCCGCTCCGCCGTATGCTTTGACCTGTGCATCGATAGCCTGTGCTTTTGCAAGGCCTACGTTCGACTCCTTGGAAGCTTCCGCCTCACCTTCGAGACGAATACGGGTGTTGTTAGCTCTGGCAAGGGCGATAATCTGGTTGGCTTCCTGCTCTGCTTTACTTGCAAGGGCGGCACCGGCGTTGCCTTCGATTTCGATCTGGATCTTGGATTTGGTCAGGAAGCTCTGCTGCATTGCGGTTGCCTCAGCCTCACGCAATGATTTTTCACTCTCTGCTGCAGACTGCTGTTTACCGTAGGTAACCTTTTTCTCTTCAGCAATCTGTCTCTCACGAAGCTGCATCAGGATAATCTCAATCTGTGTATCCCCGCTTGCCGGTTTCGGTGTACCGATCAGTACTTCCTCAAGCTGCAGATTGTACTTCTGAAACTTCGTACGCATTTCTTCAACAGCTCTTTCACGGATGGCACTGCGCTCCTGAATCAGCTCGATGATCGTCTTTGTCTGCGCGACATCTTTGAAGTATGCGCTTACAAGAGGATCAAGGGACTGGTTAACCAGCATGTTGATATCGCCGAAACGCTGGATGACCCATGGTGCCTGCTTATAATCGATATGCATAACAACCGAAAGTGGAAGTGCCGGCTCGAATGCATCTTTGGTGATGATATCGACTTCCGTCAGATTCTCATCGTACTTATGGTCGCCCATCTCGGACTTGTTCCATTTCAGGATGATATTGGTCGTAGGAACCAGGACTACCTTGCCTGCATCGGTATTGAATGCATACTTGCCGGGCATGAGGGGCTTCTCAAGAACACCCTTGCAGCCGTTGGCAACAAGTTCGCCATGTTTGTAATCAACCCCTGTCGTATCGACGCCTTCTTTACCGAAGAAAGAAACGACAACACCGACAAATCCAATAGGAACAACAGTCTTCGGGCGGAATTCCACGGTGGCAAAAAGACGGTTAATGTAATATGTTCCGTCTATAAGTACCTGGATCTGCTTACCGCGTCTGCCTTCCAGTGCAAGGAATGCTTCCGGATCCTGGAAACTGGCATGCTGTTCACCGACGTACGGGGCGATGATCTCGCCCTCAGGAAGGGAAAGACCGTCATGAACGGTGACTATGCCCATCATGTCGGCTGCCTGGTTTGCAGTGCCCATGATAATTACCGGGCTGAATCCGTTACGGGCCAAAAGTGTCTGCTGCATACTGGCAAGTTCTGAGCGGTCCAGCTTTGAACCGGAAAAAATCGCCTTGATATCCGTGCCTGTAATTACAATAAATTGAGCCAGGTTAATCGCATATGTACCTTCCCTGATGATTCCTCTCTGGGGGCCCCTCTGTCCGCCGTTCTTAAGAAAGCCGATGATATCCTGAAAGTTATTCGCTTCCGGAATTACTTTGCCGAGTGTCTGTCTCGGCTCAAGCGGCTTGCCGTCACGAGCGAAAATATAAGCTATCTGGCCCTGCGGAATCGTGATAAGCGGATATTTGTGTATCCTGTACATAAGGACAGTCTTGAAATGAATACCGCCACGCAGAAGGTGCGGTGAATAACCGGCCTCCCCGTTGAGAGCGATAATGGAATCCTTCAGTGACCCTTTAAAGCTCCACCATTTTTCGATAACTGCAACTTCATTGGAATTAATAACCCGCAGTCCGAGAATCTTAAAAATCAATATGTAAAGAAACAGAATACCAACAACAATAATAATACCTAGTTGAATCGGATCCATACGTGTTTCTCCTTCTTTTATGCCACTGCATCAATTGTGCGGGATTGCACAATTCACATTTTAAGGCTAAACGAATTAATTGTATATTGAAATATGCCGGTTTCCGAAAATTTAACTATATCAAATGAATTTTTCCAGCACTTTATATGCACGGACCAGGTCCTCATACGAAAAACGGGCGCAATTTGCAGGACTTGTGGACGGAAGATATTCCGGCATGATTCCAGTCCTTTGCAGGCAGTGCTTCATATATAGCTGTGTTGCTTTCTGACCGGTGGTGAAAACAGCCTTTATATCAGCTTTTCCCAATATCAGGCTCAGATCATTCGGAACCGGATCCCTGATCGAACTGTCATCCGCCCCCTCAATCCGGCACGACTGCAGTACGTCCCAGAGCGCAATATGGTGCCGCAGCAGGAAATCCTCTTTTGACCTGTTATCCGGCGGAACGTCCTCCGCGAAAACATCCGCCAGCACGCGCCAGAAACGATTCTGCGGATGGCCGTAATAGAAACCGGCCTTCCGCGAACGCGGAGACGGCATCGTGCCCAGAATAAGAATGCGCGACTGTGCGTCAAAAACCGGCGCAAGAGTATGTGATATCCGTTCCGGCATAATATCTTCTCCGTTTTCAATGTTCTTTTTGCCTGGCTATATATGCGTGTGCCTGTGATGAGTATCCGGCGTATGGGGGTGGTCATGCCGGATTTCTTCATGGGTATGCATGTGGCTGTGTTCGCCGGTCACTTCATAATCATGTGTATGCGTATGGTGTCCGTCGGTGTGGGAGTGCATGTGCTCATGTACTTCACGAAGGTGAACGTGCATATGGTTGTGTTTTTCCGAAATACCGCATGCCGTACCGGCGATCATAAGAATCAGCGCCAGGAGAAAAGTCCATGATATTTTTTCCTGCAGGACAATCCAGGACAATAGAACACCTACAAAAGGGGCGGCCGCATAAAACGCACTGGTGCGCGCGGCACCAAGCTCCCGCTGCGCCCTGACATAAAAATATATGCTCATCCCATATGCCGCAAATCCAAGAACTGCAGCCAGAAGTATATATAGGACCGGTCCGGATGCCTTTCCAAAAACAAGGGCGAGAATCAGGGCCCCCGATCCGGAGCCGCATCCTTTAATGATGACGATCTGCATCGGGCTCTTTCCGGAAAGCTTTCTGGTACAGTTGTTCTCGAGACCCCATACAGCACAGGCAAGAAGGACCAGAATTGAGCCGGGGGACAGTCTGACGGCGGAAAGGTCGCCGACGGAGAGAACCATGGACGCCAGCGAAATCAGGGCAATGGCTATCCAGAGCCGTTTCCCGACGGCTTCATGAAAAATCAGCATTGCCAAAACCACTGTGGCTGCAATCTCAAAATTACCCAAAAGGGATACGGTGCCCGCACTGCTCAGGCGAAGTCCCATCAGCAGGAGGATCGGCGCGGCAATATCCAGAAGGATCATGAGAATGATAAAGGGAAGGTCTTTCTTTCCGAGAGGTGCTTCTTTTCTTCGCGGAGCCATAATAAGCTCTGCCGAATGTAAGGCCAGCATCCCGATACCGGCGCCCAGATACAGGAATGCGGCCAGAAAGAGAGTGTCCATTTTTTCTTCGAGCAGTTTCGAAAACGGCACCTGTATTCCATACAGTAAAGCCGCCGTAAGTGCAAACAGTATCGCCTTAGTTCTCTTTTTCAATGCAGCATCCTTTTCAGATTTCTGATCGAGGACACAAGGGCCTCTACCAGGAGATCCATTTCATATGAATGTCGGAGAATCATGTTAATGTCTTCCTCGAAATGATCCGGCAGCTTTTTACACAGGGCCTTGGCCTGGGCAATCAATCGCTTTTCACCCGGGTGAGTGACTTCATTATATGCAAAAAGTATGTCAAAATAGCTGGCCAGGAATTCCGTGATCCTGTGATTTACACTGACAATATCCATCCGTTCGGATGCCTTTACAATCTGATCAAAATACGAAGGGATGTAACCGTCCAGCAATCTGGTATTCTTATCGATGATGTTCTGCCGGAGTCTCTGCGGATATTTGATTTTGTATTTACTTTGCAGGCTGGTAAGCGCACCCGCCCTGTCATACAGGATTTCACTCTTAAGGAGGTTATCCCACATACATGTAGTGTATCCGTTTGAAGCCTGCGCCTCATCCACTACCCTGGCCAAGGAAGCCGCAAAGTCGTCCAGCTGCCGATACAGTAATTCAATAACCGGCCCGCTGAAAAGGATGCAGTCATCCTCATTTTCCCAATATTGATTGTCAATTTCCATGTAACTGCAAAACCGGGACAGGATATCTTTGCGGATCAGGGGATTGAGCTCCCTGTTCAAATATATGTACACATCGTAATCTGATTTGTCATCATGTAAATTCACTGCGCGTGAACCGCCCAGGGCAATGCTCTCCACCTCAGGACGCCCCGCAAATTCGCGGATCAGATCCTCGATTCTCTGCATGCATTTCTCCTTTTCGTTACTTAGCCTGCGCAATAGCAGCGGCAGGGTCTTCTCCGTTAAAGAATAAAACAATCGCCCCTGCTGTTTCTTTTAGCTGCTCTTCCGGAGAAATGGAAGCAGCATTGTCTCCCTTTTGAGCGCCATATGATCCAAACCCTGCATGGTTTCCTCCGGGTATTTCAAGATACACTGTGTCCTGCGGAGCTTTGTCTTTGCTTGACCGGAAAGAATCCATATTGAGCACACCGTCATTGCTCCCGTAGAGGGTAAGGACTCGAAGCCCCGAATCCGTGATGTCGCCGGAAGGATAGGCAGCCAGGAAAACGACTCCCTCCACCTTATCCGTATTGCCGGCTGCAAAGGAGGATGCCATAACGCCGCCGAGGGAATGACCGCCCACATACCAGCGGGTTATTTGCGGAAGAGCCGATATCGCCCGGTCCGCGGCATTTATATCAAAGACAGCCAGCTGAAAGGGCATTTTCAAAAGTACGCAGGTAACACCATGGCCCGCCAGGTCAGCCATCAGCGGTGCATATGAGCGATAGTCGACCTTGCCGCCCGGATAGAATGCAAATCCTGTGCCGGTTGAATCCCCCTTCGGAGAGAAGATTATCATCCCGCTCTTTTCGCTGACATCGACGGAACCGGTATCTTCCAGGGCGGCAAGGGCAGCATCCGCCGGTCTGGAATAATCCAGCGTGTAAACAAAAAAGGCTCCGAAAAGGAGAAGTATAACAGCAATAAGAATGGATATGATCTTGAACCATTTCTTCTTGTATACCTTCACAGCATGCCTCCTCAAAAAACCAATATATTGCCGGTCAGTGAACCCATTATATATCGCTGCCATTTGTTTTGACACAAAAAGTCGGATACGCTCAATATACCTGTGCTATTCTTAACTCACAAGAGCTAAGGAGCGCAGCCTTATGAACTATTATGAAAGAATTCAAAGATCCCTCGAATATCTGGAAAGCCGACTGCTTGACACCGTTGACCTGCAGATGGCAGCCCGCGAAGCCTATATGTCGACTTCAACGTTTTACCGGATGTTTTTTGCTCTTGTGGGATATCCGGCAAAAGAATATGTCCGGCTTCGCCGATCCAGCCTGGCCGCTTCTGATCTTAAAAATACACAGTACAGCGTGATGGATCTTGCTGCGAAGTATGATTTTAACAGCGCCGACTCATTTTCAAGGGCCTTCAGGCGGATAACAGGATTTTTGCCAAGTGATTTCCGGAAAACCGGGGGAACATTTTCATTTGAGAGGATGAGTGTAATGGACGAATATTTTGATTCACAGGATAAAGACCTTCAAGAAAAATACCCCGAAATCAAGGTGCTCAGGAATCTCGAGCCGATGCGCGCAGCTTATTACAGCTATTTCGGGGAAAATCCCGAAGAAAACGCGTTTGCCGTTATGAAAAAATGGCTCAGCACATCCGGGATCAGGATGAATGAGCAGCGAACACGGATCTTCGGATACAACAACCCTTCCCCGGTTTCTGAAGACCAGAGGGAATACGGCTACGAAGTATGTGTCACCATAGACCGGGATACACTTGTCGATGACCCGCTGGTAAAGGCAAAAACACTTGAAGGAGGGCTTTATGCAGTCACTTCTGTTAAACGGGGTGATGACGGAAGTCTTGGCCGGGAGATCATATCTGCCTGGAACCGGTTTTCCCGATGGCTGTCGGACAGCAAGTATACCAACGGGAAGCATCAGTGGCTTGAAGAGCATCTGGGCTTTGATGAGGACTCAAATCATGTCGGAGGAGTGGATCTGTACATGCCGATTTCAGAACGTTCCACGTCCTGAAGCAGGCGGACGATACGCGGCCGGTTATATCTCTGCGTGATTATGCAGGGCAGGTTCATGGCCATGGAATAAATAAACATAAAGAGAATGACTCTGGGCGGCGCAAATAACCCGAACACCCAGAAAGGCAGAATCGCCAGGATGTGGGATAATTCGGCACGGCAGGATTCAACAAGGAATCTTTGCAGGCCTTCTTTCGAGAGGGTCTGCAAATGTCTTTTTGCATATCCGCCTTTCATAAGTGCACCGCCGTCCGGCAGGTATTTTTTCCAGCTGCGAATTTTGAATATCTTCTGATATATTTTCCCTTCATCCTCCCATTTCCTGCTGCGGTAAATGAATGATTTGTACGAGAAGTGCGAATTGTCCATTGCAAGGCAAAGAAGTGCGGCCGTCACCTGAAAGGCTGGCCAAAGCAGGAAAAACAGAATCAGCGTGCAAGAATCCGGAAGATAAAATATCTGCACTTATTCACCTCTACATCTGAATTTTACGGCCTTTCCATGTGACTGTCCTGCCAAAGACTTTCTTGAAAAGGGATACCAATAAAAGTATAACAAAGAAAACGAGCAGAAACGGATACAGCATGGCGGCTCCAAGTCCGAAGCTTCCCACTCTGCGGGAGATCAGCCAGAGGAATACTGCCCAGGCAAGATACAGGCATGCGCCGGCTGCTGTTATGGGTAGGGATTCTTGTGTTAATGTCCTGATGAAGCTGATTACAACCTCCGTACATGCACCAAACCACAGAATAATGAACAGGATCAGGTAAGCCGGCGTCCTGAACGCACCGGATGCGAAATTTTTGATCCAGCCCTGGCATAGTTCCGCAAAGCCTCCTGAGTACATGCGAAACGAAATATCCGGCCCGCCCATATAAAGGGACAGCCGGATCCCCTTGCGTTTGAACGCTTCACCCATTGCCAGATCGTCGACGATGCTGTTTTTAGCCGGATAATGACCCTCAATCCGCATATAATCTTCCCTTGAGACAAGAATAACCGGTCCGAACAGCCCGATGTTTCTCCTGCCGAACGGGAAGCCGATTCCATTGGCGGCCAGAAGAACAAGCGAGAAAAAGAAAGATAAATGTTCGTATATTCTTATGACCTGATGGAATGGCTGGACCGAAATCACGCCCCGGTTCGCTGCATAAGTGCCTGCGAGTTTACGCAGGGCAGATGCATCCAGTCTTACATCTGCATCCATGAAAAGAAGCAACTCCCCGGACGCACGATCCGCACCGGCCTGACAAGCCCACGATTTGCCTACCCAGCCATCGGGTTTACTTATAACAGCAACATACTGCACTCCGAATGCACCAATGACCTCTGCTGTCCGGTCTTCCGATGCATCATCCACACAAATTATTTCATATGCCGGAAGATCCTGGTTTTGAAGATCCGAAAGAATATTCTGCAAATTGTATTCTTCATTTCTCGAAGGAATGATTACTGATATTTTGGGCGGCAGCGCGGCTGTCTCCGTTTGACCTGTACCTTCATTCGTATCACTTATCTTCCGTAGGGCAGGATGCCGCCAGAACAGAAGAAGTGCTGCAATAAGTCCGGCGATAATTGTCACTATAGCTGGCATATTGTCTCCTCATTCCTGATGGAATAACTATTGCTGTTCGTTCAAAAATCCAACTATGGTCTTGATTTCAACCGGAGTGCCGTACATGGCCCCCATGATGCATGAGTTTTGACTTTCTTCAAGGGCTGCTGCGTGATTTACTTTCTGCGTAATGTATTTATTTACGATTTTTTTCGCTCCTGCAGTATTCCCGACAGTAAGACGTCTCATGATACCCCTGATGTCCAGTGAAGTATTCTTCATGCATGCTGCATCTTCACAGTACTGGCAGCGGGATGCTTTCAACATCATTACGCGCACCTCTTCCGGATAATTGAGGTTTAAGTATTCCGAGCCGGTGTTTTTGGCAACGATATTCACATAATTTTTCATATCCTTACTGAAAACATACGGTGCAAGCCCTTTCTTTTTCAGTATGGCATTGGCGGCCGACAGTCCGGAAACCGTTACGGTCGGTGTACCGGTTCCCATAACGGTTGATTCCCCGCAATAAAATAATGTATCCCATTCGCTTTTGGTGTGGAGGCGTTTGAACATATGCTGCCCGATCATTTGCTTCGGGCCCGCAACCGCACCGTGATATTTATTGGCATACCGTGTCAGTGTTTTCGGTGAGGCTAATTCGGAATACCTGATTGCTTTTTGAAAACCGGGGAAACGTTTTTCAAGGACAAGGGTAAGGCGTTCTTTTTCCCTTTCCTTATGCGCCTCGTATTCCGATATATCTTCACTGTCCCAGTCGTCCAATGTTGGTCCGATAACCACCATAACATGTCCGTCCTCCGGACAGAGTGTTGAATCGTCAATACTGTAGATATATACAGTGACCTCACTCTCATCAATTCTGTCGGGATTGCCGACAAGCATTTCAATCGGCAGTGTATCCTCCGGAATGACGGATTTGTCGACATACGCATAGAGAACCACGCTCGGATATGTCGGAATAAGCTTACGTGCCCAATCAATCCGTTCCTCCGGGAGATATTTCCGGTCTATCAGTCCGTCATACAGGCTCCATACGTTTCCGGAGTAAATCAGATTGGCGGCATATATTTTTTCGCCGGACAGAAGTTCGACACCCGAAGGTTTGCCTTCCGTGAAAAGGATCCGTACGACTTCTTTTTCAAGGATCATATCTCCGATATTCTCTTCAATGACTTTTTCGAGCCTTCCGGGAAGAAATACCGTGGAACCGGCCGGGTAGAAACTTCCGCCTGTATGATTGTCTACGAACATTACAGCCGCAAGGACTGCCGGCGTTTCTTCAACCGTCGTGTAACAGTATGTCGAGGTAAGCTTGTCAAAGAATTTAAAAATAGCAGGATCTTTAAAATATTTCGACATAAGGCTTTTGGCACTTCGGTTCATGAGGCCCAGAAACTTCGCATAGGAGACGGGGTGGCTGAGCAGTTGCCGCAGTCCTATTGCAGGTTCGACTTCATCCGGAGTCGTAAAGGCCGGATTCTCTACCATGACATGCTGATACATTATGCCTAAGTCTTTATAAAAACGAATAATATTCTCTTTTTCTAATGGAAAGACCTTGGACAGCTCTTCGGCAAAAAGCTGCACATCCGCCCAGAAAATAATCCTGTGGCCCAAGTAATTCACACAGTAGAGGGCGTCGTGTTTGATGATGTCGATCGGCTCTTCAAGGCAGTTCATCACAAAACGGTGTGAGTTGAATCCCTTCTCTCCGAATCCGAACAGCATCGACGCACCCTGGTCAAAGATTACATTATCCCTTTTGAATGTTCCGCAGGACCCTCCCGGGTTGTAGCTCTTGTCAATAACAGCAACGTGAAGTCCCCTTTTGGCAAGCAGGCTGCCGGCTGTCAGGCCTGACAATCCGCCGCCGATGACGATCACATCATATTGCCCAGGTGCAGATTCTCTTTTTTCCATCATATGTAAATCCCCCGTTTTTAACAGTTTAACACTATTATTTATATAAGAAAAAACCGAATTTGTTTCAATGGCATATTTTCTATTATACTGATCTTATAGAAATGCAGTCAGGAGGGGCGGCGTGGACACTTACATTTTTTATGGGATTACCGTCATACTCTTAGCGGCATCTTTTTTCAAAGACAGGAGAAAAACCGGACTGGCTTTAAAGAAGGCATGGAAGGCTTTTGAAAACATCCTGCCGCAGCTTCTTGTCGTACTGCTTCTGGTCGGCCTGCTTCTTGCTGTCCTGAATCCGGGTGCCATTTCAAAATTGATCGGTAAGGATTCCGGCTGGTACGGGGTGCTTCTGGCCTCCGTCATCGGATCCATTACGCTGATTCCGGGATTCATTGCTTTCCCAACAGCCGCCATGCTGCTTGCAGGAGGCGCAGGATATATGCAGATCGGTGCGTTTGTATCAACGCTCATGATGGTCGGCGTTGTGACAATGCCTGTTGAAATCAAGTATTTCGGCAAAAAAGTCACAATCATCCGGAATATACTCGCTTTTGCCTTTTCTTTTCTAGTTGCCCTGGTAATCGGACTGGCGGTGAAAAAATGAAGCTGAAGATGCCCGCGCTCCTGATAAGATATCGTGCTTTCATCCTGACCTCGGCCGGTCTGGCTGTCTTTACACTGTTCAATTATGATCTCGGCATAAAGGCACTCGGCAATGCCGGCAGCCAGTTAATCCAGATGCTCCTGATTATTCCGCCCGTATTTATCCTTCTGGGACTTCTTGATGTCTGGATTCCCCGTGAGACGATGATCAAATACATGGGCGAAGGTTCCGGTCTTAAGGGAATACTTCTCGCATTTTTGATTGGGTCCGCTGCAGCCGGGCCCCTCTACGGTGCTTTTCCGGTTGCCGCCGTATTTATGAAAAAAGGCGTGAAATTCAGCAATATCCTTATATTCATCGGTGCCTGGTCAACAACTAAGATTCCGATGCTTATGTTTGAATTTTCAGCTCTCGGAGCCAAATTCGCCGCCACACGTCTGCTTGTCGACATTCCGGGAATTATTATCATTGCATTCCTTATATCCAAATTGGTGTCAAAAGAAGAAGTAAGCAGGATTTACAAAGATGCTGAAAATTTGAAATAATGCACCCGTAAAAGGATCAGCGTGAATATCGCTGCTTAATTTTCCGAAACTATATTGAATTTTTTCTATGTATAGTTTACTATATAGAAAGATTTCGATGTATTAAGGCAAAAGAGAAAGCGGTGACTGATTTGGAACCAGATAATAATGCCTGTGTACCGGTTTTTAAAGCGTTAGCGGATGAGACGCGTCTTTCCATCCTTCATATGTTAAAGGACGGAGAACTTTGCGCCTGTAAAATCCAGGAGCGGTTTGACATATCGCAGCCGACACTTTCCTATCATATGAAGATTCTTACGCAGAGCGGCCTGGTAAAAAGCCGAAAGGACGGGCTTTGGATGCGTTATTCACTGATTGCTGCAAATTTTTGTGAAGCAAGGGATCTTCTTGACCGTTTCAGCAGCAGTTCCGGCCAGGAATCTATTTGTATCTGTGCAGACGAGAAACTCTGTCCGCTTCCGAACCGGAATAAAGGAGAAATAAATAAATGATTGTACTTGAATGGCTCAATGATCAACTACTAAAAATGCAGTGGCTGTCCGACCTGATAAAACTTCTTGTCGAGAAGGTTTTCGGACTGGATGTAACACAGCGCCTCGGCGGCAGTATTCATTTTTTTATCTACGACACGATCAAGATATTCATTCTGCTGTCCGTACTGATTTTCGTGATCTCTTATATACAGAGCTTCTTTCCGCCGGAACGCACCCGTAAGATACTCGGGCGGTTCAACGGAATTACAGCCAATATTCTCGGTGCCCTTTTAGGGACGGTTACACCTTTCTGCTCCTGCTCATCCATACCGCTCTTTATTGGGTTTACCAATGCAGGCCTTCCGCTTGGCGTCACATTTTCCTTTCTTATCTCTTCCCCTCTGGTAGATCTTGCGTCCGTACTTCTTCTTGCCAGCATTTTTAACTGGAAAATAGCGCTGGCGTATGTGATTGTCGGCGTCCTGCTGGCCGTCACAGCAGGAACGATAATCAGCAAACTCAAAATGGAAAAGTATGTCGAGCCCTTTGTGTTCAGCAATAAAGTTCACGAAATAGCACAGTCCGAACTGACCAAAAAAGACAGGATCGACTTCTCTGTGGAACAGGTGCTGGGCATAGTCAAAAAGGTCTGGCTTTATATCCTGATTGGTGTAGGAATCGGTGCGGCCATTCACAATTGGATTCCCCAGGATATTGTCACGGCTGTTCTCGGACAGGACAAATGGTATTCCGTCCTTCTTGCTACCTTCGTGGGTGTTCCGATGTACGCTGATATTTTCGGTACGCTTCCGATCGCAGAAGCCCTCGTCGGCAAGGGCGTCGGACTTGGTACGGCTCTGTCCTTCATGATGGCGGTTACCGCTTTGTCCCTTCCCTCCATCATAATGCTTAAAAAAGTAGTCAGATCAAAGCTTCTAATCACTTTTGTAGGCATCGTGACCGCAGGGATCATCATCATCGGATATGCGTTTAATGCCTTCGGTTCATTTCTTATGTAATTGCTTTTCCTGGTAATAATATTTTCAAAAAACAATTCCGACACCTGTCAAAACATATAAAGGAGAACAAATCTATGATTATTAAAATTCTTGGTTCCGGATGCAAAAAATGCATGACCCTGGCAGAAAACACAAAAGAAGCACTGGCAGTCCTTGGAATGGAAGCCCAAATCATTAAAGTAACCGATTTTTCTGAGATCGCTTCTTTCGGTGTAATGTCGACCCCGGCCCTTGTTATTGATGAAACGGTCGTTTCTTTCGGCAAAGTACTAAAGACGGGTGAAATCACTAAGTTAATTGAAAAGGCAGGCGAGTAATATGCCGGATCAAAACACAGGCTGCTGCAAAGGTTCCGGCTGCTGCACACCGGTGCCTGAAAAGAAAAAAATTACGATTGATTTTCTGTATCTGGATCTGAGTGTGTGTGAAAGATGCCAGGGAACCGACAGTAATCTGGACGATGCCATATCGGATGTGTCTTCTGTGCTTTCATCCGCAGGATATGATGCAGTAATAAATAAAGTGAACATAACTTCAGCTGCCCTTGCCGAAAAATATGCATTTATGAGTTCACCCACCATCCGGATCAACGGAAAAGACATCGAAGTGGATGTCTCGGAATCCAACTGTACCGATTGCGGAACCTTGTGCGGAGACAGCGTCGACTGCCGTGTTTTCACATACGAAGGGAATCATTACGATTCACCGCCCAAAGGGATGATTGTTAATGCAATTCTAAAGGAAGTATACGGATCAAAATCAGAGCAATCCAAAACAGAAGCTGCCTATGTGCTGCCGGAGAACCTGCGTTTGTTTTTCGAGAGTCAAAGCCGGAAAAACGGCGGTTGATGTAAATCTCACGCAGGCACTGATCCCGGCTCCCAATACTGTATTGGTGCAGCATAGCACCGCTTATACGATAGATGAATGCCTCTCATAGCCACTGGATGAATGCCGTCTTGTCCAGCCGGTTGTATCCGGCCGCCTCGTAAAAGTGCAGTGTGCTTTCCTTTTTGGAACCAGTCATCAGCATGATTTTGTAGCATTTTTCCTTTTCAGCAATCTCTTTGGCTGCCTTTAAAACTGCGGAGGCATAGCCGCGTCCCCTTTCGGACGTATCGGTGATTACATTCTCAATAACCGCATACGGGCGCTGGTTGTGCGTGAGATTCAAAATTATATTAATTACACAGGACGACACCAGTGCGCCGTCCAGAAATCCACCGAGTATATGGTGGTTCTCATCATTCATTATCCGCTCCCAAATATCCAGAATCCTATCATTGATAGCAGGTGCAGGGTCCCCGTGAAGATGCGTATAAAGCTGCAGAAGTCCGGAAAGATCCTCAGGTCGGCATTCCCTTATCTCAAACATATCGTCTTCCTCCCTTATCTCGCGAAATGTCCCGTTTTTAGGGACAGGTGCTAAAATGATGATTGGAAACATATTTTCATTATACCAACAGATGCTACAATAGTGTTATCCGACAATTAATAAATCAGTTTTCTGCCTTTGCCGGCAACTGAATTCACTAACAGCAGCGAGGTAAAGATATGGATGACATCAAAGGTGCAATATTTGATCTGGACGGAACCCTTCTTGATTCATTATCCGTATGGGAACAAATTGATATCCGCTTCCTTGAAAAACGAGGAATTACGGCGACAAAAGAATACACACAGGCAGTGACGCCCCTTGGTTTTCACAAAGCCGCAGAATATACGATTGCAAAATACGGCCTGGCCGAAAGTGCGGAAGAGGTCATCCGCGAATGGAACCTTATGGCCCAAAAGGCATATGCTTCCGAAATCAGGCTTAAACCAAATGCACGGGAATATCTTGCTCATCTTTTGGACAAGGGAGTGAAGCTCGGTGTCGCAACGGCCCTTCATCAGGAAAGCATTGAATCGGTACTGAAGAATAATGGTATTTATGATATGTTTGAATCCTTCACCATGCTGCAGGAAGTCAGCCGCGGCAAGGGATTTCCCGATATTTACCTGCTTGCGGCACAGAAGCTCAGCCTACTGCCGGAAGAATGCGTTGTGTATGAGGATATCCTGACTGCTGTTAAGGGTGCAAAATCGGGCGGTTTCAGGGTCTGCGGCGTATATGACTCATATGCCGGCCATGAGTGGGATCAGATTGTCGCGTTGTCCGATTTTACGGTTAAGGATTTTGCTGAACTGATGTAGCTTTGTCCGACGGGGCCTGTTGCCGGAGAAGCATTTCCACTTCCTTTTTCGCTTTCTTATCCAGAATACCGGCATTCAATGCGTGCTCAATATATGAGTCTATCCTGTCATTTTTTTCTATCAGGTTGATCATAATAAGGACACGCAGGATGTCCATCTGAAGAATTTTGCGCTGTGTTTCTTTACATTCCATGATGTTAAATGGAATCAATTTTTCTGTTATATCAGTAAGGAGGCTTCTCTTAAACGGGATCACTTTTTCAAGTCCCTGAATACATTGCCTGACTGTCACAGGCTTTTCATCGCCGCAGAAAGACAGGTAAAGATTAATGGACAATTCAAAAAGTCCCCTGGTGTCCCATCTGGCATTCCCGGCCATCAGCATCAGTCCGATACTTCGCTGATAAGAGTTTTCGCTTTGCAGCTTCCTGATGAAAACGTCCCAGTATGGATACACATCGGGATAGTGCTCCGATCTATACTGGAGAAGCATAAATGCCGGGTATCGTATATCGTCTTTTTCATCGAGCCAGGCAATAAGCTGCCGGATTTCCTCCGGCCGGAGCGTATCGGCTATCCGGGGAAGGGCGGGTTTTTCATAGGACAAAAGGTTCTCAGCCGTAATCATTTCATTTTCCCCCATGTACAGGCCATATAGCCAAAGGACGGGAAACCGGACCTTCATGTGCAGAATCAGGTCTTAAAAATCATTTGTGCTCCTGCGCTCCATCAGCACGGTATTTTTCCACTCCCCGTGTGCATTTCGGGCAATTCTCTCACGGTAGCCGACTTCCCTGAAGCCGCATTTCCTGTGAAGCAGAATGCTTGCTTTATTATCCTGGATGATTCCGGACTGCAGTGTCCAGATTCCGTGTGTTTCCGACTCTTCAATGATGCGGCTTAGAAGTTTCGTGCCGATTCCATTGCCTCGGACGGTCTCATCAATGTAAATACTGAGCTCAGCAACACCTTTATATACACAGCGGCTTGATACCGGTGAGAGTGCAGCCCATCCTACGACACGCCCGTCCAATACATATACCAGCCTGCAGCACGAAAGGTGCGAAGCATCCCACTCCTCATATGACGGGCATGAAGTCTGGAATGTCGCAAGGTTGGTATCAATTCCCTGTTTATAAATTCTGTTTACAGCTTCCCAGTCACCCGGGATAAAAGGACGAAGATTATCTGCCATATTTCCCTCCGACTGTCGATAACAAAAACCACTGCCTGTATTTTCATCATATAATCTTATGCTATAAAATCCAAGCAATACTTACAAAATATTCTACCATTTCCGGCATTCATACACATAAATTTCCTAAAAAAAGAAGCGTCCCCCGGATGAATTTCACTTCACTTCCCGGAAGACGGCTCATTTTTAAGTTTTCTTCAAAATTCTATCGATTGTTTATGCCTGTCATCAGACGGGATTGACCGGACGAACAGGGCGGGCTTCAATATATCCCCGGTATCCCATCGGCGCGAGCTGAAAACGCGGGGCTTCATCGTCTGCCCATTCATATCCGTACAGTTTCGGATCGTAAGTTTTCATAAGTTCCCAGATGTCGGAAATCGCATCTTCATAATCTTCGTCCTTGTAAGGCGGACCCTGGAAGACCATCATTTTGCAGGGAGGCGCAATAATCATCTCATAACCTTCCGGCAGGGGTTTGTGATAGTCAAGCGGAAGTTCGACTCCCTGTACATATTGGGAGGTGCCTTCCGGAATCATCTTCGGGGGAAGCCACATGCCGATCGGTTCATAAAGCGCTTCCTTCACACTGGAAAGAACACCCCAGATTTTTTCCGAGGCTTCACACCCTTCTTTATCCCCTGCTTCTTCACAGTAGGTATAGTAGTCGGTGGCCTTTACGCCTCTTTTTAACATTATCTGTCTCTCGGGGCGTTCCACAACCTGAACAAACACGGTATTTGCAGTAGTACTCATACTTTTTCTCTCCTTTTCCGGGGAAGCCGGCGTTACGGATACCCGATACGGCATGAACAGCGGTATAGCAGGCGTCTCCCGCCTGTACCTGCCCGGCGGTAAGCCGAACTGCCTTGAGAACGCCTTCGTGAAGCCTTCATGGGAATCGAAAACAAAGTCAAATGCAACATCAATGACTTTGCTCCGGCCTTCGCGCAGAATCAAAGCAGCTTTCGAAAGTCGAAGTGCCCTGATGTACTCGAATGGTGATTTCCCGGTCAGCTCCCTGAAAATCCGTTCACAATGCCACTGCGAGTATCCGGCCGTCCCGGCCAGCTGATGCAGCGTAATCGGTTCGGAAACATGGGCTT
This sequence comes from Eubacteriales bacterium, assembly GCA_037143795.1. Taxonomy (GTDB): domain Bacteria; phylum Bacillota; class Clostridia; order Saccharofermentanales; family Saccharofermentanaceae; genus Firm-13. Next base: position 146,548 of record JBAWXZ010000005.1, on the reverse strand, counting down.
CAATATAGTCCTGCATTCGCGAAACTGCACGGACAACATCTGACTGTCTGATATTCCTCACCTCCTGCATTCATATTATCGCTTTGGAGAACAGGAAACTTGAACGCGCGTGCTGTGTTTTACTTATCTATAGCTGTGGCTGCAAGATTTATTGGATACAGTTAACCATAGACATTATGCCTACTGTCAGTAAAATGACAGTGGATCTGATTTTTCCAGCCAGAGATCCTTCAAGGTCGCTAAATCATCCGCAAACTCGCGGTCTGTCTGATCCTTTTTCTTTTCGATGGTCTCCTTGATCTCCAATACAAAGGCCTGTCCGCCGAATTTTTTCCAGTCTGCTTCCAGCCTGGGCTGAACACATGAGCCTGTCGCCTGTGAAAAGGAGAACCGATTCCTGAATCCCTCCATGTCCGGTGCAGCGCCGATAAGCGCCTTGCCTGTCACGGAATTACGGATAGCATATATGCCGCCGGTTTTTTTCTTTTCTTTATAGGCTGCACCCATATCTTTTTTACTTTGCTTATCCATCAAATCAATACCCCAGTTCCTTGAGAATGCGTGACAGAGTCGAAAGACGCTCACTGATGAGCTCGTCATCTTTGCCAAGTGCATTTGCGAATAGCCGGATGTCCTCATCAATCATCGGGTTATCCGTACAGACGGCGACCGTCATCGCGTCGCCCTGCAGGCCGATACGGTCAATCGCCGGATTCTCGGGATCATAAAGCTTCGGCAGGCGGTAGTTTTCCGCAAAATATTGCCTGGCACGGCATACAAGGATCGCAAGGTCTAGAACACGGTGAAGGGGCAGTTCCTCCGACTGGCGCGACCATTTCTCTCCTGTATAGCGCCAGACCTTGGCGGATATATCCACATGCCCCCGGTCATTCCACTGCGCCAGTCCAAGGGACAGTCCTTTTGCGTCCGTATTATATGCCGTACGTCCGTCGACATTGCCATAGTTTTCAGATACGATCACCGGTTTGTGCTTTAATGTTGTTGGAATTTTCATAATTTTCTCCGTTTCATTTTTGCCTGTTGTCTGGGGTTTGCAACAATTTTTACTTTGCGGCGCATCGACTGCAGACGACAATTGTTTAACTGAATTAGTAAATTAGTAATTTACTAATTCATAATACTACCAAACGCAGATATTCGTCAAGCCAGTGAAGTTGTTATGACCGGATAACTTTGATATGATAACGATATACAATGTCATCCGTATATATGTCCGCTCGCTGTTACGAAAGGAGTCCCCTTATGAAACTTGAGTTAACGGAAAACAGGCCTGAATCTTTTGTTGAAGACTGGGCTGGTCAGTATAATGTTTTTTCCTACATGGAATTCACATGCGGTGTTCCTTCACCGATGTTCCTGATCACCACCAGAAAAGAGAACGGAAAACCAAACGCTTGTTTTCACGCCTGGAGCTCTTTTGCCGGTGACGGAGGAGGATTCTTTGCTGTAATGCAGGGACTCATGCAAAAAACACATACATACCAGAACATTCTGCGGGAGAAAGAATTCTGCCTGAACTTCATTCGTCCGGAATATTATGACGCCTGTATCAAGACAATAGCAAGCAACGAGGAAGACGAAGATGAGATTGCATCCGGCGGCCTGACTGCAGAACCCTGTACTACGATTCTGTCGCCGCGTGTGAAGGAAGCTTTCCTCTGCATGGAATGCACGCTCGAATCTGTTAATGATCTTTCCGGCAAAGGTCAGACAAGTATGGTTATCGGACGCGTCCGTCACGCCGCTGTCGAAGAGGGTCACAACACTACGGAAAACATCTGCAGTACGAATGCATTTATGTTCAATGTGCACTCCCCCAAAGATCCTCACACAGGATTGGGCAGCACATCGGCTGTCGGTGTTCTCCGGTCCGTTTAAATATAGAAATAAAGTGACTCCAGAAGATACTTCTGATCATATTTTTGAGCGAGGCGAAGCAGGTAATTTTTATAGTTGTCTGAGCCTTTTAGTCCCTGCCTGTACAAATCCAGACGGCGAAAAAACTGCTCCTGCTCATTTTGTGCTGCAATTTTCTTAAAATAACCCCATACATGCAGCGCTGCATTTTCGGCATTGCCAGAAACGGTTTCTTCCAGCGCGGCAGATTCAATGAGTTGATAGAACTCCACGGCCGGATAGGCGTTTCTGTCTTTCAGAAGCTCCCGGATCTGCAGGTATATCGCCGGGGCATGCTCAAGGACCAGATATTTATATCGGCTCCAATCCAGTTCCAGCCGGTTCAGGCGCGGAGAAAGGGTTGTGCAGTTGATGCATTTGACCGCAGAAAGATTCTTGTCCTTTACCTCCAGCATAATGTCGAGGTTCTCCCCGTGCACGCTTTTATAGAAGGAGAGGAACTCGTCAATCCTGATACTGCTGCAATGGGCACCGGTCCGCTTACCTTTTTCCTGCTGTGAATAATGTATCTTCTGACGTCCATCAATCGGTTTCCATGTCGATTTGCATGATTCGATCCAATCTCCTTCACAGCCAGCTTCCATGCAGGGATGAATCGCATGGTGCAGGTTGTCAAAAACCGCGGGGGCGCCGACCATTCGGGCAATTTTCAGCACATCGCATATGTTGTATGATTTTTCGTCATTTTCGAGCACCAGACGTCTCTTGACGGCATCCTCGAGGCATTCGTACCTGTCCGTAAAACGCCGTATTGCTTCATCCTTATCACCATAGACGCCGCCGATATGGAGTATGATTTTATTTTCAGGCCCCGTACACAGGGAATCAAGAAACCGTGCGTGATAGGCAAGATCAGCAACTGCACGTTCCACAACATCGTCCGTCGGCGAATTGAGGACAGTGTATTGTCCCGGATGCATGGAGACCCGCATGCCGGCGGCACGGATTTTGTCTCCGATCCGTGATAAGGAAGGCGCGAAAAGATCCCACCAAGCAAGCGAATTTACAGGGCTTGATCCAAAAGGGATTATATCGGAACTGATCCGGAAGAGCCGTATATCATTTTGGGAATTATAATCTATCAGGTTTTCGAGGGCTGCAAGATTCTGTGCAGTGACCTCCATCAGGCGTTCTTCCCCGGCATTTTTCATAACGCAGGTTCTGAAATCCGTGTTTGGTACACCGACGGACAGACATGCATATCCGATACTCAAATCAGTATCTCGCCGCGCATATACAGCACCGCCTCGCCGCTGATTTCCACTCGTTCCCCGCATTCCCTGCAGGAAATCCTTCCGCCGCGAAGTGACAATTGCCTGGCGAGCATCTCTTTTTTACCTAGAATTTCGCTCCAGAACGGAATCAGTGTGCAGTGGGATGAACCGGTAACAGGGTCCTCATTGATCCCGGCACCGGGCACAAAGAAGCGCGATACAAAATCACAGTCTTCTCCTTTGGCTGTGACAATAAAGCCCATGTATTCTGTGATTTGTTTCAGGAGATGAAAATCCGGCTTCATCTCCCTTAATTTCTGCTCATTTTCGACCAGGACCAGAAGGTCACGGGAAGCATGCGTCTCCAGGATATGGATGCCAAGCGCCTTCTCAAGGCCGGACGGAACCGCACAGGGAACTGGTCTCCGGCTCGGAAAATCCATTATAAATTCATCCCCATCCCGGCGAACCGTGAGAACACCGCTCTGCGTATGGAAAGAGACTGTCATTAAGTTGGGCTCGATATAATTCATCAGTACAAATGCACTGCCAAGCGTCGCATGACCGCAAAGATCTATTTCCACCTCCGGAGTAAACCACCGCAGGTCATAATAACCGTCCTGTTCCAGAAGGAAAGCCGTCTCTGACAGATTATTCTCGAATGCGACTTTCTGAAGCACCGAATCATCAGGCCAGTCATCCAAAATACAGATGCCGGCCGGATTACCTTTGAAAACCGTATCCGTAAATACATCAGCCACATAGTACTTCATAGCTGTCCCCCTTAGAGGTTCTCTTCATTCAAGTTTTTATCATAGTAATACAAATCGCTGCGTTTCACCCAGTCCTGGGCCTGCCAGAAAGCATTGCCGTTGTCATTGTTTGTGTAAATCAGCAGACCCATCTTATTGATGCCCTCTGCCTTCATCGCAGCGTAAACGTTGTTCAGCAGGGCCCTTCCGATCTTCTGTCCACGGTGTGACGTACTAACGGCTGTGTGGTATATAAATCCTCTGCGTCCGTCATTTCCGCTCAATATTACTCCAATGACTTCCCCTTCGTTCTCAGCAACAAAATTCGTATTGGGATTTTTGTTCAGGAATTTCTCGATGCCTTCCCTGGAGTCATCAATGCTCCTGAGTCCCATCCCGTCGGTGTTTGTCCAAAGACGATATACCGGCTCATAATCCGCAATAGTCATTTTTCTGATTTCCATAATTTTATCCTAGCCTTTCTTTTTTGCTGTCATCAGGAATAGCGAGTATGGTACGTCGCCGCCTGCTGCTTCTTTAACCCCTGAATAAAATACGTTTGATTCTATTTCTACAAATCCGGTTTTTTTAAACAACTCTTCCAAATCCTTGATATTAAAGCCGTTATGACCATCAAATTCCTTGTCTTCCTTATGGAAACTTCCGTCTTCCTCGGTCAAATCAACAATACATATCCGACCGCCTTTTTCCATATGCTTATAGAGTTTGCCAAGCAGTTTTTTCGTGTCCGCAATATGGTGCAGCGCCATGGATGAATAAATCAGATCATACTGCGCAGGAAGTTGATCACCCTTCACTATATCCATCTCCAAAGCCGACATATTGTGAATGGCACAGTTCTTAATTTTGTTCTTCACTACATGAATCATTTCTTCCGAACTATCGACGAGAGTAATTTCCCTGACTACAAGAAGAAGGTTAAAACTGACAAGTCCTGTTCCGCAGCCAAATTCGAGTGCCTTATGGTATGTCTCCCCTGCGATTGTTTTCTCAATTTCCTTAGCAATCATCTGGGCTCTCTTCATTCTTTCTTCCGTGTCCCAGTTTTGTGCTTTCTCATCAAAATTCATATGCAGTCCTCCTATTTCCTATGATCAGCGCAAGTTCCCGGTAAGGTGGTTTCAGGATTTCGACCGTTTTTTATTGGCATACATCAACGAATCAATACGGTTAATGAATTGCTGGGAAGATGATTCGGCCTGATAGTCAAAAACATCATACCCGATACTGAAACTGATTGTATAGGGACTCTTATCTTTTTGGTTGAACCTTCCCGCATTTCGAATCAGCAAATTCACATTATCAATAATTTCCTTCCGGCTGTCCCTTTCAATGATAATCACGAATTCATCTCCGCCGTAACGGCAGATTAAATCCATTTTCCAGAAACTTGTGCGGAGGATTTGGGCGGCATCGATAAGTGCCGAGTCACCCACCACATGTCCGAATTTATCATTGATATTTTTAAAAGCATCCAGATCAACCATGATACCTGCCATCATTTTATCATTTTTTTTGTTTTTCACGCGTTCATCCAAATAGAAATCCAACTGCCGCCGATTAAATAGACCCGTCAGGTAATCTGTATACAACTGGTTGTTTTGAATGCTCATAAAGACAATTTGCATGGATATTGCAAAACTGGCCCATATAATCGAAAGCCCATAAATGGAAAACTGCAAAATACCTGTTACGACGGGAGGAACCAGAAATCCAATGAGCGGGAAAAAATATCTTTTTTGTATCGTTTTTCGATTCTTCACCAGAAGGATGACTGCAAACAATAAATACACTACCCAAATGGCAGGCATAACAATAAACATGTCTCCCCTGTGATATAGATTAGCCTTGTCAAAGTAAAAATAGTATCCGTTAAATACACTCAATATTGATAAAACAGCGTTTAACGCGGCCGGAATAAGAAGCGCAATTACCATATTCCTTTTAATTTTGCCGTTCGTCTGTATCTGCAAAACAAAATAAAGGCAGGATAGAATAAAAGGGATTGCGCTGCATATACAGCCGATCGCTGTAGCCGTCAAGTTAATATTTCTTACTATTATACCGGACTTCCCATCCAGTACCCAGACGAGTGTATCCAAAACAAGTTCAAATGCTACGGATACGATCAGACCCAGAAAGATCCTCTGCTTAAGCAGATATTTTTCCTGGAGGTGACGAATATTGGAATATATCAAAATCAATATTACAAATGCAAATGCATTGATTTCCACATAGGCAACGGCTGCTGTCATAATCTTCCTCGATTCCCCTGTTTACCTTGAAATGCCTTACACACATTGTACGCCCACATACGGCAAGTCACAAACTATCCTGCTTCACGAGGGGCACAAATCCCTTACGACTTTTCAATCTCTTTTACAAGTTCTGCGACATCCGTTTCTTTTGTAGCCCAGCTTGTACAAAAACGCACCGCACTGTGCGTGTCATCCGTCTTTTCCCAGAAAGAGTAAGTGATTTTCCTGCCGATTCCCTCGAGCAGTTCATCCGGCAGGATAGGGAACTGCTGATTGGTGCCTGAGGGAATAAGAAATGCAAAGCCGGCCCTCTCACATGCCTGTTTGATGAGCATTGCCATATCGTTTGCATGGCGGGCGATGTCAAAATACAAATCATCTTCAAAAAGGGCAAGAAACTGGAGGCCCAGAAGCCTTCCCTTCGCCATTAGTCCGCCCTTCTGTTTCATGATGTATCGAAAATCCGCCTTAAGGTCATCACTGCAAATCACAAGCGCCTCTCCGAATAGAGTGCCAAGCTTCGTCCCGCCGATATAAAAGGCGTCACATAGGTCTGCTATGGCCGGTAAATCCAGATCATTACCCTGCGCACAGAGTGCATAACCTAACCGGGCGCCGTCCATATACAAATACAGGTGATTCCGACTGCAGGCTTCGCGGATCGCAGTCAGTTCAGACAAGCTGTATATAGAGCCGATTTCAGTTGGATTCGAAATATATACAAGCCGGGGCTGAACCATATGTTCGTGGTTAACGTCATTGAAATGATCTTCACAAGCCTTTTGAATCTGCGCAGCTGTCAATTTTCCATCCGTCCCCGGCAGTTCCAGCACTTTGTGTCCGGTTGCCTCTATAGCACCGCTTTCATGTACATTTATGTGTCCCGTGGCTGCAGAAATCACACCCTGATGCGGACGAAGGGCTGCAGAAATCAGAGTCAGATTTGTCTGGGTTCCCCCTGTCAGAAAATGCACGTCAGCATCCGGCCGGCCGCATTTGTCTTTGATCAGGCGGGCAGCTTCCAAACAATAGGGATCCTCTCCATATGCTTTCGTCTGTTCATAGTTTGTATCGATAAGTTTTTGAAGCACTTTGGGATGAGCACCTTCGCTGTAATCACATTCGAATAGAATCATTAGAAGATCCTTCTTTCCGGACCCTTTTTGAAAAAGCAGTCAATTGGAGGGTTCCTTTTTTATTTTGCCACAAACACACCAAAAATAGTTGGATTGTTCCGGCAGAAAAAAATAAACCAACTGCTGCGCGGAGCAAACCCGAACGGACATGTATGCTTTATGGGGCAGAACCCACCGGCAGCAGGGTTACGCAATAAGTGTAAACTCCATAATTTTCGAATAATATTATAATTTGTTAAGTATTATTTTTTGCAATTCTGAATCCTGACCATTTCGCTTTATCATTATATTAATTATTTTATCATTTATATAATTTATTAAAAATATCTTAGAGCCATGCTTGTTTTAAGGCAAAACAACAAATTTTTCTATTTTTTATATCTGCAATTTTTGTAAACTTTTTTCGCAATTTTTCTAAAAACTGTTTGATTTTTATTTCTATAGAGTTATACTCAAAAAGCTAAGCCGTCATAATGATTCTCTTCAAGGGCGAAGTGAGTATTAGGCCTAATATTTTAGTGATGGAGGATTTTTCATGTCTTTACAAAATGAATACCTGAAACGTGTCTTTGCAAAAGTCCAGGAAAGAGATCCTAACCAACCCGAGTTCTTACAAGCTGTCCTGGAGGTCCTTGAGTCCTGCCAGCCAGTCATTGACCGCCATCCCGAATATGAAAGGGAAGCTCTGATTGAGAGAATAGTCGAGCCGGAACGCATAATTACTTTTCGCGTTTCGTGGGTAGATGACAAGGGCAAAGTACAGGTTAACAGGGGATTCCGTATTCAGTTCAATTCAGCGATCGGACCGTATAAGGGCGGTATCCGCCTGCACCCTTCCGTCAATCTTTCTATTCTGAAGTTTCTCGGTTTTGAACAGTGTTTCAAGAACTCCCTTACCGGACTTCCCATGGGCGGCGCCAAGGGCGGATCTGATTTTGATCCCAAGGGCAAGAGCGACCGCGAAGTAATGCATTTCTGCCAAAGCTTCATGACCGAACTCTCCAAGCATATTGGTCAGTTCCTTGACGTACCTGCCGGTGATATCGGAACAGGCGGAAGAGAGATCGGTTACATGTACGGACAATACAAGAGACTTCAGAATGAATTCACAGGCGTTCTTACAGGCAAGGGTTTAAGCTTCGGCGGCTCTCTGGCCCGTACGGAAGCAACCGGATATGGCCTGTGCTATTTTGTTGACGAAATGCTCAAGGCAAAAGGCGAATCCTTCAGCGGCAAGACAGTCACCGTTTCCGGAAGCGGAAATGTTGCTATCTATGCAACAGAGAAGGCAACACAGCTCGGCGGAAAAGTTGTTACTGTTTCCGACTCCAACGGTTACATCTATGATCCGAACGGGATCAACCTTGATATCGTAAAAGATCTGAAAGAAGTAAAGCGCGCACGCATCAGCGAGTATACAAAACTTGTTCCCGGATCTACCTATACGGAAGGAAAGGGCGTCTGGAATGTTAAGTGCGACATCGCTCTTCCCTGCGCAACACAGAACGAACTGAACGAGACGGATGCCAGGACACTGATCGCAAACGGCTGCAAGTTTGTGGCAGAAGGCGCCAATATGCCGAGCACACCCGAGGCTGTCCACCAGTTCCTCCAGAACGACGTATACTTTGCTCCCGGCAAGGCTGCAAATGCCGGCGGAGTAGCGACTTCCGGCCTCGAAATGTGCCAGAACTCCGCCCGTCTTGCATGGACATTTGAAGAAGTAGACGCAAGACTTAAGAGAATCATGCAGGATATTTTCGCAAATGCAACAGCTGCCGCCACAGAATACGGCAAAGCTGATGATCTTGTAATGGGCGCCAACATTGCAGGAATGCTGAAGATTACTGATGCAATGCTCAGTCAGGGCGTTGCCTATTAATTTTCGGCTCAAGTCACAAAACGCAACAAAAAATCCCTCATTCCCCTTAACAGGGTGTGAGGGATTTTTTTGCTGTGCGTAAGTCCTTCCAGAGAATTAGTGCCGCTGTCCTTCCCGATCAATATCAGGCGTTCCTGAAAGGCCGAACTACCTGCATATCAGGCTCTGAGTCAGAATATCCGAATAAATTATCATGCCGTCTGCTTTGGCGACATGGATTACATCGGAAAACGCAGCACTGTCGGCAAGGATTCCTGTCAGAACATTTTCCGATTCCAGTACTCGTTCCGGATGAAATACGACATTCTTCTGTCCGTCAAAAATAGCCGCATAGAAAATTCCCGTCTCTACAAGATCCTGAAAAAAGTGGCTGCCATAGGACAGTTCCGGCATCATACCCGTATGGGTAGATGCGACTTCGCAGACGACCGACATATTGCTGATTTCTGAAAAGTGCACGGGAACCCCGAGACTGGTCGTTGTGGTCCCCCACCGGCCGGGGCCGATCAGCATAACGGACTGCCCCTTGAGTGTATTGTTAATTCTGCCGATCTGCCTTGCGACTTCGTATTTTTCCTGCTCACTCCTGGACAGATAAGCCTTTGCCTGCACATACACGACATAATCAATCGGAAGCCTCATGTTTCCACCCATGAAATTACCCTTTGTTGAAAACAGGCAGTCCTCCGGATTTTCCATTACCGGCATTTCTATTGCCCTTCCCAGGCCCCGGGTCTGGAGCGGGCGGCATTGCAGGATGTTGACTTTGAAGCTGTTGTCTTTCCCGAAGTTCACAGTAAATTCTATGTCCACCGGATATTCATATATGCGGGACAGCTCTGTGAGAATTTCTTTCATCAGTTCCGGAAAGTGTGAATCCTTAAGTAATTTATGAAAATCAAGCAAAAAGGGCGGCTTGCGGCTATTCTGTCCCTTTTCGCGCATTCGCCTTGCAGATTCCTGGTCTATGCTTACAAATAGTCCCTTGTCCGCCTTGATATCTTTTGAGAGGATATCTTCAAAATACCGGCTCGTCAGAATATTTTCACGAAGTGAAATAACATCCACATAATGCTGCGAGAATTTTTTCTGATCCTCGTAATTCATAACCGGAATACGAAGAGGGTCATCGAGGGTCACGATTCTTGCGTAGTCGCCGACAGTACGGTCTACGGCCCGGGTCCCGAGTCCGAAAACCAGTCGGAGCATCCCTGCTTCCATGTCTACGGATTTGTCCCAGACATATAAATTGGAGGAATTCCCGACCCCTGCGGCATGCGGGAAAAAATCATCCTGGTGGTAGTCACCGGATACACGCTGCACAAGAATTGCCATCTGCTCGTCTTTGTCGAAGAGTCCGCGGTTCATCCGGTAAGCCAGGGCGTCCGGGTTCATCGTGCTGGCATATACCGTGCGGACTGCCTGGGAGAATGCCGCATAACGTTCGCCCGGAGTACCCTGGTTCGCACAGAAAACGCTCTCATACTTGCCTGCAAATGCGTTGCCGAAATTATCTTCAAGAAGGGAACTCGATCTTACGATAAGCGGCGACTGACCGAAATATTCAAGCATTCTGACGAATTGTTCCTGAATATTCTCAGGAAATGATCCGTGCATAAGTTTTTCCTTGAGTTCAGGCGCTTTGGCATAATAGCCATCCACCGTCTTCTGTATGGTGCGAAGCCGCCACCATCCGTTTTGAACAACATAGGTATAGAAAACATCAGTTCCAATATAAAAGGAGTCATGGGATTCGAGAAAGGGCATATAGCGATCTTTCCCTTCCACCTCCAGTATTTTTCTTGCCACCAGCATACCGACGCTCTTTCCGCCGATATGTCCGCTTCCGATTTCCCTTGCAGCAATAGTCAGGACGTCTTTGAGCGTAAAATATTTCTCGCACAGATGCAGCATCCTTGTTTCGCTGCCCATCAGCATCAACAGAAGAAGTGTCTTGGTTTTGTCCTGCTGTTCATCATCGAGCTTAAGTGCGTCCCTGGCTTTGTTGAATATGATGTTCCAGTGGTCCGGGCGGTCTTCACCCCTGTGGATGCTCGAAAAGAGCTCTGCCGCTTCTGCGCTGGCTGTAATGCTGATCGCTTCCTGTCCCTGGATCAGATGCGGGAAAAACATGGTCGGCGAATATCTCTGCCAGACCCGCAAAGGATGAATATACCAGTTGCCTTTGACCTGGTATAAGTCCAGAAGAAGCTGCGTTGTCTCCCGGATTCCTGCAATGGTACTGAAAGTATGCACATTACGGAAAATAGCAAAATACGCTACCGTGTCAAGTTCATACAGATAGGGGCAGGTTACTTTGAAAAAATTACCGATGATCAGATCGGAATGCCAGTGTTTAAGCAGGTCAGACAGGCAGTCAAAGACATAAAACGCCCTTTTCCCCTCTTTAGTAATAATGTTATGCACGGTGGTGGCAAACGTCTCAAAACCCGTTTTGGGACTGACACGGTATATTTTAATGTTCGGGTGATCCTGAAGTATTGGCTTATGGCTGCCAAAACGGAAATAGATCAGGTTTCGGCCATCGCGGAGAGCCTGTTCAACATAGGGCTCGACCACTTTTTTGTAATCGGATATAGCATCGACCTGCCAGACGACATTGTCCCCGAGACGCAGATCATCAATAACCTTGTCAAATCCCCTTATCCCTGTGCTGACTTTATCTTTGATCTCCATATTGTATCCTCGATTCACGTTATACCGTTCCTTCTGACCGTCCGCGAAACCATGAGAAAAATAGTCTGCAGAACAGGACGCTTTTCATATTTCTTTGCCATGCCTGATCATTCTGAAAATCTCCTCTTCACTGCTGCACGTATCATAATCGCCGACCAGGCTGCCGGGGTAATGGCAGACAATACCGGCGGCTTCATTTTGAGCGAGGCACCTCATGATTTCTGGCGTCATCCGTATGTGACTCTATTTCTTCCGCCCTGCTTGCTTTGGTACAGGAGGGAATCCGCACGCTTCAAAACACTTGCCACAGAATCATCACTGTTAACCAGCGTGGCTCCTATGGAAATATTGATATGAAGGTCATTATCTAAAAATATAAAATTCTCCGCGAGTTTTCGCATGGATTCAGCGACCATACCCATATTTTCCCTGTTTGTTCCTGTCAGAACAGCAACAAACTCATCACCGCCCAGACGGCCGAAAAAGTCTGTCGAACGGGTGAGGCCGGAGCACTTTGCTGCAACCATTTTCAGAACTTCATCCCCTGCCTCATGCCCATACGTATCATTGCAGTTTTTAAAATTATCAACATCAACAAAAAGAACACCAAACGGTATTTGAAAGGATATGTACTCATTGAGTTTCGACTCCAGAAAGCTCTCGATATATCTTCGATTCGGAAGACCCGTCAGCTGATCATATAAGGCAAGCGACTTGTATTCCTCTGTCTTCTTCTTTTCTTCCTGTCTTTGTGTTATATCGACAAAAAGCTCCACAGCACCAATGACCCTGCCGTTCTCCTTAATCGAAATGGCCCGGATACTTACCGGTATCCGATGTCCCGCTTTATGGCGCAGATACACCTCGGCCTCCCTTGTCTCCCCGTCATCGATCGTCTTATGGAGCGGACATCCGTCCACGCAAAGATGATTGCCTTCGTGATCAACATGATCAAGGATATTGTTGTAGCAATATTTCTCAACTACATCATCCGCCGAATAGCCGGTGATTAATTCTGCGGCTTTGTTCCAGAATGAAATCTTGCGGTTGATATCCACAAAATAGATGCCCTCATATGTATTGTCCAACAGGCTTTTGTAGAAGTCATCATGCCCCATGTAATTCCCATCACTTTCTCCGGAAAGATTTGATCGCAGGCAAACACAGTCCTTTTTCAGAAACTGGTTTCAGTATAGTCAATATTAATATCGCTGTATAGTTTTGATACACAATTGCATCATATATCAGGCAGGAGGTACTGCTGATTCACTGCATCTCCTGATAATCCTGTATGCGAGAAACGTCAGCCATGCGGAAGGCATCGTTTTCTGTCCGAAATCCCAATCCTTCCATGCCTGCCAGACTGATTCCGGTGTGAATAGACCGTCTTTCCCGGCTTTTTCACTGATGATTGCAAGCATACCGGTAAATCTTTCGTCTTTGACTGCAAAATCGAACTGCGACAGGACATCGGCGGTATGAAGGATGTCATACCAGATAAAAGGAGCCTTCAATTTCCGGAAATCCGTCCCCATAAAAAACATATACGGATGCCGTTCCCTGCTTGTCTGCCAGGCGTTGAGGAGGCACTCTACCCCGGCATGTGCTTCCGGGCTGTCCTTTTCACCAAGAAGCGCGAGCAGTTTGAGTATAATCAGATTCACATATGGACAGGGATCCTTTTTACTGCCGGGACCGTGAAATTTACCGAGTTCCTTTGATACGGCGCAGGGCCAGCCGTTTTCGCGGGCGAGTCCCTTAAGGAATTGCACGCCTTCCTGTATCACTCCCCTGTCAGCGAGATTCATTTTCAAAGCCGAATAAAGCAGCAAAGGAGCATCGCACAGTGCCCACGCCCACTCATCCTGCCCGGATCCACCGAAATGTACCGGAATATTCATCGGCAGCTGAAAAAGTCCTTCATCCGACCGGTGGTCCGTCAAATTATTCGTAATATTCGAAAAGTCATAATCCTCTCCGGTTATCCCGATCTCCGCCAGGAAGGAAAGCTTGTGGTATAGCTGTCCCGCACTTTTATGGCTGTTCAGCACACCTCCGGGCCAATCCTTCATTTCCTGAAAAAGCTTTTGGACGAGCGGATGTGCTGCCATCTCTTCCCTGGCTTTTATAACGGCAGCATCCTTCTCATCCAGATCCAGTAAATCCAGAAGTGTCCGGTAGACTGCCCAGGGCGAGTCGCAGTGGAGGAGAAATTCCGTATTATTCATAAACTCCGCCCTCTGTACCTTATTCTTTGGGGCTCTCGAAAACTAATTGCCTCTTGTAACGGAGACCGATAGTCTCGGAAAATGAGCAGAACTTGTCGACAAGGCAGACAATGGCAGCCTCACGGCATCGGGGCACCCGAGTTACAGTCAGCGGCCACATATGTTTCCGTATAATGTCAGCTTCTATATTGTTAATATCAAAATATTTCACAGCATTCGCATATGCAAATCCGGGATGGTAAAAGCCATGGAGACGATGGCTCCCGTCCGGAATATGCCAGTCATAAAGGAACAAATCATGAAGAAGTGCGCCGCGCGCAACACTTTTTATATCCACCTTTATCGGAAGTACACGGCACAGGCGATAGCTGTAGTATGCAACAGCAAGACAATGCGTATATGTCGATGTGTCGCCGTGCTGCTTATATTGCTGCATCTCCTGCACGCAATCCGCAGCAAGCAGCTCCTCGATCGTACTGTAATAAAGTTCTTCGGAAAGAGCACGCCTGGCAGTACCGGCCGTTTTGCGGCTCATTCTTATTCTTTCCCTGTCCATGAGGCCTGTTAAGGGATGAAAAAATCTAAAGAGCCTGTTTAAAAGGATTTTATTCCTTTGTACGAGTCCGTCATATTTTTCTCTGAGTTCATCAATATCGGATACCCGTCTGTCCTTTGCCCTCATGACAGAGAAAATGCCTCCGGATATATTGTCGCCGATTGTATCCGATAACAATCGTATTTTTGATCCCAGTTGATTGATCATGCGTATATTGTCTGCGATTTTGGAAAAAGCAACAAGGGTAACACCCAGGTCCGCCGCCAGAAGCAAATACAGGCACGCGACAAACAGGAACCCGGCAGGTGCCGGAATCCAGGCAAAAAACCGAATCACAAGCGGATGCAGGATATACATCAGGAATGCACAGCCGGCGCCCCAGGCAAGAGAGTACTTCATGCAGATATATCCGTAGAAATTCAACGGCTCGTCTTTATAATCCCACCACTTTTCGTGGAAGACTTTCTCGAGAATAAATCCGGCAGTGAGCTCCAGAATTGTTGCAAGAACAACCGAACAGGCAAAAAACGCCAGGAAGTTACTTCGGAACGGAGTCAGAATTAAAAGGGTAAGCAGAGCGCCAAATCCGTAAATCGGACAGGCCGGTCCATTGAGAAAGCCCCTGTTATCAAATCCGCCCCTGGTGGCTGCAACGAAAACAACTTCAAGGAGCCATCCAAGAAAAGCATAAACAGCAAAAATATAAAACAACTCATAAACTGAATAAATCATTTTTGAATCGCCTCTCAATTTTCACTTCCGACCTGCACCGGATGAATGCAGCCGCATATCTGTACATCTTTATTGTATCAGAATTCAGAAGTCACATGATAAAGGCTTACAAAAATCATTTCACGGATTATGCGTCCAACACCAGATTTTCTATCTCCTTTTCGAGCTTCATAATAACAGCCGTTTCGTTCTCGGCCAGTAAGCGGAGCCTCAGGATAACGTCCTCCACCTGTTTTTCGACACTTTCAACATTAGCCTGAGAATCGTGAATCTTCGACTGCATACACCAGTCAGCAAAGAGCCCGTCAAAGAAGAAATCCGCAAATTTAGCAAAACTGCCTACTTCCACCTGAAGATCCGAGTCTATCCTTACATCAACGAGTTCCGTTCTGAATTGACGCAGCAGATATTGCGCCTGCCGGGCTTCCGTCTGTGCATCGTCAATATCGGAGTGTTTGGCAAGGTCGCAAAGCAGCCCGCCGCCCATAAGATCCCATGTCCCCCAGCCCTCGGCTTTACCCAGGCTGCGCAGCACCTCATTGAGACTGTCCTGGGATGCCATTCCGGCCGTGATGGCTTCCCGGATCTCCCTGACGTTGTTTCTGACCGCCTGAAGTTTCGCGGTCGCTGATACAATTTTCATTGCCGTCTCCGAACCTGATTGCAGAAGCTGCGCTTTTTTCTGCTCGTAAAGATCCGCATATTTTTGCTCGCAGTCCGTGTATTGCACCCGTTCAGATGCGAGATCCCCGAGCTCTTTTTCCACTCCGGAAAGATCCGTCACAGCCTGGTCGTATTTCAGCCGGGCAGCAAATGCTTCGCGCTGTTCCTTATCGATTTTTTCATCGAGACGGCCAAGAACGGAATAGAATAGATGCGAGAGACCCTTGTTCTCAATTCTCTCGAGGTCCTTGTCTTCTTTGTCCAGAAGTTTTTCGAGGCCGGCCAGATTGTCTGCAAGTGTTATCCGTTCCCTTCTGAGACTTTCTGTTTTTGCGTCGATCCTTCGCAGATTAAGTACTCCCTGTTGTGCGAGTGCAAGCTCCAATCCGAATTCTGAATACATCCTTTACCTCCTATGAGAAATTGATCTTCCGGTATTCTGACGGGGTATAACGGATTGTTTTCTTAACTGTATTTGTGAGTATTGGTGATGTGGTATACGGTAAGCGCTTTTTCGGGAAGGTCTTCCCGGGAAACAGCCAGTACATTATCAAATTCCTGTACGGCGCCATACTTTTCCGTGAGTACCGGAATCGCTGCCTCTGTATAGTGAGTCGGAATAATGATTTTGGGATTGAGCTGTTCAATCAGGTTGAATCCCTTTTCATTTTTGAGCGACATATTCGAATAACTGTTTTCAAACTGCATGAACGCGATGTCGATTTCGCCGATTGCTGCAAGCTGGTCATCGGTCAGCACAGTCTGGCCGATATCTCCCATGTGGGCAATGCGCAGGCCGTCAACCTCGAATACTGCGATGTAGTTTGTTGCATTATCAAGGATCATATCGTCGGCATGTGATGATGGTACAGTATAGATATGAAAGTCCTTTGTTTTTATATCAGCTTTTGTATACATGATTTTCTGGCAGTCATAGGCATCGGTGAATTTTTTGGAAACGTGGTCGTCATGTGCGTGTGTGGAAATAATGGCGGCCGGATTGATGTCAACAATATCAACGGAGGGCATCGATGTCGGATCAACGACTACCGATTCACCCTCAGCCGAAGTGATGATATATGAATTGTATTTGTAGGACAAACTACCGGATACAGTCTGTATCTGCACTTTTCCCGTGGTGTTCTCCGTAAGCGGGAGTACAAGTTCAGCGGGGGCTGCTGATGCTGCCGTTGTTTCCATTAATTTCGTTGTTTCTGAAGATGTCGTAGCGGCAGTTGTCACTGCAGCCTGTACTGCAGATGATACACCGCTTGTCCCGTCCTCTGTTCCTTTCGTGCCTGAGCACCCGGCCAGAAGCAGAATTGCCGCCCAAAGAACCGGAACCATGTGTTTTTTCATATGCCCTTCCTCCTGTATGAATCAAAATTTACACTAACCTTATCTTTTCCCTGCGATCTCCATATGGTAATATTCGCCGGTTAAGTCAACGGTGGTAATACCTGCCGCAATATCAAATCCAAAGTTCTGATCTGTTATTGTTACGTCCGCTGGAAGTATGATGCCGGCTTTCTGCTGCCTGAAGGTTAAAGGGCTGCCGAGGGTCACGGCCATATCAAAGCCCTTGGATGCTTCGGCATTTGTTCTGAATCCAATATAATTATGGCTGGGGGCTTTGGTGAATTTTGATACGATATTTATACTTGTCCCTGCCGGAATTGTTACTTCACAGGTCGCATACATCACCCTGCCGGCACTAAAAGCATCCTGGATAATGTCATCAAAGCGGCACCATGAGCTGTATCTTATCGCGATATCATCGCCGGAGGCATAGGAAAGATAAAAATCATACGCTGCCCGGGATACGTTATCGACTGTACAGAAACCCGGAATATCCTCTCCGGAAGATGCGTTTTCGACGTTCCTGCTGTAGAAATCCTCTACACAGGTTGTAAGGATATCCCCTAATGTAGATTCGAAAATATTTACGCTGCATGAAAGCCCTGCCAGTTCATTCGTGCAGCTGCCATCTGAATATCCTTTAAGTTCATAGTCGGAAATCGGATCACCAATCACAATCAGGCAGCGCAGGCCGGTACCGTATTCCTGTGTGAAAAAACTGTACTGGTTACTGCTTCCATCGCCCGAATATCCGTTTAACCCATATGTGATTACCTTCGACTTTGCGGTATCAAGGGCAAACTCCATGGCAATTGTACCGGCATCCGTGATATTTCCCTCAGGCAGGGTAATATTTTCAAAGAAATATACCGTGACAGGCTGGCTTGACAGAGACGTTTCCGACAGGGCGTTTTTGAGGTAACTGCCGTCTGACAGGATATCCTTATATTCTTCCCAGCTGCCGGCATCCTGCAAATTCATATTATCATCGGTAAGTCCGCCGCTGTATCTGCCAATCCTGATATTAGTATCCATCACTATGCCGTCTGCCTCGATCTGTGGAATAGCTGCGGCACCGGTATAGCCGGAGGAGAAACTATTCTCAAAGGGATAGATAAGCTGTACATTTGCATCCGTTTCCGAAGTGTTTGTAAGGGTATACCTGTCAGTAACCGCTGCGCTGCCGTCTGTGCTTCCCGTGCCGAAGCCTGTAAAATCAAACGTTATTTCACGGTCGGTCTGAAGGTTTCCGGTATCACCCGATGCGCTGAGCGGCAAAACCGGTCCCGCATAGAAATTGAATTCCGTTCCCGGCAAATGTCCGCCATTGGTATTTGCCGGTGTACCAAAGGAGATTAGTCCCAGGAGGCACATAATACCTGCAATAATACATCCGGCTGCTGCAAGGAACATGCAGGCTGCCAGCACAACCCATTTGACCCATTTTTTATTATTCATAACAGGCACCTTTCTTTTACAAAATGTACGTTATGCTTTGCACGGGCAATTTTCACCCAATAGCAGGAAGTTTCATAACCATTATTGCATAAAAACGGCAAAAAAAATAATTTCGTTGTGAAACAGATGAGATGGGATGAATATACAGCAAAGGGGAATCGTCATTTAATAACAAACTGTTATTAAATGACGGTTCCCTCAAGATAATCGAATAGAAAGAAAGCAAAATCATCATGTAAAATAATAATCAAATTTGCATTATTGACCGGAATTTGCGCTTTTTTGTTTCTTTTCGTTTGTTCTCCCCAGTCCGAGAAGGATGCCGAGCCCCAGTCCGGCAACGCAGAAGACTTCATAGAACAGGCCGTAAATGAGCGCAGAGCCGTTATAAAAAATAAAGACAGACGGGACAAACAGAACAGGTACCATAAGTAAATAATACCATTTGAAACTGTGTTTGAATCCGTATACGGCACTTATCGCCAGTATGGCGGCCGGATTATAAAGAAGCAGCATTGATGCGGATAATGAAGTGATAAATGCATCTTCAAGGGCTGGAAGGAAATAAATCAGCGGAACAGCATAAAACAGAACCAGAAGTACCAGAATGTACCAGAGTTGTTTCTTAATCAGATGATTCATATATTTCTCCTTTAAAAATCAATTGCCCAGATTTGCATAAAAATAGCCGAATACAAATGAAATGAAAATTATGACAACCGCGGTAATTATAAAGACCTGCCATAACTTGAACCTTCGGGTGTGAATCGTATCGAGATCTGCGCCTATTCCCCGGGCATCCCCGAAATTGTCCAGTGAAATTTTTACAGCTTCATCGTGCAGCTTTCCCATCGATATTTGTTCTTCATATGACTCGGTCAGGTGTTCCCGCAGTTCCTTTGCAGTCTCTTTCCGGGCTTCCCTGTCATCGATCCGGTGCGTCACGGAGCGGATGTATATCTCGAAAGCATCAAGCTTCATTAACGGGCACCTCTCCTTCCAATACAAGCGCTACGGCACCTGTAAATGTGTTCCAGGCCATGAGCCTGTCGGTGAGTTCCCGTAATCCCTGTTCGGAAATCCGGTAGTATTTTCGTTTCCTTCCTACGCTGCTTTCCTGCCAGTAGCTGACAATAAACTGGCGCTTCTCCAGGCTGTGCAGTATTGGATAGAGGGTTCCTTCCTTAAATACAAACGTCTCACCCGACAGAACACGCAGATACTTAATGATCTGGTATCCGTACAGGTCCCTTTTGTCGATCAGGGAGAGGACCATGAGCGGAATCGTCCCTTTGAGCAATTCCTTATCCACTGTATCAGCTGCCATACTTTCTCACCTCTCATGCCGGCGTCCTGCGATGCAGTCCGTATTTATCCGCCTATTGTTTCCAGCTGCACCATTATACATTGTTATCCTATGCCTAGCCGCGCTATGTATATACGTTAATCCCTTTCATCGTTAAAGTCAAGCATCAAAAAGAACCGCTGCGTTCCGAACATTCCTGTTCGTCCTGCAGCGGCCTATGCGTCGCTTATGCCCGGTTTGCCCGGTTTGCCCGTAAAGCGGGCATTGGATTGATCAGTCTTTCACAACAGCCCTGCGCACCATCAGCCAGCTCAGACAGCAGAAGACAGCGGCGATCAAAAGAAGGGAAACCATTCCAAAATAGGGGTTCCCGCCGTTTTGGAAACCGAAAGCAAATGTAAATACGCTGACAAGTGCTCTCATAACTGCGCCGTGAAAAAGGACGGCATCCAGAATAGGCAGACCGTTCAGAAGTACCATCGGTACGCCGACAGCTACCGTAATTTTGGCAATTCTGTTCATCCGGTAGAAGGCAATCGTAGTAAAATATCCGATTGTCATAGCGGCCAGATAGAGGCAAAGGTTAAAGAAGAATCCGTCGATATGCATATGCATGGGGCTTATCCGGTCAGCACGTACTGAATAGATCATCTCAAATAAGCCTTTGTAGAAAATCCTGTTACTGATGGAGGCAATTAATTTTCCCAGAAGCAGAATTCCTTTGTCGATAACTGCCATACCTGTGCAGACAGCCAGTATCGTAATTAACCTGCTGATGAAAATCGTCTTTCTTGAAATGCCGTTCTGCATGAACATCCGGAAGAATTCCTTGAAAGAATTCAGTCCGCACACGAATAGAAAAACTACCGTCGCTAATTCCATACCTGAGAACCCGGATCCGTTTGTAGTAGAAACAATATTCCCGGATATCACAAATCTTGCGCCAGTTACAGTAAATCCAAACACCAGAACACACAACAGTACAAAATAAAAAATAGAAACCGGTTTTCCCATATCAATCATCTGATATTTAACAGTTGACTTGAGTTTCATGTTACTTTCCCCCCTTATGAATTTGTCAGCTGGATAAACAATCTCTGCAGATCCATTTTGCTGATCTCTATTCCGGCCGGCACGGTACTTCTGTCAAGCGTCCCCGAAATATATGCTGTCTTCAAGCCGCCGAGGCTATCCGTTCCAAGTACGTTCTTATCTGCTGTGAAGCTGTCGACAACCGACGCGGCGCCCGTGGCGGTATATCCTTTTGACATCAGGTCGTCACGGGATTCATCCTTAATGATTTCTCCGTCCTTAATAATGACGACATGGTCTATTACGCCGGCCGCCTCTTCGATGAGATGTGTTGATATGATCACTGTGCAGGGATTTTCACTGAATTTTTCTATGACAATCCTGTAGAAGAGATCCCTGTGATTAGCATCAAGGCCAAGTACCGGTTCGTCGAGAAGTATATAGGGAGCGTTTGTCGACAATGCGGTTATAAGTTTGAAAATCGAACTGTAACCGGTAGAGAGCGTCTTCACTTTTTTGTTTATATTCAGCTCAAACCGGTCAGCCAGCTTAGTCGCATAGGCTGTATCAAAATCCGGATAAAATTCCCTTGTCCATGCGAACACGTCCCGGATCTTCATATTCTCAGGGTAATAATTCTTCTCACTCATCATATAGATCTTCTGAAGCGCACCGTCGTTTTCCAGTGCAGTCTCACCATCTACAAGCACCTCACCGTTATTTGCGAAAATCCGTCCCGTAATTACATTCAAAAGAGTGGATTTGCCGGCGCCGTTTCTGCCGAGCAGCCCGTATATTTTTTTCTCGCCGAAATGTACGCTGACATTCTTCAGAGCGTGGACATTCCCGAAATCCTTGGATGTGTTTTTAATTTCAATACCGCTCATTGTTCAAATCCCCTTTCTATCATACTGACGATCTCTTCTATTGTCAGGCCCAGTTTTTTGGCCTCGCCTGCAAGTTTCGTGATGTAGTTTTCAAAAAACTCTTCTTTTCTCTTCCCCCGGATCGTCTTCACCGCTCCTGTATTTACAAACATACCAAGCCCTCTTTTCTTATATGCAATGCCGCCGTCGACTAACAGGTTGATTCCCTTCAGGGCTGTAGCCGGGTTGATTTTGTAATTCAATGATATCTCCGTTGTTGATGGTATCTGTGTCTCTTCCGGAAAAGCCCCGGACAGAATGCCGTCCTCGATCTGTTCTGCTATCTGCAGAAATATCGGGCGTTCGTCTTCAAAATTAATCTTCAATTGGATTCCTCCTTTTTACCCAGTTGCTTAACTAGTTAGTTGCTTCTGTAACTAACTATATACCCAGTGCAATGTTTTGTAAATAGGCAAATTGAATTTTTTTAAATATTTTTCTATTCCACAAAACAGTGTGTCCGCGCGTTTCTCCAAATCAGGACTTCCCATATCGACATGCAAAAAAACTCCCCCGGCAGCAGACATTTTATGTGTCTGTCTGCTCAGGGGAGCATGTTTCGTATTGTGCTCAGCGGCTTCGATTTGCTCCTGGTCTCCTGCCTGAAAACCTGCCGGCATTATTAATCAGATACCCTTGAAACTGAATTCGAACAACAAAGGCGAGCTGACATCCAGCAGATATTCTTCATGCGTGCGCGCACCCCAGCTATCGTCCCCTGCCAGACCCATCTGCCTCTGTGCGACCCGTACAATTGTGTAATGCACATTCGGCAATTCAAAAGGATGACGGGCATTCTCGAGCTCGTGAGGTGTGTACGGAAGTGCGGAGAAGTAGATCTCATCGCCGCTGAACAATATGCCGCGCCCTTTTCGATCTGCAATCTTTGCCCAGCGAACCCCTGTTTTATTCCCGCATTCCTGCGGTACCAGGTATTTTGCCATAGCATCTGCAACATTCTCGGAATAAATTCCCAGTCTGGCACCTCTGTTCCGGTCTGCATATGTCTCATCCGGCCCGAGGCCGTACCACTCCGTGCGGTTATAATCAGCGTCAAATTTAAACATGACGCCAAATTCCGGCATGTCCCCAAGTGTTTTTACGGGATCGTATGCGAGGCTCGTTTTTATGGTGCCGTCCCCATATACACGGTAGGTCAGACTGCATTCGGAAGCGGGTACGGTGGGCATGGCATAGCGGAATTTAATTTCCGCACAATTCTCATTCACCGTAAGTTCCGGCTGCAGCGTATCTTTTTTGCCGACCGGCCTGTGCGACAGGTAAAGGCTGGCAATTTTCCACTGGCTGTAGCGCGCCGGCATCAGGTTGCCGCGGTCGTTGTCATTGGGGGCACGCCAGAAATTCGGCATGGGAATCCCTTTGATCAGCTCTTTGCCGCCGTATCGGTAGGACACAAGACCGCCGTGCAGTGCGGAGAACAGGACATCAAAATCCGCTCCCCTTACACCTATATTCTGATAGCCGCGTGTCACTTCAAACTGCCCGCGAATGGCCGCAGCTTTCTGCGGCACTTTATAAATACCCTGTCCGAATGCCACCTCGTGGCCCCTGGATGCCCATATGGTATCTTCTTTTAGTTCAAATGAAACTGTAACGGCATATTCACCCGGCTCCTGAAATTCCGGGAGAGGCAGCGGGTATGTCTTTTGGCTCTGCGGTCCGACATCTGTCTGCATCTCTTTACGGGAAATGAATCTGCCGTCTTTTTGGACAGTGACAAAACAGTTGTATGTACCGGTTCCAATAAACAGGTTTCGATTCATAATAACAGCAGTGGTCCTGTTAACCTTTGCCTGAATATTCTGGTAATTGAATTTTACTTCGGACATTTTGGGTGAAGCGTCACGGGCTCCGGCATACACAATACCGTTGCCGCAGAAGTTGTAATCGCAGGGACGGTCGTCAAAGTCTCCGCCGTAAGCCTGATAATCATTGCCGTACCGGTCTTTAGCAAAGAGGGACTGGTCAATGTAGTCCCAGATAAACCCGCCCTGGTACAGGGGCTCCGTATCGGCAAGATCGGTATACTTGAACATTGCGCCGCAGGAATTGCCCATGGCATGCACATACTCGCAGCAGATATACGGTTTGTCCCTGTTTATTTTCAGGTATTCCTGAATCTCGCCGACCGGAGGATACATACGGCTTTCAATATCGGTGGTGTCATTGTATCTCCTGTCGTGGGCAACACCCTCATAATGCACCGGACGGGTCGGATCGAGCGCACGGAAAAGCTGCGACATCTCGAAAATATTTTTGCCGCCGAAGGACTCGTTCCCGCAGGACCATATCAGCACGCAGGGATGATTCTTGTCTCTCTGATAAACAGAATTGACACGGTCAAGCATAGGTGCCAGCCACTCCGGCCTGTCACCGGGTACAACCTCTTCTATTGGCGTCTGTCCGCTCAGATACGCATCCCATGAGCCATGTGACTCCATGTTTGCTTCATCGATCATATAGATTCCATATTCATCGCACAAATGATACAGGTATGAATCATTCGGATAATGCGATGTACGTATGGCATTGATGTTATTTTGCTTCATAGTCACGATGTCCTGAATCATTTCTTCTTTGGACACACAACGGCCGGATACGGCACTGAACTCATGGCGGTTGACACCTTTGAATACAATTCTGCTGCCGTTTAAAAGCATAATGCTGTCTTTGATTTCAAAACGCCTGAAACCGACTTTTTGAGGAATAACCTCAATTGTGCTGCCGGATTCATCCTGAACCTCAATAATCAGATCATATAGATATGGATTCTCAGCACTCCACAGCCTGGGCTCGGCAACTTGTATTTTACAGGTTGCCTGCCCTTCGAGCTTACAGTTGCCGGAAACGACCTGGCGGCCGTTGTCCATAAGGGTCAGGCAGGCGCTGCCGCTGCCAACCGACTTCATATCCACGATCAAATCAGCTGCGGTAAAGATGTCGTTCAGAATTACGCTGACTTTCATATCGGCTATATGCACGCGGGGAACCGCATACAAATAAACATCACGGAAGATCCCGGAAAAACGGAAAAAGTCCTGATCTTCGCACCAGCTGGCTGCGCTCCATTTATATACCTGTACAGCCAGCTTGTTCTCCCCTTCCGTGAGATAGGGAGTCAGCAGGAAATCAGCCGGTGTGAAACTGTCGGTAGTGTACCCTGCATACTTGCCGTTCAGCCATACGGCCATGCTGCTTTCGACACCCTGGAAGGATATGCATAATTCCTTATCTTTCATTTCCTCCGGCACAATGAAATACTTCACGTAGCTTGCGACGGGATTGAATCTTTCCGGCACCTCGTTGGGTTTGAGCTGCTCACGCCCATCCCAGGGATACTGGACATTAGCATATTGCGGAGAATCGTAACCCTCCATCTGAATGTTCGCAGGTACGCGGATATCTGCCCAGGAGCGGCAATCATAATCGCAGTTTTCAAATCCTGGAATCGCCGAGTTATAGTTGACGGCATACGAAAACTTCCACAGTCCGTTTAATGAAACACGAAAATCATCATGGTCTGCAGCCGGCAAGGCTGCGGCCGGCAAGGAAGAATAGTACCGATGGTCGGAATGGGCATCCAGTCGTTTGTCGGCAAAAAAAGCGGGGTCTTTTGTCTTATCATGATCAAAGCGCTGCATAACAAGCCTCCAAATCTTGAGGTAATAAAAAAGTAAGTCTGATACCTGTCCGGTAATTATTTAATCGAACCTGTAATTCCTTCTGCAAAGTACTTCTGAAGGAAGAAGAAAATGATAACAGTAGGTATTGTGCAGAACAGAACGCCTATCATAACGACTCCGTAATCAGTGACATAACCTTGAATTGTGTTGGCAACCAGCATAGGCATCGTAATGCTCTTCTTGTCTGTCATGACTACTATTGGCCAGAGATAAGCATTCCATGCAGCCATAAATGTAATCGTAAGTGCTGCCGCATATGTCGATTTCTGTGTAGGAACAAACATCTTTACAAAGATCTTATATTCCTTCAGACCGTCAATCCTTGCAGCTTCGATAATGTCCCTGGGGAATGAACGGGCACTTTGTCGGAACAGCATAATCAGGAGCGGTGTGGAAATGGAAGGCAGAATAAATGCCGCTGTGGTATTGAGTAACTTTGCCGATGACATTATCTGAAAAAGAGGTATCAATACCGCAACAAACGGAACCATCATCGCAAGCAAAATGATTCTCATGACAAAATCTTTGCCCTTATCATGGTAAATTTCAAAAGCATATCCGGCCAGTGAACAGATAAACAAGGATAGAAGGGTAAGAATGATCGCGTACTTAAATGAATTAGTCATGGCAATCCCCAGCGGCTGGACCGAAAGCAGCTTTTTGAAGTTATCCAGAAATGCGGTTCCGGGAACAAGTACGCCTTTAGTGATATCCACACTTTTATTTGTAGCGGAAATTACCATCCAGGCCAATGGGAAAACAGAGAACAAAGACACCAGGGTCAAAACAAAATAACTGATTCCGTTACCCTTTTTTGTCAAACGAACTTCTTTTTTAGTCACGTTTGTCACCTACTCTCATTTGGATAAAGGCAAGGATTGCAACTAAGAACAGGATCAAAAAGGAAAGTGCCGCTGCATATCCGAATTTGGGAACATATTTAAAGGAAATATTATATATGTAATGCGACATTGTTATCGTTGTATTGGACGGTCCGCCGCCGGTCAGATTGAAAGATTCATCGAATAACTGCAGCGTACCGTTAGTGGACATGATAGCCGTCAGCAGAATAATCGGCTTCAATAGAGGAACAGTTATTTTCCTGAATATCTGAAAAGTCGATGCTCCGTCAATTCTGGCAGCCTCATAAATTGAATACTCAATATTCTGCAGGCCTGCAAGATAGAACACCATGTTGTAGCCGGTCCAGCGCCATACCAGCGCTATAATAATTACAATTCTTGCTGAAGTCGTATTGGTAAGAAACTGATATCCGGTATCAAGGATACCCAGCTTGATCAGAAAGAAGTTGATCAGTCCGTCATTTGCAAAGAGTGTTCGGAAAATTATGGCATAGGATACAAGTGACGTTGCACAGGGCAAAAAAATCGCCGTACGGAACAATCCTTTGAATTTCAGCGTTTTATTGTTCAGCATTGCTGCCAGTATAAGCGCCAGTACGAGCATTATGGGAACCTGTATGATTAAGTAGATAAAATTGTTTAAAAGCGACTGCAGAAATATTTTGTCCTGAAACATGCGGATATAGTTGTAAGCCCCGCTCCATGACAGGTTTGCACCTTTTCCACTCTGAAAGGACAATAATAGAGCCTGCACCATCGGCACAAAGCTGAATATTGCTATCAGCAGCACTGCCGGGGCAAGGAATATCCAGCCGGTAATGCTTTGTTTTTTGCTAAGCATCATTTTGTGCTTACTCACATGTTTTTCCCCCTTGTTGTCCTAATAACGGGGAACGGCCTGCCAGCCCAAGCCGGCAAGCCGCTCCCCGATTCTTATTAAAGACTGATCCAACTGCGACCTACAGTATTAACCCTGCATATTGAATACGACTGTATCCTGTGCGGCCTGAAGTTCTTTAGCAGTATCTGCGCCTGCGATGATATTGGTCAGAGCGGTAGCAACTGCATCACGTGCTTCGTAATAATAGACGCCCGTGTTGTTTTTCGGTACTTTTCCGGCGAAATCGATAATCTTCGAGAAAATCTTATCGCCCTGGAAGAATTCAGACGGCTGCGAATAAACCGCACTTGTTCCGGCAGGGAGGTATGTGGCAAGGGCACCGGATGAAGGAAGGATTGTCTCATAGAAAGGAACGCTGCCGGCAAATGTCTTGGAAAGGAAATCCTCTGCAAGAGCTGCGTTCTTGGTATTGGCACTTACTGCCCAGCTCGAACCGCCGTTGCTTGAATAGTTTGTTGCTGTTGCAACGTTATCCAGTTTAGGCATATCGGTCATAGCCCATTTGCCGGACTGGTCTTTTGCTGTCTGGATGGAACCAAGGATCCAGCAGCCGTTGATTGTGCTGGCAACTGTTCCGCCTGTAAGAGTAGCTATGTACTCGTCCCAGCTGTTAACCTGTACCAATACACCGGATTTTACCAGCTCGGCATATGTGTTGAGGACTTCTGTAAGAGTAGCATTGTCGACGATGGTCGGGTTGCCTTTTGCATCAAACATACTTGCGCCTGCTGACTGCATCATCATCATGATAAGGTCGGATTCACCGGCCTGCATGGAAAGAAGCGGCATGCCTGTCTTTTCCAGGACAACCTTACCCTGCTCAATGTATTTGGACCATGTGATGTCTGTGAAATCAGCAATTGTAAAACCGGCCTTCTCAAGGATATCGGTTCTCATGCAGTTGATAACAGCGCCGTTGTCAAACGGAACACCATAGTTCTTGCCGTCAACAACCGAGTAGGCAACTTTTGCAGCGCCGAACTGGTCAAATGCGACACCGGAAGAAGTCAGGTCTGTAAACAGTTTGGGAAAAGTGATGACGTTCTTCTGGAAAGCATTATCCTGGCAAAGGAAGATATCAGGAAGTGTGCTGTAATCCCCGGATGTTCCGGCAACCGTTAATGCGGTCTGGATATCAGCCCAGGGTGTTTCAACAATATTCAGCTTAAAATCAGGGTTTGTCTTCTGATATACTTTGGCGGCTTCCTGCATCGCATAGAGGTTGAATGCAGGATCCCAGCACCATACGGTAAGTGTGTTGTCACCGGCAGCTGCTGTGGCGGCTGTTGTTGCAGCGGCTGTTGTTGTGTCTGCTGCGGCAGCTGTTGTTGTGTCTGCTGCGGCCTTTGTTGTGTCAGTGGTAGTACTTGCCGCCGCACATGCTGTGACGGAAAGTGTCAGTGCAACGGCCAAAATAATTGCAAAAAACTTCTTCATTTCTTTTCCTCCTATTATGTGTTTCATCCATTTATCGCCTGCAAAAATCGAATAAATCTGCCAATATCCAACCTGTTTATTGTGATATTGTGCAATTTTTTTCGAATTCCCGGACAATTTATGTGCATATTATTACACGGATCTTGGAGGATATGTTTTCGTAATCGTACACGTAATGTGCATATTCGACCATTTGAGTGCTTAGAGTTACCATCCCTTGAGTGCAGTGATCCTGTAATTCAGGAGCTTGAGCTTATAATTATCAGCTGCCATTTTCCATTTATGCGGCGACACTCCGACAAATCTGCTGAAATTTCTGTTGAAAGTTGACTGGGATATGTACCCGACTTTCAGTGCGACATTTTCCATAGTGTCGTTTGAACTATTCAAATATTCACATGCTTTCTGGATCCGTACAAAGTTAATGTAGTCAACGGGCGTCATATGGATTGTATCCTCAAACAGCCGGCGGAAATGCGTTTCGCTCAGATGGCAAATCCCGGCAAGTTTTTTGATTTTGATGTTTTCGGTGAAATTCTCATTAACATACTCCAGTGAATCCAGTATAACCTTTCTCCGTTTTTGGGGGTGGTCGCCTTTTTCGGTCTCAAAAGGATTTATACGCGCTATTTCCAAAAGCAGCTTGAGAACGAGGTATTTTTCGATTTCCGCCCCGAATTCCCGCAGCTCCCTTTTCTCATTCAATATTGCCCTGATACTGTCAGATAATACCGGTGTTTCGTTTTCCTGAAATACATGCGCTTTCTTTTTGACGCGTGCGATCAGTTCATGGGCAAAAATCTGGTCCTCACTGTATACACTGCCCAGCAAAGCATCAACATCGATGAACAGGAATTCCCAGTAATTGGCCTCGTCCCCGTTACTCCAGGTCGTATGCGGAAGGTTTTGCGGAATCACTGTGAAGGACCCGTTTGTATAGGACATAACAGAACCGCCGTCGAATATCAGTTTGCCGTCGCCATAAAAGCAGTAACCGATTTCCAATAAATTGTGAAAATGCAGATCATCAACAGGATTATGGTAAATCCTTTTCCAGCTGTCACCCAACAGACCTAATGCATATTCATTCTGCGGCACTTCATAGTAGCGAAGTTCCACATGTACTTCCTTTTTTCTTCTCATATATTTCCTCTGCAGGCTTGTCTGGTGTGGATGCTGATGACGGACAGTTCCTATACAGGCAGTATATCTTATTCAAAAATGGAAATGAATGGAAATTACTATAAAAATCCCCCTATAGCAGCTGACTCTTTCAGTCTTGCTGCTATAGGGGGCTCGAACATGCCCCTGATAAGTCACTTGAAGTTATTGATTACTCTGTTGGTCCGATGTTTTTGGATTCGATATCCTGGGATTCATTACCCGGACGTTTGAGAATTTTGACCCCGTCGCCCAGGTCACCGCGGGCCCTGAGTTCGGCAACGATTTTTTCATACATTTTTGTATCGATCTTGAACTTCGTCAGATATACGATGTAGCCCGCCACAATGAAGAATATCGGAAGAATGAGCATGGCGCATTTCATAATAAAAAGACCTTTATCGGATACATCATCCACTGTTTTGGCATCATTGATGCCGGAAATGATAAGAGTCATACTGACAATAAAGGTGCCTATTGCATTGCCGATCTTGTTGATGAACGGCTGTATTGCAAAGGTGACACTGTCATTTCTTCTTCCAAGCTTCCATTGTCCGTACTCGATTGTGTCGGTAAGAAATACAAGCATGAGAAGTGAGATGAAAGCCTGTCCGACGAACAGAAGGACGCCGGCTGCTCCGATGAAAATCATATTCATGGGTGCGAAGAAGAAGAAGATATACCCTACAATTACCAGGACAGTAGAGCCCATATACAGCTGCCTTCTGGTGAACCGCCTGCTGAAGACCGGGAAAATAATAAAAGATACGATTTGAGTCAGGATGAGAATGACACCGAAGGGAGTGTACATATCCTTGTTTTTATAGGCATATTTGAAAAAATAGATGCCGAAACTTGTCGTGGTGCAGTAGCCGATCATGAAGAGTGCCATCGATACGGCTGTAACAAGCAGCTGGTCATTTTTGGTGATCGCACGGAACATATCGCGCAGCGTAGCTTTTTCTTCTTCCTTAAAAACATTTTTCTGTTCCTTGACACAAAAAAGTGTTATGCACGTACCAATTAACAGGCAGACAACGATGATGACTGTATAAAGTGTAAATCCGGTCTTCTCGCTTCCGGTAAATTTACCGAGTAAGCCCGGGACAAATGCGACGGTTCCTACAACGACAGCCAACCCGATCGATGCGCATATCTTGGCAAAAGCACCGATCTTCTCCCTGGTCTTCTGATCAACCGAGAGTTGAGGCATCATTGACCAGAAAGCGATATCATTTGCCGTATAGAGCATCTCCCATAGGACATATATGATGCCGAAGGCAACAAGAAAGGCTGTACCCTTGAGTCCCATATCCGTGAAAAACAGTACTGTCAGGATCGCCGTTCCGACGGCTCCAAATAGAATCCAGGGCTTGAATTTGCCGAACCGGGTCTTTGTGTTATCAACGAGAAAGCCCATAAAAGGATCATTGAATCCATCATAAAGCCTCATGACAAGCATGATGATACTGGCCCCGACAAATGTGGAATTGGGAAGATCAAGGATCTCCGTAAGATAATAAGTCATATACATGCTGTAGAGTGTATACGTCATGTCCCTTCCGATCGTTCCCAGACCAAATGCGTACCGGTTTCTTCTTGCACCAGGTTCATTCATAAATATATCCTCCTTATTTATTTCCCTTTTTCCTGTTCACAGCAAATTCAACGACTTTATATGCCCCGTCATATATGCCGGCTTCTTTGTTCTTCATGATGTTGATGCACATATCCCCGAGTAAATTTTTGTCTTCCAGAAACAGTCCTATCATCTGCAGTGTGCGGGGAATATCCCTGCACTCCAGTGTTCCGTCGCCGATTTCAGCGGAATGCACGGCCCCCCACTGTTCATGGCCGCCTACACGTCTGATAAACAGCTTGGGAACGGGATAGAACGCCAGTTCGCTTGGCTTGGTTACCAGCACATCCGTGCTTCTCATCAGAAGGTTACTTGCATACACCGCTTCAAAAATATTCTCATGCCAGAATCCGTGTATCCCTTCCACTTCACCGGTAAGCGCAGCACCGGCAAAAGCCGCCGTCTCCTTCCAGCTGTTGAAATGTTCGACAGCGAGCTGCTTCAGCCGGGGAATTTCCCTGAGAAGGTCTTCCCATACATTTCTGTAGTCCCCGACATTGATATAGAGAGCCGCTTTACGGGACGCAATATAGGGCAGCAAATACGATATGATGGCGGCGAAAATTTCCTTTTGTGCCCCTGCTCCGCCGATCGTCAGAAGAAAACGAACGGGTTTGCCAGTCTGTGCCCGCTTCATCCTGGCTTCACAGTCCGCAGTAATATTGGAGACCAGTTCGTGGTCGATATAATGTCCGGTATAACGGATATCATCAGCCGGCATGGGTCTGAGGATCTTATCCTTATTCATTCCGTTCAGAGTACGGTATCCTAGAAAGGCGGAATGTGTCTGTACCGTGTGAAGGCTGCCCTCCGACAAATGAAGCGCCATCGGCCAGTTGTCAGGAATTGCATTCACAACATTCATCATGCCTGCATGTACGGCAGCCTGTGCCGGCCACACGTGTGTTGCGACAAAAGGCATCTCTTTGGGAACATCCCTGAAAACGGAAGTCATTAATTCCGCATTCCTCTGGTCGGCTGAATTGTAGGATATTTTTCTGAATCCTTCATAATTCATCGGTTCCCATACAAAATGATTAAACAGCCGGCTCTTCCCCGACAGCCGGGACCCGAAAGAGTACAGTTCATTCTGCGCGTTGATTACCTTGCCGCCCGTAGTCTCTTTATAGGAGTTGAGATCCATCCAGTACGGTATTAAGCCCATTGAATTAGCAGCGGATGCAATTGCCATGGAAATCCGGTAATGCCCGAAACCCATACGGATATTGCCTACAATGATACCTTTTTCCCTGTCAAAATCCGGCTGTCCGCTCACCGGGTCTTTGATAATATCTATGTTTCTGACACCCAGGGGTTCTCCGATAAAGGCATTTACCGAAGTGGAGAGGGTATAATGCACATCTTTATCATCACCGAATTTCTTCACATACTTTTTTTGGGATTTCCAGCCTTTTCGTATTGTTTTCTGACTCATTGCATTGCCGAAAATAATTTCCGATTTGTCCATTTGCAGATCCTTTCCCGAACGAATGAAATACTGTTTTATACCGGACCGGAATCTTCCGCTTCATCAACTGCCTTTATTTCATATAGCCTTGATGAAAAATCCCCCATTACCCGTGTCTGTTCGTTATAACCGGTTCCGCCAAACTGCTGTCCGAGCTTGATTCCTGCATGCATCAGAAGATCGCCGTATGCACGGTACTGCTCTTTTTCACTCTCCAGCATATAAACCTTGTTAATGACAGACTGAATAACGCCTTCATCCGTAATCGGAACCGGTGATACCTGGCTTGCAAGGCTTCCGAACTGCCGGATCGAGATAAATTGCCTGCGGGTTGTCACCTCATACAGTGTGTCCGGCATAAGGCCTGATACTTTGAGAACATCGCTCTGTGCGCCTGGCATACCTGTCCTTTGATAGAAAAGGACGATACCCTCTTTTTTGTCTTCTGAAACAACCTGCCAGATGCAGTGATTATCATCGGACTTCAACCTTGAAAATGTACCGAACTGAAACAGAGCACGGTGTGCTTTGTAAAAGGATATCTGCCCGGATACAGCCTTCTTCTCGGCCTTTGTCAGCTTGGTTATGTCTATTTCATAGCCGAGTACGCCAAAGCATGCGACGTTAAACCTTGTCTCAATCGATATGCTTCTCAGCGTCTGGTGATTGGGAACTGCACTTACATGTGCCGCCATCGAGGAAAGCGGGTACCCGAAGGACGTTCCTCTCTGAATATGCGTCCGTTCATTGGCGTCCGTGTTGTCCGACGTCCAGATCTGCGGCATATAGCACAGCATCCCGAGGTCAAAACGATTGCCGCCGGATGAGCAGCTTTCAAAAAGCACCTGCGGAAATGCTGTTGTAATGCGGTTCATCACTTCGCAGACGCCTTCGATAAACCGGTGGCAGAACTCACCCTGCCGTTGTCCGAGGCTTGCAGAATAGGCATCGGATAAATGGCGGTTCATATCCCACTTCACATATTCTATCGGCGCACTCTCCAGCACTTCCCCGACGGCCGAGACAATATAGTCACGTACTTCCTGCCGGGTCAGATCCAGCACCAGCTGATTCCTGCCGGGATATGCCTCCCGGTCCGGTGCCCTGACAGCCCAGTCCGGGTGCTTCCGGAAAAGATCGCTCTTCTCACTTATCATTTCCGGTTCAAACCAAAGCCCGAATTGCAGTCCGAGACTGTTAATCTTCCCTGCAAGTTTTTTCAGCGTACCGCCGAGTTTTTTCTCATTAGCTTTCCAGTCCCCCAGGGAGGTCGTATCATCCGACCGGTTTCCGAACCAGCCGTCATCGAGGACAAGCATTTCCATGCCGAGGTTTTTGGCTTCCCTGGCAATTTTAACGAGTTTGGCATCCGTGAAATCAAAATAGGTCGCTTCCCAGTTGTTGATCAGGATCGGTCTGGGTCTTTGCGCCCAGTACTGCGAAATGATATGGCGGCTGATAAAGCTGTGCATATTTCGGGAGAGTCCGTTATACCCTTCTTTACTGAAGGAAAGAACTGCTTCCGGCGTGTAGAACGCTTCGTCTTTATGCAGCATCCACGTAAATTGAAACGGGTTAATTCCTGTCATGATGCGGACTTTTCCATACCCGGATACTTCCACGGCCTCATAATGATTTCCTGAATAAATCAGGTTAACGCCGATGCATTCTCCCGAGTCTTCGTTACAGTCCCCTTTTGACAGCATGATGAACGGATTGTGCCGGTTCGAACTGCTGCCGGTTGTAGAATCATTGATATACAGCCCTGATACGAGCGCTTTTTTGTTCTCATGCCTTTCTTTTGCCCAGAGGCCGTCGAAAGTATGGAGATTGCAGTCGCTGTAAGGCAAGTCCAGCATCAGGCTCATGATTTTGGATATATTGATGTCCTTTTCGCACTGATTTTCCAATTTGACGCGCCTTGTGATTACATCACTTTGTTCAAAAACCGTATAAATCAAATGCAGGTACAACGGGTACACGGTATCCTTCAGCGTAATATCAAGGGTGGCAGCCCCGGATTGGACGGTCTTTGCGCAGTCTTTTGCAAAGGGCAGTTTTGTCTGCTCATTCTCCTTATATGTCCCATCATATATCATATGGCTGGCGTATCGGAAATCGTTGGAATACCCGAAGTCCGGCATCTGCAGGCAAAAGGGTGCATGACGGTAGTCGCCCGTTGCCGGAAATGAATATTCCATGCAGAGATTGTCGAGCGTAAGTTTTGAATCCGTCGGTACAACGATCGTATTGCCATAACCTGCAGCAATTTTCTCGAATAGCGCATCGTAACATGACGACCTGCGAATTTTGGCACCATAGTAAAGGTGCTCGAGATATCCTGCGTCATGGACACGGATCAGATAGGACGTATTGGCGGTCTGCGCATGAAAGACCTGATTCTCAAATGTAATCATGAAAATCCACCTCTGTTCCCTTATTAATCTTGTCCGCCGCCGGGTCTGTTATCCGCTGAAAGAATCCCGTCAAAGACAATGGAAAGGGTCTCGTTCATCGCCATCTCATAGGAAATATTATTCTGAATAAGGAAAGAACCGTCGAGAAGGCGTTCAAAAATTTCCAGAAGCAGCACCTTAAGTACAACAATATTTTTTCGCCTGATTACACCAGCGTCCATGCCCTCTTCGAGGAGCGCAATCGTACGGTCCCAGTCACTGCTCAGATATTCGTGGATCTTATGATAGAGCTGCGGATATACACGCTTGATTTCGTTGACCCTCCGGTAATCCATCATCTCGGAATATGACGGAACAATGGTAAAGAGTTTCTTCAGCTTATCCTCAAGGGACATCCCGGCATTTTCGAAAATTACTTTCTGCTGTCTTTTGACATCCGCAAATGTCCGGTCAATGACCATCTCAAACACATCTGTTTTGGATGGAACGGTCTCGTATAATGTACGCTTACTGATTCCAAGCCGAGAAGCAAGCGAATCCATGGTAAACTTTACCCCGTTTTCCCTGAACTCCTCAATGGCTCCATAAAATATCCTGTCAACCAGCTCCATATCGCCCTCCAAAACTAATAAAACTCTTTTAGTTTTTATAGTTTTATTGTATCAGAGACGCGCAGCAATGCAAGCTGTTTTTCAGCTTTATAACCAGAAACGCAGATATTCAATTACAGTATTTGATACAGCGTGATTAAAATCAGGCTTCGCCCCTCAGCTGGGCTCTTCTTTTGCGGTATTCGATGATAGGGGCATCTCCCTGAATAAGGTTCTCACTCATTTTGAGGTCCGTCTTCCTGGGGATCTGTGTCAAAACCACACGCCTGTCCTGATGCAGGATATATTTGTTGCTGATATTGCTCATGCTGTTTACCATTTGCCTGAGGACAGGAATTTTCATGAATTTCTGATAGAAGCGCAGGTAAATACGGGTATTGGTTTCATCTATCGGAGCAAAAACGGCAACTATGCGGATATCGTCGCTGATGATATTCTGCCAGATGTTCGGCATCTGGAACTGCAGATGGAAGAGATCCTTATAATTACGGATCTCTTCCGGTTTTAATGGTTTTGTCACTCCGTCGTCGGTGACATTATCAACATAAAAGGTCATACAATTTTCTTCCCAGGTAACAACGGGGCCATTTACAAGCGTCCTGTTGCCCCGGCCGATTGAATTGCCATGTACAAAAGGCAGGTGGACAACATCCAGCTGATTTTCAACGGCCCTTGTATAATGGACCGGCCAGGTCTCGGAAAAGCTTCCGAATGTGAATCCCTGCCGCAGGTACGGAAAGAAGGGGATTTCAGGAAGATCATCCGTGAAGTTCCCGTTCCAGAGCCAGATAAAGCCGTATTTCTCTGCAACCCTGTACGCACGGACATGATACCGGTCGGGAACCGGCATACTGCTGCCGTTTGCAGGTATCAGGACAACTTTGCCTGATGTGTCATAAGCGAATCCGTGGAACGGACAGCGAACCGTGTCATGCGTCACTTTCCCTGCGCTCAGGGCGGCACCCCGGTGGCAGCACTGGTCACATATGCAGTTGATACTGCCGTCCTGACTTCTCCAGATTACCAGTTTCTCTCCGAGCCTTGTAACACCTATCGGTTTTTCACCTTTGATTTCCCTGGCATCCAATATCCCGTACCACAGATTTTTAATCATATGATTACTCCTTATCGAAAGCTAACGCACACTCGACACATGCATCCATATTACCCAGATAATCGGCAAAGGTCACGTTACATTCAATATCCGGATAAAAAGACAACTGTTTGTCATCTTCTATGACTTTATAATACACCGTGGAGAATCTTATTTTAAGTCCGGAATTCTTGAGACGCAGATATTCCACTTCCCCGTAACAATTGGGTTTGCCGCCTGAAGCCTCTCCGATAAATATCGCAGCTGTTTTATTTTTCAGGGCATAGGCATTGAGGAGAGCCGATGAGAACGTATCCCTTCCGATAATAACAAAAATTCCGCCTCTTGTGTTCAGCTTCTGATTTTTTGATAATTCCTCGATGAACGGGTCAAGAAGACTCGAATTTCCGCCAAGATTATTTCTCAGGTCAACAATCAGTTTTTGAACGTTGTTCAGGCCGACAAATTCCATCAGGTCCGTACAAAAATCCCCTGCGGTAATATCTTTTCTGTCTTTACAGGTGTTGTAGTTAAAATACATGGCATTATCGTTTTCCAGATAATGACTCCAGAAGTACTTATCCTTGTTCTGCCTGTATAAAGGCACGATACTTTCCACAGGAATATCCGCGCCCCTCATCGATCTGTGAAACCCAAAAGACGGGCAAGTATCTGTTAATACCCTTAGACCCTTTCCATTAAGGCTTTCGACTGTCAATTCGACCCTGTTAAAGTCATCAATTATTTCCAGTCCGTACAGGGCTTCTGCTGACGAAAGGTATTTCGGCAGCTGCGCCTTCAAAAATGAGGGGTTTTCACGAGGGACTATTTCAGAAATTCTTTCTATTACTTCATCAATGCCTATTCCATTTATGTGTGTAACTTTACTGTGCAAAAACTCTGCATACCCGGCTAAAGAGCCAATTATAAAGATTCCTTCTTCAAACCAATAGAATTCGAAAGGAATAAACCGCATGGCCGGTAACATCAGGGCCGTATGCGCATCTTTAGCCGAGGCTACTATTTTGGCTATATTTACAGCAATCATAAAATTATCATATTGTTCCAGATTGCTTTTCAGGTCATCAATCTGCTGTTCAAAGCTATTCCGTGCGCATGCAAAGAATAGGTTCTTATGCCTTTGGGGCAATTCCAACGCCAATTGATCCAGGTCTTCCTTCCAGTTTGCAAGCCAGTTAGTTGTCATTTTTCCTCCTGATTGCCTGTCTGCAATCGTCGTGCCGCTGAATACAATTCTAACACAGAATCCACTCAGGCATTTTTGACGCAAAACATTGCATAAATCCATGCATTGCTTTAAGCTTTTCTAGATCCATAAATGAGACTCGCCCGGTGCTGTTTTGCAGCCATCCGGGGCTTTGAGGTTACGTACTGCAATGAATGCAAAAATGTTATTTTCGAACAAAGATTTGAAAAGTCTTATTATTCCGTTAATTATCGAGCAGGTGCTCGCGGTTACAGTCGGCATAGAAGATACGATTATGGTGTCTTCTGTAGGAGAGGCTGCCGTATCCGGCGTATCCCTCGTTGAAATGATCAACGTACTTCTGATCAATCTGATGGCAGCGCTTGCTACCGGCGGCGCGGTCGTCGTAAGTCAGTATCTCGGTGCAAAACAGCGCGAAAAAGCATGCCGTTCATCGAGTCAGCTCATGCTTGTAACGCTTCTGTTCTCGAGTGTTATTATGATTATATCCATCATTTACCGCGTACAGATCCTTGCACTGGTTTTCGGCAAAATTGATAGTGACGTAATGAGCAGCGGCCTTACGTATTTCTGGATTTCAGCCCTCTCCTATCCGCTTATAGGGCTTTATAATTCATCCGCGGCACTTTTTCGCGTCATGGGGAACGCACGAATTCCGATGTATTCGGGACTGGTCATCAACATCTTAAATATTACCGGCAATGCGGTATTCATATATGGTTTTCATTGGGGTGTGGCCGGTGTATCCGTCTCGTCCCTTATTTCACGGCTGGTAGGATCCCTGATTCTGCTAATTCTCCTTGCAAACCCGCAAAGGGATGTTTATATTTTGATGAAGCTTAAAAGCTTCATTCCGGATTTTGCTGCGATCCGCAGAATTCTCTTAATCGGCATACCGAGCGGACTGGAAAACAGCCTGTTCCAGCTCGGGCGCGTCCTTGTTGTAAGTATCATCGCATCTTTCGGAACCGTCCAGATCGCCGCCAACGCTGTCGCCAACAACCTTGATTCACTGGGCTGTATTCCCGGACAGGCGTTAAGCCTTGCGATGATAACCGTCGTTGGCCGCTGTGTCGGCGCCTTCGACTTCGAACAGGCCAAATATTATGCCAAAAAGCTTTTGAAGATCACATATGTAATAACAATCGGCGTCGATGCTGTGATTTTGCTTTTCCTGCCGCTTCTGCTCAAAGTCTATAACCTGTCGGATCAGACGATTCAGCTGGCGTACATTCTTGTATTCATTCATAACGGATGCGCCATACTTCTGTGGCCTACAGCCTTTACACTTCCGAATGTGCTGCGGGCGGCCAGTGACGTGCGTTTCACGATGGTTGTATCCATCGTGTCAATGTGCCTCTTCCGTCTTGTTTTCAGCTATATTCTCGGCATTGTGCTGGGGTACGGCGCGATTGGCGTCTGGATTGCAATGATCATGGATTGGGTCTGCCGGGCCGGCTTTTTTGCCCTGCGCTTCCGGTCAGGCAAATGGAAAACCAAGTATATTCCGGATGCGCCTCTTCCTACATGAAAATACCCGGGCAGCGTTTAATCTGCTCCGGGTAATAAGGCTGCTGCTGTTAAAACGCTTGTGTCATCCGCCTCTGCGGCCTGCGAGAATATCCACTTCCTCTGCCGAGGGCTCCTCGAACTCGGCATCAAAAAGCCGTTTCATATTATCGTCGACAAAGTACACCCTGCCTGCAGTAGCGCTGAGGGCGGCTTTGTTGCGGTTATCTAACTGCTGCAGCCAGACCTCGTTATCTACTCTGATGTAGTGCAGCTCCGTCTCAATACCGCTGGCGCGGAAACGGTCTTTAGCTTCCTGTCTCGACGCCCGGCTCCAAAATCCGAAATCAAGAATAACATCCGCGCCTGCTTTTGCAATTTTTTCAGCTAAATCGAATAAATACTTTTGGCACTTATCCGAAATATTCCTGTGGGCATCCCCAAGGCACTCATCAAAAAGCTGGAGCATGAGATCATCGCATGACAGGATGACCGTAGAGTCCGTCTTTATCGAAGCCGCATACGTGCTTTTACCGCTGCATATTTTCCCGCACAGTAAAATAATCTTTGCCATAGTAATATGCCTCCTGTTCATCTGATATCAGATAGAATTATAACAGGATTCGCCAGGCGTAACTACATGCCGCTCGAGCCTGTTGTATCATCTGTGTTTGTCCATTCCCCTATGCCTGCAATCAGATAACGGGCGCTCTCTTTTTATCAGCTTTTATTGACTATTGCCTTGCCTGAATGATACAATTAGTTGTACACAGAGGCAGGGAATTGGGTTCCGTCCCTTGTGTCTGCAGACGATAATTTTCATGATTATCTGCTGCAGCGTTTCAAAGAAGATACGATTTTTCTTCACTGAAAGGAAGTGGTTGTTGTGCCAGAATTGTCTCCATATAATCAAATTTGGAGAAGAGGCGGGCGATTAAATCAGAAACGCCATTTGGAAATGACAGAAGAGGAAAAAGCTCTCGTGGCCAAATGTGACGGTATCAAACATGAGCATCCGTGCAAGAATCCTGTTTTCAGATGCTCAGGCTGCGGCAATTACGGATGTGCCCAGGAGGTTGCGGACAAATGTCCCGCCCAAGGCTTCAAAAATGACAAGTGCCTGCATTGCGGGTCTGTTGGAACACGTATTCCGGTCATGAAGAAGGAATTAGCTGATTTCAAGGAAGCGTGGGACAAAGAAGTAGAACTGGCAAGAAAGAAGTAGCCGCTCTCATTATGCTTAAATTATTTAAAGAAGGGTCAGCATCCGTATCGGATGCTGACCCTTTGGGTTTTCCGTGCTGAAAGTATTTCCTTGTTTTCCCGTGTATCCGTAATTTGGACGGTGTCCATTATTCGAATAAACAGCACGTCATCGACATCGATCCCATCGTACAGGAATCATTGAAAACAGTAAGTCTGTCATCTTTGTGCGAAGCACCGAGCACATAGAGAAGCGGGAAAAAATGATCGGGTGTCGGAAAAGCAATTTCAGATGATTCGCCTGCTTTCTCGTAATGAATGACGTCATCAAATTCCCTTTTAACGATTTTTTCTTTGACATAATTGTCGAATTCTTCGGCCCAGGGCATTCCGGCATCCATTCCCCAGTTAATTCTGCCAAGGTTATGTACGATATTTCCGCTTCCAAGGATCATTACACCCCTGTCGCGAAGAGCAGCAATTTCCTGTCCAATTTGAAAATGCGTCTGCGCATCCGCGTTCATATCTACACTCAGCTGATACAGCGGGATGTCCGCCTCAGGGTACATTTTGCACAGCACGGACCACGTGCCATGGTCGAATCCCCATTTATTGTCTATTTTCACATCACGTCCGATCAGGTTTATGGTCTCCTGCGCGAACGCCGGTGCTCCCGGTGCTTTGTATTCGACGCGGTACAATGCATCAGGGAATCCATACATGTCGTATACCATCGAAGGGCTGGCGGCAGTCATAATCCGTGTTCCCCGCGTGTACCAGTGTGCGGAAATGCTTAGAATCGCTTCCGGCCTGGGAATTTGCCCTGCTGTTTTTGCCCAATTCTTCGTATATTTATTATCTTCAATTGCATTCATCGGAGAACCGTGGCCAATGAATAATGCAGGCATCTTTCCCATATGCTTTTCCTCCCGATATTTGATTTATGCGGCCGCCGCGAAGCACCAGCCGTCACATATGTTCCGAACAGCTGTTGAGCCTGATATGCAAGGCTCCACGACATAATTATATACCCTTCGCAATGGATAATTCCCGCACCGGGGAATAATAATAAAAAGGACCGCCGAAGCGATCCTTTCAGGAACAAATCCATTATTTGTCTGTCTTATTATTTTTTAGGCTTCTTAACAGGGGCTGCCGGGGCTGCTGCCGGCTGTACCGAGACTTTCTCAACTGCCTTTTTCTTTTTCATTGTTTTCTTTGGATTCTTGTCTCCCATACTCTATCACCTCCTATACTATGCTTTATATTTCAAAAAATTGATATTCAAGCTATTTGTATATGAAATAAGCGGCAGGACAATAAGTAGTTCTTTCATTGTAGCATGCATTTTAAAACTCGTCACCCTATTTGGCTGACAGGCGGGCGCTTTCTGTGTATTTGGATTTACCTGCCTTGATCCATGCTCAGTCCATTGTGTTCCGCGTATATAACGCCTTCCCGAAGGCCTGTCTCACAGAATATAATCCGGTGTGTTTCCAGAAGGCGCAGGCACTGGATCAGCGGCACAAGACCTGCGGAGATGATATCCGCACGGTCTTTATTCTTTCCAAGCATGACCTGCCGCCGGT
This sequence comes from Eubacteriales bacterium, assembly GCA_037143795.1. Taxonomy (GTDB): domain Bacteria; phylum Bacillota; class Clostridia; order Saccharofermentanales; family Saccharofermentanaceae; genus Firm-13. The sequence goes on along the minus strand of JBAWXZ010000005.1, from coordinate 103,567 downwards.
TGTTATCCGCATCAAGAAGATCTATATATAAGCTGTTCAGATTCTCACGGGTGATTGCATAGCCGTGGAGTGATGCGTCATCATCCTGGTTGTTTTTCCAGACCTTTCCGGCAGCACGATGGTTCCCGCCAATTGCAATGACCGGAAGTTCACGGGCCTCCGCAAGCCAGTGAACCGTGGAGAGACGGGCCTGCACATAATTGAAAAGGCGGAAAATGGCAGCAGCAGTCATGTCGCCCTTATCCGTGAATTTTTCGGATAAGACTACGGAGCCTATGGGAAGGCTTACCATCTGCCGGCACTGTCCCTCCTGCATCAGAATCAATTCACAGCTTCCGCCTCCCGTATCAATAATCAAAGCATCCCGGTCCGGCAGTGAATGACGTACTGCCTGAAAATCAAAAAACGCTTCTTCTTCCCCCGAAATAATACGGATGGGTATACCGGTTGTCTGGAACAGCAGTTCTGCTAAAGCAGGGCCGTTTCTCGCCCGCCTCATTGCCTCGGTCGCCACCGCCAGTATGCGGACATTCGGGTATCCGGCAAGGATTTTCGAAAAATTCTGCATGGCATCCATCGCACGGGCTATCGCAGCCGGATTGATAAGAACTTTGTCATCGCCCATGTCTTCACTTAAACGCACTTTATATTTGGCTTCAGCCAGGAGTTCCGGCTGTTCCTTGCCGTCATGCATTTCGAAAATATTAAGGCGGGTTGTATTAGACCCCAAATCGATAACGGCTACAGTTTCCGGCATATCAGATTCCTCCTTTTTGGCATATCATACTTTCCCATTATAATTGATTTGTCTCAAATAAATCCTATTCCAGAATCTTCTCTGCGCAGAGCATCCCGTCGACGGCAGCCGAGATAATGCCTCCGGCATATCCGGCGCCCTCCCCGCATGGGTACAGGCCTTTTATTCCGGCAGCTTCCAGGCTTGCTCCCCTGGTCATCCGGACCGGCGATGTACTTCTTGTCTCAGCGCCGGTCAGAATAGCATCCGGCAGCGAAAACCCCGGCATCCACTCACCCATCTCGATAAGTCCCTGCCGAAGTGATCCGGCTATGTCGGCCGGCAAATAGGAATCTGCGCAGGCAAACTCCGTTCCGGGCATATAGGTGGGCAGTACATCTCCAAACGCCTTCGTGCCTCTGCCTTCAAGGAAATCTTCCAGTCTCTGAACCGGAGCCCTGAAGCTTCCGCCGCCCGCCGTAAAGGCAGCTGACTCTATCGCACGCTGGAAAGAAACACCGGCTAATGGATGGTCGCTTTGCAGGTCTTTTTTTTCAACGGTCACCAGGAGCGCGGTATTCGCATTTCTTCCGTCACGTTTCCATTTGCTCATACCGTTTGTCACAAGTCCTCCCTCTTCGGACGCTGCAGCGACTACGCTTCCTCCGGGACACATGCAGAATGTGTATACCCCCCTGCCGTTTGGCAGGTGAACGACCATTCTGTAATCGGCGGCTCCCAACCGGGGATCCCCGGCAAATTTTCCGTATTGAATTCTGTCAATAAGCGCCTGGGGGTGTTCGATGCGAACTCCGACAGCAAAAGGTTTTTGTTCCATTTGGATTCCGCTTGACTCAAGATATGTGAAAGTATCGCGCGCGCTGTGCCCGATTGCCAGGACGACATGACTTGCGGGCATTTCAGTATACGTGTCATCTTCAATATATCCTATGCCGGTCACCTGCCCGTTCTTCCGGATAATTTCCGTGACAGCCGCGCCGAAATGCACTTCGCCCCCGAGGCTGATGATTTTACCGACAATTCCCTTTACAGCTCCGTGAAGCCGGTCCGTACCGATATGGGGCTTGCTGTCGCAGAGAATCTCGGGAGGTGCACCCGCCTCGACGAATTCCTGAAGGATTTTCAGCTTGCGGACATCTTTTTTACCGATTTTCAGCTTACCGTCGGAAAAAGTTCCCGCGCCGCCTTCGCCGAACTGCACGTTGCTGCCGGCATCAAGAATGCCCGTCCTCCAGAATTCCTGTACGCTATTACGGCGCCTTTCGACATCCATGCCGCGTTCAAGCAAAACCGGCCGTGCTCCTGCCTGTGCCAGAATCAGGGCGGCAAACATCCCCGCAGGCCCGCATCCTACAACGACGGGGCGCTGCTCCAGCACTTTTACACCGGGAATAATATAGAAAGACTCGGTCTCCCGTGTAACCTTTTTGTCCTTGATTCTCCATATGATTTCATTTTCATCGCCGGTGATATACGCGAAAAGCGTTATGAGAAAGTGAATATCCTGTTTGTCTGACGTATCAATCCGGCGGGATTCAATCGAAACACGCTCAATCCGGCAGGGGTCTATACAGAGCCGCTCTGCAGCCTTCTCTTTCAGGATATCCCCGTTATAGGTTAGGGGCAGGGATATGCCGGCTATTTTTATCATTTTTCGCTCCGGCTGGAATAGTCTTTTAAAATATTCAGCAGTTCCAGGGGATGATCAATAATATACTCGGCGCCTTCCTTCACGAGAATTTCCTTTTCACGGAATCCCCATGTCACTCCGACACACGGAAGTCCGGCATTATGGGCTGTTCTGACATCCACTTCCGAATCACCGACATAAATAGCTGTCTGTACCGGTGACCCGAGTGCATGCAGCGCTTCATATACGCAGTCAGGGGAAGGCTTTTTGTGAATCCGCGCTGACTCCCCGATGGACACCGCGATGTGGTCGCCGAAATACTCGCTGCTGAGTTCCTTAACCGCTTTATCGAATTTATTTGACACTATTGCCGTCTTAATGTCGGCTTCACGGAGAGCTTCAAGCAATTCCATTATTCCCTCGTAAGGACGTGTCTTATTTTGCATATTTTTCGAATAATGATCTTTAAACATATGCAGGCAAGGCTCAAAATCAGGATTCTCAACCCCGTCGGGTATGGATCGCTCAATTAAGTTTCTGACGCCGTTGCCCACGAACTGCCTGACTTCATCAAGCGTCCTTGCCGGATACCCGTGTTGTGTTAAAGCGAAATTTACGCCGTCGGCCAAATCTCCGAGTGTATCAAGCAGAGTGCCGTCCAAATCAAAAACGACGGTGGTAATGTCTGTCATCATGCTGTCCCCTTTACTGTAATTCCGTATACGGTATGGACTGTATTTTTTATGCCTTCCAATCAGTCCAGAACGACTATATCTTCTTTTTTGACATCCGGATAAACCGCTTTGGACGGCAGTGCTTTTATCCAGCGAAAAAGCTCCTTAAGCGAAGGCGATGTCTCAGGGTCTTCAAAGAAAATCCCGGTAACAAGGTTCGAATGAAAGATAGTTTCATCCTTCACAATGTACTTCTCGCCATACCCTTTGTGAAAACTGTTAATTTTATCGACAAAAAGTGTCTCATTTTGAATCGCGCTTACCGGATCGTTCTGGGAATGGATGCACAATACCTTTGTCTTTTCTGTCCCGTCCACCATCGCGTAGGGCTCGGCATTAACGCGGTCATAATCTTTTTCAAACAGGGCGTTCATAAGGTTCTGTGTGTATCTTGCGTATTCGACACCGAAGGTTAATATGCCCCCGAGGGATACAAATCCTTTTATATTTTTCGGATCAACTCCGTATTTGGCCTGAAGTTTCTTATCATATGTCAGAACACCGCCCAGATGACCGCCGGCTGACGACCCTATCACGATAATGTCCTTTGTTTTAATTCCTTTGCCAAGGAGAATAATCATCGCCTTGCAATATCCGCTGAATACATCTTCTGCCTGCGCCGGATATTTGTTCAGCGGGGTATGCCGGTATCCAATTGAGATGGTGTGGTAACCCATATCGGCAAATTTCTGCCCGATAAATTTGTACCGGTCCGGTGAGCCGGCAATCCAGCCGCCTCCGTGTATAAAAACAATCACATGTTTGCTGGGTTTCTTAACAGGACCAAAATACAGGATGTATTGGCCTCGTTGATCACCATACACATATTTCTCAGAGGCAATCTGAGAATTATGCGCGACCTGTTCCAACGTAAGTTTGGGCAGGGTAAGATATTCACCTATCGCCTTTTGTGATTTGAGCATATTGTTTTCTCCAATCTTATGTGAGTCCGGTAAATTCCATTATATCCGTTCATTGGATTTGCTGTTATCATTTTTGTACAAATCCGCATAAATAAAACCCGCAGCCAGAAGAATCATAAGCAGCACCGTTGTAATCAGATAGGACACTGCTGCTCCGGGAAGACCGTTCCCTATAACCAGAAAAATACTTGCACCTGCCGACACAGCGGCGGTAATCATGTAGGAAATCAAAAGGATCTTTGTCTCCCTGACCAGAACAAGGAGGTTGGAATAGACTGTCCCGACACACAGAATCCCTGAGCCGACGCCAACTGTCATAAATTCCGCACGGTATGGCAGTAAAGGAACCTTATATACAATTTCAAAAATCCGGATTCCGATCAGGTACATAAATGCAAGATATACTATGCTGAACGCAATAATCGCACAGATCAGCAGACTTATCTGCCGGTTGAATTCGCGGCGTTTTCCCGTAAAATGCAGGGCAGTAAGACGCGGCAGAATCGGGTTAAGGACCATAATGAAAACGACCCAGATCATGGAGGCCGGCAGTACAATGATGGAGTACACAGTCAGGTTCTCGGGGGTCCCGAAAAGATCAATCGAATACCTGGGGGCATTAATAAGATAAGCGTACAGCAGGGAGATCAGAAACAAAGGGAAACATGATTTCAGAAGGTCGATGACCTCCCTGTTCAGGAACATTTTGTGTGACGGACAAATCATCCTGTAGTTATGGACGTCATACAGGGCAAAAACCAAAATATTAACACACACCAGCAAAAAACAAGCGAGAATGAGGTTGCGGGTCGTGTACACCGCAGCTGCAAATGCTGCAATGCAAAGACCTGCCCTGATTAAAAGGGATTTCCCCGCAAGGTCCAGTCTCCGGTTCATCTGGAGTGCGCCGTGCATAACATCCGACAGAACTTCCGGCACCCGCCATAATCCCAGAAGCAGTACCACCGCAAAAAGCGACGGCGCGGAGATCTTAGTCAGCGAATAAAGGATTACCGACAGCATCATCAGAACAGCCGTTACTATCCTGGCATTAAGGTATACGGCATCCGAATGACTTTTATTGAAATCCGTTATCTGGTAACTGCGAACATTGAAAAGTCCTATATTCGAAAATAGAACACCCGTCGTAAAGGCCAGTGCAAAAAAACCGGCATCCCTTATTCCCAGCACACGCGAAACAATCATGAGGAAAAGCGGAGAATGAAAAGCGTTCAGTCCAGCTCCGAGTGAGTTCCAGATAAAGTTCTTTTTATTTACAGGAGTCAGCATGATCTTTATTCCTTCGCTCTTTTGCCGCTGCATATCTTAACGTGTTAAAACCCTGACCATCATTATACAGGCTTCGTTCCTATAATTCATCTTTTGTAAGCGCAGGCGGCATCACAGCCCGTGCGATGCCCTTCCATATTTTTCAAGAAGATATAGTTATGATATAATACCGGAATTGTATTATACAAAATATATCCGGTTCACAAGTGAAGGCATAACATGAAATTATCTGGAGGTATAGAGTGGGGAAATTCATCCGTAAAATCAATCGTGGAATCATTGTCACTTCTATTGTTGTTCTTCTTGTCGTCGGCTATCTGGTTGTGCTTTCAATAAACCAGAAGCAGGCCGTGCCTGTGATCAAAGATGCCTGCCAGGCCTATGTCGAAGCCGATGCTGCATGGCGTGTCCTTCCGGAAAATTTTATTGACGGACAGACTGCGCCGACCGACAGCGAGGTCAAAAAATACGCAGATTCCCTTGAACCCGAAATAAGCCGGTATTACACGGAGAATCAATCCATTCTTGAGAATGCAGTCGGTTCGGTTTACCAGAATTTGAAGCTGCAGATCATGACCGGCCGAATCTATACAAGTTATGCCAACAACAATATAAAATTCCAAGCCGTTACTTTCCATGATAATACGGTAACTGTAGATTTCACAACGCAGACCGTGACCGAATACGTGGATGTCGCCGCAGGATCGGCCGAGCCGGTCCGGGAGTCGGCTGAGTCGACAAATCAGATCACGCTGCAAAAGGAAGACGGTAAATGGAAAATCATATATGCCTCACTTTCCGTACAGAATATGGGGGGGTATTGATATGGAAACCGCTTTGCAAATCAGAAATGTAAGCAAATCCTTCGGACGCAAGAAAGTAGTCGATAACATCTCCTTCGATGTCCGTGCCGGTGAAGTCTTCGGCTTTCTCGGCCCCAACGGTGCAGGCAAAACAACAACGATCAAGATGGTAATGGGTTTCCTGGCACTGGACGAAGGCAGCATTACAATTAACGGATATGACCGCCATAAGAATTACGAAAAAGCAATGGGCTGCCTTGGCGGCATCGTTGAAAATCCGGAAATGTACAAGGACATCAGCGGGCGTGTCAATCTTGAGATGTATGCGCGGCTGCACGAAGGTGTCACCCGGGAGCGAATAGACGAAGTTATAGCGCTTGTCGGAATGCAGGAGAGAATTAATGATAAGGTCAAGAAATATTCCCTTGGCATGAAGCAGCGTATCGGGCTCGCCCAGGCCCTCCTTCACAAGCCCAAAGTACTCATCCTTGATGAACCGACCAACGGGCTTGACCCGGCCGGCATCCGTGAATTGCGTGATATCCTCAAAACTCTGGCACATGATGAACATGTTGCCGTAATGGTATCGAGCCATCTTCTTTCCGAAATGCAGATGATGTGCGACCGCGTCGGCATCATAAATAAGGGCAGACTGATCGATGTAAAGACCATTGAAGAACTAACTTCGCTGGCATCCGGTGAAATCATCTACCGGATTCAAACCAGCGAGCCCGAAAAAGCAGCAGAACTCCTTAAAACCTCCTATCCCGGCAAAATAAAAACTATGGCAAAGGACAGCTTCGATATCGAGATCAATAAGGATGCTGTTCCGGCAGTTATTTCACTGATGGCCTCAAACAAAATGGATATCTTTGGTGTAGCCAGACTGGAAACATCGCTCGAGGATGCATTTTTGCAGATCACTGGGGGAGGACTTACGATTGAATAAGATTATTGCTTTATACAGGAATGAACTGATCAAGATTTCAAAAAAAGTCAGCATCATTATTTTCATGATCATAATGATAATCGGCTGTTTCGGACTCGGCGGCGTAATGAAAGTTATTGAAACACAGACAGCACAATTTTCCGCCTCATACTCAGATCCCAGTCAGACGCAGTGGTATAAAGATGATCTGGCAGCACAAATACAGGGCCAGAAGACTTATTTGGCAGATCTTGACAGGCAGATCGAAGCCCTGCCCGATACGTCAGAGAATCAGACGGCGCTCCAATCCCTCAAAGATCAGAAGGCCGACACGGAAATACAGATCGAAATGATGCAGACGGAAATTGACAAAGAGATTTTTATCGGGAATCAGAATAATTTTCTGACTCTGGCCCTGCAGGATCTGACGAATCTCAAATCCGAAATCCGCTCTCTGGAAGCAGTACCGTCAGGATCGCGGGATGCCTCATGGCAAAAGACCCTGGATTTGAAAAACCAGTTTCTGTCTGACTTTCTGGGGATCCTGGACAGTAAGAATTTCGAGGAATATATCAAAATAATGGAGAATTCCATTGCAGATAATGATTCACTGAGCGCAAGTGATAAAGAGATACAGACTGAGTACTATAAATTATGGTACCAGCTTGACCCGAGCGGCGGTATGGATGATCCGGCTATGATGAATCAGGCACAGGCCATTGCACAGAGCGTCGGGAATATGAGGCGTTCAATTCACGACAAAGTTGATTATACCGGCTACAGCCAAAGCATGGCGCCGATGAGCCCGGATCAGGTCAGTGATATGGAGAACCGGCTTGCTGTAACGGAATACCGGATTAATCACAACAATGTAGCCGTAAGCAACGGGATGGATTTCAGTTCCAGTTCGTCCGGTTCGATATTCGGGTTTGGCCTTTTCATTATCGTTCTCATGATGCTGGTTCTGGCCGGGGGAGCCGTATCCCAGGAAATATCATCCGGATCCATCAAATCACTTATCATAGCCCCTGTTAAGCGCTGGAAAATATTCACCGCCAAAGTATTGTCGCTTCTCACCGTAGGTTTACTGGGCATTGTCGTTCTCTACATATTCGGTTCACTCTCACAAGGCCTGTTCTTCGGATTCAACAACATACCTTATGTTTACGCAAGCCACGGCGTTGCATCAGCTATTCCAAATGCCCTTTACCGGTTTCTCTCCCTTCTGGTCAGCTACATTGATATCATCGTATATATGGCTTTTGCCTTCATGCTGTCTGTTCTGACAAGAAATACGGCGGTAGCCGTCGGATTATCCATTGCAACTTATTTTGGCGGCAGCACTGTTATGACCGTCATGATAATGCTGCCCTCATTCGAATGGCTGAAGTTCATCCCTTTCGGCAATTTGAATCTGAACAGCCGGATTTTTCCGTTCAGCGGCATGATGCAGACCATCACCATGTCCTATTCAGGGATTACAAACGGAACATCCTTTACTTCACCCAGCCTTATTTTTTCACTCATCTATCTGGTTGTTTTCCTGTTCTGTATGACATACACAGCAATGGATTCCTTCAACCGGAGGGATTTGAAGTAATACTGCTAACTAATAATTACAAAAGGGGCGTCCTCCGGCGGATTACATAACCGCGGGGAGGACACCTCTATATATTGAATCCGTATTCATAAATCAAATGTATATTCCGGGCTTAATAAAAAGAATCAGTTGGTCCCGGGAAGATTCTGTACTGTCTGCTCGAGGTTGCTGATTGTCTTCCAGCTGCGGATTGTTACGGGAAGACCCGCTTTCTGGACTCCGGCGGCCAATTTGGAAGAATGAAAGCCATCCGGCAGGAACAGGAACAGTTCGCGCCCGACAAGAATGAAAGCTTCCCGGCCGTTCTTCAAATCTTGCAGCCGGTCCAGTGCTCCTGAGGAAGGAATCCCGCGGAACAGGGCTGTATGCAGATATTCAAAAACAAACGCTGATGAGCTGGAATCCTCCCTGGCTATTTTGTCTGATACCTGAAGGACTGTACTTACGATCGAAGACATTTCGGCGGCTGTTCTCAGGACAACCGTTGATCGAAACCCGAATGCCGTCTGGATCGCCTGTTCAATCAGCAGGATAATTTGTTGTTCATCCTCCATTTCGGATCGAAAAATCACATTGCCGCTTTGAACATATGTCTGAACATCCGTGAAGCCAATATCCTGAAATACATTCCACAAATCGGTCATTTTGATTCGATTACCGGACCCGACGTTGATTCCTCTTAGAAATGCCAGGTATACTGCCATATTGGTCTCCCTCTGCATTGCGGTTTTATAAATACTGCAGGCATTGCCGCCTGCTGTTCATATAAATATAACATGAAACTACAAAAGTTGTATGTTACTCCTGCCTGAGATATTTTGCCAGGAGGGCCGTGACCTCCGGATTATCACCTGCATATTTTGTGATAACGGCCTCAAAATCATCCGTGCGGGCAATTTTGAAGGAATATTCGGCAACATACTCTTTCATCGCCATGTTGAATGCATCCGTACCCATGGCCTCCCGAATCCGGAACAGAAATACCTCCCCGCGCATATATACCGTATAGGTATAAGCATTATTATTTTCAAATTCGTTGTACGGCCGGTTGATATAGAAATCCTCAGCTGAATCCGGGATTCCCTCCGGAATCAGTGAATCTTCCAGGGAATCCACTTCCTGATTTATTGCTTGTTCATCAGTAAACGTCTCTTTGTATACAAGTTCGCTGTAAGACGCAAATGACTCATCGAGCCAGGGTTCCGTATACTGATTATCTCCCACAAGCCCATAGAACCACTGATGTGCCACTTCATGGGCAACGACGATTCTCAGATAGCTGCTTTTTTCGGAGTAGCTGTTGATGGTGTTGCTGATCATGACAATATTGGGATATTCCATCCCTCCGGCATCAAGATATGTCTCAACAATATCGAGCTCCGGATACGGGTATTCGCCGAATGTCCCGTCAAATATCACGGCAGCGGCGGCACCGGCCTCGAGGGCAGCTGCCGCCCATTCAATATTGCCGTCCCTGTAATAGCAATTAATTGTGACACCGTCCGCCTGTGTGCTTGTCACTGCAAACCCGGACCCGGCAACAACGGCAAAATCCCGCACTTTTTCAGCAGAAATCTTCCATACGGCGCGCCCGGCTGATATTGTATCTATATGAGACAATCCGCTGGATACCACCGTTATTCCGAGCGGTACGGAAAGAGTGGCTTTATAATCGGATACCTTACTATAGAAGCACTCTCCCCACAAAAAATAGGGCTCCGTACTCCATATGCCATTCTCATAAACCGCGAGTACAGGATAGAAATTGGCCAGATTAAATACATCGTCCTGGTATCCATAACGGCTTTTGAGTTTTGGAACATATGCGGTAAAATCAAGTTCTATTTTCCGGCTTTCCCCTGGTTTTATAGGAATGGAGAGATCCATGTATACAATGGATGCGTCTTCCTCATCACGCGCTATCTCCAAATCAACCCCGCTTGTGAGATCCTTCACATTGCTTATTTCGGATACAGCTCCATTGCTGTCATAACCGCTGCCGCCGCCCGGTGCAAACAGACTTGGGTAATCCCGGAAACACAGCTTGTTCCATGTATCTTCGCTGTCATTGTACACAATGACCGTTTCGATGCCTCCAATGGTATGGCTGCCGGTATCAAGCGTCAGGTCCATGCTGTACTGGCTGCGTGCCGGGGTCTCTTTTGCTGATGTTTGGCTGGATTCCTTCGTCTCTTTGCTGTCCTGTGGAATTTCCGCCGTCTCGCCGGCCGTCATCACGCCGGCCGTCGAATCCGCTGATGAAACACCTGAATAAGAACTGCCCGGAACGGAAGTATTTGAAGGCACAGGGGAAATCCCGCTGCATGACGTGAGAAGCAGAAGGATGCACAGTCCTGTCAGGCTAGCACTTTGGTATGTAATTCGACGCATGCCTGCCTCCTTATATCCATCAAAACAGCTATTCAATTACAAATCAAAATATGTTACACAATACTATTATCAGCAGCAACCACCCTGTCCCTGCCTTCGTTTTTGGCACTGTAGAGTGCAGTATCGGCACTTTTAATGAGGGACTCACTGGTTGTACCCCATTCAGGAAAGGCTGTTACACCGAGTGAGAGGGTACATTTCCTCATTGGCTTGCCCAAATGGTAAACCAGCAGATCTTTAACTCCCTTGCGTATTTCTTCTGCACGAATTCTTGTATTCTCCAGGGAAGCACCTGGGAGGACTATTACGAATTCCTCTCCTCCATATCGACAGACAATATCTCCGCCCCTTGTTTTTTTAAGAAGAAAATTACCAAGCTGATGAAGCAGGGCATCTCCGCCGTCGTGGCCGTAAACGTCATTAAAATCTTTAAAATTGTCGATATCAAACATGATCAGGCCAACCGGAATTTTCTCCCGCTGTGCCCGGCTCAGTGCTCTTTCAAGAGACTCCAGCATGTACCGGCGGTTGAATAAGCCGGTCAGGATATCCCGGATCGACTGCTGCCGTAATGATTCACGAAGATACAGATTCGACAGCGCCAGGGCAATATCCTCGGCCGCCGGGTGCAGGGCGTCAACAAGATGCGGACGTCCGCGCCTGATTCCCCAGCAGTCCAACGGGGCAAACACCCTCTCTGAAGAAGTTGTATCTCCCCATTGCTGAACCGCTTCCGCTGATTCCTTAGAAGGATTAATCAAATATAACGCCCCCCCGCTGTAAGGGCATATCTTTTGAATATACTGAACGCTGATTGCACAGGCCTCCTTGAGTGCTGCTGACCTTGCCGGCAAGCAGATTGGCAATCCGCTCCCTTGCCTTTGCCTGGTTGGCTGAGAGAACAGCCCAGAGGTGCCGGCCTATCATCTCTTCAGAAGAGTAACCGGCGGCTCTTTCACACGCATAGTTGAACCGGATGATCAGACCCTCCCGATCCATGAGAATAATCAAAGATTCTGCTGTATTCAGGATGGCATCGTTGAAAGCACGCGATGCGGCAAACTGTCCGTCTGAAACCTGTGAATCAGTGTTGTCATCTTTGGGGTGCTTTTCTGATTTCTCAAGTTCCGTAACCGGCATCTTCACAGCGTCAGTCTCACCGATTTGCTGTTTTTTTGTAATTTTCTGCATTTCCATCAGGTACACCTCCCATTCAATTATCAAGTCCATTAAAAGACTTGCGTAAGAAGTGCAACGATCTCACGCCTGAAAATTCTGCACGGTCAGCCCTTCCGGCCATTAAAAATTACTGATCATTTTTCGGACTGCGCTTTTTCCTGCGAAAAAGGGAAAGGCCGCCAAAACCGCTGATGATTGCCATATAGAAGCCAAAATCGTACCACCACCCGGTATTTGCCGTCTCATATATACGGATGTTTCTGCTGAATATCCCTATAATAAGTGACACCGGCGCTACCCATCCATGCCAGATTCCCCAGAAGAAGCCTGCAGGATGGGTGGATGTGTATGTTCCGTCACCTGGAATACATCCGGTTAAAAGAAATACGGACAAACCCAAAAAAATGCCGAGTATGATTATTTTCTTTTTCATTTTATCTCTCCTCAATCGTCTGTGAAAACCGCAGCAGATATCCGTCCGGGTCCTTCACAAGAATTTCTTTTTCGATTATCATTGTGCCGCCGCATTCATAATGACTCTCAAAAACATCCTTAAATAGAGCTGTACCGTGTTCCTTAAGTCTTTCGGAAATGTACAAAACATCCTGTGCCTCTATCTGAAAATTGACGCCGCGCCCAAAAGGATATTCCAGCGTGCCGGTGTTCCAGTTTCGATTGATTTCCTCCAGCATGATTTGTGCTTCGCCAAAGGAGACAAAAGCGAACTTATCTGCTGCACGTTCATATTCCAGCCTGAACCCAAGAATCCCTATATAGAATTCTTTGGAAACCGTAATGTCCGCAACACCCAATTCCGGTATGAGCCCGTTGAACTTCATTTTTTCTCCTGCCCGCAGTTTCGGCATCTGTTTTTCATTGTCTTCCGATTTCAGTTTAACACTCTGTCCGTATGCTGCATAACCCTCATGCATTTTCAATTATTCACCGGTAATGCCATCCCTGTTTTTGCACACAAGAATGAACCTGTGCTCACTGCTCTCGACCGACCCTTTCTTCTTCATTTCTTCCTGAAGTTCATACAGCACATCCAGGCACTTATCTACAGAAAAGTCCGGGAATTCCCATTCGATGATCTTGGCAAAATAGACGATCGCACCGACATCAAAAAACTCCGATACGGCAAAATACTCATCCTGAAAAATAATCTCAAAGCCTTCCTCGCGAAATTTAGCAGCTTCATTTCCCATATTGAAATCAGGCATGAGCGAGATGTAGTCGGGGAAAAATCTTCTGGAAAGAACCGCATTATTGGTTCCGCCAACCTGTTGTGTGATAAACATCCCCCCTGGCTTCAAAATGCGCTTCACTTCACGGATGTTATACTCTTCATGACGGCAGAGAACAACATCAAAAGAATGGTCTTCAGAAGGCAGGACGTCATAGGAATGGACCGCCGGAGCCGGCAGGACGGTAATGCCGAGCGGCGACAGCCTGCTTTGGCACAAGGCAATGTTCGGCGGCCAGGCTTCCGTAACTGTGGTATTCAGGCAGGGATGATGCAGCGTCATCAGAAACTCACCGCCTCCTGTTCCCAGGTCCAGCAGCTTATCTTCCGGTTTCAGATACTTGTTAATCCATTTCCGATAATCCCATGGAAGTTCCTCTACCGACATCCTGCCGTCCAGACGCGAAAAATCCCAACCGGTAAAACTTGCATTTTCTTCCGAAATCCAGTCCTGTTTCAGATCCTGATCATTCATCTTCCGCCCCACGCCTTCACCTTAAACCCGGGTATGATCTCCAAATGTCCTCTCAATTCTATACTGTAACGCCGGCTTCCGATTTCGAAAATCTACCGTTGAAAAAAGCACCGTTAAATGCAGTTATATATTCTTTTCATAATAATATATAACTGTATTTATTACCATCACAACCTTTTCCCGTGCGCGGCTGAAAATGGGGTCCTACTCTTTGCTGTCGAGTAAGGCCCCTGTATAAACCTTATCACTGTATGGGAGGCGTTCTACCACTGCTTCCGCAGTACTTTCTCAACAAACGTTCTTGCAATGTATGGATCAAACTGTGATCCTGCATATTTTTTTAACTCCTGAATGGCCCTTTCTTCGCTGAATGCTTCTCCATACGGTCTTTCCGAGACCATTGCATCATATGCAGCCGCGACCGCAATAATCCTCGCCTGTACAGAAATATCTTCGCCCTTAAGCGCTTTGGGATATCCCGTCCCATCCCATTTTTCCTGATGCTGCAGGATATAAACAGCTATTTCAGCAAATCCATTTACGGAACTGAGAATACGGTATCCTATTTCCGGGTGCTGCATAATCTCGCGCCACTCTGTGTCATTAAGATCCTCGGGCTTTTTGAGAATAGCCTCGTCAATTCTGATTTTGCCGATGTCATGCAGCATTCCAGCCGTTCTCATTTGATTCGAATCCTCTTTACTGAAATGCAGTTGGGATGCAATCTCTTCGCATAATACCCCTACTCTTTTGGAATGGTTCATTTCCCAGACATTTTTCTCATACAGCGAGTTCAAAATCAGGACGATCGTTCTGGCTTTCACACTGGAGCTGTCAGCGATTCGCTGCCGGTACATATCATCTTCGGCTCTTCTGAAAATTTCTTCCATATTGTCGGAAGAATCCTGTTTGACAGCAAATCCTATGGCAAGCGACAGGACCACCTTATCCGGTTTTTCATATGCCAGTGCCTCATTTATTCGTACCGTGAACCTGCTTGCCTGTTCCGGATTGGTCTTTGGCAGAATAATTGCAAATTCATCTCCCCCGATTCTTGCAATAATATCATCGGCGCGGCATTCGCGGCTAATGATCCCGGCAATTTTTTTCAGAAGATTATCCCCTGCCTTATACCCGAAGGCATCATTGGCTAGCTTGAGTCCATTGACATCAGCCATTACAAGTGTAATTGGAAAATTCCTTTCCTTATCCAGCCTGGCGAGCTCTTCCTGAAAAAACCTGCGGTTATATAGCCCTGTAAGCTGGTCGTGAAAACTCAGGTATTTAATTACTTTATCTTTTTGCTTCAAATCAGAATAATCACGAAAAACGACAACCAACCCATTGTCTTTTCTTTTTGAGGGTTTTGCATGCTCATATATATCCATATATCCTACCTCGGTTCAAATTGACAAAAGCATTTGTCAGCAGCATCAAAAACCTTCTTGTTTGTTTACCTGTTGAATCCGCGGATACAATCTTCTGAAAACTATCACTAAGAATATCGGTAAGCGCCTGCGTGTTGCATAAGACTCCAAATTGGGGAAAACAATCAAATTGTATAAATAGGATAACAAATCGATCTAACTGATATAGCAAATATATTTTATACCTTTTTTAGAAAATATTATAGTTTACTCTATTTTTGCTTTGTATTGTTCAATAAATCTTCGTTTTTTCTTTTCCCGCTCCGGTGGTATTATTATATGTACCGGCATCAAAATACCGGTTTGAAGCGCACATTGCAGTCCGAATGAAGGTGGAAATAATCTATGATAATCCGCGAAATACAGGATTTCAGTCTATCCCGCATTGCAGACAGCGGCCAGTGCTTCCGCATGAACCGTCTCGAAAGCGGGGCCTACCGTATTATTGCTTTCGGCAGATATCTTGAGGCAAACGATCTCGGCGACAGCCGCTTTGCATTCTCCTGCACGGAAGAGGAATTTCAGGATATATGGACGGATTACTTCGACCTGAAATCTGATTACCGGGCACTTATTTCACTCGTACCGCCGGATGATACCTTTCTTCAGGCAGCAATTAAATATGGACAGGGAATGAGGATACTCAATCAGGATCCCTGGGAAGTCATGGTCAGTTTCATTATTTCCCAGAGAAAAAGCATTCCGGCAATCAAAACGGCTATCGAGACTATGTGTGTTCACTTCGGTACCCCGATGGCCTTTGAGGGCAAGCCGTACTTTTCTTTTCCTTCGGCCCGACATATCGCCGGACTTTCCTGCAGGGATATCGCCTGCTGCTCCTTAGGTTACCGGGACAAATATGTGACCGCCGCCGCAGAAAGTGTCGCACGCGGTGATATCCGCTTTGAAGACCTGATGGATGCTGATGAAACTACTGCCGGCACGGTGCTGAAAACCATCCCCGGAATCGGTGAAAAAGTGGCGAACTGCATTCTTCTTTTCGGTCTTCATAAGTCGAATGCCTTTCCGGAAGATACATGGATCAAGCGGATTATTGATGCGGAATACGCCGGGGAATTCCCGAAAGGGCTGTATGAAGGACACCTGGGAATCATCCAGCAATATATCTTCTATTATGCCCGGAGCCGGGAATATCAGACTACAGCAGCTTGTTGTAATCTTTAATCCTGTCATAGTTCTGATAGCTGTCCCGTCCGTTTTCCTTAACAAAATAAAGTGCTTCATCGGATTTTCTCATCAATTCGTCCACGTTTATGCCGTCATCCGGGTAAAATGAGATGCCTATGCTCAGCGGAAGGGTAAGTGTATTCTCCCCGATTATAAACGGTTTCCGGAATTCCTTCGAAATTCCTTCTGTGATACGCAGTGCATCTTCCGGTTTTTCTATATCTCCCAGTAAAAGAATAAATTCATCACCCCCAAAGCGTGCAACCGTATCAACCCTGCGCAATAGCCCTGAAAGTCTTTGTGCAACCGCAACCAGGGCTTTATCTCCCACGAGATGACCCAGATTATCGTTAACAGCTTTAAAATTATCAATATCAACCGACATGACCGCTAATTTCCTGTTGTTTCGCTCGGCACCTGCTATTGCCGTGCTGAATCTGTCATATAACAATAACCGGTTTGGCAGTCCTGTCAGCGCATCATGGGTGGCCAGAATCTGCAGTTTCTGTTTCATTGTACTGATTTCGGTAATGTCACTGATATTGGCTAAAATACAATTTTCATCATTAATATTAAGGATATTCGCTGTGTAGAGCCCGTAAAATATTTCGCCCGATTTTTTTCTGAACTGCAATTCAAGACCCTGAACCGTCTGATTCCTTGATAATTTTTCCACCATCTCGATTCTGTCCTCTTCCCTTACCCAGAAACCCAGTTCATGCGTTGTCTTGCCCATCACCTCCGCATATGAATAGCCGGTGGTATTCACAAAGCCGTCATTGACTTCAAAAATACCTCCGTCCGATAGTCTTGTGAGCATAATTGCATAGGGAGACGAATGAAATGCCATGATATATTTCTGTTCCTGGACCTGCACCTGCTGTAGAAGGCGCCTGTTTACCAATAATATCAGGCTGATCATAAGGCAGCACGTAAGCCCGGCATAAAAGCCGATTATCAGAGAGTCACTCAGGCCTGATTTGAAAAAATCACCTGTCTTCATCGGGTACAGCAATATCAGAATGATTCTTCCGGTACTTATTAAAATATACCCGCTCATTACGATGCCGGTAATCCGTGTTGTCTTCATAAGGTCGTGAGGCACCCTTCGAAACAGGAGCCAGCAAATCTGCGCCGCAAACACAAGTATAATTGCAGAAATCAGAATTTCCCTCATATTGATATTGGGCTGAATCCTGTAAAAATATGTCATGAGTATAGTGAATACAGCCAGCAGGATATAATTCGGAATCCTCGTCCCTTTACGCCCCACAAATTTTTCCAGCCCGAGGAACAGTAATAACACGCCTCCGGCAAGCAGCATATTTGATATGATAATGGATACAAAATCCGGAACAGTGCCTCGCAAAATAAGCAGGAAAGATGACAGTGTCTGAAGAACCATACTGAAGAACCATAGCGATATGCCTGCAAAACGCGAACGGTTCTGCCGCCAGATTATTGCCATGGTACCCGCTCCGATTGTGTTAAGCAACAGATCCATCATGACAAGAGTCATAATATCCAGCATAATACGCTACCTCCACAATCTGCAATAAAAACCGCACCAGCATTTATAATTAACGTAACATGATGCGATCAAAGCGTCAATGAATCAGGCAGTGCCATTTTACGCTCATTGCTGATGTTCCCTGATGAAATGCACAATCTCGTCAATTGCATCATGTGCTTCCGGAATGAACGTCTCGGAGAGCTGGAAATCATGGATCATTTCCGGCCAAACTGTGAAGCTGACACTTACGCCTGCTTTCCTGGCACGATCCGCAAACTGCACGGCATCATCAAGAAGAATTTCATGGTCCCCAACATGGAGGAGCAGGGGAGGCAATCCACTCAAGTCAGCATATAGCGGGGAAATAAGAGGGTGTTTGGGATCGCAGTCCCCAATATAGTTGCTTATAACTGCCTGGATTTTTGTTGTTGCCCTTCCAAAAAATAAATCGACATCTGCCCGTGTATTATACGAGGCACCGGTAAGCGCCAGGTCGGTATTCGGGGAAATCGCGATCGCACCGGCAGGCAGGGGATCCCCGCTGTCACGAAGTGCAATGATCAGCGCCAGCGCCAGATTCCCGCCGGATGAATCTCCTGCAACGATAATTTTGTCAGGCGTGAATCCCGACTGCAATAACCACCGGTATGCCTTGACGCAGTCATCCAGGCCTGCCGGGAAAGGATATTCGGGAGCCAGCCGGTAATTGATTGATAATGCACAGGTCCGGCTCAGGTAAGCAATTTTGGATACAAACGGCCTGTGTGTTTTTGAAGACCCCGATATAAAAGCGCCCCCGTGCATATATAAAAGGACCGTCCCTACAGAAGCCCGGTCAGGAATGAGCCACTCGGACGGAACACCGGCGGCATCAGCAATACGCACTTTAACTTTACGATGGGTTCGGAAAATTTTGGATGCGACGGCTGCCTGCCTGCGCAGATGCTGAACGTCAAATCGTTCGCCTCCGAAAACATTCATTTTACTCAGGCTGTATTTGACAACCCGGGTTCGAAAACTTGTCATTGCTATCCCTCGTAAGGCAGCACCTTATCAATAAAAATTTCCGACAATTCCGGGTCGAACTGTGTTCCTGCATTTTGGCGTATCTCGATAATTGCTGCATCTTTTGACATGGCTTTCCTGTAGGACCTGTCCTGGGTCATAGCATCATAGGAATCGATGATGGAAAGTATGCGCGATATTACGGGAATTTCTTTCCCGTGCAGTCCCTGAGGATAGCCGTTTCCATCCCATCTCTCATGGTGGCAGAGAATATATTCCGCAATCCGGCTCAGCTCCGGCACGGTAAGCGCGATCCTGTAACCGACGTCAGGATGCTTCCTGATCTCAATCCATTCCTCTTCGGTCAGTTTACCCGGTTTATCCAAAATCCTTTGATCAATGCTTATTTTCCCGATATCGTGCAGGGTGGTAACCAATTCAAGGGAAACAAGATCATCCTCACTGAAATTAAGGACTTTTCCGAGCTTCTTGGACAATTCCGCCATTCTCTCCGCATGCTCTTCCGTCTCATTGCTCTTCTCAAACATCGTCGTCTTGATGGAGGAAATTATTGCACTGTGCAAACTCTTATGCTCCAGAAGTTTATGGCGGTACATGAATTCTTCAGCAATTTTCTTAACTTCATCAAGCGATTCGTCATCTTTTGTTTTGGTAGCATGGCCGAGTGAAATACTTGTTTCATATATTTCCTTATCGGTTTTGGCGCCGTAACTTCCGCATGCCTTTTTGATCTGATCAACAATGGACTGGGAAATACTGCTGTCCGTCCGCGGAAGAAGGATACTGAACTCATCGCCTCCCGTTCTTGCAATGACAGCTTTTTCCCCGCAGCAGGAAACAAGAATCCGGGCCATTTCCACAAGAAAAGCGTCTCCCTCCGCATGTCCGAAAGCATCATTAACAAATTTCAGGCCATTAATATCCCCGATAATGACGGATAACGGAAGCTGGTCGGCAGCATCAAGACGAATTATTTCCTTGTCAAAAAATGTCCGGTTATAAATTCCGGTTAATACATCGTGATAGTTCAAATACAGAATTTCTTCTTCCCTGGTTTTACGCTCCGTGACATCCCTGCTGGCGCCGATAAGGCCGGATACATTCCCGTTAGAATCATAATACGGTGTCATGACAGTTTCCAGAAAGACTTTTCTCCCGTCCGGATATGTTACGAGATCTTCACTTACCCTTTCCTTTTGCTGCATTTTCATTGCAGCGTCTACCCCCAGAAATTGATCCGCCGTATCCCGGCTGAATAATTCATAATCAGAATGACCAATTATATTATTGTGACCGGTTCCGGCCAGTTCTTCAAATGCTTTGTTGCATCCCCTGTAAATTCCATCGGTATCCTTATAAAAAATCAGGTCGGGAATGGCATTCAGAAGGGACTGCAGAAAAACCTGCTTGTCCTGGAATTCATGATAGAGCTTCTTATAATTGGCTTCGCTCTCCTTCAGATCATTTTCCGATTTTTTTATTTGGGTAATATCCTGAATCATACATAAATAATTGCGGTTCAGCTGGTTGTCAATCCGAAGAGCAGTGACTGTCATATTAACCCAGACAATTTCACCGTCCGGTTTGAAATATCGTTTGACCATGGAATAATCATTAATAATTCCGGATATTAACTGCAGCAGCTTTTCTTTATCTTCCTGCAGGTCGTCCGGATGGGTATACCTCTCCCAATCGTTACTAATTATTTCTTCTCTCGTTCTTCCTGTAATTTTCTCAAACATTGCATTGTAATATAGGGTCTCATCCTTTTTTGATATGGTTATTCCAATGGGCGCCTGCTCGAACATCGCCCGGAATCGAAGTTCGCTTTCCGCAAGATTTGTCTCTGTCTGAATATTATTGAAAACGAAAAAAATGACCATGCATAGAATCGTCGATGCAACCGGGTATATAACAAGTATGGGCAGTGTTATTTCGCTAAGTATTGCCGCTATGTGTTCCCTTGGAAGCGTGAAAAAACAAGCCAGCATAATCACATGCGTTATCAGGCTAAACAGGTAAAAATCCAGCCAGATATTTTTATTCTTTGAAAACAATTTTTCAAAACGGAAATGATGCCAGAGCAGTCCGAATCCGGCCGTCAGGACAGTTACCAGTACGCCAACTATCTGTCCCGATCCGCCAATAATAATTCTGTATACACAGATAATGACTACTGCAATTATTGTTGGAATAAATCCAAAAAACAGGCCGCTGACACTGACGAGTATTGATCTTGTGTCAAATATTATATCTGGAGCTACTTTCACGGAATTCATCATCAAAAACATACCCAGAAGGCCAGCGACAAGACCTAAAAGTATGCTGAAAACTACGCCCCTCTTCCGGAGCGAATAAAACAGCATGTTATAGATAATGCTGATACTCAGCAGAAGCGACGCATTTATGATTAGTGCAGCAGCAAACCCTGTATCCATTTTACGCAGCTGTCCTTTCCAACTTGTTAGTGATAGGCAAGTACATCACGTAAGTACTGTACCGGAACAAGCACTATTTAGGCTTTTTGTCCCATCCCGGTTTTACATCATCATAGTTCTTGGGCGTAGCCTTGGGTGTGGGTTTTTTATATACAGGTTTTTTCTTCTTGAGTTTATCAGGATTTTTGAATGACATATATTATGCACCTTCTTCTTTCATTGTTGTTTAATTCGGATCCCGCTTCAATGTGCCGGCAAATCCACAAACACGAGATGTCATCCCAGCATGTTCAG
Organism: Eubacteriales bacterium; assembly: GCA_037143795.1. Lineage (GTDB taxonomy): Bacteria > Bacillota > Clostridia > Saccharofermentanales > Saccharofermentanaceae > Firm-13. The sequence continues at coordinate 81,725 of JBAWXZ010000005.1, read as the reverse complement.
ACAATACACATATTATACAACGAAATATACACGGCGTCCTCCCTGTCGTCTTAAGAACTGCATGTGTCCCCTGCAGATCTGCGTATATCCCTATTCAATTTCCATACATTGAAGCCGCAGTTGCTGACCAGGGTAATACCCGAACGCCTGGCCGGATCGTAACTTGTCAGAAAACTCACACCCGGGTCGCTTCCCTGAAAATAAGGAATGAATGTATTTTCCTTTTCTTTGGTAAGCCAGACGCCGTACCCGTAATATTGCGTGCCGGTTCCGCACTGCGGTGCAATCATCTGCTGCAGCATATCTTTGGAAAGGAGCTTGCCTTCCGTAAGGCAGGTCCAAAATGAATCGATATCCTTTACGGTTGTAAACACGCCTCCCGCTCCGGTTCCTTTCACATCCACGCTGTAGATATTCGTATAATATTCGCCGTTTGCGGGATCGAGGATATATGAGTTGGCGCACCGGGCCGGCAATCTGTCCAGTTCATAGTAGCCTGTATCCGTCATTTGACAGGGTTCAAAAATATTTTTCCTTAAATAGGAGTCAAATAATTCCCCTTTAACTTTTTCTATAATTAATCCCAGAACAACATACCCGGTATTGTTGTACTGAAATTTCTGACCGGCCGGATACATCATCGGTTTATCAATAAAAAGCGGAATAATGTCCTGCGATGTCCGGATCTTATAGTTCGGATAGTCCTTCCATAATTCCTCATACTCATGCATGGTGCTTTCATCAAAATAATCCGGAATTCCGGATGTATGGCAGAGCAGCTGCCTGATCGTAATCGCTTTGTCAATTTTCTTCCAGTCGATATCAAGCAGACTTCCCAATGTATCATCAAATCCCAGGATTTTCTGTTCAATCAACTGCAGAATCCCGACAGCGACGAATACTTTGCCCGCTGATGCTGCAGCGAACCGGGTGCTGCATTGATTGGGGATTTCATTGGCGCGGTCGGCAAATCCAAAAGCCTTCTGATAAACTGTTTTTCCATTTTCCACTATCGATACGCAGCCGTTAAAATCATTGCCAATAAGGTATTCCATATTCATCATTCAGCGCCTCATATTCCTTTGTTTTCTATAATTGTACCATTTACCGATTCTAAAATATTGACAGGTATGACTGCACATGCTATGTTTGTATGTACAAACAACAAAAGGAGGCCATGAAATGGACGATACCGGCAGCACCTGTAATCAACTCAACAGCTGTTTGTTCTTTTCAACCGGAAAGCTGGCAAGAGTTATCGGTAAAACCGCCGATGATGCCTTCCTCATAACGGGCCTGTCGCCGAGTCATGCGTTTCTGCTGCACATTGTTAATCAGAACAGCGGTATTCATCAGAAAAGAATCGGTGAAATGCTTCACATGACTCCGTCGACAATTACCCGGTTTGTAGAGAAGCTCGAAAACAAGGGACTTGTCACCCGCAAAATGGAAGGCAAAAATGTATATCTTTTCACATCGGAAAAGGGATTGCAGCTTCAGCCTGTAATAATCAGAGCCTGGCGGAGCCTGCATGACAGTTACTCAGGAATTCTTACAGCCGCGGAAGCCGAACACTTCATCTGTACCGTTAACAAACTGATATCAAAGCTGGAAGACAGTTCATCGCAGCAATAATACTGCTTCGGACGGCATTTTCCGGTAACACAGGAGGAATAAACATGGAAGAAATATTTACCCGCAGAAGCATCCGCAAATTCTCGCAGCAGCCTGTTGAAAAAGAAAAAATCGATCTCCTGCTCAGGGCCGGGATGCAGGCACCCTCAGCACACAACCAGCAGCCATGGGAATTCATTGTTGTCCAAAACAAGGATACCCTTAACAAATTATCCCTGACCACTCCCTATTCAAAACCGGCCGCCGGTTCTGCCGTAACACTGGTTCTTTTGGCTAACAGTAAAAGTATAAGTATTGAATCTGCCTGGCAGCAGGATATGGGTGCATCGGCAGAAAACATCCTGTTGGAAGCAACCCACCTGGGACTCGGCGCAGTTTGGATCGGTATTGCAACATCGGATGCGGCAGCAGAGAACATCAAAAATTTATTCCGGCTGCCGAATCATATCAGGCCCTTTTCCCTGATTGCGGTCGGATGGCCGGAGTCCGCGCAAAACGTATTTGTTGACCGCTACAATGAGTCAAAAGTTCATTATGAGAAATGGCAGTGAACCGTCATCCGGCAAATTTGTTCAAAATACAGTACATGCACAGTAAACCAATTACGTGAAAGCATAGAGGAATCCAACATGAAATTAGAATTTCCAATGGAAGAAACAGTAAAAACCCGTTATAGTGTCAGGACTTTCAAAGATCAGCCGCTTTCTTTGGATACAAAGAAAAAACTCGAGTCATATATCACCGCTTTATCGAACCCGTTTGCAGCCGGCGTCACCTTCCGGCTGCTGGAATCAAAGACTGCCGTCAATGGTAAAAATCTTGGTACGTACGGTATGATAACAGGTGCGGCAGATTATTTCGGAGCAACAGTGTCCCCCGGCGATCTTGCACTTGAAGGACTGGGTTATGAATTCGAGAAACTGGTATTGTATGCCGCTTCACTTGGACTGGGCACCTGTTGGTTGGGCGGAACTTTTACACGCAGTGAATTTGCAAAAGCTATGGATGTTAAGGAGAGCGATATTTTCCCCGCCATCTCCCCTATCGGATATCCTGCCGGCAAAAAAAGCATGAAGGAGTCCCTTGTACGCAAGTTTGTCAAAGCTGATAAAAGACGCAAATGGGAAGATCTGTTTTTCAATATGAATTTTTCCACCCCCTTATCACAGGCAGAGGCAGGCGATTACGCTTTCCCACTGGAAATGCTGCGGCTTGCACCGTCTGCTTCCAACAAGCAGCCGTGGCGGATTGTGAAGGAAGGGACTGGGTACCATTTCTACAAGACGACGGCACCCGGCTACAGTGACCGGCTGGGATTTGATGTTCAGTTAGTTGACATGGGAATTGCCGCATGCCATTTCCATCTGGCGGCCTTGGAAAAAGACCTGGCAGGCGAATTCAAAGTACTGCCGGTACCTGCCATTGATTTACCGGAAAATACCGGATATGTTTTTACCTGGGTTACAGATTAAGCGGTCACGGCCCCATACCGGAAGCTTTACAAATTCCATTCCAATTACCGGTATGCGGCTGTCGACATTAAATTATCTATATCAGAGATCCACCCGTTAATAATAAGAATATTCCGGCCAAGTTTTACTTCATCCTTTTCATATCCGCGCAGAAGCTTCAGTTGGTGTTCCCAGTATTTTTTCAGATTTTCGAAAAACGCCGATTCACCGGCTGCATCAGCTGGCTTTCCCGATTGAATGCTGCTGTTCAGCTTTTGTAGTCTGTCCTGTACCTGTTCGGCAGATAATCCCATGGATTTTTTGAGATCCCTCAAAACCCACTGCTTTTCGAAAATATTCATATTCTGCCAACCGGTATACTGTTCTTCGAATGTTGCCAGAATCTTTCCCATATATTCCTGTGCCTTACGAAGAGTCGCTTCGTCCATTTGGGCCTGCTTCAGCGGCCTGCTGTCCGTTTCAGTCATATGAAAGTCCATCAGGACCTGTATTGCCCCGATTTCCTGACCGTGGTATGTCTGTGCTTTAAGCACGGACAAAGCAAATCCGGTTCCTGCGCTTTCGGCATCAATAATATGCTGACTGTTCATCTCATAGAACGCATCGGTGCTCATTCCCATCCGGGCAGCCACAGTAACAATTGCGTTCACTGCCGTGTCTGTCCTTACCAAACCGGGTCCTATTGTATATGTATACACATTGGCGTTTTCAAGTTCCATTGCAAGTGTGTTGGATAACTCAACCTGTGCTGTTTTAAACACTTCATATGCACCCATATACGGCGATGCTCCGGATGACGAGACAAAGACAATCGTCCCGCTGCCGCGGTTTTTCATATCCGGCAGAAATGCCCGGGCCAGAAATAAAGGTGCCCTCAAATTCACAGCATAACTTGTATCCCAAAAGGAAATGTCAACTTCATCGACCGCTCCCATTCTGGTAATAGCCGCATTATTGAATATGAAATCAGGACACCCGTACTTCCCTTTGATATATTTTGTCATTTTCTGCAGTTGGCTTGTATCTGCTAAATCAATTTCATAGAACTCCGCCGGATTACCGCTGCCGTTCAGCAAATGCTCTGCGAGCAGGCCCTTTGTGCTGTCTATTTCAGCAATGATGACTCGGGCACCCATATATACAAACGCTTTTGCTGCCTCATATCCGATTCCGCCGCCTGCTCCTGTTAACAGCACAACTTTTCCGAATAATGCATTTTTCAGGGAATTGTTATTTTCAATCAGCATATTGCCTCCGAAAGTGAATATATATCAATTATAAACCCGTAAAACAAAAGGGAAAGACAAATTTTGCCGTTCCCTTTTGTTTGTGAAAAACGAAGTTATAAAGCTTAATAATTAAGCCTGGTTAAATCGGTCCTGCTTATAAAGCCAGGCGGTAAATTGCTTCTACGTCACTCGGTCCGAGCTTCACAAATCCACCCATTTTCTCATCATTTGTGACACCCATATTCTTTACCAGTGCCGGAATGTCTTCTTCTTTAGCTCCGAGGTCCTTGAAATTCACTGGCATTCCGATCGACGTGAGGAATGCCAGGAAACGGTGTATTCCTTCAAGTGCGGTTATTTCGGGATCTGCAAAATTCATGTCACAGTCCCAGACGCGCACGGCGAACTGAGCAAACCGGTTTACATCATGCTTCATAACGTATTTCATCCAGGCTGGCATAACTACAGCCAGTCCTGCTCCATGGGCGACATCATAAAGTGCGGAAAGCTCATGTTCAATACCATGGCTGCTCCAATCCTGTGCGCGGCCTACGCCGACGATATTATTGTGGGCTACCATTCCCGCCCACATGATATTGGCGCGTGCATCATAATCCTGCAGGTTTTTCATAACTTTCGGGGATTCCTCAATCATGGTCTTCAGCACGGCCTCGCAAAGACGGTCGGTTATTTCCACGTTTTTGGTGTTGGTAAAATACCGCTCACAGACATGCGCCATGATATCGGTGATTCCGCATGCCGTCTGGTAGGCTGAAAGGGTACAGGTTGACTGCGGGTTTAAAATGGAGAATTTCGGCCGGAGAGCTTCGCCGGATGTGGCACGCTTCAGCATTCCGTTCTCATGTGTGATTACGGAATCGGGGGAACCCTCACTGCCGGCAGCCGCAATTGTCAGTACCGTACCGATCGGCAGTGCCTGATTAACCGGTTTACCGGTCCCGTAATAGTCCCAGAAGTCACCTTTATAGACAACGCCTGCAGCAATCGCTTTGGCAGAGTCAATTGTGCTTCCGCCTCCCACGGCCAGAATAAAGTCGATGCCCTCTTTGCGGCACAGTTCAATTCCCTGGTAAACCAGTCCGCTTCTGGGATTCGGCATAACGCCCCCCAGTTCCAGATACGGTATACTGCCGGCTTTTAAAGAAGCGACTACACTGTCAAGAACACCGTTGTGCTTAATAGAACCGCCGCCATAGTGGATGAGGACCTTTGTACCGCCAAACCGCGTGACCATCTCACCAATTTTATTTTCGCTGCCTTTTCCAAAACAGAAATAAGTCGGGGCAAAAAATGTAAAATTATCCATAAAGACATTCCTCCGTTGAATTACATGTTTGATTACTCCTTTTAACTATAACGGTTAAAGTGGACCTTATGTCAATAGATTTTGTAAAAATTTCTTATTATGCTTGTAAATCTTCACCGCAAGAGTTTGCAGAATGCATCATTTATGCCGGGTTTCCCTGTCCTGGCGTTTGTATTCATATACGGCAGCTACGAGAAAGAACAGGAACATACCTAAATTCATTTTGCACATATTAAGGCCTGCGAAAAATATGGAATCCGGAAAAATGGCTGCCAGAAGAATGGTTGCGGGTGCAACCACCAACGGGTTCATAAGCACGAACCATCTTCCGTAAACAGTTTTGCTGCGCACGATTACAACAAATAGAACCCCGAATGCCGTTATCATCAACAGGGAAGAAACAATGACGGAGGGAACAGTCATTTCAAGCATTTTATCCGTCAGTTTGACTGCAAGATCAGGATAGCCCGCATCATATATGTATTTGAATGCAAACTGCGGAATACAGAAGGCAGCATGTATAAGAAGCCAGCCGGTACTCGATGCAAACGATGCAAACAGGAACACCCTTCCCGCTCCGGGCGAGGTTTCCTCAATCCGTTTCGAAACAGCATACAGCCCGGGCAGATAGAACGGAAAGGCTATCGACGCCAGAATAAGGGACAGCGTCGGGCGCCAGATGGCTACCTGCGGCCATCCCGCCTGAATCATACCGTACTTTCCCAGTGATCCGGGCTCCACCCAGCCAATCAGCAAATCCCCCGTCAGAGCAAGTAAACATGCTGCAGCTGTGCCAAGGATGAAGTATAGATACCGGTTATCCTTTTTATGCATCTTTCTCCTTATAAATCTTACGTTATTTGTTCTATGAAGATTCACGCAACAATGCAGTTACCTCTTCGATCATCTGCGGGTATTTTTTGGTCAGACGGGTTTTACTCAAATTTGCTTTGATAATTTTGTTCAAAGCGGGATCCTTTATCCTCGCATACTTTTTCATAACAGCAAATCCATCTTCAGGAAGTGCTGCAGTAAAAACACTGATACTGTATGCAAGTCCTTTCGACAGAACGGCGAAATCCTCCGACCGGCGGATTTCGCTGCCGTACGTAAGAATTTTGTCCAGAATGTTTTCACACACAGAAAGGCTGAACCGGGCCGTATCATTATTTTTCAGAATGGGCGGATGTGCCAGAGCAGCGGCAAAGGCACGTTTTTCAAGATTACTTGAGCCGGGAAGCCAATGGAGGAATTGTTGGCGGATCAGGTCGAAGTCCTTTTCGGCGATTTTCTGGAAACCCATCGCCGCACCTTCCCTGGTCCTCCATCTTTTGTCATTCATTGAGATTTTGAACTGTTCCATAATTGTGTTGCGGGTCTTTTCGTCAGCATAATAATAGTGAGCACCCAAAGCAAGAATTCCACAGAAAGGCAAATACTCGCGCGGACTATTAACAGGTGCTTTCTCCGATGAAATATGAACCCATCCGACCAGTAAATCCAGCAAACAGTCACTGATGGGCCCGTGCTCAAAACAATCTGAAAATTTGAAGGCAAGCGTCAGATTGCTCCTGGGACCCGGCAGGTTGGAATTATGCGCCAAATACTCGCCGATCTCCCCGAATCTTGCCGGAGAATCAAAAAGGGGAACAATTTTTTCAATCACATCAAAGTTTTCTTTCATACATGTCTCCTGCTCCAGTATGTTGTGATATATATTATACAGCATATTTTACTTTCCGTCTTCACCGGAAATAAAACAGGAAACGCCGGCCCTATGTGCTGTCATACACCTGGACCGGCGCTTAATACTGTTTATGCGATATCTATCTTTTGATTTTCTTGGAGGTTGTCTTGTTAAATTCTTCCGTTCTGACAGTGACCTTTGAAACCTGCTTGTACGGGGGAAGATCATACAGTACTTTTCTTATGTCCTTAAGGACTTCCGCGGGCGTTTTTTCTTCGCTCAGGAAAACCTCCGCACGAAGTGCGCTCTCCTGTCCCTTTTCATCGATGACTCCGCATACAACGACCTCTACCACATATTCAATATTCATTATGTACGCTTCGATCTCTTCAGGGTATACGTTTTTGCCGTTACTTAAGACAATGAGGTTCTTCTTCCTGCCCGTAATGACAAGTTGATCCCTGTCGTTGATATACCCGTAATCCCCGGTATAGAACCATCCGTCCTTCAGAACCTCGGCTGTCTTTTCCGGCTGTTTATAGTAACCGAGCATGACAACGTCGCCCTTGATGCATATCTCACCAATCCCCTCTTCGTTGGGACTGTCAATGCGCCAGTCGATGCAGCGAAGCTTAATGCCGACGGTATGATAATCGTTGTACTTGTCATGGTTGGCACTTACCAGCGGGGAGCACTCGGTGATTCCATAACCGTTAATCAGGCTGATGCCGACATCATCAAAGAACTTTCCGATTTCAGGACGTATCGGCGCACCGCCGCATACAATTTTGCGAAGCCGCCCGCCAAAGGCTGTGTGAACGGATTTGAAAAAGGTTTTTCTCGGGTCAATTCCAATTTTCCGCAAACCGCCGCTTACCTTTATGAGCATTCCAAATGCTTTTTCTTTGCCGGAATCCTTAATTGTCTTGGTGATTCGGGAATAGAATACCTCTACAAAAGCAGGTACCAGATATATGTATGACGGCTTGAAAAGCTGAAGATTTTTCAGGACTTCCTTGAGGCTGTCATTGATACAGATCGTCGAGTGATGGTGAAGGGATACAAGGATGCCGCTGACTGCCTCATACGTATGATGGTATGGCAGAACAGACAGGCAGGAATCAAAAACCGTCGATACCTGCAGTCCGTAATAGACACTTGACACGAGGTTATGCTCCGACAGCATGACGCCTTTCGCAATGCCGGTTGTGCCGGAAGTATATACAAGCAGCTTCAGCGCATCGGGCTGGCTTGTCATACTTAAGTATTCCTTGCTGTCACAGGTCTCCCCGTGCTCGATGAATTTATCAAATGACATGAAATTATCGCTGTCTTCCGTCCTGTCAAACCCTATGTATACCTTAACGTTGGGAAGTTTGTCAGTGTTTTCCATGAATAGTTTCTCATGGGCTTTCGTATAAAAAACGACACTGGTTTCACTTTCATTCAATATATGAAAAATATCAGCCGGCGGCAGTTCCCTGTCAATGGGGACAAAAACACCTGCACTTTTCAAAACAGTCAGATACGTGACAATCCATTTGTAGCTGTTGATTCCGATACAGGCAATGTGCTTGTCACCGTATCCGAATTCTGTTAACGCAGCACCGAGGGCGTTAACCTCGTTTACGAATTCATTATAGGTAACCTCAACGATACCGCCGTTTTCCTTGTATTTAAACGCTGTTGTATCACCGGCTTCTTTTACGGCGATATCAAGCAGTTCCTTAATGGAGCTGAATTTTTCCACTTCATAGTAAGGGTAGTCTGGTTTCCTGGCAGTCATAATAAATCCCCCTTTTAAACACCGGATATATCAACGATAGGGCAAAGTGCTTTGTAAGTCAAGATACTTTGCCGGCGGTTTCAAAACTGATTAAAAGAACGGGATTCATGCCCTGCTTTACCCTTGGGACTGGTCTTCAATCAGATGTGCCGCACCGTATTTCTCGCGCAGGCGCGGTTTTTCTATCTTGCCGGTAGGATTGCGCGGTACTTTATCAAAAATAATCCTGCGCGGCCTTTTGTAGCGCGGCATGGATGCACAGAATTCCTCTATGTCCTGCGCCGTGCACTTGCAGCCGGGTTTGAGTTCTATGACTGCCGCCGCTGTCTCACCGAGACGCGCATCGGCAAGGCCGATAACGGCAACATCCTTAATCACATGGTAAGCACGAAGGAAATCTTCAATCTGTACCGGATAAATGTTCTCACCGCCGCTAATTATCACGTCTTTCTTACGGTCGACCAGATATATAAAGCCGTCCTCATCCATCCTGGCCATATCTCCGGTAAACAGCCAGTCACCCTTGAGGATTTTGTCCGTTGCTTCCGGGTCGTTATAGTAACACTTCATCACTCCCGGTCCCTTGACTGCCAGTTCGCCTATGGCACCCTGCAGCACGGTGATTCCGTCTTCATCGGCAATTTTTGTTTCCCACAGATATCCAGGTATACCGATGGCACCGACCTTATGAATGTTTTCCACTCCTAAATGGACGCAGCCGGGTCCGATTGATTCACTTAAACCGTAGTTTGTATCATAAAGATGATCGGGAAAGTATTTTTTCCAGCGATGAATCAGGCTCGGCGGAACCGGCTGTGCACCGATATGCATCAGTCTCCAGCTGGAAAGGTCGTAATCCGATAAGTTAACCTCTCCGCTTTCAATGGCATCCAGGATATCCTGTGCCCATGGCACCAGAAGCCATGCAATAGTTATTTTCTCTTCCGAAATGGTCCTCAGGATCCATTCCGGTTTAATTCCGCGAAGAAGTACAGCCTTGCTGCCTGCGAGCAAACTGCCGAACCAATGCATTTTAGCACCGGTATGGTAGAGCGGCGGGATGCATAGAAAATTATCGCCGCGCGTCTGTCCGTGATGATTCTGCTCCGTATAGCAGGCTGACAGCAGGCTTTTGTGCGTATGCAGAATTGCTTTGGGAAATCCGGTCGTCCCCGAGGAAAAATAAATCGCTGCATCATCATCCTCCGAAATCTCAATCCGCGGATCAACCGATGAGCAATTGGCTGTAAGGCGGTCATAGTTTTCTGCAAAAGTCGGCCGGTTTTCTCCGGCAAAAAGCAGGATCTTCACATCGGGAATCTGATCATAAATGGTTTCCACACGGCCGATGAATTCCGGCCCGAAAATCAGCGCCGCCGTATCGGATAACTCCAGGCAATACTTTATCTCCTCAGCCGTATAGCGGAAATTCAGCGGCACCACGATGGCGCCGGACCGCAGAATTCCGAAATAAACCGGCAGCCACTCCAGGCAGTTCATCATAAGAATCGCTACTTTATCGCCTTTTCCGATTCCCCGCCTGAGCAGAAGATTGGCCATCCGGTTAGCTTTTTCTTCAAAAACCAGCCAGGTCATCTCTCTTCTGTACTCTCCGGCCGGGCTGTTCTCAATGAGATCAAAATCCCGCCATATAACATTATGCCTGTCCTGAAGGTCCAGATTAATCTCAATAAGGCATGTTTCCTCGCCATACTCCAAGGCATTATTCGTTAACAAATCGGTGATACTCATTTTCCCTATCCTTCCGTACTGCAGAAATTTACTGACACAGAATTACTTATACATAAAACCGCTCATTTTATGCATGAAAAAACTCCAAATTATTATAAGGCGTGAAAATCAGGAAATCAACTTTGAGTGCATTTCCCGGCAGCAGGCACATATTCCAGTGAAAACCCTTCGGCTACGTTCCTGCATGTACATGCACCATCATATGTATTGATCGCTGAATACAGGACTTCATTGATCCTGCATGCTTCTTCCAGTCCGGACTGCGCAATCTGCAGGCCATACTTCAAAGTATGGATATTGAGGGCAATTGTTGAAGTTCTCGGGACCGCTCCCGGCATGTTGCCTACACAATAGTGGACAATTCCGTCAACAATAAAAACCGGGTCATCATGATATGTCACCTTTGTTGTCTCAAAGCATCCGCCCTGGTCAACGGCCACATCAACAATTACACTGCCCGGCTTCATGATTCTTAAATATTCCTTTTTGAATATCTTGGGTGCCATTTTACCGGGAATCAGTACGCAGCCGATAACCAGATCAGCGTCCGACACTTCCTTTTCAATTGCATGATCCGTGCTTGCGATTGTCTGAATCCTGGCTCCGTACAAATCATCAAGATGGCTCAGGCTGTTGAGGTTGACATCCATAATCGTTACATCGGCGCCCATACCGACAGCAATTTTACAGGCATTGATTCCGACATTCCCAGCACCGAGTATCACGACTTTTCCTTTTTTCACACCGGGTACGCCGGAAAGAAGAACGCCGGAACCCCCGTAAGTTTTCTCCAGGTATTTGGCACCTTCCTGGACAGACAGGCGCCCTGCAATTTCACTCATAGGCTTCAGCAGCGGAAGGCTTCCGTCTTTTTCCGTAAGAGTCTCGTAGGCAACACCCTTTATACCGGAAGCAAGCATGGCATCGAGGAGCGCTCTGTTTGCCGCCAGATGAAGATAGGTAAACAGGATCAGATCCCTCCGGAAAAACGGATATTCTTCCGGCAGCGGCTCTTTAACCTTGATAATCATTTCGCTGTTATCCCAGACCGTTTTTGCATCACTTATGATAAGGGCCCCGGCCTGCACGTATTCATGATCGGAGAATCCTGAACCAATTCCTGCATTTTTTTCCATATATACTGTATGTCCCTGCCTGATATATGCTTTGGCATGATCCGGTGTAACGCCTACACGATATTCCAGTTTTTTGATTTCTTTGACGCATCCAATTCTCATATCTGTCTCCTTTGACAAGCTATTTCTCCAACCACAAAAATGCGGGATCTATTGCATGTAAGGATTTTTATCTGATATCAAACATTTCCAGAGGATCAGGGCCCCTCATGACCGTCCTTTCAATATGAAGAATCCCGTCCTGATAAACCATTGTCCGCCATTGAACCAGCTGGATGACACCTCCGGTAATCTCAATGCCGGTTATACTTGTAGGGAAAATACAGCACCCTGTATTGAAATAGGGAAGATCCCTGGCCTTTGGGTACTTAGGCCTGTGGGTATGCCCGCAGATGAGCATAATCCTGTGGGTACTGATCCATTTGTTAAAATTCTTCTCGATTTTGTGCTGTTTGGGGGCGTTTTTCACAGGGCTCGAGGGGTTTTGAAAACCGAACGCATGCAGGAAGCGCCAGAAATATTTTAATGAAAACATGGATAGCCACCATAACTGGTCGTTGGCCAAATCCCCCTGGTGACCATGAACCGTAAGGATTTCCATACCTGTTCTTTTGTGTTTGAGTACCAGCGCCTCACATGGCTTGATCCCTTTGAGAAAATCAATAAGGGCCTCGTTATATTCGTCATAATACGTGTAGTAATTATTTTTAACATATTCAGGATCTTTCAAGTATGTGTTGTGGTTTCCATAAAGCATGATTAAACGGTCCTTGTAATAGAAACTCTTGATCGCTTCAAACACAGTAGTATTCGCATTAACTATATCTTTGAACTTACGATGTTCCCACAGCTCGTCCCCGTCGCCTGCCTCCACATACACAAACCCTCTGCTGTAATAATATTCAAGGGCGTACAGGTATATATTCTTGTTTCTGGAAAATTCATCCGAAAGGCTTCCATCTCCCCTGTGACAGTCGCTGAAAAAAATGTAATTGGAATTATCGTCAAAATACTCAACCCTGGCGTTTTTATATGCATCCGTCAATCTTCTGCTTGTCTGCATTTTCATCACCTCTGTATGTCTGAATTTACTTTACTGTTATTGAATGTCTAGAGGAGAAGCTAAATTCAGTATATCACTATGTCCGACGGTGTTCTCTTTATAATAATCCGGGGCCTTTCGTGTGTACGCTATTCTTTTCCATAATTTGCCTCAGTGAATCCGTGTATGGCGGCTTCACAATACCGAACTCCGTCACAAAAGCTGTAATCAGGTCATTATCCGTCACATCAAACGCCGGATTGTAGACCTTCACCCCGGGGGCGGTCATAGGTTCCCTGTACCACATGTCTGTTACTTCGTGCGCCGGACGTTCTTCGATGCTGATACTTTTTCCGGTAGGAGCAGTAAGGTCGATTGTTGAGGATGGTGCACATACATAGAACGGCACATGATACCTCGCTGCTACTGCCGCCAGCACGGAGGTCCCGATTTTATTTGCTGTATCCCCGTTTGCGGCAACCCGGTCACATCCTACAAAAACAGCATTGATCCAGCCCCGCTGCATGACCGATCCCGACATGCTGTCACAGATAAGAGTTACATCAATGCCTGCATCACAGAGCTCAAAGGCCGTCAGGCGAGCCCCCTGCAGCAAGGGACGGGTCTCGTCAGCAAACACGCGGAAGGCATAACCCCTTTCCTGTCCCAGATATATCGGCGCCGTCGCTGTACCGTATTTGACCGTCGCCAGACGCCCCGCATTACAGTGCGTCAGCAGTCCGTCACCGGGCCTGACCAGGGACAGCCCGTATTCACCGATCTGGCGGCATACGGCAATATCCTCTTCCCGAATAGCGATAGCCTCTGCCTGCAGCAGATCACAAATCACCGCTGCAGAACTGCCGGAATGCTGCAGAACAACCTGTTCCATCCGGTCCAACGCCCAGAACAGGTTGACAGCTGTCGGTCTTGATGCCGCAAGATAGTCCTTCGCCTTACGAAACTCACGGCAGAACTCCGGATAATCCTCTGTCCCAATTTCAAGTGCTGCCAGATAGACGCCGATGGCTGCTGCAACACCTATCGCCGGTGCGCCCCTTACCTTCAGCAGATAAATGGCGTCACGGATATCCTTCTGCTGCGTCAGATGAAGCACTTCAACATGGTTGGGAAGCCGGGTCTGATCAATAATCACCAGTGCCCGGTTCTGCATATCGAGAGCAACGGTTTCAACATCCTTTATAGAATTCATTTGCATCATATATCCGCCTCTTTGATTCCGTTTACGGGACTTCACATTTTCCAGAAAAGGGCGTAGAAATTCATTACCTTATGAAAGCCGAGCTTTTTATACATTTCCCTTGGTGTATCATCTTCACCGGTACAGAGATAAATCACTTTTGCACCAGCTGTTTTTGCGGCGGACACCATTTCCCGGAGCAGTGTTGTCCCGATCCCCCTGTGCTGAAAATCCGGCAGCACGGCAAAATCCTCGATTTTCGCCGTATCACCATGAACAAACAAATCACAATTCCCCACCGGTACACCATCCAGATAAAGCAAATAAGAATTGCATGCTGCGCCGGACAAATATACCTGTCCCCGACGGTGTGCGCGCCGTATGCAGAAATCCTCCCCGCATGTCACCCGGTCATGAGCCAGATCAAGCTGGGCCAGCTGTTCTACCATCTCTTCTGTATCTATTTTTCTAACGGTGCAGTCGCTCCTGACTTTCCAGTCAGGCTCTTTGTCGGAGGGGTAGAGATACGCTCCGAGATGTTCCCTGACTATCCCGGGATAATCGATTGCGGCATCCGGATAGTCCTGTCCGGCCGGAAGTTCCATGCGAAAAAACCCTTTATTCTGCGCCTTTGCCTCACCCAGCGCACTTCCGAGAAGATCCTTGATCCTATATGGCTCAACTGTCTTGCGTAAAGCCAGAAAATTGTGTTTGTACATATCAGGCAGTAACGCATCCGAGTACTGCACAAATTTCTCATGCTCAGTTGTATTGCTGAAGCAGCGTATATATTCCAGTTCGCATTCTATTATTTTGTTATTTTCCATATGCCCTCACACTTCCGATTCAATTTGCTGTATATCCTATCCCGCATCCACGGTTCACTCGATGCTGCAGCAGCACCCTCCGGCGTGAACCAGCGAACCCCGCTGTTTTCATCCGGTTTGACGGACAATTCCTCGTTTTCATCTGCTTCCAGCAGAAATGTCAGGTTGAGATGCAAATGGGAGGGAACATATTCCCCTCTTTTTTCGTGTCCTTCCACAACCAGTATCTCCAATGAAAACACCTCGTCCTGCAGTAATTTCACATACTTCACTCCGGTTTCTTCCTTTAATTCCCGGATAGCCACAGCACGCAAATCTTCTTCATTGTCTGCATGGCCACCGGTCCATGACCAGGAATTATACATATTATGATAAATCATCAGAACCTTCGAATGTTCCCGGTTGAGGACCCATGCTGAGGCAGTGAAATGAGCCGTTTCATTTAACCGGGAAAGCACATTCGCCTGTGTCACCATATATGAAAGCATTGCTTTCCTGTCCCGGTCTTCCTGTTCATTGCATGGCATATACGACTGAATTTCATCAAATAGCTTCATGATTTTTTCCGCTTCCCTTTGATTTTCGAAAAAGCCTGCAGGAACTTTGTTGAATAGGATAAAGTCTTTGTCGGACACGCATCAATGCAATGTCCGCAGCCTACACAGCGCAGGTTGCTTACCGCTTTCCCGGATCCGGCCATACTTTTAATATCTATGGACATCGGACATGTGGTATTGCATTGACCGCACTGTATGCAGGTTGAAGCATTAGTATTGATCTTCTGTCCTGCGATCCTTCCCAAAAGCGCCAGAACAGTCCCCAGCGGACAATATTGGCAATAGCCTCTTCCGACATAAGCCACCCAGAAAAACATTGCCGCCAATAATTCTGCACTGAGGTATTTGTAAGTTTCAATTTTGCTTAACAGCTCAAAATTCCCTGCAATGGGCACACCGGATAAAAAAAGGATCCACCACAGGGAAAACATTACACCCGCTGCAAGAAAGAACCACCGGAGCACCGTAAAAACCTTAATCATCTTCGGTGATACTTTTTTCTTTTTGCCTAAAAGCGGAATGACCGGATCAAACACTTCTGCTGCAAACCCGTTAAACAGACACAGTGTAGAGCATTGCCAGCGTCTGCCGAATAACAGGGTGCCTGTAAGGACCACTGTGCTGACAATTATGTAAAAGAGCAATGCGGCTGATATTCCCGCGGCTCCCCACACGGGAAAATGGCTGATATAAAAAGATGATCCCGTGTAAAGTAACTGCAGAGGCGTTGTTGTCCAGGGAAGCGGCATCGCAAAAAAGTAAATTTCGTTGTTGCCAAGCAGAAGCGGGGCTGCAATATGAATAATCAAAGCAGCTATAATGAAGCCGGTGAGATTTCTTTTTCTCATGACGGTTCTTTTTGACCTGCCAATAATTCTAAGTGTCAGAAAACTGCAAATAATAATAAAGATTGTCTTTATCCAGTTTTCATAAAAATGCCAGAACCAGGTAATAAACCCGGCAATTTCGGGAGCGGCACGATTGGCATATCCATAATTCAGTCCTGCAATAACAAGGCAAAGAATTACATAAATCCACAAAATCGCCCGCAGGATTTTTACTTCGATCGATTTATCCGTTTTCATTGCACATTTCTTCTGACTTCAGTGTGGTTCTTATATGTTCCTTCAGGATACGCACGCCATTCTCGTTCTCAGCGCCGCGCGGAATGATAATATCCGCATATTTTTTGGACGGGCCGATAAACTGCTCATGCATGGGTTTTACCGTCGTCTGATACTGGTCAAGTATGGATGAGAGACTGCGTCCGCGTTCCTGTGTATCACGGCGGATACGCCGGATCAGGCGTTCGTCGTCGGCTGTATCAATGTAGATCTTGAGATCCAGAAGTTCCCGAAGCTCGGGATACCAGAGGACCAGCATACCCTCGACGATAATGACCGGGCATGGGTCAACGGCAACACAGTCTTCGGAACGTGTAAAACCGACATAATCATATACCGGCATCTGTATTGATTTTCCGGCCTTAAGACTCTTAATATCCTTCACCAGCGCCTCAAAATCAAATGAATCAGGATGATCGTAATTGAGCTGCTTTCGTTCCTCAAGTGTCTTGTCCGAAAACGAATGGTAATATGAGTCCAGATAGATAATCTGCCCTTTGTCCGACAAAACATCATCGAGCATCCTGACAATTGTCGTCTTCCCGGATGCAGTACCGCCTGCTAAACCAATAAAATATGTATGCATGGATTTCCCTTTTCTTTCTTCTGGCCCGGCATCATTACCCGCGCCGAAGACTATTTATTTTATTTCTTTCCTATTATAGTACATAAGACCCCAGCCAGGTTTATTAAGAAGCTAATTACCGATTATTATAGTATTGTGTCCGGTATAATAATATAGTATATTGAAAAACAGATTACTCAAAAATCAATAATGTTAATACTGCAAATATCGGAGGAACAGCATGCTCGAAATACTTGGAATTTTTTATTTATGCAACACAAACAAAAAGAATGCGCTGGCACGCGGATGTAAACCCGGTTTATATATTGGACTTACCATCGGATTTTGGCTCGGCTTTGAATTCCTGTCAATATTCGTCGGTGCTTTCAGTGGTTTAGAAACGACAGTTCTTTACCCGCTTGCACTTTTTTCAGCACTCTTGGGCGGCCTTATCTCGTACATTCTCGCTAAAAATTGCCCGAAAGGTACGTATGTCGAGCCAATGGATCAAATGACATTGAACAGCAACCGTACAGCCGAGAAATTAATCGTTCCGGCCACACTGGAAATTACATGTAAAAAAATCTTTCTTGGCTCACGGTTGGGATATCCCATAACACTGAACGGGCAGAATATCGGAGCCATCAGCAGCGGAAAACTGATAACGGTTAATACAAATCAAAAACAGAACATTCTGCGTGCTTCCGATGCCTATGGGCAGAAGTTAAAGCCGTTTTTGTTTACAGTAGAAAATGCAGGCCTGGCACAAATCCGCTTCAAGCCTGGCAAGTTCATGTTGGAATCTGTTTCCGGCGGAATACTCGCAGCACAGGCGAATGCCCAACAGAATCTCCAGTCAAACCCGGCAGTGCCTTCCGTAAGCTTCTGCCGTTCCTGCGGTGCAAAGGTATTGATGTCGGCGATTATTGCACAAACTGCGGATCAAATCTCTGATTTACCGACAAGCGGAGATTTTCCTTAATATTGCATGTAGCGTCGTCATACAATAAAATGAATGGCAAACAGACCTCATGCAAAAGATGTCCACGCTTTGGGATGAGCATCTTTTCACATATAGAAAGGCGAAATAATGAGAAAGTCATGCAAGGACATCTCACACTTAATTGTTGTCGGCAAAACATATCCTCTCCAGCTGCCGGATTCCCTTCACAAATGGCACATATACCTGCTTGATAAAGGGCACTGCATCCTTTGCATCCGCCGCGAAGATTTGGCGATGGCGCGCAAAGAAGGTATGGACAACTGTGAGATACCCATTCCTGTCAAAACCGTACTGCGTCTTGGCTACAGAATCCAGGATGATTACGTGATTGTATCCGGTACCACATTCGATGAGAACGGACTGATCATACCGGAAGAGGAAGAAGAGTTTTGATATTGATAGACTGTATAAGCAAATAAAAAGAGCGGTTCCCCGCTCTTTTATTTGTCTGGAAACATGTTTTTGCGATTCCCATTCTTATCGAATTTTTGCTTCAATGCTTTTTCCGTTGGAATGATTGGAATCCATAAAATGAACATCTGAATAATGATAATCACTATTGATGCATTTTCATAATTGTTTCTACAAATAAACATGGCAGCTGCAGACAGAATCGATGCTGCTAGTCCTGTCCGAAGGCAGATATTCCCAAAATATCGATGTGCATAGTCCCATGTGTCCTTGTTTTTTGATGACATGGTTGTTCTGTATCCATAAGCGGAATTGATTTTCCGGGGCGGATGATTTCTCCATAATAAGCCGAATCCCAGCATAGTTATTGGGATCAGCATTACCATGATGACAAAATAGATGAACATCTCCATACCTCCATCTCAAACAATATTCTATTTGTCAGGGGCAATCATCTCATCCATAATTTTCATGTATTTGTCCTGGATTTTGAAGTCCTTATTATCATTTTGCTTCCTGTTCATTTTTTCCAGAAAGGAGTACGTGACAGGCAGGTATTTCTCGAGGTTTTCCAGATATTCCTGCGAGAAAAACTCTCTGCTTCCGACTGCAGAAGAATAAATGAGCTGATAGCAGTTATTCAAAACAAAATTCTTGAAAACGTTATTTTCCGCCTGAAAATCAAGGAGTAACCGATGCACAAAGTGCAGCATCTTATTGACTGTCTTCTCTTTGTATTCACAGCTCTCATCCACGGTAAGAACTGTCTGGTGCCCCGCCCGGCTGTCTTCCCCGATATCCTGGAGATCATCCGCCAGCTGCAGGAAAAATCCGAATCCCAGATAGAAGGACATATCATCTTCCGTGATTTCCTTTTTAACAAAAAACCGGTCGATAAGAACGGATATGCCGCCTTTGTAAAGCGAAATATCCAATCTCTCCGAAAGTGTCAGCGAAGTGCCTTTAGCCTGCTGCCGCAGACTGTCTTCCTGCGCCTCAAGCATCAGGGACAGTAATGTGAAAATTGTTGAATCGCTGTCCCTTGGGTATTCCGATTCAATGGCAGACAGAAGCTCACACGTCTTCTGCTGATGCATCGACTCAGGATGGACTTCTTTGCCTTCTATTTTGTCCCGGATGATTTGATTGTATCTGATCTTATCCAGATCGGAACACTGCGGGTTATCAATATAATTATCCGTGAAAGGATAGAGCATGCTGTATCCAAAACATGCCATACTGAAGCCGGATCTTATCTGATTCATCTCGTTAAACATCGCATACACGACATAATTCCGGATCGCCTGCCCGATTTCCTCAATGGATAACTCCGGCGCGAATTTCCTCGCATGTACAAGAAATTCCTTGAGTTCATCCTGAAAAGCACCCAGCGCATGTTGATCCATTGCGTAATGTACGCCGATAATCGTCTCTTCGCCCAAAACCTGATCCAGCATGCCAATCATCTTCTGTTTCCATTTCACCCGTCTTTTGGCATTCATGGGAAAAGATTTCACCTGCTTCTGAAAATCTTCGGAAACAGTCTGAATATACTGTTCATTTTGCGTCCTGGCCTCTATAGAAATCTCCGTTAAAAAATCCGGGAACGAATCCGGGGCCGCCAGCCATATGTTCTTTATTTCCTTCATGCAGTTTTTTTTGATTATGTTCTTTTCCAACAACATTATTTCACCTGCTTCTTCAGAATTCGTCTTATCATTTGTATTCTTTTTATCTTCATATAGCTCTTACATTATCAAATTGATGCTTTTCTTATATCCCATCCTCTATACAAACGGTTTTAAGAACCATCCATACAGCATACCAATAATAAGCATCTCACCTAATCCTGTAATAAGTGTATAAAACAAAGTTCTGACGGATACTTCGAACATCATCCATTGTGAAGCTGCATACATTACAACACGGAAAAACCAGGCAATCAAAGCAAAACATATTCCCTTCACGAATCCTGCTTCACCAGGCATGCTGTTGTAGAGAAGCAGAAATATTCCTGCCATTATAAATCCGTATACAATGTCAATCACGATTCCCGCAGGAACATTGACTTTATTTTTAGCCATAGGCTTGTAAACCGCATAGAGTTTCCGGGCAAGAGGATTCGCGTTAATCAATCCATCCATCGTTCCAAAAAGAATGCCGCTGACAATACTTACCACAATATATTCAGTCATTTTTTACTCCCTTCTCTCTTTCACCTTTCCGTGGACTCGGGACTATATCCTGATGCACATTATCAGAAATAATGAAATGTTGTGATATTACTGGAATACATTATGTCATACAAAACAACGGCAGTATATCGTAATGCCCATATATCACAAACAACTTCCTGCCCATCCGGCAGGTTAGAAATCAAAGAACCCGGGGGCGGCTTTCAAAACACGATTTTTTTTGTTCTTATATTCGTGTTACTCTTAACAAATGCTCATTTGAGGGCAATCCTAAATCACGAAAGAGGAAAATTCTGTATTGAAATTTTTAAAAGGAAAATTAATAAAATTATACAAATGGCATTATTTCCCGTTTGTAATTTTTGCTGTCGGAATGTCAGTTATCCATGCTTTCATGACAATGGGCTTCGGGGATGACAGCTCATTTTCAATAGTTCTCAGCGATAATAATGTAACTGTTATTTCTTATATAATCACCAGATATAACCTATGGTCATCGAGGGTTTTCATTGAGGCAACTCTTGTATTACTGGCTCGCCTGCCGCTGCTTTGGAAAATACTGGATACAGCAGTCGTAGTTCTGTCTGCTGTAAGTATATCTAAGCTGATCCCTACTGTGAATGCAAGAAAAACAAATTGGATCATCACATGCATTCTGTTCATTTATCCATTCCAGCAAATGTCATCTGCAGGATGGATTGCAACGACACTCAATTATTATTGGCCGCTTGCATTTGGTTTGTTTGCAATGATTCCGATCAGGAAAATTCTGTTTAACGAAAAAATAAGAAAATATGAATATGTATTCTATTCACTGGCTTTACTTTATGCAGCGAACCAGGAACAGATGTGTGCCATCCTCCTCGCCGTTTATCCGGCATTTACAATCTATCTCTTTCTGAAAAAAAGATTGCGTTCCTATATGATATTGCAAAGTCTGATAAGCGTTGCAAGCCTCGTATTTATTTTTACATGCCCCGGGAATTTTGCCAGGAAATCCCAGGAAATCGGAAATTGGTTTCCCCAATATGACGGTATTTCCTTTATCCATAAGATCGAAATGGGTTTTTCCTCTTCACTGTTTGAATTTATCATGAAGCCGAATTTTGTATTTGCAGTGTTCTGCGGAACTTTATTTCTTTGCATGTTGATTTCTCATAAAGATACGAAATACAGAATAATAGCTGCGGTACCTTTTGTATCCTGTCTGATTTTCGGAGTTTTCAGCGAGTCTTTCGGAGGATTATTTCCTAAAATAATAGCAGTCAAGAGGTCCATGACCGAATTAGGAACGGTAGCAGATTGGACTTCTTGGAGAAGCTGGGTTCCTGATATACTATTGCTTTCGATTTGCCTGTGCATATTGTTTTCATTGTACAACGTGTTTAAAAACAAAAATTACAGTATATTGTCAATATTCATTATCTTGCTTGGCTTTGGTTCCCACATGATTATGGCTTTTTCTCCGACAATATGGGTTTCAGGAGAAAGAACATATATTTTCATGTACTTTTCATTCATGATTTGCACTGTCTTTTTGTATCAAATGATTATAAAATTTCCATTTATTTCAGAATATACGGAGGCACAAACCCCTGATTGATCTCAATAAGTTCCTTTTCGCCGTCAATGTACGGCTGATACATATCATATGGATTCACTGCTCCGTAGACTCCGCAGGCAGAACAGTTTTCGCAGCTGCCGGCACCGCATCCGAGTGAATCCCTGATAATTTGTTCACGCTGCTCCCTTGTCGTGTTCTTTATCAAATATTTATCCATAAAGGCATCACACTCCTTTCAGTCAACCAGGTGCAGTGCATCAATACCAATCTGGTAGGTCACATCCTTACGCTCAACAATAACAGAGATCTTTTCTCTGAGCATGGGATCCTCAAGAATTTTGGAGATAAGCTCTTTGGTCGGATTAACGGCAATAGGACGGCCAACCATTTTCATCATGGAGAAGTCACCGGCTGTATCACCGTAAGCGAAACATTCGGACAGGTCCAAATCATGCTTCCGGGCCATTTCCTTAACCGCGCTGCGCTTACTGTCCGAATCCCACATCGGGTGAATAACCCCATTATAAATCCCGTTGCTGCCAACCTCATATACGGTGCCCTTGTAATCATCCATGCCGTATTTGTCAGCCATTTCCCGCACCAGTTCAACAGGGGAACCGGAAATCGCTATTACAAGGTGTCCCTGCTCCTGATGCCACTTAATCCTCTCGCGGGAGTATGTGTATACCCTTTCACCGTTTTGCTCGATCACCTTCCTGGCAATATGTTCGATCAGGAAAGCTTCCGTATTCTGTACGGTATCCGTGTAAATATCAACCATTTTCATCAGGTAATTATCATAATCGCCGATGCGCCTGCTCCATTGGGAAAAGGCCGGCTTCACTTCTTCATGCCATTTTGTCGCATCGATTAATTCATACTTGATCATTTTCCGGAACATCTCACCGATAAGGCCTTCCCGCGAAATCGTTCCGTCCACATCGAAAAAAGCGGCAATTCTTTTCATGTTGCGACACTCCTTTACACCATACAGCAAAGCATATTTGTATCCCAATCATTCATCCGAAGCAGGTTTCCCGGTAATAAGTCTGATATTATTCTTTTCCATGCGTTTTACATGGTACAAAGACATATCCGCTGAATATAAATAGTCCCATATCCGGTTGTTCTTCTGGGGGACGGCATTGCATATTCCCTGTGAGATGGTGACAACAGGTATTACCGTTGAACTCTTATTTGCAATATGCAGGGCAACCACGTCCTCCCGCAATTTTCCGGCAATCCGCAGGATCTCCTCATCCGTTTTATCCTCATAAATAATAATAAATTCATCACCGCCATACCTGGCACAAAAAATGCCGTGTTCTATGAGGGAATTTAAGAGATGCGCAATTTTCTTAAGGCATTCATCCCCCGCCTGATGACCATACGTATCATTGAATTGCTTGAAACAGTCAATATCCAGGATTTCAATGGCAAGGCTTTTTCCGTTTTTATAGGCGTTTTCATAGATTATTTCCGAATAATCGTTTAACTTGTTTCGATTCGGAAGAGCAGTCAACGGATCCCGATTCGATTTATCCTGCAGAATTTCATTTTCACGCTGGATCAGAATCTGCTTTTCCTTGACCCGTTCCATATCCATGCGCAGATCAATGGACTCCTTTGTGATGGCAATATTCTCATCCGCCACCTGTTCAGACAACAGGAAATAGTCGGTATAAGCCTGCAGATACGCTGCTTCATTATGCAGAGTACGATAATACCTTATCTTTTGCCTTGTAACACGAAGCAGCATATTCGTAAGACCAGCCGACTTTGTAAGCACCTCTATTCTTTCGAGCACATGCATAAGATCCTCATAGCGCCCGGCATCATAAAGAAAGTCGCAAAATATGAATACATCATCATACACGTCCATAAGGGATACAGCTTCATCGAGCAGTTCAATCATTCTGCCGATCAGTTTGTCCCTCTTGCCGGAATCAGCTGATGCATTAGAAAATATGACTTCAAAACAGCAAATGGATATATTATATACGTCGCCTAAATTTGCGTGGTCTGCCTTTTCGATCCGATAAAAATACGGCAGTGCTGACTTCATGTTTCCCTTACGCAAATAGCAATATCCCAGAGAAATCTCAATTACAACTATGATCCTTGAATACGTTTTCTCTTTTTTGTTCGAATTGATGCACTTATGCGCTTCCCTCAAATAGGAAATCGCCGTGTCATAATCATGCAGCAAAAAATACAGCTGTCCGATATTGGCGTTTGCATAACCTTCTTCATATTTCCGTCCGTATTCGTGGGAATATTTGATTGCACTCAAATAATAATCAATGGCGGCAGGAATGTTGCCGTGGTTATCAAAATTAATTCCCAGCAGATTGTATGACCGAACCAGAAGATCCCACATCTGCGCCTTATTCTGATGCTCCATCCCGAGAGTCAGATTTCGAATAAGCTTTCTGCTGTCATTCTCAAGATGATTAATATAAGCCATATAAAAGTAAGCAAATCCAAGCAGTTTACTATCACTGTTTTTCATGCCTGCCCGAAGTATTTTTCTGCAATTCAGATTTGTTATATCCTGATTAACGGAATGGTTCGCAAGTACCAGTCCAATCCATCCTTTTAAGTCATCATCATACTCATCAAAATTCATATGAACTGCCTCATTATGCATAAACAGAATTCTGGTACACTGTGAATGCCGGTCGGAATTTCAAATATATTACAATCCGTTAGTTTTCTGTTAAAAAACAGTATATCATTTTACACTTGCGTATAAAATCCTTTTTTTCTGTTATTAGTATTATGTATTTATAAAATATTTCAATTATTAATAGTAAATATTTTTATGAGCATGACAATTTTGATACCTTTATACACAGCAAAAAACGAGGACGCTGCGGGCGTTCCCATTTTGGGCAGTCATTTTTATTATCATTATTGGAAGCATTCTTATCAGCCATGCCTTGAACAGGTATTAATCCGGATTATTTAGCAGAACGAATTCCAGACGGTGCAAGCACCAACTGAGGCTGAGATAATTTGCGGCTGATGAATGACTTAACCGTTGACCAGTAGAGATCAGGTGCGGCATTTGCCGATTCACCGTGACGGCCATGGTGAACGAGCAGTTTTTCCTTCTCACAGCCCGCAGCCAAAAAAAGATCATCCATCATGGCATGGGGGATCAGTTCGTCCGCATCACCGTGGATGAACAAAATCGGAGTTCTGGATTTTTTAACCTGACGGACACAGGATGCTGCTTTTATATCCAGTTTGTCTTTCAAAAGAGCCATTGTATATATGGGCAGAAGGAAAGGATTGGCAGGCAGTCTTGCATAACGTTTGATTTGAACCGCAAAAATTTCCCAGACCGATGAAAAACCGCAGTCGGCGATAATACACCGGACCGCGGACGGCATATTTTCCCCGCTGGCCATCATGGCTGTTGAGGCTCCCATCGAGACCCCGAAAAGAACAATCTGTGCCCTGGGATTCTGCTTTATAACATAGCGGCACCAGTCGATAATATCCAGCCGGTCGTGCCATCCCATCGAAATGGTCCTGTGTTCGCTGCTTTCATGTCCGCGCAATGCAGGATACAGGGTATTGAATCCGCTGTTATGGAATTTCCTGCCAAAGGGGCCCATGGTATCCGGCGCACCGGTATAGCCATGCAGGCAGATCACCCAGCGGTCCGTCGGTTCCGACGCCGGAATGGTATAGCCGTGAAGCGGTACATTTTTTCTGGAAAGAATGACAGTCTCAGCAGGCTCCATACTGTGGAACCACATTTCCCCGTCGTAATTAAAAGTATTTTTCCTGCGCTCCTCCTGATATGAATCAGACGCGGCATGTTTGGCCTGACGTTGGTATGTCCGCCTGGTCAGCAGGATGCTGTAAAGCAAAGCTCCTGCTCCTATATATAGAACTGCAAAAAAAAGAAAGGAAGAAGATAAAATGATTGCGGCCAGATCTAATGCGAAATTCATGAAATGGATACCTGATTTCTGTAATTGCACTGCTGTCGTAACGGCGCGGCTTAAATTGCATATTTTGTTAACTATAACATGAACCGCTGATATGATTCTGTCTGTTTGTATAACCAATTTGTTAAAGAATCATGGCCGACCTGCGGCTTAACACACGCTTTAAGCGCGCTTTGTCCGGAGAGGAAAATCCGACGCCGCTCAATTATTTATTCCTCTGTGATTCCTAAGATTTGTGATCGGCTGTATAATTATTGACATAAGAAAGGTCGTGGTAGAATGTGTGGCCGGTACTATATCGCTGATGATGAGACAAACGCCGAAATTCAGAAAATCTGCAACGAAATCACCCTGAAATACCAGAACACTTCGCCGTGCGTTCCCATGATAACCGGCGAAATCCGTCCGACAGATGTTGCCCCGGTACTCATTGCGCAGCAGCAATCCACTCAGCCCGAACTGATGACTTGGGGGTATCCCAAATGGCAGGGCAGCGGCGTATTAATAAACGCCCGCGCAGAAACAGCATCAGAAAAGCCCATGTTCCGGTCGAGCATCAGCCAAAGGCGCTGTATAATTCCTTCAAATGGATTTTTCGAATGGGACCACAACGAGGGACATACAAAATCCAAATTCCTGCTGCAGCCCAAGGAATCCCCTGTACTTTATATGGCCGGCCTATACTCCGGCTTTGAAGATAAATACGGCAAAAAATATGCTGCTTATGTGATACTTACCGTCAATGCGAATGCATCGGTACTTCCGATTCATGACCGCATGCCCCTGATTATTGAACCGGGCAAAAACGATCTTTGGCTGCATGATGAAAAGTACGCCAGAACAATCATGCTCGCCCCCTGCCCTGCAGAACTGTCAATTATATTGACATAATCCGGGTTAAGAAAAACCGTCGGATCAAGCCGGCAGCCAAATACTATTTACTAAATTACTATACTTTGGTATATGCTGTAGCGAGCAGGATAAATCAAACACAATCATCGGTTGGTTTTCTATCCTGAACTGTCAGGTACCCGGAAAATAATCACTGACAGTAATGCGGGGAAAAGATCCATGCAGCAACAGGAGCATCAGGAATATTTTGAAGCAGTATACTTTGAAACCTTCGAAAAAGTAAGCCGGTACGTTTTTTTCAAAGCGCCCGGGCTGTCTGAAGCGGAGGATGTCACTGCAACTGTCTATGCGAATTTTTACCAGCATGTCGTCCTGAAGAACAAACGCCCGGCGAATCATCTGTCCTATCTGATCCAGATGTCCAATCATGAATTGAGCCGGATGTACTCCAAAAAGATCCCTCTGCTCTCGTTTGACGACGGGGATCTTCAGTTGAGTGATACCGTAACTGATAATGACGATTGGGAGATAAAAGCCTTTGAACCGTTTGAGAGTGAAGATTTGTGGAAAGCAGTCAATAAACTTTCTCAGTCCGAGCAGCAGGTTCTCTTTGCGAAATTCCGGTTCGACATGACTTTTCAGGAAATCGCCGCTGCATTGAAGCAAGGTGAGAGTGCAGTCAAACTCCGGTATTACAGGTCGCTCAAAAAGCTTAAGAATTTACTCGACAAATGTAACTAATTGAAACAAATTATCCTCTTTAAGATTATAGGCAAATTCAAGTCTTAACGGGGGTGGCCGGTATGAATAAATTACAGGATACAATCAGGGAACATGCGTTCAGCGAAACCGCTATGCTCAGCCGAATCAGGCTGCAAACCCTGGCGAAAACAAAAAATGTATTAATAAACAGAAATATTTGGATTTCTGCCGGTGTTGCTGCCGCCTTAATGTTTGTCTTTGCAATCGGCGCAAATATCTATTCGCAGTCTTACAAAGCAGTAAACACATCGGAAGAAGCGATCAAATATGCTGAAGAAATGTATGCAAAGCATCAGCTTTCATACGCACTGGTGTGTCTCGATATTAATCCGAGCTTCGAAATTTATACTGATGTAAACAGCAAGGTCATCGAAATTGAGGCTGTCAATGAAGATGCCCGGACTCTGAATGTATCCTCTCTGGTTGGTCTTCCCGTTGACGACGCAATTTCAGATATTATCGCTCTTGCCACAACAGCCGGATTCATAAATTCTACCGATGATGCGGAAGATTACGTAATTGTATCTACCGTACTGCTTACAGCAGCAAATGAAGATTCCGGTATAAAGCAGGATGAGCTTAATAATCAGATTGAAAAAGGCCTCGCCGAAGATGAGACCCTGGATGACTCACTTAATGTAGCCATTATCAAAGCGAACCAGGTCGAAATGTTTGAGGCCAAAGGCAAGGATGTTCCGATGGGACTGTATGTGATCAACGGAATGATCGAAAATAACGGTGAGATGATCCCCGTGTCTGAGTTTGTATCCAACTCTGATAACCTGAACAAACTCAAAAATCATGCTGCCATCGTCGGAAAAGGTAATAAGAATATATCTGACGAAACGCCATCTACATCCGGGACCTCGGAAGAAACCAAAGTAAATACGCCGGATTCCCGTAATTCAGGAAAGCAGGACAACACCGCCGTATCTGTTTCCGGCAGCAATAACGGCAGTTTTGCATCTGTAAAACGCGACAACAGTAGCCCTGACAGCACCAAACCGTCAAATACTAAACCCGGTATGAAGGACGAAATGATGGACGGGCGCAAAATTGCTGATTCATCTTTCGCATTCGGTGCCTCCAATAAAGTCGAAGGGGGCTTTTGCAGATGAGTAATCTCACAGAGCAAAGCACCAATAGGCTTTCCATGCTATTTTCAGACATTATGAAAAGAAAGCCGGCAGAAAAGGCACGCCTGGATGCTTCCGACGAGCTGCCCCTTTCCGTCATCATCGGCGATATAAATGGCCTTAAAATGATCAATAAGGCGCTCGGACACGAGTCCGGCGATAAAATTATCAAAGCCACTGCCCGAATATTCAAGTCCTGCTGCCGTTCCACGGACATAATCGGCCGGACCGGCAGCGACGAATTCAGCATTATTCTCCCGGGTACAGACAGCAAAAAGGCAGAACATATCACCCGGCAGATAACGGCCGCATGTGAAGAACATAACAGAAGCCTTGATAATGAATTACTTCATATCAATGTCTGCATTGGATATGCGACGAAGTCTATGACAGGAATCAGTATTGACTCAGTTGAAAGAATTGCAGACGAAAACATGTGCAGCTGCAAGCTTCTGCAGAATAAAAGCATTCACAGTACCATTGTTTCGTCCATTCGCTCCACACTGAACGACAAGAGTCAGGAAACGGCAGAACATGCAGAGCGGCTGGCTGTTCTTACAAGAAGAATCGGAGAAAAGCTGAATCTGACGGTGAACGAGCTTAATGAACTCGAACTGTTTGCCACCCTGCACGATATCGGTAAAATTTCCATTGGTGATGAAATATTGAATAAGTCGGGCAAACTGTCCCCTGATGAATGGCGGAAGATGAAGCGGCACTCGGAAAATGGCTATAACTTAGCTATGTCCGCTGCAGAACTGAAGCCGATCGCCTGTTTTATACTGAGCCACCATGAGAATTGGAACGGAAGCGGCTATCCCCAGGGACTTTCCGGAGAGATGATCCCGTTGGCCTCACGCATCCTGTCAATTGCAGATTCATATGACGCGATGACGCAGGATCGTGTTTATCGAACGGCAATGGACAAAGACGCTGCCCTTAAGGAAATCCGCAAAAATATCGGATTGAAGTTTGATCCGGCTGTAGCTAAAGTCTTTCTTCAGCTTGTCGAAGCATAATCGTTTTTACCTCGCGAAATACAAATATGATCAGTTGATTTTTTCAAGGAAGGCATCAGCTTCTTTACAAATATCAGAAACATTCGTCTGATACAAGAAATGCGTACCGTCAATAACTTTGGATTCCGTATTTGCGCCCAGCCTTTTCAAGTGATTTGACTGATATTCTACTCCTACTCTCTTTTCCGACTGTGTGGATATGAGTTTGAGTACCGGTATTTGCTGGGGGAAAGACATTGCTTTCACCTCATTAATATTGTCAAGCATACGAAGCGACTGATCGATTATCGTATCATTGAGAACATGACCTGCAAATAATTTATAGTCCCTGATTTCCTTTTTGGTATATCCGTTTTCCACTTTCTGAACAGGCGGCATCAGGGTGTATGAAAGGCGTGTTAACCCGCATGCCTGCTGCAGCTTTCCCATACCATATAGGAATTTGGGCGGATTTCCCGTTTGTGTTATTGCGGTTGATGAGGTGTCCAGCATAATAATCGCAGATACTTCCCCGGGATATTTGGCGGCATAATATTCACTGTAAATGCCGGACGCTGAGTGAGGCATCAGGACATAAGGCGCCGTAAAGCCTGCCAGAGATAATGCCGTCCTGATTTCTTCCGTATAGTTCTCATTTGTACGCGGTGTATCTGTCCGGCCGCTGAAACCAATGCCGAAATATTCAATGCAGACAACTGTATATTCCCTGGAAAGAGCTTTCATCAGCGGGCCAAAATCCGCACTTGGCAGGGACACTCCAAAGCCCGGCAGCAGGACAATTGTTTTCCCGCCGTTACCCATGGAAAACACATGCATTTTTCGCCCGTTTACGTCAACCATCTTTCCATACGGCTGTATACCGTCAAGTTCATGTGCAAAAAATATTCTGTTTACAGCAAACCCGATTACATTCAGACAAATAATGATTCCTATGATAATTCCTGTGACAGTTGCAAAAGTCATTTTTCTTATTACCCCTTTTGTTTAAATTTCTATTTTTCCGGTTCGTTTTCTGTTGGTGCAGATATCACGGATATATCCCTGGTTTTTCTTCCTGCTGCATCTGCAAAATTGTATTTTGTGAAAAGTCCCTGCAACTCTGATAAAAATTGATCAAACTCATTATCATCCATCATCAGCACTGTATTGTTCAGGAAAATCTTATCTTTTCCGGGGTCCGGATTTTGCCCATCAAAATAGCTGTGAAACCTGGTATATCTGTTCATCAGAAAACTCAATGCATTCCGGGAGGCATTTTCGAGGGTGTTATTCCCGGCTATTTCCCCAATATTCAAGGCAAGGGTTCTTTCAAGGCTTCCTCTTATTTTTTTTTCGGATACAACAGTTAAAATGCTGTTGTCCAATAAAACATTGATATGACGGTACAGGCTGGTTCGCGGTACGTCAATGAATTTTTCACAAAGCTCTGTTGCCGTCATGCTTTTATGGGCCGCAAGCTCTTGAATGATTCTCATTCGTACAGAATTCAACATAACTTCATTTATGTCTTTCACAATTCCCACCTCCTTTGATTCCACTTATGATATTAATACCATTATTGGTATTAATCAAGCAGAATATGGAACGCCTGTTTTGGGCATGCGTAAAAATTTTTACTATTCATCGTCACTTTTTGAATTTTACCGGCTTACGAGACTGCCAGCACTCCCAGGAATACCGCCATCACAGACGCATCAATAATCAGCGGAGCCATGCCGTCCCGGTAACCGGCCGTTCCTTCCAGACGGTAATAAAGTACATAGCAGATTATACCGGCGATGAAGGCCATTCCTATAAGGGTCAGAAGCATCACGGTGCGACCCGGCCCGAAACGCCCTGTGCCGTAAAGAACAACGACTGCGCACAGTTCCAATGCTGTCCAGATATGTACAATTATCAGTTCCGATGTCATCGGACGGTGGTATACAGCAGTCGTAACCAGAATCATAACGGCAAACAACACGGCCCCACCCAGCAAAATGATCCACACCGGCACACCCTTTGCATCTTTGGAAAGAGTGTTGATACCGCCGGACAGCAGTACAATCGCAGCGATTCCTGTTATGAATGCGGCGGCGATGTAGATCACACCGGCCGATCCTCCGGCGGTCTTTCCGGATGCGTCCGGCCGGAAGCCTATGATCCACCAGACAAGGTAAAACAGGCTGCAAATTAATAGCAGCAGGTTGCCGGCAAATATCTGCCAGACCGGGGCGGTGAAGTTATGGAAACATGTCATGGCTGCCACCATTCCCTTCTCGTTAATAACACCAAATATTGATCTTCACCATTAATTTGCAATCCCTTTATACTGTCAGAATAATACTGTATTACAAATTTTGCTACCCTTGATGCCGATTGCGCATGCCGGATATAACAGACAGCAAAGTGTTAAAATTTGTTGTTTGCCTGATTAGTTGTTATAATTTACTCGAACTTTTATTTTTTCATACAGCAAAAGGAGGGCACACAGTGCCGCAATTCTTAAATTACACGTTTTTCAGCAACACTATTTCGGAATATCTTATTTTTTTGTTGACCGTTATTCTCTGCTTAATTGTTATTAAAGCGGCAGAGCTTTTCTTGTTGAGACGCATTTATGTCTGGGCTCATAAAACCCCGGACAGCATTAATGATCTTTTGCTGCGCGGCATCAAGAAATATCTGCTGCCGATTCTTTATATCACGGCTGTTTTTTTATGCACCAAAATCCTATTCCTAAATCCTGCATTCGTAAAATTGCTCAGTACAGTCGTATTATTCATTCTGCTGATAATCGGATCAATATTTGCATCTTCTGTTGTCGTGTTTGCTTTAAACAAGCATTGGAAAAACAAAGAAACTACCCAGAGTAATTATCTTGCGATTAACCTGATAACAGGAATAATAAAAGTCCTGATCTGGGTCATTGCACTCGTTTTATTTCTTGATAATATCGGAGTAAAAATCACAGCACTTATCACAGGGCTCGGGATCAGCGGTATAGCGATTGCCTTTGCGGCGCAGTCGATCCTCTCGGATTTTTTCTGTTATTTCTCTATTGTCTTTGACCATCCATTTGAGATCGGCGACTTTCTTATCGTAGGGGAACAGATGGGAACTGTCGAACATATTGGAATGAAAACCACACGCCTGAGGGCCTTAGGCGGAGAACAGCTTATTTTTTCCAATACGGATCTGACAAGTTCACGCATAAACAACTATAAGACCCTGGAACAAAGAAGAGTATTGTTTACACTTGGAGTTCCCTATAATACCAGCACTGAAAAGCTAAGGGTAATCCCCGGATTAATTAAAGGCATTGTTGAAGGTGTGCCGGATACCACTTTTTCCCGCACGCATTTTAGTTCTTACGGCACCTATTGCCTGAATTTTGAAATAGCATATTTTATTTTAAGCAGCGACTATGATAAATACATGGATATAAATCAGACCGTCAATCTACTGATAAAAGAAGAATTTGACAGACAGGGAATTGCATTTTCGTATCCCACACAAACACTGCACCTGCATAATGCACTGCCTGATGCTGAAAATCAAGATTCCATTTTATAAAAAACTCTCTTCAATGCCTGTATTCTTCCGGCTGCCATTTGCTGCACAATTTCACTTTTTTCTGCAATATCGAATCCATGAATGGCACCTGTAATCTTATGCAGTTCAACGGGGGTCCCTTCTGCCTGCAATGCTTCCGCAAAATTTATACCCTCGTCGCGCAGACAGTCAAACTCGGCAACTTCCACATAGGATTCGGGTAAATTCCCCAAAGAAGCTGCCTCCATAGGGGATGCATACTCCCTGTTAATCCGTATTCCCTCTTTGAGATATTGCCTCCACATTTTTTCGTTAAGCCTCGAATTCCACAAAGGCGTATCAATATAGTTTTTAATCGATCCGGTAATCTGCCTTGCATCTGTAACCGGATAGATAAGCATTTGAAAAAAGATAGCCGGAGCTTTTCTATCCCGGGCCATCAGGCTGACGGCAGCTGCAAGTGCACCGCCTGCACTGTCACCGCCGACTGCAATTCTGCTTCTATCAATACCAAGGTCTTCCGCGTTTTTACAAACCCATTCAAACGCAGCATAGCAATCCTCAACGCCAACGGGAAAAGCATATCGAGGCGCCAGCCTGTAATCAACGAAAACAACTTTGCATGGCGTCTTCAACGCATACTTACAGGCTAATTTCTTATGATAGGGTGCAGCTTTCAGGGCAAAAGCTCCTCCGTGAAAATAAACGAGGCAAGGAGCGTTATTTTCAATATTCTTTGGTTCGAAAATTGTCAGCCTGATCATTCCATTCTGATAGCCGGGAATTCTTTTTTTTACAGCTTTCACACCTTCAGCGGATCTTGTTATATTAGAACCAAGTACCAGAATGGAATTAATAAGAGGTAATAAGATTAAAAATAAAGGAATTCTTGTATTTTCATATTTTTTAAAATCACTGTGGATGTTATATCTGGTCATGGGTACTCTCCTTATCGTTTTCTCACAACATTATCTGTTCTTTTAATAATTATTTACAGTATAATTTAATTAATTGAGCAGATGCACGATATTTTGAGAAATCGGAGGGGCGGTCATCATTATGCGGAAATTTATCAGTGTTTTTATGGCAGGTTTTCTCGCATTATCCATAACCGGATGCGCCAGGGAAACCCCAAACGGCATCACGGGTAAACCTTCTGACAGCAGTGATGCTGCCCAAACAGTCGATAACGATCCTGCAGCACCAGCCGCCTGGCCTGACAATGCCTGGAGTGTATCCTCTCCGGAAAAGCAGGGAGTCAATCCTGAAATTCTCGCGGAAGCGGACAAACAAATCAAGGATAACTATCCTAATGTCTACAGCCTGCTTGTGGTCCGGCATGGATATCTGATATATGAAAAATACTATCAGGGAATGTCTGAAAATGATGCTAATCCTGTGTATTCGGTCACAAAAAGTGTAATGTCGGCTTTGACCGGCATCGCTAAAAGAGACGGAATAATTGATAATATCGATCAGAAGCTCTCCGAAATTTTCCCGGAGTACTTTATAGAAAATAATGACACAAAAAAAAAGGACATAACGATTAAAGATGTACTTACGATGACAGGCGGATTGGAAAGCATTGACAATGATTATTACTCATACTTTATGAGTCCGGATTTGCTGGATTATGTCCTTAAGAAACCAATAACGGATACACCCGGCGAGAAATTTGTTTATAATACAGGGCTGACTCACTTTCTCTCGGCAATCATTTCCAATGCTTCCGGTACAAGTACAAAGGAATATGCAGACGAGAATCTTTTCAGCAAAATCGGAATATCCGTAAACTACTGGGAAACCGATAACGCGGGGATTAACATCGGCGGGTTCGGCATAAATATGATGCCCCGGGATATGGCCAAATTCGGATTTTTGTATTTACATAACGCATTATGGGACGGGACTCAAGTCATACCCGAGGAATGGATTAAGGAATCCACACAAAAACAAATAGCCGCAAATGCGGCAACGGATTACGGATATTTATTCTGGCTGCAGACAGTCCGGGATACAGCAAAAGACAGGGAATATTTTACATATCGTGCTTCCGGTATGGGCGGGCAATATATCATGGTAATTCCTGATCTGGATATGGTAGCGGTGGTTACTGCAAACAGTGATGTGTCATCAAAAGATGGTTCTGATACGCTCAGGATAATAACGGATTATGTAATACCGGCTGTGGAATAGGCGGTCAACCAAAATATCCAACAATTAAAAATGATCGGGAATCAGCTCGATACCGCTGTTTATCAGCACCTGCCAACTGTCATCATCACAGAGTACCATGCAAACGCTGTCTGCATCTTTTTGTAAATATGGCGGAAGTATTCTGAAATTGAATCTTTCATAGAAAGCAGGATCAATCTCTGAATACAAAAAGACCAGGGAAACATCAACATCCAGTTGCTGAATACAATTTTCCAGCAGCTCCGTCGCATAGCCTTTATATTTATAAATGGGCGGCGTTAACACGGATCCGATACCATAAACCAATTTGCCGCAAATACTTCTCAAGGTCAGCAAAATCAATGAACTAACTATTTCCCCGTTATCTTCTATGACATATCGCGTACCATAGGCATCTTCTTTGCAGTTATCAGTATAGTACTGCTCAAAAGACCTGTTTTTACTCCAGACATTATAGCCTTCCCTCAAAAGCTGTTCTGTCTCTTCCTGTTTCGCCTGCCTGAAAATCATAGATGAATCCCCCCTGTTATGTGCCGTGTTGTGCTAATAATATATTTCCATTTTTTATATTCTCTTATAAGTATACTTCATGGCGATTATGCAGGCGGGTCTGTCATAGTCATCTGGCTGAAAGCAGCCGCAAACACACCGCCTGCACTGTCACCTCCGATTGCAATTCTGCTTATATCATTTCCGGATTCTTCCGCATTTTTATAATCTTAACCTAGTTAATTCCCATGAATTTCAGCTGAATTATTCGCTCTTTGTTTTTCTTTTCTTTCTTAAAACAATTAATGCAGCCATCCCTGACAGAAGAAGCATTCCTGCACCAAGTGATACTCCTGTATTTGTCTCGCCCGTCTTTACGATGCTTTTTACCAAAATTTGATTTCCGATTGCAGCATCCGTATCCGCCAGCGATACAGAAAGAACCATTGTCGTAAATCCAGCCTTTGTTGCTGTTATTGTGATTACCTGATCAGGTGCTATTTCACGAATAATGAATGCTCCGTTGACGTCTGTCGTTGTTGTTCCAATCGTTGTACCTGCTGCATCCGTAATAACAACTGCCGCACCGGGAACCGGCTTTCCGTCCTTATCAATGAATACACCAGAGACAGCGGTAACACGGAGCAGTCCGGCATCAACAGTCTTGTTTCCGCTTCCTGAAACTAGCGTAAAACCGTCTGTCCGTCCTGCAGCGTCGGGATTACTGTCCATATCTGTATTCAATCCTCTGTTTACCGGACTAAATATATAATTGGAAGGACTAATAAAAGTTACATAATATGCACCGGGTTTCAAATCGCTGAATATGTATTTCCCGGTTAAATCGGTCTTTGTCTCTCCAAGAAGGCTGCCGCTGCTGCTGTACAACCGTACTGTGACATCTGCCATACCGGATTCCGTATCCTGCTGAATACCATCCCGGTTTGTATCAATCCATACATAGTCTCCAACAGATGCTCCGACATAGTAACCGAAGTCAACATTTGTAATCTGATCATTAGAAATCAAGGTTATAGCTACGGAACCATTCATAGATCCATCCACTTCATAGCTTGGATGTGCGTTTACCGGAAGAGTTGTTGAATCAACGCATATTGTATAGCTGCCCGGAACAAGGTCAGTAAAAAGGTAATTGCCGTTTGCGTCCGTTAACTTCACAAGTGTCGTACCGTCAGTCAGTGTCAGTGTGACTTTAACATTGGACATACCGGGTTCACCGGGATCCTGTATGCCATCGCCATTGGTATCGTCCCATATGCGGTCCCCAATCGAGGCAGGAATGTAGTAACCGAAGTCTATATTTGTTACTACGGAACCATCATGTAATACAACGGATACAGCTCCGTTATTCGTGCCGTCCTGCTCAAAGCTCTGGCGGACATTTGCCGTAAGTGTTGCCCCGTCAATAGTGACGGTATAGGTTCCCGGAACCAGATTCGAAAATACATATTTGCCGTCTGTATCAGTGAATACAGCGAGTGTTGAACTGTCTTCCTGTGTCAAAGTGACCTTAACGCCTGCAATTCCTGGCTCACCCGAATCCTGCAGACCATTTGCATTCAGGTCGTTCCAGACTCTGTCACCGACCGAAGCGAGTGCTCTTACCTGTGCACTGTCCTGATCAGTCGGATGGATTATTTCCAACAATACAGTACCATCCGGCGCACAGGGAACACCCGTCGTCGCCGCTGTATTCAATAGGTCACCATTGATTTTGGTTGTGTAGTAGAAGTTAAGGGAAGCCCCTGGAGCCAACGGCTCGGTCCCGCTGATAAGTGTCATATCCGTACGGCTGATTCCAAGACTTGTATCTGTAATCGTAATGTTTTTCAAATAGGCAGTTCCCGTATTGATCACCTGGAAAATATAGGTCACATCATTACCTTGCATAGCCGACGCATCATCCAATAACGGAAGACTCGGATCATACGCGGAGGTAATCAATTTTTTGGATATTTCAATGCCTGCTTTTGTCAGTCCGGCATCTACCGAGATATTCGATTCACCGGATATGACTGTCATTAAAGGTGCAAGGCCTGTTGCATATGCCGGATCACTGTCGTTCACATCACTTGAGGAAAGTGCATTCATAACCGTAAAGGCATAATCAGTCGGCGCTGTAAACCGTATCCGGTACTGGCCGGGAACCAGATTGGTGAAAAGGTAACTTCCGCTTATATCAGTTGCAGTCGATGCAACGATATTTCCCAACGAGTCAAGCAAATCTACTGTAACACCCTCTGCACCGGAGTTTAGTTCATCCTGAATACCATTACCGTTAAGATCATACCAGACGGTGTCCCGATTTGAGCAAACTGGTAAAGGCCGGCATCGACATTTGTGATATGCTCTCCGCCCAGAACGGCAATCCCTGCTGATATTCCGGTTCCAACCTGAATATTGCTGTCAACTGATCTGTCAGCGCCAGCCAGATATGGACTGATTACCCATCCCGGCTGCACTGTAACCCCTACCGTGTATGTTCCTACCAGAAGATCGGGGAATAAATAGTTGCCGTTTGCATCGGTTGTTGTTGTCGCAATTTCGATGCCGTTATTATTGTAGAGTGATACGGTTACTCCGGGAAGTCCGGGTTCCCCGGCATCCTGAATACCGTTCGCATTCGTATCCTGCCAGACAAAATCGCCGATTGAGGACTTAACATAATAGCCGAAGTCCACATCCGTAACAGCACTGCCGGAGTTCAGCACAACAGCCACGGAACCGTTTCTGCTGCCGTCTTTTTCGAAGCTTTGCTGATAATTGGCAGGCAAGGTTGTCGAATCGATACTTACTGTGTAATTGCCCGGAATAAGGTTACTGAATGAATAGTTACCGTTTGCATCCGTCAAAACGCTGACAGTTGCGCTATCCGGATAAGTAAGCGTTACTTTAACGTTTGGAATACCGGCCTCGCCGGCATCTTGTATGCCGTCACTATTAATATCATTCCAGATACGGTCACCTACTGATGCCTTCTGGTAAAGACCTGCGTCAATATCTGTGATATTCTCCCCTCCCAAAACGGCTATGCCTGCCGACAGTCCGGTTCCAACATGAACATCACTGTCCTTAGCACTGTCCGAACCGGCCTGATAGGGACTGATAAATGAGTCAGCCGGCACTGTGATACCAACTGTGTAGGTTCCTACCAGAAGATCGGGGAATAAATATTGGCCGTTGCTGTCAGTTGTAGTTGCAGCAATTTCGGTGCCTGCATAGTTGTAGAGTGTTACTGTTACTCCTGGAAGTCCGGGTTCTCCGGCATCCTGAATACCATTTGCATTGGTATCCTGCCACACGAAATCACCGATTGAGGATTTAACATAATAGCCAAAGTCCACGTCAGTCACAACACTGTTGGAAATCAGGGTCACAGGGACGGAGCCTCCCAAACTGCCGTCCTTTTCGTATGTCTGCTGATAATTGGCTGGCAAGGTTGTCGGATCGATACTTAACGTGTAATTACCTGGATTCAGATTGCTGAACAGATAATACCCGTTTGCATCCGTTATTGTACTGACTGTTGAGTTATCCGGGTAGGTAAGTATTACTTTAACATTTGGAATGCCAGCCTCGCCTGCATCCTGCACGCCGTCGCCATTAATATCATTCCATACCCGGTCCCCTACAGATGCCTTCTGATATAGGCCTGCATCGACGTTTGTGATATTTTCTCCGCCCAGAACGGCAATGCCTGCTGATATTCCGGTTCCAACCTGAATATTGCTGTCAACTGATCTGTCAGCACCAGCCAGATACGGACTGATTACCCATCCCTGCTGCACTGTAACCCCTACCGTGTATGTTCCTACCAGAAGATCGGGGAATAAATAGTTGCCGTTTGCATCGGTTGTTGTTGTCGCAATTTCGATGCCGTTATTATTGTAGAGTGATACGGTTACTCCGGGAAGTCCGGGTTCCCCGGCATCCTGAATACCGTTCGCATTCGTATCCTGCCAGACAAAATCGCCGATTGAGGACTTAACATAATAGCCGAAGTCCACATCCGTAACAGCACTGCCGGAGTTCAGCACAACAGCCACGGAACCGTTTCTGCTGCCGTCTTTTTCGAAGCTTTGCTGATAATTGGCAGGCAAGGTTGTCGAATCGATACTTACTGTGTAATTGCCCGGAATAAGGTTACTGAATGAATAGTTACCGTTTGCATCCGTCAAAACGAATACTGTGGAACTATCGGGGTAAGTTAGTGTAACTTTTACGTTTGGTATCCCGAGTTCGCCTGCATCCTGCACACCATTACCATTAATATCATTCCAGATACGGTCACCAACGGAGGCCTTCTGGTAATATCCGGCATCTATAGACAGATTTATATCGCCGGCATTTTGAGTAATGTGAGAGGTAAGTCCTGTTATATCAACATTACTGTCATTTGATGTCGTGCTTCCAGCTGCAGTTTGCGGCGTGGCAAACCAGATAACGCCGCCAGCAGTAAACTGCAGATAGTATTCCCCGGCATCCAGTTGTGTGAAGCTGTAGTATCCGTTACTGTCTGAGGTGGTTGTCGCGAAAATGCCGGCGGTCCCAACTTTATACAAATCAACTGTGACTGCGCCCATGCCTGGCTCCCCGGCATTTTGGATTCCATTGGCATTCATATCCTGCCATACATAATCCCCGATCATGCCCTTATGCATACCTGCATCTATATTATTATTGGCGGCGCCTGATGCGAGTGTTATGGTATTGGTAATACCTGTTAGTATGTTGGGATCACTGTTGTTATTGGCTCCCGCGCCTCCTACATTCTGGGGGCTGAATATATATTCAGCAGAAGGCAAGTCAAATTTGACTTTGTAATCACCAGGCCGAAGTCCGGTAAAACTGTATGCGCCTGAAGCGTTGGTACTCTTCGCTGTTACAGGCGTACCATCATCATACAATGCCTGTGATCCGTCCGCATTCAAAAGACCCACCGAAACACCGGCAAGACCAGTCTCTGCTCCGTTATAAATTCCGTCACCGTTCTGATCATACCAGACTAAATTACCCAGGCTTGCCAGATAATAAAGACCGACATCAATTGTCAGGTTTCTTTCTCCGCGGGCTAATGTGAAATCTGCCGATCTCAGCGTTGTTTTGTCAACATCGCTGTCAATTGCGTCATTGGCTCCAACATCCATTAATGTGACTTTGGCACCTGCCGGTGGCTGAATCGTTATATAGTAAATCCCCGGATTCAAATTATCAAACAAGTAGTTCGGATTTGCAGTTGTTGTACTTGCTGATGTACCAACAAGCACTCCGGCTGAAGTATACAGCTTTACAACAACCCCGGCAAATCCCGCTTCTCCGGAAGTCCAAATACCATTTGCATTCGTATCGGCAAATACAAAATCACCGACTCTTCCCAGATACATGCCCTGATCCACAGTTAGATCGACCTGTCCGGTCGTCAGCGTAATCAATCCGGATGTCGCAGTAAGTTCATCACCGGATGCGGCACCGTCGCTGTCGATGGTACGGTCGGAACCAATACCCGGCAAGCTGAACTTATAATTACCGGACGGGTTGGTAAAACGGACCTGATATGTTCCTGGATCAAGGTCGGCAAATGAATACAGACCGCTGCCATTTGTAGTAGTACTGGCAAGCAGTGCCCCCGCTCCATCAAGAAGTTCGACAGTAATCCCTGCTATACCGGACTCGCCTGCATTCTGGATGCCGTCAGTATTTTTGTCATTCCAGACCCTGTCTCCAAGGGATGCATATTGGTATAATCCTGCATCGATAGTCAGATCGTCTGCTGCGGTAACATTAAAAGGAGCGGTTTTCACAGAATATTTTGAAACGCCGAGATCTGTCACTACTGTACGTGAAGCAGCAACGATATCCGAATCTGTGGATGCATTCGCGCCGTTTCCTGTCTGATAATCAGTTGCCTGATAGTTTTGAGGATAAATAAACTCAAGGTAATAGCCATTTGCTGCCGGAACATTGGGGAACAGATAATAGCCGGGCAATGATCCCTGACTATCCCCTGTCCGTGTATAGCTGACAAGATTGCCAAAAGAATCATACAGGTTTACGAGAATACCGTTAATGCCCTTTTCACCGGCATCCTGAATGCCATTTTTGTTGCTGTCCTCCCAGACAAAATTCCCTATATTAAAGGTATGCCCTGCCGGATCGTGCACAATGAAATCCACTTTGTTGGGTTCTGCCGGAAGAAACGGGGTATTAACAAGCACATTGTTGACATAACCGGGGTACGTTGCTCCATAGGCAAAGGAGTTATACGCATCTAGATCCGGCGGTGCGTCATATGGGGCACGCATAGGCCATTCGACCACGATTTTCTGATTTTTTTCAAGGCCGAAACCTGTAAAAGTAAATTTGACGGCCCGTACAGTAGTAATGTCAGCCGGAGGCGTTAATGACCAGCTCGCATCGGGTACACCGCTGACGGGGTTGCTTAGCTCCGCAGTGGATACAACTCCTGAAGTGCTGTAGTATATGTGTATTAGAGCACCTGCAGGAAATATCTCTGTTGTTCCGTCGGTATCGAATATTTTATAGGTTATCTGATTAACCAGATATGGGCGCCATTCTGATAAGCGTGATGCTCCTCCGAGGACTGTCTTATCTCCGATAGCCGGAAGCTGGTCTATTGCAACAATATTTGAGATGGGACCATTTGAACCTGAATTTCCAATGGTTATCTGATAATTGGCAATTCCGCCGGGAAGTGTGGAACCAGTCGTCACCCAATCAGCATCCTGAGAACCTTTCATCCATTTATGTGATGTAAGTGAACCACTGAAATTAACAAAGTACGTGGCGTCACTTTTTATAAAACGGTCCGTAAAAACACCATCGGAATCCCAGTCCGTAGTATCCGTTAACTGGTCCGAAAGGCTGTTCTGATAACCGGCAGCATTA
Organism: Eubacteriales bacterium; assembly: GCA_037143795.1. Taxonomy (GTDB): domain Bacteria; phylum Bacillota; class Clostridia; order Saccharofermentanales; family Saccharofermentanaceae; genus Firm-13. The sequence continues at coordinate 38,332 of JBAWXZ010000005.1, read as the reverse complement.
TCAAGAGTGGAAATATAGAGTTCATTATCATATAAACCAACTGTTGTTAAATCTTTGATTGTTGCGGTATAAAATATATCGATATAGTCACCGGGTGTCAAAACCCCTGTGAAATTGTATGCCCAGCGATTACCGGAAATAGCGGAAACCACCGGTGCACTCATAACCACAGACCCGCTGGATAAGGAATATCCTGTGTAGGTAATATTTTCGAGCGAAGAAGGAAGAACGTCAACAGCGACAGGATCAATATAGTTGCCTGTTGCAAATGGATGATTCTGAATGCGAAGCCTGAAGTAAAGTGTTCCATTCATATTTGCACTGGTCGTCGAAGTATATGTACTTGATCCGGCTGCATGCACAGTCTTCTCCGGAACAAGCCAGGGCATCTGCCCGATAACATAAATGGTTTTGCTGGCGGTCTTAACTATAGGCGTGTCAATACCTCTATAAGCCGTCAGTGTTGCATTATTAGTAATATCGGCACTAGTCGGATCCACGACGGTTGCTTTTAAAGTCAACGGATTTTGTATGCAAAATCCCGGTACAATGCCGTCTGTGGGAGTCGATCCTGTGATTTCCCATCTGACTTGTGTTACCCATTCTCCAGCCAGAAGCGGGAGATCCGCAACCAAAAGCGTCTGATTACTCGGGCTTGTAAGCGTCGTCCACACACGATACGAAGCATTCAAATTGGTCTGGTATGATATAACCGCATTAGCAGCCTGGTTATAGCTTCCTGCGGTAATGCTGTTCAGAGTGATAATATCAGGTATGGAATCCACCACCACAAATGAGTCCATGGGAACGTTGCCGGTATTGGCAATATTGCCAAGATTGAAGACAGCTTCCTGGCCGATGGAGTATCGATCGTTTTCCTGTCTGGCAGATTTACTGAAATCGCCTACAGTAAAATTTGCTGCGGCAAAACCATGCGTCACAGTTACAGGACCAAGTGACACAGGTCCGGTAACTGCACCAAGAGGTGTTCCCGTTACCGACGTTGTGTTCGTTGCAGTATCTGATATCGTTACCGGAGCATTGTAAATCAGCACCACTTGCCGGGTAATTGCCTGGCCGACGCCCAAAGAAGCTATCACGGGGAAAGTGATTATCCCTGTCAGCGGGTCATAGACACCTCCGTCGGAACTTGAGACATAGGTCGCATTTGTTGGAATTGTATCCGTAATAATAACATTTTCCATGTTAAGACCGCCCACAACGCTGTTTCCATGCACAGTAATCTGGTATGTCACAGGTTGACCAATGGCAGGCGTAACAACAGGAATGACCTTTGCCTTGGTAACGGACCAGTCAGGTGGATTCACTTTCGGAATAACAGTAACAGCATTACTAGTTTTGGGAATCTTGTCATCGGCCGGATCTGAAGAAATCACAGCAGTGTTGCTTGCTGTATTGGCAGCGCCGCCCAAAGTAGTTCCTTCAGGGAACTTAACCGTTATTTTTAATATTCCTGTTGAACCCGACGGTAAAGGATTCGCAAAATGAAATATCACTGTCTCATTACCGGGCGTTCCTGTCTTCTCAATGCTGGACACTTGTGTTGAACCTTCCGATGATACATAGACGACATTGGATGGCAGCACGTCCGTCACTACGGCATTGGTGGCATCAGAATTTGAATTTGCGTAACTTATTGTATAAGTGAAATTCTCGCCCGCAAATACTTCCGACTTATCTACAGCTTTCGTTATTGTGAAATCATCTGCTGCAGCACGCACAGGCAGCGGAATTGCAATTGAGTTCAGAATAAAAGTGAAAAGTACAAAAAGAGCCAGCCAAGCTTTGCGTTTTTTAAGTACTGGAAAGTGCAATAACGAACCAGTATGAGTTGACTGCAGTTGAAATTCAGAATTTTTTTTCATGTTTTACTCATTTCCGGCATAAAAGCCTGCCCCACTTAATATGCATTTTTTTAAAAGTAACAGTATCAAAAACTGATAATTGATTATTATTATATAAGAGGCGAAAAGGAAATGAAATGGGATTAAGACGGTTGTGAATACAGTCGCATTACATTAATATTAAACAAATATTATTATTGAAAAATCATTGAAAAAGTTATATAATATTAGCTTCGCGTGAAAAAATATATACACGGATTTATTTAGGAGAACAGACATAATGGGAATTTTGGACATCATTGAAGTATCACATTCGTTCGGTGAGAACGATTTATATAAGAATGCTTCGTTTGAACTTTTTAAGGGCGAGCATATGGGCATCGTCGGACATAACGGCACAGGAAAGACCACACTTTTGAACACGATAATCGGAAGCCTGGTTCCTGACGGCGGCCGGATTGTATGGCAGCGAAATATAAGATACGGATATCTGGACCAATATGCCAAGATTGACAATAATATCAGCGTATTTGATTATCTGAAAACTGCTTTTCAGGAACTTTATGACAGTGAGTCTGAACTTATCGGGCTTTACGAGAAAATGGCAGACGACGGCAGCGAAGAACTCATAAATAGAGCATCAAGTGTACAGGAACATCTGGAGAGCAGCGGCTTCTACGAAGTGGAAACCACTATCCTGAAGGTTGCAAACGGACTGGGAGTTACCGTACTGGGCCTGGACAGCGTGCTTTGCGAGCTTAGCGGCGGACAAAGGGCAAAGGTTATCTTTGCAAAACTGCTTCTGGAAAAGCCGGACGTACTGCTTTTAGACGAGCCCACCAACTTTCTCGATACGGAACATATCGAATGGCTTACCGGCTATCTCAAAGAATTTGAGGGAGCATTCATTGTCATTTCGCATGATTTCGATTTTCTCGATAAAGTTACAAATTGTATATGTAATATTGAGTTCGGATCAATCACCAAATATTGCGGCAACTTCAGTAAATTCCTTGAGATAAAAGATCTCAAACGCGAAGGTGTTGTCCGTGAATTCAAGTCCCAGCAAGTACAGATCAAGAAATTCGAAGATTATATATCCAAAAACGGAGCAAGGGCATCAACTGCAAGCAGTGCAAAAAGCAGACAGAAAATGCTGGACAGGATTGATAAGATTGAACTTCCTAAAAACATAGCGAAGCCTACTTTTCAATTCACGTCCCTGCCTGTCTCCACGCAGAGGACGCTGGTTGTCAAGGACCTGAAAATAGGCTACACCGATCCACTTCTGCCCAAGATGAGTTTTCACATGGCGCCGGGTCAGAAAGTTGTAATAACAGGGTTTAATGGAATTGGAAAATCCACCCTGATTAAGACACTCATCAAGCAGGTCCCTGCAATATCAGGCGATTTCAAATTTGCTGATAATGTGAAAGTCGCATACTATGACCAGGATCTGGAGTGGGATAATCCCAAACAAACAGCCCTTCAGATTATCACGGAAAAATTCAGCCGGCTTTCAGGAAGTCAAATCAGAAAGCATCTTTCGCAGTGCGGCGTCCAGGCCAAAAGCGTTATGCAGCCAATATCTTCCTTAAGCGGCGGAGAACAGTCGAAGGTCAAAATCTGTATGCTCATGCTTACGAAAGCGAACCTCCTGATCCTGGATGAGCCGACAAATCATCTCGATGTCGATGCCAAGGATGTTCTTATGAATGAACTGATAAGATGGCAGGGCAACATAATCCTGGTGACACATGAACCGTCATTCTATAAAAACTGGGCCGATAAAGTCATACATATCGGGGAATGACATCAGCCGGCTACTTCAGCAATGCGGTTATGTCATTTACGAATTCCATGATCTTCCCTTCGATTTGCTTCTTCAGTCCGGCAAGGTCATCAAAATCCGGATGTTCTGCAATCGATGTTGCGATGATGGAATCAACTCCGGGATTAATCTGTGAAAGAGTAAATCTCCCCAGGTCCTTACGGCTCAGCAAAGCATTATATTCTGCCTGGACCTGCCGGTTGTTCCCTGCAAGCCATGCCTCGAATTTACATTCTTCATGCAGATATACAACAGCAATCTTCAGCTTCCTACTTTTCAGATCGGGTGGAGTAAAAGCAAAGTAGGTCATATCCATGTATCCAAAATACAATGCACTCGTCGTATACTCCGCATATTCATGCTCCAGATCTGTCTTCAGATCAGACATAAACATCATGATTCCTTTATAGGCTTTTTGAATTTGTCCTTTGCTTAGCTGGATTGCATATTCCCGGACACAATTGTTTAATGTATCCATTTCCATTCCCTCCTGATAAAAGCTTAATCATTCGTTGCTGCATCTTTAATCACTAATTTCATCAGCTTCGGTAATAGTCTCCCGGTCTTTTGCATATATTGCCTGTAGGCGTCGCCGAACTGGGCGATCATCATTTTTTCCTCCCTGGGAATCCTTAATAATGTCCATACTATTGTCAGTATGGCAAGAAGAAGGATATCCATCCAGCGTGGGTAGACAGAATAGAAAAGCAGAAGAAAAAAGAAAAAAACACCTAAGAAAATTCTCAGAATAAATAAGGACGCCCCTTCATTTTTAGCCGCTTTTTTGTCAGGTAGAATTTTTCCGCCGGTTTTTCCAGCCCTTATAAGAGGAATAATGCGATTAAATATTAAAATGCATAACATAAAGATCCAAAATACAATCTGGAAAATCAGTTCCATATTCATACGGCAAACCTCCATGATGATGATGATTTTATCACTGATCATCCATAAGTTTTTGGTAGATATCTGCCTGCATATTCAATTTTTGCCAACGCTGTATATCTTTTAATAAAATCTGATTTAGCTTCTGTGTATCCATCCCTGTTGTGCTCGAATTCTTTCCACAGACTCAATTTAAGGTCTCCATATTGAACGGCGACATCAGTATGATCCAGTAGATAATCCCGAAAATACAGCTCATCCCAATCGCCCGGATACCTGACATGAAGATGGTACACTTTTTCTGCGAATCCATCCGGTGTATATCCTTTGTTGAACACAAGTTTCAAATCCGGCCCGTACTCACTTGACATAAGTATCCAGTTATTTTTTATCAGGATTTCGCTTAGTTTTGTAATGTCGCAATTGATATCAACTTCCAATAGAATATCTACAGTCGGTTTTGCAATCAATCCTTCTACCGCACTGCTTCCGATATGGCTGATACGTTTTATATCCTGTTTTTTGATACTGCTGAAAAGCTGTCTTTCTTCGATTTCATACCATTGCTTATATTTGGGATTGTGCTCTTTCAGGATAATCGGGAACAAATCCCGCAATTCTTTCGGTGACATTTCTGACAATTCTTTATTCATGCTGGCGCACCCCCTGGTGATTATGAACTATAATGGTACTATATATATTGTATCAAAATTCAGATGAGGTATTTGCGTGGATAATCAGGAACCCAAACATCAGCGGCGTGTCCGTTATAACGGCACGCACCCGAAAGCATTCAAAGAAAAGTATAAGGAACTGCAGCCGGAAAAATATGCCGGCGATGTGGCCAAAGTTATCGAGCGCGGCAGTACACCTGCCGGCATGCACCGTTCGATATGCGTTAAGGAAATATTGGAATTTCTGGCAATTACTCCGGGGCAAACCGGACTTGATGCCACCCTCGGGTTTGGCGGCCATTCACTGGAAATGCTGAAATGTCTGGATTCCAAAGGGCATTTGTACGCTGTTGATGTAGATCCGCTCGAATTACCGCGTACAAGGGAGCGCCTGGAGAGCTTAGGGTACGGCTCCGATATTTTAACGATCATGCAAATGAACTTTTCTGATATTGATGTGCTTGTCCTTGAATCCGGTCCGCTCGATTTTGTACTTGCGGATCTGGGTGTCTCTTCCATGCAGATTGACAATCCCGAAAGAGGGTTCTCCTTTAAACGTGACGGGCCTTTGGACCTGCGGCTCAATCCTAAGGCTGGCATATCGGCGGCAGAGCGTTTGAAGTCGATATCCGAGGCTGAATTGGAAGGTATGCTGATAGAAAACTCGGACGAGCCTCACGCAGAAGTAATTGCCCGCGCAATTATTACCGCAATCAGAAAAGGAACGGATATAACAACAACCAAACAACTCCGGCAGATTATCAAAGATGCACTTGCATTTCTTCCGGGAAATGATAAGAATCAGGATAAGATCGATGAGATCAAAAAATCCTGTCAGCGCTGCTTTCAGGCGCTCCGGATTGATGTCAACGACGAATTTGAAGTGCTTGATGCATTTCTCGAGAAGCTTCCCGATGCCCTTGCCCCGGGCGGCCGAGTTGCGATACTCTCTTTTCATTCAGGAGAAGACCGGCTCGTTAAAAAATCATTTCAGCGCTTTTTTCGCGAGGGCGTCTACCGCGAAGTAGCTCCCGGTCCCATACGGCCGTCATCTGAAGAATGCTATACCAACAGCCGGGCGCGTTCTGCCAAATTACGCTGGGCTATAAAGGCATAATTTGTACTATTCCCTGTTATCCAGGACATCCTGTTCCAGAAACAGTCTCGCAACTGCTTCATCATATTCGGACAATCTATCTGCTTTCTTGATTTTCTTGATATATTTTTCATTATTCGAAAACATCATAATCATATAGAGCCACATTTCTTTCATCTTATGCAGGACATTCACATCTCCGGAGAGTACTTTTTTATAATCCCCGTAGACCCTGTCATGAAAGTCCTTCAGCAGTTTTTTATCGAGCTTGGTATTTGTTGTAATATCGGCAATCAATCCCGGGTTGCTTATTAATCCCCTGCCAATCATTACAGTATCTACATCGGGGAAATCAGCAGTAAATGTCTCATAGTCTTTGGCTGTACAGAGGTCACCGTTATAACAGACAGGATTTTTGCTCGACAGCAGGGCTTCCTTAAAAACTTTCAAATTGGGTGTATTTTTATAGAAGTCCTTTTGAATCCTGGGATGTATGATCAGTTCTTCCATCGGGTATTTGTTGAATATCTCAATCAATTCAGCGAATTCATCAGGGTCGTTTTTTCCGATTCTCGTTTTTATTGATATTTTTGTTACCGACTGCGTAAATATCTGATCCAAAAATGCGTCAAGGTCTTCTTTGTGATAAAGGAACCCGGACCCTCTGTTTTTCGAAACAACCGTTCCGGAAGGGCATCCCAGATTCAAATTGATCTCATTATATCCGAGCTGTTTCAGCTTCTTTGCTGTATGAATAAAATCAGGTGCGTGATTGGTCAGCAGCTGCGGTATCAAAACAATACCCGTGTTGTTTTCCGGTAAAATATCGTTCAATTCCCGCGTTGTAAAACCCTTGCTTTGATTGGCAAAAATAAACGGTGAAAAGTATTTGTCCACATTATCAAAGAAAGCATGATGGGCATTTCTGTATACGTACCCGGTCAGCCCTTCCATAGGCGCAAAATAAAACTTCATATATCAAATAGCTCCTTTGATCTCTGCTGCAGATTCTCACATTCGAAATTGGTAAATGCGGCCTCACTGGCTTCAATTTTATCGATTCATCATCGACCTGTACAACACATCAAGCCATCGATCCGGCAGAATTTCCAGTATGGCCAGAAGCTTACCTGTCCCGACACGGTAGGCTAGCCTCGGATGCCGTGCGTTGACCGCCCTGACCAATACAGCAGCGAGCTTTCCGGGGTTACTGCCTCCTTGAAGTTCCTGCGTCATCAGCGGCTTCATCCGGGTCAGGACTTTCTTATAATGCCTTGTTTCGGAGAGTGTTTTTTCAAACTGCTCATTTATGTTGTCGAGCAGCCGGGTTTTAAACGAACCCGGCTGAAGCTTGATGACGGGGATGCCCAGATATATCAGCTCTCTTCGCAGGCTGTCGCTATAGGCCTCGACCGCGTATTTCGATAAAAAATAGGGCGCTGCAAAAGGCTGCGGCGTCATCCACCCGGCTTCGGATGAGCAGTTGATGATTCGCCCGTGACAGGCTTGCACCATGTCAAAAAACAGCCGGTTCACCCGCACCATACCCATAACATTAACACTTAATAGTCTTTCAGTCAGTTCAACGCAGTTGCCCTCCACCATGGAACAGAAGCCCGTAAGCCCGGCAAAATTGACAATTGCATATAATTGACCGGTATAGCCTTCCACCGTCCGGCGTGCAGATTGCAAGCTTTCCATGTCCGATACATCGGCCCGGACAGGGATCACATTCGGCAGACGCGCAAGTTCCGCGAGCATCTCCGTATTCGTACCGGCCGCGAAAACTGTATAACCGCACTCCGAAAGTGCTTTGACGCACACGCTGCCCAACCCGCCCGTAGCTCCGGTAAATAAAATATAATCCATATCATAAACCCCCGGGATTCCCAAACACCTGTGAGTCGAACCTCTCCCTGTATCCGCACTTCCTGCAAAGTTCCTCGACTGCTTCTTTTCTAGTAAAACCATCAACGATATTTCCGGCTCTTCTGCTGTCCACTATTTCGGAAAAAGAAGTCTTGTGTATGTTTCCAAGGTTTATAACACCTTCGCCGTCCAGACAGCAGGGGACCACCGTTCCATCGACCAGTATAGCAGCCTGGCTGCGAAGTCCATGGCAAAAAGCACTTCCATGGTCTTCCTTTTCCTTCAGGTCCGGCCATTGAAACTGATGAGCCTGATTCAGGTATATTTTGTCAGCAATCTTAATTCCGCTTTCAGGCACTGCTTCATCCTGTATTTTGTACGGCAAATCAAATTCTTTTTCAATCGATGCCAGAAGTTCGCTGTTTCTCTCCCTCTCCCGGTTAACCGCATCATTCTCATGTAGATTCCAAAGCCGCAGGGATATGAATACCTCTGCTTTTTTCATCGCTTCTTTTACAAAGAGAAAAATATTATCAATATATTCTCCTTTGTTCCGGGAACCCTTGTTTCCATCGAAGCTATGCAGGGAGAAATTAACCTGCCGCAAAGCCGGCTTTGTCAGAAGCATATCATGTGCCTTATGGATCAGTGTTCCATTTGTTGTAATGTTGACTTTAAATCCTTTTTCATGACACAGATCCAGAAATTTGTCTATTTCGGGATGAAGAAGAGGTTCTCCTTTTACATGAAAATATATAGAATTCGTATGTGCCTTTATCTGGTCCAATATTTTGCCGAATGTTTCAATATTCATAAATTCCGGTTTTCGTTTTGTCTGCGGGCAAAAATCGCAGGTAAGATTACAAACATTTGTTATTTCAATATAAATTTTTTTAAATTTATTCAATCACAAGTCTCCTGCAGAATTTGTCCGGGAATTGACCATGCTGTTATTGGCTTACATGCTGAACTATTATTATATCCTATCATGTAACCCCCCCCCGGCTACGGTTAAGGGTACCTATTTATAATACAGTCCGGCAAGTTTCATCTGCTTTGTGAAGCTGATTGTATATGTAAATGATCGGATCTCATATTTTGCTTTTACAACAGCAACGGCAAAATCTTCTCCGTTTGCTGTTGATCCCGAAACGCTCATATCAGAGACTTTCTCAAATGTGCCGCCTTCGCCGATCGCTTCATATATCTGTTTCATTACGTCATCGGTAAGTGCGTCCTTCATCTGGACAGTACATATCGCTTTAAGGCCCTCTGAGTCCTGATTGTTGACAAGGGTAATTACATTTTCTGCTGCGCTTTTGACTTCGTCCTCTTTAAAATCTTCCGATAATTTTGTACTGCCGCATCCGGTGAGCAGTAACATGCATATTACGGCCGCCAAAACCGCGGCACTCTTTGCTGTAAATGTTGATCTTTCCACTGCAATTCCTCCTTTCGCAAATAGTATTTTCTCGAATATTGGGTGTATCCAATCATGAGTTCTTCTACTATGGCCAGTATCAGCTAATTCAATATTACACCATCTGACAACAGCAGCAAAACAGATGCTGCTGTACTATTTTATATAATTTATAGTAACATAAAATGCAGCCGGCACAGGGCGTTAAGAATACAATACAAATATGGAATAGGAGCGGCAAATATGGGTCATGAACCTGCATCAACGAATCCATCGGATCCAAAGGATCCATCAGTTGCAGAACACGTCAGACAATCAGCAGCTTTTTCAAAAATCCTGCGAATTATATGCGGGTCACTGGCTTTTCTTACCATCGCCCTGATTTGGGGGCCTTCCTTCCCAACGAAGGAAATCGGCGCAGCGACGGGGCAGTCAACTGCTTATTCCGGAAGCCCGGTCACTTCTGAAGCCTTATCAACTTCAGCCGCTTCAATCCCTCAGACGGAATCGTCTTCGACTATACCGGCCCCCTCATCTGCACCGTCGCCGACTCCCGTACCCACCGCCTCGCCTGAAATCCGCGCAACAATAACCGCTGTCGGTGATATCATTATGCATAAGTCCGTCATTGACGGCGGTCTGACAAATCCCGGCGAGGCCATGCCGGTGTATAACTACAACACGGATTTCCAATTTGTTTCGCCCATTTTCGAGGCGTCCAATCTCGCAATGGGCAATTTCGAGGGAACCCTAAATGGACCTCCATACAGCGGTTTTCCATCATTCTCCGCACCTGATGCCATTGCTGACTCTCTATACACAGCCGGTTTTCGTGTCATCTGCACGGCCAATAATCACTGTATAGATAAAGGCCTGGACGGTCTCATCAGAACGGCTTCCGTATTTCGCGATGCAGGCCTTACGGTAATCGGAACCCGGCCGGATACAGCCGGTCCGATGGATACTGTCGAAGATCTCGGCGGGATCAAGGTCGGCCTGTTAAATTACACTTTCGAAACTCCCGGAACGGAACAAAGAAAAACGATCAATGGCATCCCGCTTCCGGACGGTGCCGACCTGTTAATTGATTCGTTCAATCCATACCGTGAACCTGCCTATGAAAGAGATATGGCGGCTATTTTTCAGCGCGTTGATGAACTGCGCCGGCAAGGTGCAGAAATCATCTGCCTGACGCTTCACTGGGGCGAAGAATATAATACGCACAGCGTCGCATGGCAGCAGAAAATGGCGCAGGATCTCTGCGATGGCGGTATCGATCTGATCATCGGCCACCACCCCCATGTACTTGAGGAAATTGATGTGCTGACATCCGCGGCCACCGGAAAGCAGACTCTGGTCTACTATTCCCTCGGTAATTTTCTGGGCAACTGGAATTATGGTTCGCTTGGAACCGCGGGCAAAGCCCAGGACGGCATGATCGCGAGAGTCACTTTCCTGAAAACAGCGGACGGCGTCACCATTGAAAAGGGTGAGTATATCCCGACCAATATCGTGCGGATACCAAAGGGATCGGGACTGCAGCATCTGATCGTACCTGTTTTACCCGCCCTGTCCGACCCGGCCGCTTATCAGACGACCACTGCTGAAATGCAGGCATCGTATGATCGTATCAATAAAATACTCGGTCCCTGTAAAGAGACTCAAGAAATACCGGTGATGGAAGCGGCAAGCTGATCCTGCGGAGAAGAAATTAATTGCTTTTTATCCGCAGCTGATTTGTCTGTGTTCTTACGTCGTATTCCTATTTTCTCCAAAAAGTTGAACAGTCTGCCTTATCCATAATATTAAATTCGATTAGTCTTTCCAGAAGTGAAAAATCAACAGCTAGATCCCATCGAATACGCAGCAGCCCTTTGGTGTGATCATAACCAGCCTTCACAATTTCATCAGAAAAACGATTGATTGCCGGCACTTCAGGCGCAATTGCCAGATTCTTCCCGGATACGCTGAAACCAATGATAAATGTGCCGTGATCAGTAAACATAGGCTGATTCCAGGCAATCCTTGTCTCCAAACCGGGATATTTCGCGGCGACCCATGCCAATACCTCTTCCATTCGAGCCCGGTGCTCCTTGTTTTCAATAGTCACTAAATATTCTTCAAATTCATCCATGTTTTTACCTCGATATTGAAATTGGCATCTATCCGTTACACATAGTCATTGAACTTTTCAACTTCAATTTTTCTTTTTGGAATACGGACGTTTCCCGGCGACCGTTCCGTGCGCAGTTTTCCTGCCGTTACCAGACTCCGTACCGGATTTTCGCTGCGGCGATGCTGAGCCTGATTTTCTTTCGGAATTTCCAGCTGCTTTACCGTCTGACCTGCGGGGTTTGCCCTGGAGGTGTCCCGTGAATGCACCGGCATCCCTCTGCGCTTTACTTTGCGGGCGTATCAGGCATTTTGGATCGTGTCCGATGAGGTCCGGGCGCCCTGCCTTGTGAAGGGCCTCGATGACCAGCGCCCGGTTACCGGGATTCCGCCATTGGAGGAGTGCACGCTGGAGATCCTTTTCGTGAGGCGTATGAGCGACATATACGCGCTGCATCGTCAGGGGATCATAGCCGGTGTGATACATGCAGGTGGAGATGGTGCCTGGGGTCGGATAGAAATCCTGAACCTGCTCAGGCTGCCGCCCCAGTCCATGAAGGAATTCGGCAAGTGCTATCGCATCGGCCAGTGTACATCCCGGATGTGAGGACATCAGATACGGTACAACAAACTGGTTCATGTCGTGCTTCTCATTCATACAGGCATACTGTTCTATAAATCGTTGGTACACATCTATGTGCGGCTTGCCCATATAATCCAGGACACTGTCCACGCAATGCTCCGGAGCAATTTTCAGCTGACCGGAAACATGATAGGTCACCAGTTCCTCAAGAAATTCCTTATTCTTATCAGCCAGCAGGTAATCATAACGGATTCCTGAACGGATAAATACTTTTTTCACGCCGGGAACCTTACGAAGACGACGCAGAAGCTGCAGGTAATCGGAATGATCCGCATCCAGCCGGCTGCAGGGAACCGGTGTCAGGCATTTTCGGTCCCTGCACATACCGTTCTTCTCCTGGTCCTTGCAGGAAAAGTGCCGGAAATTCGCCGTCGGCCCGCCGACATCGTTAATATAACCTTTAAAATCCTTATGCTGCGTCAGCTCCCGGGCTTCCCGCAGTACTGACTCCTGGCTCCTTGATGTCACCATCCGTCCCTGATGCCATGCCAGACTGCAGAAATTGCATGCTCCGAAGCACCCGCGGTTATGAATAATCGAAAAACGGACTTCGTCAAGCGATGGCACGCCGCCCATTTCCTCATACATCGGATGATACTCACGCGTATAAGGCAGCTCCGCCACTGCATCAAGCTCCGGCCGGGATAAAGGCATCGCCGACGGCAGCACTACAAGATATCTGTTGCCGTGAGGCTGCAGAATGGTCCGGCCCCTGACAGCGTCATTCTCCGAATACTGCAGGAGCGTAGCTTCGGCATATTCTTTTTTCCGGGTGGAAACGGCCTCAAAGGAAGGACACATCAGTCCCTTTTCGAGGAATGCCTCCGGCGAATCAGCCAAAAAAGCAGTGCCCGGAATGTCCGTCATACCGGATACCGGAACGCCCGCCTTCTGCCGTGCGGCAATCTCGCGAACCGCCCTCTCACCCATTCCGAATACAAGAATGTCCGCCGCCGAGTCGAAAAGGATGCTCCGGCGCACTTTATTATCCCAGTAATCATAATGGGCAAAACGGCGCAGGGAAGCTTCGAGCCCGCCGATAATAATCGAAATGTCTTTCCCGAAAGCCGCTCTGGACAGGTTCGAATACACGATAACAGCCCGGTCGGGCCGCAGTCCGGCCTTCTTTCCGGGCGAATAAAAATCTTCATTTCTATGCTTTTTTGCCGCCGTATAATGGGCAACCATGGAATCCAGATTACCCGAGCTGATCATAACCCCCAGGCGCGGACGCCCCATGGCAAGGAATGCATCGGCATTCTTCCAGTCCGGCTGTGCGAGGACGGCCACACGGAAGCCGGCCTTCTCCAGCACGCGGCCGATCACTGCGGACCCGAAGCTCGGATGATCAACATATGCGTCCCCGGTCACTACCAGGTAATCGTACCAATACCAATCCCGGTCCAGCATATCCTGCCTGGAAACCGGTAAAAACAGGGATCTTTCCATTTTTTCGCCATGCCCTCTCAAAATCGTATATATACGAATATGATACCATGGATGGGGTTATTAAGTTTATCGCTTCATTGATAAATGGTTTAGCGTTAGCTGCATTGATAAAAGGTTTAGCGTTCGCTGCATCAGGCTTACGTCTCTAGCAAGTGATTCAAACTGATCCGGTGCAGCAGTTAGCCTGGCATAATCTTTTACGTGCCGGCTGTAGCATCTGGTGAGTACCGGTTTGAAATCCGTAATCTCTCTGGCTCCGCAGCCTTTAGTCAGCCGCTTTTCCTAAAACCTTCTCAACGAATATCCTGACTATCTCCGGATCAAACTGGGTGCCTGCGCATTTTTCGATTTCCGTTACCGCCGCTTCTTCGCTTAAAGCGGGACTGTAGGTTCTTTTCCTTGTCATTGCATCAAAAGCGTCTGCAATGGCGATGATTCTTGCCGGTGTTGATATCGCTTCACCTTTCAGGCCATTTGGATAGCCTTTACCATCCCATCGTTCATGATGCTCAAGTACATAATCAGCAATTTTAGCAAATTCATTTACCGAGCTTAATATCTGATAGCCCATTTCGGAATGCTTCCTGATAACGTTCCATTCCTCAGCATTCAGTTTTTCGGGCTTGCTCAAAATCGTCTCATCGATTTCGATTTTTCCGATGTCATGCATCAGCCCTGCTATTTTGATCTGGTAAACTTCAGCCTTATCAAGATTCAGCTTGATTGCAATCGCTTCACAGATCTCACTTACCTTAATGGAATGCAGCTGTTCTATTTTGCTTTTTTCATAAAGGGTATTCAATATGATCTGTACAGTCCTGGTCCGCATACTAGAACCTTCAACCCGCTTGTGTTTATACATATGGTCCTCTGCCTCTTTGAATACTTCCTGAATTTTGTCTTCCTCATTGTTTTTGGCTTCATATCCAAAGGATACCGAAATATCAATATTGCCTACTTTTTCTCTGGACAGCAGGTCCTGAATCCTCTTGATAATCTGTTCAGCAACAATAGTAGTCGTCCGGGGCAGCAGAACAACAAATTCATCTCCTCCCAGCCTGGCAATAATATCGTCCGCCCGGCACCCCTGCGTGATCGCGTCCGCTGTTTTCTTAAGCAGTTCATCGCCCATGGCATGACCCAGGGAATCATTGATCAGCTTCAGCCCGTTTACATCACCCATAATAATTGTCATAGGCAGATTCCTTTTTGTATCCAGCCGCATGATCTCTTCTTCATAAAACCTGCGGTTATAGAGCCCGGTAAGCTGGTCGTGATAACTAAGGAATTTTATTTCTTCCTCTTTGATTTTCCGTTCGGTAATATCCTGAATGGTCCCTACAATTTTAGGTGTGCTGCCGTTTTCTCCCGGGATCAGCACTGCTTTAGAATGAACAAAGCATTCTTCTCCTGAATTTGCTTTTCTTATTTTGTATTCCACATCATATTTTTCGTTTTTTGAAATCAAACCGGACATTGCGGCATCCATCAGCGCACGGTATTCCGGGAAGACGCTCTCTTGTACGGACTCAAGCGGCAGGTAATCTGAAATATGCTCTATTCCATATATGTCATATGATTCCTCGGATGCCCACATTTTTTTTGTATCCGGATCCAGTTCCCAGCTTCCGACATGTGCCATTTGCTGGGCTGCGATCAAACGTTCCTGACTGTTTTTATATTCGTTTTGCGTGACTTCAATTTTGCTCAGCATATTATTGATCGAACTGCCAAGAATCGAAAGTTCATCCTTACCTTTAATTTCGATTTTATCCAATCTTTCTTTCGTCAGATCAATGGAGAGAACCGTCTTCGTCATCTTCTTCGCCGGATTCGAAATAAACATTCTAAGCAATAGAAATAAGAATATAGAAATCAGCAGAATGAACAGGGAATAGATCATCTGTAAATTCCGAAACTGTATAACCCCTGCAAGATAGAAGTCCCTTGCTTTTGAGACGGTTAAGACAACGGTTGATTCCGGGTCGGCTGTTTTCTGAATAACCAAATAATTGACTATCTTTTTACCTGTTTCATCAGCCTTTGTAAAATATATAATTCCATCCGAGGTTTCTTTTTGAGATAGTCCTTTGACAACATCGCTGTCCAGTTCATTCTCAGTTGTAATCAGAATCCCGGATCCGGTTTGTTTCTCAATATCGGTCAAAGTAACGGCATCCATCAGTCTGCCAAAGATCATAATTCCATTTGCCGGATTAAGCTTCATCTGATCCGTTATTTCAGAAAAAGCAATCATATAAAACTGTCCGTCTATTTTGAGTACATAGGTTGACTCATTATTGAATCCGTCTGTCTTCATGAATGCCTGAATGCCGGTTAAAACTCCTTCCGGAAATACCGCGTACGCATCATTCTGCAGATCATAGTATTTATAGTCTGTTACGGAACCATTTTTATCAATTATTATAAATATGTTGGTATCCAGATTGCGAAATGTGTCGTTTGATAAATTCATGTTAATAAATTCAGGGTCTGTGCCATTCAAATAATTAAATGGATCATCCCAGTGGGCCCAGTCGTTCAGGACGCCCTGGTAATTCATCTCTTTCACCTGAAAATATCCCTCCACAGTATCCACCGTGGCGCGCATTTGTTTTCCTTCCTCAAGACGAAGATAGTTATCAAAAAAAACTCCAATAATTATATTTCCGGCAACCATTAAAAATATTAACATGGCAATGGTAAAAATAAGAATCTTTTGGGATATCTTCATGTTAAGCCATTTAACCTTTCCGCAATATAAATATGAGGCTACTTGTCAAAATAATTATATGCTTTCACTATCCGCAATGCACGAAAAAAACAGACTGAATATCACACTGATTACATGTTAAATTCTCATTGATTTATATTAAATTATATGGCATTATTGAATCAACAAAATATTTGTATTTTTATCCTTGAAAATACCCGGTTCTTGTATTCGCTGCGCAGCGCTACTTTACCCACCCTCAATGAATACTGCATTCCACTATCGATTGTCTAAGTTTCTATGGTATGATTAAATCAAACAGGTATTAAAAGTATAATCATTTTATTGTACGCATTATACTGCGTTGATATAAAGCTGCAGTTCTTTAGTTTTCGCCCTTTTCCCGCAAAAACCACAGCATTTTGTAATTTACCGCTGCTTATGCCTCCCAAAGTACTATTAATCATCGGAGCAAAGCAGCACCATATATATGCAAAAAGCAACTGACACAAGAGGTAATATGATAAAAGTTGACGGCCTATCCTACTCATTTCCGCAAAAAGATCTATATGACAAAATCTCATTTACGCTGGAAGACGGTCAGCATTGTGCGTTTATAGGAGCCAGCGGCAGCGGTAAAAGCACCCTGGCAGAAATCCTTATGGATCCGGACAAATACATGTTCGATGGGACATTAGCGATTAGCCCCGATTGCAGAATCGGGTATGTCAGTCAATTCTCTCAGCAGTACAACGATATGGAAATGACGGTATTCGAGTATATAGCGGAAGAATTCATCAAGCTGCAAAGTGAACTGTCAACTATTTGTACTTTGATGGAAACGTCTTCAGATACTGATTTTTTACTGGAAAAATACCAGCAGGCTGCAGACGCATTTGATGCAATTAACGGGGATGCATTCGAAAGCAGTATAAATAAGAAACTCAATATGGCAAACCTGTTGAAGCATAAAGACTTGAAGGTATCTGCACTCAGCGGCGGGGAATTCAAACTTATTCAAGTGATTAAGGAAATGCTGACGAATCCGGATGTAATAATAATGGACGAACCTGATGTGTTTTTGGATTTTGAAAATCTTACTGCCCTTAAAGATCTTATTAACACACACAAAGGAATCATGCTGGTTATTACACACAACCGATACCTGCTGAATCACTGTTTTAATAAGATTGTCCACCTGGAAAACATGGATATCCAGGAATTCGAAGGAAAATATTCAGATTACAATTTCTCACTTCTTCAACGCAAAATCGAGCAGCAGGAACTGTCTGTCGCATATACCGAAGAAATCGAGAGAAACATAGTACTCAGCGACAAATTAAGATCGGCTGCAACGAACAATGCTGAAGCTTCCAGGGGGAAAGCACTTAAAGCCAGGGTGAAAATCCTGGACAGATTAGAGGCGTCCAGAATTCCGGCACCCTATGTAGATATGAAACAACCGGATATCAATCTGGTTGCCGGGCAGAATATCGAAGAAACCATCGCATTAAAGGTCACGGATTACAGTGCGGCCTTTGATGAGATACTTCTGGAAAAAGTTAGCTTCACCATCAAATCCACAGACAAAGTCGCCCTGATCGGTCCAAACGGTACCGGCAAGACGACTTTACTCCGGGCGATCTTTCAAAACAGCGATCCTTCGATTGAGATAGACGAGAACGTTGAAACGGCTTATTTGTCCCAGCTTCACGGTGAAATGCTGACTGAGTCCAATACAATACAGGAAGAGTTCTTCGATGCCGGATTTACAACAATAGGAGAGATTCAATCCTATATTGCAGACTATGGCTTTGGCCGGGAAGCAATGGATCAAACGATAGGAACCTTATCCGGCGGAGAAAGAAATATCCTTCAGCTGGCGAAAATTTCTTCCGGCACAGCAAATCTGCTGCTGTTGGACGAGCCGACAAGCCACTTGGACACCTATTCGCAAATCGCTCTGGAGAAAGCCGTAAAAACCTATAACGGCGCGATTCTCATGATTTCACATGATTTCTATTCGATCGTGAACTGCATGGATTATGTGTTACTCATCGAAGATAAAACGGTCCGGAGAATGAGCATCCGTAATTTCAAAAAGATGATTTATTCCAGCCATTTTGATCAGGACGATTCAGAACATGAACAGAAGAAAAAAGCAGTTGAAGTGAAAATAGCACTCGCTTTAAAAAATTCTGACTTTATACGTGCAAAAAGTATATCTGAAAAGTTGGAAGAAATGATCGGGTGAATGTAATTCGTATATAGAACAGCTCAATATATATGTGCCGGCGGATATGTTTATTCTATTGATTTCATTAACTTATAAAAATGTTCAGCTTCGTGAATTTTATTGAGCTTATACCAGGCATCTATTGTTTGGGGTGAAAACAAATCATCTGACATTCAAATTCTCAAATATTTGCTCTGGAAAAAATCCGATAATTCCTTTATAATGATAATAATATAAAAAAGTTTACGCGTATAATTGTTCAGCGTGAAACCAAGGATTTGGTTTCGCGCTTTATTTTTTGCGTAAAAACAAGTAAAACACTGAGAAAGAGGATATGAAGTATGGATTTTTACAAGAAATTACCTGGAAACAAAAGGGAGTTTGTGTTATTCATGGCAGTTATTTCTATTATATCCGTGAATATTATCGCACCACTGATCACTTGTTATGAAGTTGGATTTCATATGTATGTATGGGCGGATGCAATCAAAGTAATTCCATATATCTGGATTTGCGTAATCGCTTTAGTCTTACTTACATATAAACCTGCGCAGTGGCTGACAGCCAGAATCGTTGCGGAAGACGATAGTTTCGGTTCACATATTGTTGTGAATATTTTGTGCACTGTATTTTTAATGTCAATATTTCTGACTGTAATTGGTACATGGATAGGAAGCAGACATATAAGCATGGAACCAATTCACATGTTTTTTTATAAATGGCCGCGAAATTTCGCCGTCTCCTTTGCAGTAGAGTTATTCATTGCCCAGCCTATAGCAAGATTGGTCATGGTTAAAATGCATCTGCATAAAGATCAGGCAATTCAATAAAAGCACCTTAAAGTTAATGTTAACTTTTTAGCATATAGGAAATAATATTATTAACCCGGAATCAAACGATATCGGGTTTGTGAACTGTATTCCTGATACCCCTTCTTAACTATTTTCTTCCGAAATACTTTCCCGTCTTCCTCTGGTAATCTAAATATTTATCCCCGAATACGGCAGTGAGGAACTTTTCCTCATCTGCAATTTGCTGGTGAATCACGAGTATCAAAATACCGGAAACAGTAAGATTGATAATATTGGAGAACAGCAATGACATTCCAATAAAGAACAGGTCAAATCCGACAAATGCAGGATTTCTGCTAAACTTATAAATTCCTGTCGTAATCAGTTCCGTACGTTGATTATAATCCAGTCCGCCTCTCCAACTGTCTCCCAATGCTGCCATGGATATATCCAATACTATGATTCCTGAGGCAGATATCATAATTCCGAAGTATCTTATCCAATTATTTAGTATGAACACGGGTAATATATCGACAAGCAAAATGCCTGCGATTTGGATCGCTGCTGCCAGCAAAAAGACAGCTGCAAAGACGACTTCTATTATGTGTGTCCTTTTCGGTTTACTGCCGCGGCCAATTTGAATGGTAGTAATGCCGTGTCTTTTTTGCAGAAATAATTTAATATAGAAACTTATATAATAAGAAAAGTATATCAGTAACCCAAGTATTTTATATGGATTCATAAATACAGCCTCGATATGATTCTCTCTGGTTTTCGCTTGCCTGCGCTTCGAGTATCGGCACCATCCCCGCTTCCGAATCATGATGGTCTGCCAACCAGTCATACCATTTCTTCAGATTATGGCAGACAAGCCCGTTTTGAGGAATGCTGTTCTTATTCATAACCCCCTCCGGGAAAATATCATCGAATATTTGAACGCTAATTATCCGGATTCTTCACGCAGCAATATCTTTTCGATTATAGAATACGTAAGTGATCAGAACAGTTGAAGTCAGTACGGCAGCGAGTACAATCAGTGACAGCGGCGAAATTTTCCGGTCCGTAACAATATCAGCAGCATCAAAGTACTTGAATGGTGTCAGATACCGCAGATTTTTAGCCGAATCACTAAGGGTAGAGACAACACTGAGAAAATAGGTGCCCAGAACGACACCAATGGATATCGGATATACAGCTCTGGCCTGGATCACAAAAACAGACAGCAGGAGACCTACGGATCCATAGAAAACGTGCATAAGGTACGGACCGAGAATCAGCAGGAACAGGATTTTATGATCATATTTGCCTTTTGCATACATTTCAAAAAGAATAAAATTGCTGGCACCGAAAACAGCATTGAACAGGGTAATATTCGTGAACGCCGCCAGGGCTTTAGCTGTTATGACGCGGCTTCGTGTGACCGGACGGGTCAGAAGGAATTCTGACGTACGCTCGCTTTCTTCCCTCGATAATACACTGATGAAAATCAGCATGGCGTATATACTGCCGAACAAAGTAATAAAAATATACATCTCAGTGCCGTAAAATCCCATCGGATCTGCCATACGCAGCCGGTCAAAGTTGAAAGCCTGTACCAATTCTGCGGGATACTGCTTCATCAGGTTGTCCAGCGTGGCCGCCTGGTCTGTTATTGTCGGATAGAACGTCATCAGAAATATACTGAAAACAACCATAGTCAAAGTCCATATCAGAAGAGCAGTCCGATTTCGAACAAGTTCCCGGATGTAAATAATCATACTACACGGTCTCCTTTTCATAGAAATGAAGAAAAATATCCTCCAGACTTGGATCATCCATCCACAGGTTCTCTATATCGTACTTCGCAATTGTTCTGTTGACCTGACTTATATTCCCGTCAATGATAAACTCGACCTGTTTATCCCTGCGGGAAATACCTGCTGTCCCAGGCATCTGAAAACCAATTGCATCTGCTTCATTCCTGAACTCGATCCGGATAGTCTTGTATTGATTTCCGCGAAGCGATTCCACTGATTCGACTTTGAGGATGCGGCCTTCCTTGATGATCGCCACACTGTCACACATTTTCTGCACTTCGCTTAAGACATGGGATGAAAAAAAGATGGTGGTTCCCTTTCGGTTTTCTTCCCTGAGCAAGTCATACAATCTGTTTTGCATCAGCGGGTCAAGGCCGGCGGTCGGTTCATCGAGAATAAGGAGCTCAGGTTCATGCAGCAAGGCTTGGACAATAGCTACTTTTTTCTTATTTCCGGATGACAGCGCCCTGATTTTCTTATCTGTCTCAACATCGAGCTGCTCGCACAGCCTTATAATTGCAGCCCGGCAGTCCTTCCGGAAAAATTTGGATGAGTACTTCAAAAATTCCATGACTTTCATCTCATCATAAAAATTTACATCTGCAGGGATATATCCAATATTTTGCCGGATCTTATTTCCCTCGCTTATGCAGTCCATTCCAAAGACCTTTGCCTGTCCGGCATTTGGATGAATAAGGGACAGCAGTACACGGATGGTTGTTGACTTTCCTGCACCATTCGGGCCGATAAACCCAAAAATCATTCCCTGCGGAATAACAAAGCTTACATCAAGAATTCCTCTGGCTTTGCCGTAATATTTGTAAAGTTCATTCACTTCCACAACATTCACTTTGCTTCCTCCTGTCAAACGCGATGTGAAAAAGTATTTTTGAACCACTCGGAAATCTTAAGCATTCCCCTGCCCATCGGGTTCGTCTCCAGTACCATTTTCGAATCTACTTTTACTACGCGCCGGATTTTCATGTACTGTCTGATGTCCGGAAGCATGGCCACTATATAAAAAATGTTAACAATTATCCCGTAAACTAAATAATCCACACGCTGCGTTGTCACCCAAATCCAGGGCAGCAGAAGCCACATTCCCGCCATATAGGCAACAAAATAGTCCTTAACAATAACAAATCCAAGAACCATGCCTGCGGTCATTGTCACCAGGGCACCTAGCCAGTCGATGACGAAAAGACCTCCGTAATATGCAGAAATACCACGTCCGCCTTTGAATTTGTAGAAGATTGGCCAGTTGTGTCCTGCCATTCCTCCAATCGCCGCTGCCAGCATATAGGACTCACCCGGAAAAAGAATACGGAAAATAAGTACCGGCACGGCCACTTTGGCCATATCGGCAAATCCTACTGCACATCCGGCTTTCGGTCCGAGTCTCATAGAGGCCGCAGTTGCGCCGAACGTGGTTATTTTATACTTCAGATCGGTTCCTTCGACCGGGACTTCCATTTCATCCAATTTTTCTTCAGGCTTCATGATTCGAACTACCAGGCGGGTAAAAGATATGGATCCTGCGAAATATCCGGCAAGCAGCGCCAGAATTAACATTTGCCAATTCATCATAAACTCCTTTCCAGATCCGCATTTGACTGATCTTTTTGCAGCGCTATTTCACCGCTGAAACCATTAACATGTACAATCGTCCGGTCGGGTATCCGGCAGGCATCAGCCACGGATACGACCGCAGGAATGTGGTACTCCCTTGCTACGATCGAACTATGGGAAAGAACCCCTCCGGATTCGGAAATAACGGCACCTGCTTTGCCGAATAGAGGCGTCCAGCCGACATCCGAATATGGAATGACCAGAACATCTCCGTCGGACAGCAGATCAAATTCCGCAATGCCATGCAGAACCTTTACCGGCCCGGTATACGATCCGAGTGATGTTGGTATTCCACGCAGAACATCCTGCTTCAGCTTTTTAATGGGAGGCTGATCGGTACCGTAAATCGTATCCGGCAGAAGTATGTCCGTATATCCGGATATTTCAGCCTTTCTTTGCTCTATAAGGTCTCTGTGAGCTTTTTGCGGCTTTTCCCGTATCAGGTCAAGAACTTCATTCATATACAGATAGAAAATATCTTCCCGCTCCTCAAGGAGTCCCAGTTCAACCAAATGATCGGCGAGTCCGATGAAACAGCTTCTGAATTGTCCGTAACCGTATGTATAAAGCGAGCTGATTGCTTCACGGTGTACCGCAAAACGGCAGGCCCGGTGATAGATCAATCCCGTCAGCCCCCGCCGGAAAAACGGAATTTGAAAATCCTTGAATTGCAGTGTCTGTACTGTTTCACTCCTGGACAATATAGGGTTTGCCGCCATTTTCGCTATTAGTTCGGGGGTCTCCCTCCAGGGTTTAGCCGAAAAGTCATTTCCGCTGTCACTAAAATGACCAAACTCAGAAAGAAACGACTGAACATCCTTGTTGAAACTCTGCTGATCCTGTTCAGAAAGAACAGGACTGTCTGCAAAATATTTTTGGTGCAGAATTTGAAGGGAATGGATAGGATTATACTTGCCGGTTGCCGACCGTATCCCTGAAGTATCCAGCATCCGGGAATCAATATGGATCTTTTCGAGCATATTTTCCAGCATTTTGTTGTACATCATGGCAAACATGGGAATCATAATGTTGAAATGAACGACAGATTTTGTCTCCTGAAAAAGCTTTTCAGACATATCAAGCAGTTCTTTCGGCGACAATTTGCCGGACATTTCAGCAGCAATCTCCAGGTAAATCCGTTTCTTTCTTTTCAGCAGCCATGCCAGCCGCGCTTCGATAAACAGGAGCCCCGCGCCAAAGGCCAGCATTCGGGGCATAAGAAATATGGTCCGAAGCCCAGGACGAAAATGCGGCTTCCGGGGTCCTTCTGCTTCCAGTCCAAGGAGCAGTTCAATTGCTTCATAAGGCATGCCAAGCCGTTCAAAAACCTTCCCGAAAGGCACCATATTGAAGTAAGCACGGTAATAGAAATGACCTGTCAGGCTTTCCGGAGTGATGGTATCTTCTCCCGTCAGCCTGGAAAGGATGCTCACCCATATTTCATTTATCAACCGGGTATTTACCGACCATACCAGGGGCTTGATAATACCCGGCAGCATTTCTTTGGAAATCCGGTTGGAATAAACCGGGATATCCAGGCATGTGATCCTGCGGACCTGGAGAAAATGAAGCTGACTTCCGTCATAGGCCCATTCCAGATCTACCGCTTCACCGTATTGTTTTGCAATATCTGAGGTCTTTTCGACAACCTGGATAATCATCTCTTCAGGAATATCCGTTGAATCTGGTTTTTCGAGCCAATTTCCCCACTTGCTGATCCATCGGTGCGGTGCGTTTTCCTCATTGTTCAGTTGACTGCCCGCTCCGACCCCTGCTTCGATAATAATTTCTGAAAGCCCTGTTACCGGATTTTTGCTGAAAGCAACTCCTGAGTAAAGAGCTGGAACCATTTCCTGAATAATGACTGCCATTTGGATCTGGTTGACTTCAAGACCCTTGTCCCTGCAATAACTTTGGACTTCCGGACTATTTGCTGATTGCCAGACTTCCATCAAAGCCTCCATGACGGCTTCAATCCCATGAACGTGAAGGACGCTTTTAAAAAGACCTGCATACGAATACTGACTTTGATCCTCAGCACTTGACGAGGATCGGACAGCATAGTCCCGGTCATTTCGAATCATTGAGGAAAGCTGCGACCTGACCAAAGTAAGTGTATCCTGTTTACCCGAGAGATAATCGGCACGGGCATCCCAGGTACAGACGAACCCTGCAGGGACCGCATAATGATGTTTGATTAAAAAGCGCAGGTTTTGCGCCTTATTTCCAATATACCGGCTGTTTGTTTTTGAATGCAAGTTACATATATATGTTTTCATGTAACTACCTCTGCATTATTACAGGGGAACGGGCCTGATACTAACCGGATGCATAGCACATTGTAATGCTATTATATGAGCGCGCTCATCCGTTGTCAATTATTCTTGATGTTTTGCTGCGAGTGTGGAAGTCCGCATTTTGACAGGTTTTCCTGAACAGTACTTTCGCCAAAGCACAAGGCGGATGAGCTGAAATTCCTGCACTAAATCAAGAACGCCGCTCATCCGCCCTGGAACACTAAGAAATACAAAGTAGAATAAAAGAGAAGAATTTTGCTTTATTGTTTTTTGCGGACGGGAATCCAGATCTCACTTAAGTAGTCATCGGAGGAATTGTCTCCGTCGGAATACCACTCTATCTGCGGTCCGTCGGCGATGTCGTAGTTCGATGTCGGGAACCACTCGGTGAAGATGCGTTTCCAGACATCCTGCTGACTTTCGGGCAGCCTGCCGACGCATGTAAAGATGACGTAGGCAGCGGCAGGGACGATAAGCTCCGCCATGTCGGCCGGAATCTCTTTGCCGGATCCGGTTGCGATAAAGTAATCAAAATCGTTTTTGCCCTCATTCGCACACACGCCCAGACAGCGGAGCTTTTCGTCGTCGTTGTATGTCATCATCCTGTCGCATTTCCCTGACTGCATGACCTCGGTCCAGAACTCGGGAACCCTGCGGAAGTTCTCCCCGTTATCCATACCGATTCTTTCCTTGTATCCTACCAGACGAAACTGACCCTTATCTTCTATACGATAATTCATAGCTTTCACTCCTTTTATACTGATCTCGAATGATATGCGGGGATATGCCTTGATCTTCACGCCTTTTTTTCTGACCTCACTCGGATTAACATCATGAACCGCTGCGAACGCCCTGGCAAAAGACACGGGAGATTCATACCCGTATTTCATGGCTGCATCAATGACCCTCACGTCCGTGTCCAAAAGCTCCATCGCTGCCATCGAAAGCCGCCGCCTCCGGATGTAATCCGCAAGCGATACGTCGGCGATGAACGAGAACATCCTCTGAAAATTGAAATTGGAGCAGCAGGCTCTCCGGGCCGCCTCTTCAAGGTCAATCTCTCCCAGGAGATTCATTTCTATGTAGTCCAGCGCATCGTTCATTTTGTCCAGTAAGTCCATAACGTATCCTCCTGATCACCGGTGACAATGTCATTATAGGACGAGCTCGAATCCTTGTCGCAACTTTTTGCGCACAAAATTGTATAGCATGAAAAAAGCCGCCTGCCAGTGATAGCAGACGGCATATTCCTGTGATTCTATTATTCTGTCTCCATTTTCCCATAACCTGTCAGCACGGGCAGCTTGGATACATTGATACCCCAAATCAGCAGCCAGAACATGAATCCGAACTCGGCGAGGGTTCCCGGAAACAGCAATATGGTTTCAATCGAACCATTCGGAATGAGAAAATGAACCGCAACAGACAACAGTCCGCCAAACACCTCAATCATAAACAGAATACCGAATACTCGGGGAATAAACTTAGAACGGTAGATCAATATACCCAGCGGGAGCACCCAAAGTGCGAAAAACACCTGTCCAATCATATAGCCATGCCCGTAGGCGGTATAGCTTAGCATTGCCATATTCCGAAGCTGGCCGGAACTCAACAAACCGCTTTGGCTGCCTGTACCCGCCATGTACAGCGGAGCGAATTCGTTCATGATGTTTGACAGCAGCAGGCTCTGTCCTGCTCCGAAATCCAGGCACTTACAGCCGTCGATTTTCCTGACCCGGCCTGTGCGCACACAAGTATCACACTTGCCCAGCTGCTGTCCTTTTGCAGTATTTTCCTTGAAATCACATTGCCGGGCAGCTGAGGCTTATGCAGTTTTGTCATCAATACAGGCAATTCCATAGGGCTTCTCCATTATCAACTCAGGCTCTAAACAGCGTATAGAAACCTTGCATCTTACAGGATTATTCGCAAAGTGCTTTTGCTATTACAGCAGCCTTACTGAAATCTTCTTCAACAGGATTCCAGTTACATTTGATTTCCGGTTCGACAACGGAAAAGCCTGCGTCAGTCAGCCTTTCACGAAGAACCCTGGTGGACTCACCGCTCCACCCGTAGCACCCGAAGACCGCTGCTTTCTTGTTCTTGAATTTGAGTTCTTTCAGAAATTCCAGCCACCCTCCCACAGAGGACAGGATATTCTGTCCGACAGTGGGGCTGCCTACTGCAATGGCCTTCGATCTGAAAATCTCTGTCATAATGTCGTTCTTGTTGGTCTTTGAGATGTTAAAAATCTTCACCTTCGTATCGGGCGATACGCGCGCGATTTCAGAACCGATCTGATGGGCAAGCTGCATCGTTCCTTCCCACATCGTGTCATAGGCAATGGTAATCTGATCTTCCTGATAATCCTTAGACCACTCATAATATTTCTCAACAATTTTGAGGGGATTATCCCTCCATATTGCCCCGTGGCTGGGTGCGATTATGTCAATCGGGAGATTCAGCGCCAGAATTTCTTCTATCTTCTTTTTTACAAGCGGCGAGAATGGATTCAGGATATTCGAATAATATTTGAGAGCTTCCGCCCACAGCAGGCAGGCATCCGATTTATCATTGAATAATTCCTCGACGGCATAGTGCTGGCCAAATGCATCATTGGAAAACAGGATATTATCACCTGTCATGTAAGTCGCCATACTGTCCGGCCAATGCAGCATTTTCATTTCTACAAAAACAAGCGTTTTTCCGTTGCCGATATCAACTGAGTCGCCGGTTTTGACGACCTTATAGTTCCACTCCGGATGATGATACTGTCCGGTCAGGGATTTGACGGCACTCGCTGTGCAGTAAATCGGGGTATTCGGAATTCTTTCCATGAGCGCCGGCAGGGATCCGCTGTGGTCCGTCTCGCCATGGTTCATTACGATGAAATCAATAGCAGTAAGATCAACTTCACTGGCCAGATTATTCACAAATTCAGTTGCGTGCGGTCTCCAGACGGTATCGATGAGCACAGTCTTCTCTTCGGTAATCAGATAAGCATTCTGGCTTGAGCCGTGGTTGATAGTATAATCGGCGCCATGAAAAGACTCAAGTTCCCAATCAATTTTTCCTACCCAGTACACATTATTCTTAATTAGTTTTTTCATCGTTTTCCTCCGAACCTCCATGCAGTTCTGCCATATAAGCATCCATATGCGCGGGATATCTTCTACTGGAATTATACCGCTTTTCCTGCCAGTATTTATAAACTGTATTTATTTACAGCAATATCATTTGGTCTTTCACTCCGCAACTGATAACCAAAGTTTTTCCGACTCGATATTTCCCGGCATTCAGATTATCAATTTCCTTAAGTATTAATACGTGAATGTTCCTGATATTCCATTCAGAAAGCGGTTCCTGACTGGAAACCAGATCTTCGACAAATAAGATAGCTTCACGGTGGTTGATGGTTTCCAAATGTTCAGCCATGCTTTTGCCGCCAATACAGAATTTCAAACCGGATTCCCCCTGGCGCATAGTGCCGACTGTCCTTCCTATGAAAAAGCACTTTTCTATTATCAAAAAATTATATATACATTTGTATTCTTACAATGGGCACTATATGTGCAATGAAAATAGCAGTCTTCTTCCACAAAACCCCTATATCGAGGATAAAGCGCGAAACGTTTTTTGTTCATTTTGTCATATGTTATGGTCTTGTCAGATACACGTGAAAAATGGTACGGTAGCAGTAGAAACAAGGTCGTTTGATCTGGTTTTAGACGAATATAATATGCAGAACACTTTCGTTTTGCATCCGATTAAATAGCATCGAAATGAGGAAATATATATGAATACAAAAATTTGCGAACAATGTGAATGGTACAAAGCAGAGGGAAACTGTAAAGATATTCACGGGAAAGAATTTGTTAAACACATATGCATGCGTCTGGTATGTCCTTTGAGTAAAGATTAATCAAACGGTCCGTGTTAAAGGAAATTCACCTTTCGTGCGTCTGATATACCTGTCAATCTGAATCTCTCTTTATTTTCAAACAACAGATCCCGATTTTATAACGCATTTATTTTATAGGCTTTCTTTGCCTGTGTTTTTTTCTGTCCTGACAGCAGCACCTCAATCTCCACATGGAAACATATCCGCAATATTTTGCGGCATTTATCTTATCCCTGAAATAAGTCAATATACCCATTTGCGGGGCGCCCGGATCACTGAGCCTGAATTATTATGGCACGGGTTCCAGCGTCCGCTTTGGTGTATCACCGAATAGCATCTTCCAAAATACAACTAATTGTAGCGTAAAAACAACTATTGGTTTCATGTTTTGTGTTGAAATCCTATTTGAGCATGGATAAGATAACAGTGTCGATGAAATTAATTGAGGAAAGGTATCCATTATGTTAACTGCAATAATGATAGGAAACAAAATCTCTGATGCCCGCAAAGACAGGAATTTATCTCAGGCACAGCTTGCGCAGCAACTGTCAATCAGTTCACAAGCCGTCGGAAAGTGGGAGCGCGGAGAATCCATGCCGGACATTATAACTTTTAACCGGCTCGCGGATGTTCTTGGTGTGGACCTGAACTATTTTTCAGAAAGCTTCCGGTCCGTTACCGCTGAAATGGCATCCAATGAGTCTTCGGATATGCAATCGACTGAATTGACTCCGTCGATTGACATGCAATTGACATCCGGAAAGCAGAACCTGCGTACCGGCAAGGCAGGGAATACGCTTAGCTGGGATATGTCCCGCGGGAACTGGGCGGACGCTGACTTTTCAGGACTGCATAACCTGCATGAAAAATTCAGTTCCTCCAACATGCAGCGCTGCCTGTTTATCGGGTCCGATTTATCGGGACTTCTACTAAAAAGCAATAACGTTGACAGATGTGACTTTTCGGGCTCCGACATCAGCAGCAGCCGCATTCAGAATTCATACTTAATCAGCAATTTATTCAGGGACTGCTCCCTCAAAGAAACTGAATTTTCAGGGAGTTATATCACGGGCAGCGATTTCTCCGGGGCTGATTTTACCGGAGCAACATTTAAATCCGGTGGCCTCCAGAACAATTCCATGACTGATGCGGTTTGGAATCGCACCTCTTTTAATGCTATGCATATTGCCGATATGGTTTTTGATAGCACTGTGGAGGACTGCTCTTTTGAAAACTGCGTATTTACGCGGGTGACATTCAAGAATGCAACGCTTATTAATACATTTTTCAAGAACAAGAGTTTGAAACGGATTCGGTTTATTGACTGCAAGGCAGATAAGCTGACCTATGCTTTTTTGAAAAACGGAAAAGCGGACATGACCGGTATTTCATCTTTAATACCATAAAGGAGGACATGAATATGTCGCAAAGTGATATTGCCATCTCTGTGAAAGGATTGAGAAAATCCTATAAAAACCTGGCTGTATTGACAGGCGTGGATTTCCAGGTGAAAAGAGGCAGTATTTTCACCCTGCTTGGCTCCAATGGCGCTGGCAAGACAACGATTGTCAAAATCCTCACCACGCTCTTAAAACAAGATGGCGGAACTGCCTCCGTAAACGGATTCGACGTTGCGTTAAAGCCAGTCAATGTACGGCAGTCGATCAGCCTGACCGGGCAGTTTGCCGCAGTGGACGAAATTTTGACCGGGCGCGAAAACCTTATCATGATTGCCAGGCTGCGGCACCTCCTTAATCCGCACCGGATTGCGGACGATCTGCTTGGACGCTTCGGCCTGATTGAAGCCGCCGGCCACAGGGTATCAACTTATTCGGGCGGTATGCACCGCAGGCTCGACATCGCCATGAGCCTTATCGGAACACCGCAGGTCATTTTCCTCGATGAGCCGACCACCGGGCTTGACCCCGAAGCGCGCATTGAGGTATGGAAAATCATCAAAGATCTTGCTGATAATGGCACGACGGTATTCCTGACTACGCAGTATCTGGAAGAGGCCGAGCAGCTTGCCGACCGGATTGCAATCCTGAATGAGGGCAGGATTATCGCCAGCGGCACTCTCGAGGAACTAAAAAAACTGTTCCCGCCCGCAAAAGTTGAATATGTTGAAAAACAGCCGACACTGGAGGAAATATACCTCGCAATCATCGGTAAAAAGGAGGAAAAGTAATGGAAACGATGAAGAAATACTTTTTCAGCGATATGGGTGTGATGCTTGGACGTTCCATGCGCCATATTATTCGCAGCATGGACACCATCATTACGGTTACCATCACCCCGATCGCGATGATGCTGCTGTTCGTCTATGTGTTTGGCGGAGCAATCCGGACCGGCACGGATAACTATGTGAATTACCTGTTGCCCGGCATACTGCTGATAGCGATTGCAAGCGGTGTATCCTACACGGCTTACCGCCTGTTTATGGATATGCAGCGGGGAATATTTGAGCGGTTTCACTCCATGCCGATTGCACGTTCCACCGTTCTGTGGGGGCATGTGCTGACCTCGCTCGTTTCCAACGCGATTTCGGTTGTCATCATCATCCTGGTGGCGCTGCTGATGGGCTTCCGCTCGTCGGCAGGTGTACTCTCCTGGCTCGCCGCAGCCGGTATACTTGCACTGTTTACCCTGGCCCTGACCTGGATCGCGGTGTTTGCCGGACTGTCTGCAAAAACGGTAGACGGTGCAGGCGCCTTTTCCTATCCGCTTATTTTCCTGCCTTTTATCAGTTCGGCGTTTGTACCGACGGAGTCAATGCCGCCTGTTGTCCGCGTCTTTGCAGAAAACCAGCCGGTAACCTCGATAGTCGAAGCTATCCGCTCGCTGCTGTCGGGTCGGCCGGTCGGCAGCGATATATGGATTGCCCTTGCCTGGTGCTTTGGTATTCTTGCTGCTGCATATGTTTTTGCTATGATGGCTTATAAACACAAAGTATCCTAGTCAAATAGGAGTGACTTATTTGTATTAACTGGAAACAGTCGTCCGCATCAGGGTGGCAATCTGCCATTCGCGTTCTGCTTGTACAGCTTTCATATCATTCGGGTATTTCAGATTGATTGTCTTGACTGCATAGTCAGATGCGACCATCGCATGTTCCCGCATATGTCCAGTGCCGACCGCTTGACCTGCGGTACGCAAAGCTGCTTGAATAACAGGGTTGTTACACATTTTTGCCAATTGATGTACCTTAAATCCAGCTTGGCGAACGTCAAACATCCGGGCTTCTCCATACTGCCATTTTTTGTTTGCAGTGAAGCCCGCTTGAATAACCTGGTCAGTTTCATAATCGTATCCAGCAGTTGCTAAAATGTGTTCAGCAAGATTTAGTGCCCATTGCGCCAGCTGAGTTTGCGTTTTTCCCTCATAAATTGCATCGAGCGAAGCACGAAGTTCAGAAATGTCATCGATTTTAATTTTTACTTTCGTCGGCATTACAATCTCCATTTCCAATTGTGAATTATCGTAACATATAACAGGTCGGGTTATGCTCATTCAATATAAAAGCCAGATACTTTGCAGTAAATCAATCTGCCATTCCCTCTCTTTTCTGGCCTCATCAAAATCCTTGGGGTACAGTAAATTTATCAAAGTTATTGCATATTCGGAAGCAATCAAGGCATGCCATTTCACATGGGGAGTAGCAGCTGCCTGCCCCATGACTCTGAGAACCTTTTCCTTAACTGGATCTCTTTCTTCACGCGCAAGCCTGTTTAACATATCTGTAATTAAAATATACGGCTGTTCTCTGATAATCATCGGATACGCCAATTCACCGTCGCTTTCATCCACGACGATTTTGGATCCTTCTTCCTCCCAATGAATTTTTATTCTTGATACCTTCCAGTTTTTAAATTTCATTTTCCACAAAAAAACCTCATACCATAATGTTTTCCAACTTAAGCAACTGGTCTTTTTTATGTATGAAAAAACCATCCGTTATTCAAAAGCCCCATGAGAAAAGAAAATTCGAATCATATACTTTTCTTTTTCTGTGTCTTTATGCTTAAAATAAACATAATTATAACTAATGGTATCATAATATAATTCGCAATTCCTCCGGGAGGGGTTCCATGCAGTAGAACCGGGATTTTGATTTTCCCAATTAACATTCTGCCGAGTGTTTCCAACAACAAAATCACATAGAACAGCGGAATGAGCGCCCTGTATCTGAATGCAACCAGTAGTTGAATGAAAGCATAAATCAACTGGGAAAGCCCCCATAACCCGAACGAAAAAATAATATTTTCTGCACCCTTTGACAAATCCAATCCCGCAATTGAACCTGCTCCGCCATCCGGAGCCAGAAAATGAATGAGACTTCTGACAAGGCTGACAATAGCTAAAATAGTGAACACCCATAATGCAAATTTACTGCCTTTATAGTTGTTGTCCGCTGTTTTGGGGAATAAAATATCAATAATTTTGTTCACTTTTAATCTCCCTGCCAATGTCCTAAATCAGTTTGTCTTTGCGGAAACCTGCTGTAATAAAACGCCATGCAGCCTTCCTGTTTGTCAGCCAGGCGATTTGAGCGTTGTTTTTGGTGTTGCTGAGCATTCTTGGTACAAAAAATCCGGCAACCGTTTCAGGTTTGTCTGCCAATATGTTAAACAGCTTTTTGAACCTTTCGTCCGACATGACTTCTGAACGATCTCCGTCCGGCGTTTTTGTGATGAAATCAGTCAGCATCATTCCCGGCGATAACCGTCCCGCTATTACACCGGTACCTTCCAGTTCCCTGGCAAGCCCTTTCATAAAGTATGTTAATGCGTGCTTTGTCGTACCGTACAATATTGTTTTGACCTGTATCATATTGTTGGAGCCAAGGCCCTCCATGCTGTATATTGCGCCGTGCCCTTGTTGGATCATCCCGGCTGCCGCAACCTGCGAACCATATATCATGCCGGCAATATTTGTCCTTATGATGTTTTCTGTGTAAGCTTCGCCCGTTTCCCAGGAAAACATATGCGGCGCATTCTGACCTGCGTTATTGATCCAGATATCAATCCCGCCCCATTGACCCAATGAAACATTCCAGAGGTTAAGCAGGCCTGCTTTTTCATGGACATTGCATTGGACATAGATGTATTTGCCCGCAAAAGGTGCCAGTGAAGTAATTACTGTATCCGCCAGTGTCCTGCCTCTGCCGGACAGCGTAACATTACATCCGGCCTGCAGAAACTCCCTTGCCATGGCAAACCCAATGCCGCGTGTACTTCCGGTTATTACAACATTTTTCATAAACAGTCCTCCATTACTTTGTTTCCAGGCTTGATACCTCAAAAGCTTAAAACTCCGGATCCGCAAACCATCATACCCTCAGATCATCATGTATCAGTCTTTCATTCATTAATCGCCTCGATGCCAAGACGCGTAATCTCTTCAATGTGATCCCGCATATTCTGAAGCACCTCCGGGGAGTGCACCTCCCAATCCAGGACTTCGCCCAGTACCCGCAGCGGCTGCCGGGTGCGATAGGATCGGGTCGGGTTCCCCGGGAACTTTTTATCTGTCAGATTGGGGTCATTCTCGATCATTCCAGTCGGTTCCACCTGATAAATCCGACCGGGTCCGTCACCCACTGCAAGTTCCGCTCCCCACTTAGCCGCATCGAGTGTCGCAGTCAGGTAGATAAAATTAGCCTTCTTCCGTGCGCCGTAGTTTGAGCTGAAATTGGGTTCCAACAAGTCCCCCGGCTTCAAGTCGGCTTTTGTGCCATGGTAAAAAGGTCCTGCGTCACGGGATCCGTCGACCGGCAATTCATCAGATTCTTCTTTGTTATTCACTTCAATCGAATCTCCTTTTTTTCATGAAAAGCTATTTAGAACGACTACTCCTTAGATTTCTTTTCTCTTATAAATCAGGTTCGAAATCCACATGGATACAACAAGCAGCAGAAGCCCGCCCACAATGCCGAGTATTGGCGCCAGATACGTTCTATTATTGAAAAAATTAATAAATTGGCTCAAATTATTCAAATAATTCGACTTGCGGGTAATGAGCATAACTGCAAGCACAACCAGATACAGGGGCAGCATCGTAAAAATGTAAGCCTTTGCGAAAGTGAACTTGAAATAAATCGGGTAAGAAACGCCCACTGAGAAGCAGTAATAGACAAACGCAAGCGCCAGTGCGATCCAAAATGTAGCGGAATCGACCGTTATATTGAGAATGCCTGCAATAGCCCGGCCAAGTACGCCCGCAATCACGATACTTGGTATGGAGATGACCAGTGCGTACAAATACCGGCCCGCGATCATCTCGGTTTTTTTGAGCGGCAGAATACCGTATAGTTTGTCGCCGTGATTCTTCTCATGCGTGGAGAAGACCGTCCCGCCTGAATATGTGGCGAATACCATAACAAGAACCATCGTGATCATCGGCTGTTTGGTCGCCGCACCAATGGCGATTGCCAGGATGAACATGAGAGCCGACAGCATCAGGGATGATCGGGCAGCGTAGAAATCGAGTTTTGCAGCGTTCAGAATTCTATTCATGAGCTGCCCCCCCTTTGCTGATATAGACCAGAATTTCATCAATGGCCGGTTGTTCCGATGCTATTTGGCCTGGCAGCCCTTTCATCTCAGAGACCGGCAGCATTCCGGCAAATCCAGCGGATGTCACCGACAAGCCTATGAGCTTCCTTTTCAGCGGGTCAGTCAAATCCGTTTTATTTCCTTTAACAATACGGAAATGCTCCAACAGGCTATCCCTGGTACCGGTATAGAATATCCTCCCGTGGTCGATCAATGTGATGTAGTCGGCGATCCTCTCCAGATCGGACGTGATATGTGTGGAAAAGAACACACTTTTTTCCCCGTCCGCTACATATTCCCGCAGAATATCCAGCAAACCATCGCGGGCAACCGGGTCAAGTCCGCTGGTAGGCTCGTCCAGAATCAGCAGCTTCGCGCCGTGGGACATAGCCATCGCCAGCATGAGCTTTAATTTCATGCCCCGCGATAATTCTTTCACCCGTTTGTCAGGTGAAAGCTCGAATTTTCCGAGATAATCGCCGTACAGCCTGCTGTCCCATTTACTGTAAAACCCTCTTATGATTTTTTCCACTTCACGCACACGCCACGATTCGACAAAGAAGCTTTCATCGAACACGGCGGCCAGTTCCTGCTTGACCGCGAGCTCATCGCGCACATTGTCCAACCCGAAGACTTTAATCTCACCGCCATCCCTCACCGCCATGTTCAGGATGCACCGGATAGTTGTCGTTTTACCCGCGCCGTTTTGCCCGACAAAACCCATAATATTTCCTGCGGGCAATGTAAAAGACACTCCGTCCAGCGTAAAATCGCTGTAGGTTTTATGGAGATTTTGTACCTCCAAAGCATTACTCATATGGATATCCTCCAAAATAAATCCGAATAGTTCCTTTGATTATTCACGCGGCAGTTTTACCATACGAGCGACTTTTTAACGCATTACTTTTAGAGTTAATTATATACTCACTTTCGTTCATTTGCTGATTTATGATTGCTGGTCCGATTTGGATTTTTTACGGAATAAGCCAGATGCCGCCGTTCCTTTTCATAATATCGATACTTTTTGAAAAGGTACCGCTCATCGCAGCAGTCATACATTTTGCCGCTCATCTTCGAGCATAGCGTAAATGCAGTCGTCATACCACTTCCGGTCCATGCGGAAACTCCTGATAAAATGGGCTTCTTTTCTAAATCCGATTTTTTCAAGAAGCTTGATTGACTGTATATTATCGGGATCCACAGATGCTGTGATTCTATGTTTCTTCCACTCGGAAAAGGCGAAATTTATTACAGCTTTTACTGCTTCCAAAGCATAGCCATTACCCTGATGTTCAGGAGAAAGTGTATACCCTATCTCAATCTGATCCTCGTCAACAAAGTGAATTCCAATGTCGCCGATCATTTGCCCGTCGTGCAGGCAAACAGCTGCCTGCAGCCAGGTATCCGGCGTATTGGGGCGAACCGCGACGTTCTTATCAATAAATTCTTCGATTTCTTCGATGCGGCTTGGTCTCCATGATTGGTATTTATATATTTCCGGCAGGGAACGATAAAGAAAAAAAGCGTCCTTATCTTTCATCTCAAGTGTCCGGATTAACAATCTGTCTGTTTTTATATCATGAAAATAGCCCATGTGTCCTACTCCTTAAATCACTGGAAACAGCATGATTTTTTAAAACAAAAGAAATGCTCCTGTAAATTTACAATTTTTGTGCAACCAGAATAAAGGAAAGCGGATAATTTTTACCGTCATAAACCTCTGTGAGTCCAACATCGTAATTATACTCATTCAACTTAACTATTGTCATGCCGGAATGGATAGCTGCATTGATGATATCGGATAAAGTATGCGCAAAGCTGACAAACGTTTTCGATTCATATTCGGGAGTAATATAAGGCATCCCGCTATTTTCTATCCAGGGTTCTTTTCTAAAATAGGGATATGAGAGTTGGTTCACATGGTCTGCATCAAATGCTTCTTCCCCTGGCACAGGAAGCATATTCATGAATGGATGAAAATCATTTATAAGCATAATTCCACCGCGCTTCAGGCACTTGGATCCTTTGTCAAACAGCAGTTCCAGATCTTCAAACCACGTAATAGCACCAATGGTAAAGAAGATTAAATCAAAACTTTCAAAGTAACTGTCATCTATCTCCATAACATTGCAGGCAATAAATTCACAGTTATTCTCTTCTATCTTCTTTGCCGTTTCTTTCGCCTGTTCGATAATATTTTCCGCTATGTCAAAACCAACGGCATGAGCAGGTTCCAGCTGCATAACAGACAACAAATCCCGTCCGTTATTACAGCAGAACTGAGCAATCGTTTTGCCTTTCAGGCCGATGCTTTGT
Organism: Eubacteriales bacterium; assembly: GCA_037143795.1. Classification (GTDB taxonomy): domain Bacteria; phylum Bacillota; class Clostridia; order Saccharofermentanales; family Saccharofermentanaceae; genus Firm-13. The sequence goes on along the minus strand of JBAWXZ010000005.1, from coordinate 255 downwards.
AATTCAGCGATAGTGTCGCTATTCAAGAACGGAAGTGTCCGGCTCTTTAGAATTTTGTAATTCTCGTCTCCCCAGTTGGGCTTTCTGTTTTCAAAGGCTTCTTCCCATGCTAATTTGTTGCCCTCAATATATTCCATATTTTGCACCCCTTTTATCGTATCGTCCTGAAGTGATAACAGCGGACCATAGTTCCGTCGTTTTCGGTTGAATGAAAAAGAAAAAGCAAGAAGATATAGGGAACACATAAGATCGATC